>JAUYFM010000056.1 GCA_030690945.1 Smithellaceae bacterium | reverse complement strand
ATCTTGTGCGCTCATTTTTCGTTGCCTTTCTTAAGGAAATAATGCGGATCGTTTCTTGCTCTCTTTCAGTGAAAACAAGGACGACGACGATCCCGTTGGACATCATGCCCACACCTATCCACCGATCTTCATCATAATCTTCACGATCATCGAGTTTAGCTAACAGGGGATTCTCGAACACCTGCCAGGCGTCGGCGAAATCCAATCCATGTTTTCCAATATTCTCGCTGTTCTTGTTTTCGTCCCATTCGAATCGCATTGTAGTTACAATAATAACTACATGTTGGAAAAAGTCAAAAAATGAATCCAAAGTGCAATTCGGATTGAACACATCTTCTCGCCTCGAATACGGGTCGGGCAATTTACTGCCTGATCGTTCATGAAGATAGGGGAGATCGATGAAAATTCTACTTATTGCATCTTTTGGTGCGCCACGGCAAGAAGCCTGATTTCATCCGGGCGCAACGAGTAGATAAGTGAATACGGGAATTTGATATGGAGAATATCCCGCTCATTTCAGACGAGCCCGTGCGCGGGCAAGCACCTCTTCTGCCGGATACGTTTTGGAAGTACCTTTATCAATCTCATCGTCCCTGCGGATAGCTTCGTCGACCCAAAGTCGATTGATGTCGGCTTCACTCATCGCATCAAGGCTGGCCAGAAGTTCTCGCGCCAGGTAGGCACGTTCCTCTGGACTGAGTCGGAGAGCCTCCCCTTTTATTATTCCAACGCCCATCTATTCACCTCCGTGCTGCTCTTTGTGGTTTTGAAAAAATTCAGCGTTGTCATCCCTTATCGTAATCGCTGGGAAAATTAAATCTTTTCTTGCTGTTTGAAATCAAGCATTTTCTTCAATCCTTCCCATCCAATATGCAATACGAGAAAGTGTTTGACAAATTGCATAAACCAATGTATCCAATCACTCATGATACGCCGTGAAGCCGAAGATGCCATCCGTACCCTACTGCGAGGATTTCCTATCATTACTATCACCGGACCGCGTCAGTCCGGTAAAACCACGCTCGCAAAGGCCATTTTTCCCGACAAACCCTATGCATCGCTGGAAGACCCGGATGTCCGGTTTGCCGCCAAGGAGGACCCCCGTTCGTTTCTGGAGCGCTTTCCTGGCGGCGCCGTTTTAGACGAGGTGCAGCGTTGCCCGGATATTCTCTCCTATCTCCAGACGGCGGTCGATGCCGATGGTCGAATGGGGCTTTATATTTTGACCGGCTCGCAACAGTTTGGATTGCTGTCGAACATAACCCAATCTCTGGCGGGAAGAACCGCCTTTGTGGAGTTGCTCCCTTTTACGTTTAGCGAGCTTTCGCAGGCAGGCAAGCAACCTCAGAATATTGACCAAATGCTGCACACCGGCGGTTACCCGCCGCTCTATGATCGCGATATTGCCGTCCGGGCATGGTTTGGCGCTTATGTGACAGCCTATCTTGAGCGTGATGTCCGGCAGGTCCTCAAGGTGCAGGAATTGGAGACCTTCCAGCGTTTTGTGCGTCTCTGCGCCGGACGCACCGGGCAACTGCTGAACTTTTCCTCTCTTGCCACAGAATGCGGCATTACCCACAACACGGCCAAAGCATGGATATCCGTGCTGGAAGCCAGTTATATCGTGTTCCAGCTCCGTCCGCATCATGCGAACTTCAGCAAGCGTCTGGTAAAGGCGCCCAAACTCTATTTTTACGATGTTGGTCTTGCGTCCTGGCTCCTGGGCATACAAACGCCGGAACAGTTGGAAACACATCCCCTGAGGGGAAGCATCTTTGAAACTTTTGTTGTTGCGGAGATGATGAAATCATTCCTCAATCGCGGCGAACGTCCGCAACTTCATTTCTGGCGTGACAGCAATGGCATCGAAGTGGATCTTCTTATCGAACGGGAGGGGCGGATTATTCCTGTTGAGATCAAGTCCGGCAAGACCATCACAGGTCATTTTTTCTCCAGCCTGGAAAAATGGGCGGCGCTGGCAGGGGATTTGGCTTTCCATCCGACCCTGATCTATGGCGGCGAGGAAAATTACCATCACAAAGGGATAAGAATCATGGGATGGCGCGAAGCGGGAAATTGCCTGATGCCCCACGTTGCACAAGCGGCCGAATAGTCTCCCCCATCACAGATGATTGACGGGAATCCGGTGAACCCTTGAAAATTCTACTTATTAATCCTCCGGCAAGAAAACCGGAGTACCAGAGCATCGTCGTCCCTCCCCTGGGGCTGCTTTATGTGGCGGCTCATTTAAAGAGCGCCGGTTTTGATGTCGGCGTAAAAGACGCTTTTGCCGAAAGCATGGACTGGACTCACTTTGCCGTTTTCATCAAAGATGAAAAACCTGATGTCTTGGGCATCGGCGGAAGGGGATTTGATGATAAGTCTGTTATTCACTGAATTCATTCAGAGATACTGCCACCGTCGGAAATGCCCGCAACAGTTGCTTATCAACAGTTACCATGGGACCTTTCGGTTTGTTGATATATCCATTGTGTTGATATCCATTGTTGATTAATTATATCTTCTCCTATAGAGATCAATATCTCTCATATGGAAAGGAAACCATTGAAAGGAGATAAGTTATGAGATTAAGTTATGACCCGCGCCATAACATTGCTTATATTCGTTTCCAGGGGAAAAGCAAAGAAGTCGAATCCATCAAAATCAGTGACGAGTTGATCGTCGATATTGCCCCGGATGGAACAGTCTATGGCATTGAACTCCTGAATGCTAATGAGCAACTGCAAAAAGAGGACCGAGGCCAGATTTCCATAATCAACGAAGCTACGGGAGAGCTTGTAGCCGTACCATTGTCTATATCAAATGCTTAAAAGTAATTTTCCTTCTGCCTTATGACGAATTTCTGAAAGTCCGGGAGGAGCTCCGGGACCACGAAAATCTCCACGCATCCTTGATAGTCTTCGACGCTTCCGCTTTTCTTGCTGTTTGAAATCAAGCCTTTTCTTCAAGGGGTTTTACTGGGGAAGAATCAGAAATCTTTCAACAGATTTTTCTTAACCCAAGTTCGCCAATTTCTTTTATAAAGTAAGGCGCAGTGGCCCTTTCTGGTCGGTTATCGTCACTACTCATTTTACAGTATAGGTGCGACGGCCAAGCGGATTGCCCGACAGGCCGAGACAGTGGTAGATCAACTGA
>JAUYFM010000055.1 GCA_030690945.1 Smithellaceae bacterium | reverse complement strand
TCTAAAGATAAATCCGTCTCCTGTACTGTACTCTCTATACTGGTCATCTCTACCTCCTTTTCTTAATTCAATAAGAAAAACAGATAGATGATGACTAATATCTATTTATCTGTCAAACGTCAGTTTGGTACGTATAGCAGATAACAATTAATCTACATACTACTTCTACTCCTGATAAATGGTGCAAAAACTTCTTGGGGATGAAAAACTTTACATAAATAATTATTGGGAATCAAATCATGATTTATTATTACTGATTTAAACATTCTTTATTACCGGAAAATGCTGAATTTCGTCAAAGGGAGGGCTAAATGTATCAGTCTCTGCAAGAGTTTCAGAAATTCATTGCCGAACGGAAACTGGCGCCAGAAAATCAGGTTCCGTTTTTCGCCAACTGGGCCAGCAAATTCATTCGGTTTTCCAATGCCTTGCAGGATAAACCTTTGAACTTGAAAATACAACTGTTTATTGATGATCTGAAAAATGATCCAAAACTGCAGGACTGGCAGATCGCCCAAGCTGAATCCGCCATCAATCTATACATTCATCACTTCCAGGCGGACAATAAAGCCCTCCGCGTACCCGAAGGAATACCTCTATCGCGTGTCCGCGTGTTCCCTTTTGGGGAGTGGGGTAGGGGATATTTTATGTAGGTGAATCTCCAGAAAAATCCCCCCTAAACGTGTAACCTTCAGGTTATCCCCCTTTTAGGAAAGGGGGAAGACCGCAAGGGATTCAAGCATCCAAGGAATGGTCCGCTAATATCTCTTGGCGGGCTTCTTGCGCTTGTTGAAAAAGAAGGATTCGCGGGTTTTGGCGCCGCCGGCGTAGCGCTTGCCGGGATAATCGCCGCGCCCGCCTCTTTCAGCAAAATCTATTTTTACGCGCCGCTGGGCGTATTTTTCCTTGCCAAACCGGGCAATCAGCACTTCGGCAAACTGCGATTCCACTTCAAAGTAGGAATTACACAACTGCACGTCCACATTGGCAACGTGCAGTTTGGCGATATTGGCCGCCTCCAGCAAATAAGCCTGGAGTTTTTTGGCGTTGAATTTTTCCATCTTCCCCAGGTTAACCGAAAGGCGCGTCAGGCCGCCCGGCACGGACTTGGACGCTGTGCGGGAAGGCATGGCCTTCATTTCTTTTTTCTGCGATACATTGATGTCGGCGGCGTCGCGGTAGTAACTCAGAAAGCGGTTGAACTCCGCCGAAATAAATCGCGCGATAATATCTTCCTTGCTTAAATCTTTAAGCCTTGCTAGTGCGGCGGGCAGAAACGGGTCGATATCCGCGTGCTGAATTTCCGTAGATTTAAGCTTTTCCACCAGATGCAGCAATTGCTTTTCGCAGACTTCGGGGCCTGTGGGAACTTTGACCTGCGAAAATTTCTTGCTGATCTGCTTTTCGATCTGGCCTATGCGAAACACTTCCTTGATGTTGACGATGACGATCGAAATGCCCGATTTGCCCGCACGACCGGTACGGCCGCTGCGATGGGTGTAGTCTTCAATATCGTCGGGCAAATTATAATTGATGATGTGGGTCAGATCAACCACATCGATCCCGCGGGCGGCAACACCGGTGGCCACCAGCATTTGCAGATTGCGGGATCGAAAACGGTTCATAACGGAATCGCGCTGCACCTGCGACAGATCGCCATGCAGCGCGTCGGCATTATATCCGTCTTTCATGAGCATATCGGCGACTTCCTGCGTCTCGGTGCGCGTGCGGCAGAAAATAATCGCGTAAATGTCGGGGTAAAAATCGGCAATGCGCTTGAGCGCCAGATACCGGTCTTTGGCATGCACGACGTAATATTGATGAGCAACGTTTTCTGCGCCGGTGTTGCGGGTACCAACGGTGATTTCCATCGGCTTTTTCATGTAACTGTGCGCAATAGCTTCAATCCCGCGCGGCATGGTGGCGGAAAAAAGCAGCACCCTTTTATCCTCGGGTGTGGAGGCCAGCACCCCATTGAGTTCTTCCTTAAAACCCATATTGAGCATTTCGTCCGCTTCATCGAGTACCAGCCATTTGATGGCGGAAACATTCACTTTTTTCCGATTGAGCATGTCCAGCATCCGGCCCGGTGTGGCCACAACAATCTGCGCGCCGGAGGCCACCTGACGAATCTGAGTAACAATATTGGCCCCGCCGTAAATCGGCACGATATTGAGATTGTCGATATACTTTGCCATATTGGCCAAATCGTCTGTGATCTGGAGGCAAAGCTCTCGCGTGGGGGCCAGAATCAGCGCCTGTGTTTGTTTGGAAGCCATGTTGATTTGTTGAATAATCGGGATACCGAAGGCCGCGGTCTTACCGGTTCCGGTATGGGCCAGGGCAACTAAATCTCTGGTCTGCTTAAGCAAAAAGGGAATGACCTGTTGCTGCACAGCCATCGGGGTTTCAAATCCCATCTCACCTATGGCTTTCAATATTCTTTTGTCGATGTCCGATTCGCTGAATGTTGTCATTTTTGTGTTCATGATTTAACCTTGTTTTCCGTTCATGTTAAAATATTGTTTGTGATTATATCTAATTGTCCGATTTCACAAGAAATATTTTTTACGGGCATCGGAAGCTACCGCGCGTAACATCTCGAAAAGATGGGCTATCCTAGTTGAACCCCTTGTCACCCTTTGGCTGTTTCAACGATAGTATCCGGTACCAACAACCCAGCCGAATGGTTCAAACGGCAGAACATAGGATCTCTTAGGTTGCGCGGTGGTTTGTCCCTTCTTCGTAAACTGGTATTCAACATACCCGCCCCCGGCTTTCCCTTTGGCCAGGAATTCCTTCACATAGAAAACGCCTTTGGCGTCCTTGTCCTTGATCCGGTTTCTGCCCTCCACATCCTTGCGGCCATATAGAACCACATTGATGCCTTCTGTTGTATCGGCCCAGAAATATCCATCCGTACCGTACCGCAATTCCCGGAGCAGGCCGGCGCCAAGCTGCTTGGCTTTCTCCAGGGTCATTTCCCCCCGTTGATGCCTGATCTGGATGGCCTGAAGCAGGCTGATCGCAGTTTCCACTTCGCTTTTAATCAGCAGATCCTGAGCCGCAACATTTGCCGGCGCTTGCGTCTGCGCAAAAGCAGATAAGCAAAATACACCCATGCACAAAAAAGCAACCAACGCTGTCATCAATACTTTTTTCATGTTCCCTCCTCATGTTGTAAGTTTTTTTCTTCTCTCACCCATGGCGCTTGCGGCAAGCATCGCACTGAGGACTTTTTCAGGTGTGATTTTCCCCGCTTCATGATGGATGCCTTCCTCGGGCGCGCAGGCCTTCTCGGCCGCCTTCATCAGTTTTTCCCGATCGGCGTTTACAAGACCAATATCAGCAAGTGTTGTCGGTAAGCCGATCTCCTCGCAAAACGCATAGACCGTATTGGTTTCCTGAGGCGAAGCATCCGCAAGCGCAAGACCTGTCAAAACGCCAAAGGCAACTTTTTCGCCATGGTAGAACGCATGGGTTTCCGGAAGCGCGGTCAACCCGTTATGAATGGAATGGGCTGCCGCCAATCCCGAGCTTTCGAATCCAATGCCGCTCAAAAGAATGTTGGCCTCGATAATGTGGTTCAGGGCTGGTGTGACGATATGCTTTTCGACGGCAATTTTAGCGGCAGTGCCATACGCAAACAGGGTGTCATGGCAGAGTTTGGCAAGATTGAGCGCCATTAAAGTGCTGTATCCTCCGCACGCGTTTAACGATTGGGTGCGGTCGCAGGACCTGGCTTCAAACCAGGTCGCCAGCGCATCACCCATTCCGGAAATCAGAAAACGCGCCGGGGCATTGGCGATAACCGTCGTGTCCACCAGCACCACCTGCGGGTTCATTTTCTGATAAAAAACTGAATCGAAAGCGCCTTCCTCCGAATAAAGAACGGCACAGCCGCTGCATGGCGCATCAGTCGAGGCAATGGTGGGAACAATGATCACCGGGATGCCGGTCCGGTCGGCGGCGATTTTTGCCGTGTCAATGGTTTTACCGCCACCCATACCGACGAGAATGTCCACTTGCTCACGACTGATGATGCCGGACACACGGTTCACTTCGTTTTCACAGCACTCTCCCTGAAAAAGCTCGATGGATATTGAATTGGCCTTTAAATCACCGGCATAGGGAGCAAGGATTCTTTCTTGCGACGAAGGCGACGCCAGGATCAATCCTTTTTCACCAAACCAATGGACCCAATGGGCCAGTTGGTTCAAAACCCCCTCGCCCTGAATGTATTTTCCGGGAAAAACCGCTTTCAAAAACATATTGGCCTCCTTTTGGTCTTTGGTTTTTACACTAATCTTTACCTGAAATCAAATAATCATCATTGAATACCGGGACGAACTGTGGTTATGAATAGATATGCCATACAGGAAAATTTCATGACTCAAAAATCCAAACCGGTCGAAATCGATTTCAATTCCGAATTCCAGCACGCGATTGCGCTCATGGAGGAGACGCAAAGAAACATCCTGGTCACCGGGCGGGCGGGCACGGGGAAGTCCACGCTGCTCAAGTATTTCCGCGATCACACCAAAAAGAAAGTGGTTATTCTGGCGCCGACGGGCGTGGCGGCTGTCAATGTCGAAGGTCAGACAATCCATTCTTTTTTTCATTTCAAGCCAAATGTAACGCCAGCGTCTATCAAAAGAAAAAAGAAGGCGGAAAAAGATAAACCGACCCTTTATAAGAAACTAACTGCGATCATCATTGATGAAGTGTCGATGGTGCGCGCCGATCTGCTCGACTGCATCGACAAATTCCTGCGGCTCAACGGCCCGGATGAAAAGCAGCCCTTCGGCGGCGTTCAGATGATTTTCATCGGCGATCTGTATCAACTGCCACCGGTGGTCACGTCTGCGGAGCGCGATATCTTCAAAAGCCACTACCCGACGCCCTATTTTTTCAGTGCAAAAGTTTTTGACCAATTGAATATTGAATATGTCGAACTGGAAAAAGTCTATCGCCAGAAAGATGATGAATTTGTCCGTCTGCTCAACACGATCCGCAACCGTTCCGTAACGGATGACGATCTGGCGCAATTTAATAAACGCTGCGATCCCCAGTTTG
Organism: Smithellaceae bacterium; assembly: GCA_030690945.1. GTDB lineage: Bacteria > Desulfobacterota > Syntrophia > Syntrophales > Smithellaceae > UBA8904. Next base: position 2,901 of record JAUYFM010000055.1, on the reverse strand, counting down.
AAGCGCCACCCAACACTTTCTACATATCGCTGACCAGCACCAATGATCTGGCCGACACCATCAACGAAAAACGTCTGGCCGAACTGCGAGGCTCGGTCTGGAAAGCCGCAGGCCGGATCGAAGGCGATTTCGGCAAGGAATATTGGCCGACGGCCGTGGATTTGAAACTGAAAAAAAACGCGCAGATCATGCTGCTCAATAATGACTCCCTCGGCCAGTGGATCAACGGCACCATCGGCAAAATCAAAAAGTTTGAACAAGACGATGACGGCGAGGAGGTGATTGTGGCCGAACTGGACAACGGCGATACGGCGCGCATTACACCCTACACCTGGAAAATTTACCGTTTTTTTCTGAAAAACGACGAGCTGCACTCGGAGGAAGTCGGATCGTTTACGCAATATCCGGTTCGTCTGGCCTTTGCGGTCACCATTCACAAAAGCCAGGGAAAAACATTTGAAAATGTGGTGATCGATGTAGGGCGCGGCACGTTTGCCCACGGTCAGATGTATGTGGCTCTCTCGCGCTGCACCACGCTTAACGGCATTGTCCTCAAACAACCGCTGAAGAAAAGTCATATTTTGATGGACTGGCAGGTGGTAAAATTCCTCACGGGCATTCAATACGCGCAATCCGCTAAAACGTTCAGCCGCGAAGACAAAATGAAAATGATCGAAACGGCGATTCTCGAAAAGAAAGATATCGAAATTGTTTACCTCAAGGGGCAGGATGAAAAATCGAGCAGGACCGTGCGTCCCCTTTATATGGGTGATATGGAATACAAAGGATACCCCTACCTGGGGCTCACTGCTTTCTGCCTGGAGCGCAAGGAAAAACGCATTTTTAACGTAGATAAAATTCTGGAAATTGCCGGGCAGGAATAAGAAGTATTATTTCTCCGGATTATCCTTCAGCCCCATTCTCACTTCCGTGGTCTTCCACCTCAGGTTGATCGTCCGCTTCTTCCCTGCCGTGATCACCACGCCTTTTGCAGTCCGCGTCTTGCCGTCCAGAACGGCCTCAATATCATAGCCGCCGGGCGGCAGATCGATGATCAGCCACGGCCCGTTTTCGGCGCGGCCGCGGAAGACGGTTTTCCCGCCCGCGCTCACCGTCACATCAGCGTCGCAAAGCATGTGCCCCTGATCGGTTGCGAATATCAACTTCAGCGGGTAGAGCTGCGGCAGCGTCCGGCGTTCCTCCGTGCTCACGCCCATACTGTAGTAGCGGATATTCTTGTACTCCTGAATGGGAACGGGCAAGTCAGCGTCGGCTGCTTTCGCCCACCCCGGCATGACGATGATGATCGCGGCAAGCACTACACCCAATATCTTCTTCATGATGCGAGACCTCCCTGGATTATGGTCTAACCCTCTATCACAATTACTGCAACAATATCATCAATTACTTGTGGTTCCTGTAGCAATAAATAGCCACAGACATCTGGTCCGCTTTGTGGTAACTTACTTCCATCCAGAAGCTATTATAAACATGAGAGGAGTTCTGCGCGTGAAAAAACTGGCCATCATTTTAATGAGTTTTATATTGATATTGGTGGTCGGGCTCTATTTCGCATCCGGCTTAATTTTAGCAAAAGTATCTGACAAGCTGCTTGATTATGTGACGGAGAATGTCAAGATTCCCAATCTTGAATATACCCGGCCGAGTTTTGGCAGCGTCAGATGGAGTGCCTGGAACGCGGTGAAATGGACGGATGTTTCAATGGATGCCCGTCTGGTGCGGAATGAAGCTATCAAAGTGGCTGAAGACATTTCCCTGAACATTGGTGAGATGACGGTCAGTCTGGAAAATTTTTCCCGTCGCACCTTCCTTTTGAGTGCCGGAGGATTGAGCGTGAAAGAGAAAGCGAAGGCACAGGGTGCGGATCTGCCCGGGGCGGCAAATTATATAGAGGGTGCTAATTTTGAAACCATGATCAATTTTGACGGGTTGGGAATGGCCGGTATCCGTGCGCGACTCCATGCTCTGAAGGAAGAGATCCAGCAGTTTACGACGCTTGGTGTTACGAAGATGCCTCTGTCTTTCTCGGCTACCACGAAATTTGAACTCCAGGGGAAACTCTGTACTGCAAGATTATCGGTAGAGAACAAAGGTGAGGAATACCGGCTTGTCATGGACAAAAGTGATTTGGAAAAAATCGTTTCCCAGATGACGGGCAAGAAACCGAACCCGGTAGACATAGCCGTCATTGCCCGTAATCCCGTGAAGGCGCCGCTGCTCATAAAAATTCGCGATAAAGCCGAGGCTACCGCTCTGCTTGCTACCCAGCAAAACCCGAAATTTCCGGAAGATGCCTATCGGCACATTTTATGGAGCTATTTGCTCACGAAAGCTTATGGTGAACAATTTGCCAAAGAAGTAACGGATGCACACGAGGCATACGCAGACGAAGAGGAAATCCAGAAGCAGGGCCTCATAAACTGGACCAGTGCCAGCTACCAGGATCTCGTCAATAATGCCCTGGGAAGGCAATATGCCACCCTGGGATATTCGGAACCCGACATTTTGGAACGAATTTTATTTGATCCGGCTGTTATACGAGACGATGAAGCAGTGAAGAGGTTTAATGCCGCAGATTATGAAAAACTAAAACCCCTGACAGGAAAACCGAAATAATAACAGGGGAGCACAGATAATTCAGGCAATCTTGCGAGAAGGTGGAACATTTAGTCTGCAAGGCCTGTAATGCTGACGGTTGACAGTTTGAGACCTTTGCACAACCACATAAAGCCAACAAATTTGATAGGGGTAGGGACGACACATTGGTTTGCATCGCCCCTCCCTCCGAACCGGACTGGCGGATCTCCCGCATCCGGCTCTCCAGTCGGTGGTTTTACCTCATTGAGGACTGGAGTAATTTCATATGGGCGTCCACAAGAC
>JAUYFM010000054.1 GCA_030690945.1 Smithellaceae bacterium | reverse complement strand
GTCTTGTGGACGCCCATATGAAATTACTCCAGTCCTCAATGAGGTAAAACCACCGACTGGAGAGCCGGATGCGGGAGATCCGCCAGTCCGGTTCGGAGGGAGGGGCGATGCAAACCAATGTGTCGTCCCTACCCCTATCAGATAAAGGGAGTTTTTCAAAGGTCTCAAGTCCTGTGGTTACTGTTAAAACATACAGGATGGAGACTTTGGCTGTCAAGCCCATTATGGGTTTCAGGAGATTTTATTTCAACATGTTGTGTCGAGATAGAAGTAGCTTCCGGACCATGAGGTGCTGTTTGTCATCCTACTCATGCTCGTGATCTCTATGTCCGTTATCCGGCGTGCAGCAAAGAAGCTGTCCGTGATTGCAGCTGTTGCTTTCAAACTGCAAAGTCGGATGATCAATTTTAAATTTGGCGGCAAGTACCGTCCTGACTTCACCCGCCAGTTCATCCACTTTGCCGAGCATTTGATCGGGCACGGTAATATGCACAGCCAGCGCAATGCTTTCTGCCGATGGATTCCATACGTGCAGGTCATGAATTTCCCTGATGCCGTCAATCGATTCCAGTGTTTTCTGAATTGCTTCCAAATCAATGCCCGGCGGTGTCGCATTCATCAAAATCAGAAAACTGTCCTTGATGAGGCCCCAGCCGCTATATAAGATTATGGCGACAATGAACCAGGAAAACAGGGGATCGAGCCAGTACCAGGGTTTAAATATCCATAGAATGCCGAGCGCTACCACGCCCAGGGATGTCGCCGCGTCGGCCAACATGTGTAAAAAAGCGCTTTTCATATTCAAATTGACTTTCGAGCCGGCATGCAACAGCAGGGCAGAGAGCACGTTACCGACAAAACCAAACAAGGCAATCCAGATCACCATTTGGCCGGCAATGTGCTGCGGCTCACGAAATCTCTGCCACGCCTCAACCGCAATATAGAAAGCTGCGCCATATAAAAGAGCAACGCTGAGTAATGTGGCAAAAATTTCCACGCGTTTGTAGCCGAAGGTATGTTTCAATGTCGGCCCACGTTTTCCAATAATCAATGCCGCGTAGTTGATGACAAGCGTTATGAAGTCGCTTAAATTATGCAGCGCGTCGCTGATCAGCGCCATACTGCCCGACAGGATACCGCCATAAATCTGCACCGCCGGAATGATCAGATTCATGATCATGGAAGCAACCAGGCGCTTGCCCCAGGATTCTTCTTTATGATGATGGTTATGCTGATGCGTCGTCATTATTGTTTCCATCGAGTATATTGAGCGCCGTATCAATCGCGCTGTGACTGCCGAAGAGGATCAACTGATCGGCGGCTTCCAGAACAAAGTCGCCGGGCGGGTGGGTAATGGTCTGGTCATGGCGAATGATGTTGATGATCATCGCGCCCGATTCCGCTTTCAGATTGACGTCCCTGATGCTTTTCCCGATATTCGGATTTCCTGCGGCAATATAATAGGTTTCAATGGTGCCCTGCGCCAGAATCTGACTGATTTGATCGAAGGCTTCCTGCGTATAACGGACTTCCCGGAAAACGCCGTAAGATTTATTGCGGATGATATTCCCCTGCGTCAAAATGATGCTGTTGGGAATGTGAAACATTTTTAAAACCCGGCTGAAGATTTGGATGGACGTTTCAAATTCTTCGGGGATAACGTCGTTGGCCCCCAGCGCCAGCAAATCCTCGATATCAGAGAGATATTTTGTGCGGACTATGACATGCAGATTCGGATTGATGGCCCTGGCATTGGACAGGCAGCTCTTGGTTAGAAATCGATCGGAAATGGCAATCACCATGACGCGCGCGGCCCCGACATTCGCGCGCCTCAAGATTTCCACGTTGGACGCGTCGCCCCAGATAGTATTTTTATCGCCCTTGCTTTTCGCATTTTTTATTTTCGAAAAATTAAGATCGATAATCACATAATTAATCGCGGTATCTTTGAGTACACGGACGAGGTTTCTGCCGTTGAGGCCCATGCCGCAGATAATCACATGGTTGGATGCGTTTGTGCAGGAATCCGGTTTGACGTCCCGCGCGGGATCAAAAATATTTCTGCGGGCTAATACATAGTAAACCAGCGAAACGAGCAGTGGCGTCACGATAAATGTCAAAACGGACGCGCCGATAAAGGTCTGATAGATATAATTGGAAATGATGTTGCTTTTAAAGCCCTGAGAAGCCAGGACAAATGAAAATTCACCGATCTGTGAGAGCAGCACGCCCGAAAGCAGTGCGACGCGCAGGGGGTATTTCTGCAGCTTGACCAGGCCGAAGACGATCGCCGCCTTAATTACAATAATGACCAGAGAGGTCAAAAGAATATAGCCGGTATGCTCTCGCAGAAAATCAAGATTGAGGATCATGCCGAACGAGACAAAAAAAACGGATAGGAAGACGTCCCGAAACGGGTTGATGTCGCTGATGATTTGATGTGTGAAATCCGTGTCGGACAGTGCCAGTCCCGCCAGAAAGGCGCCGATGGCGAGCGAAAGGCCCAGGGATTCCGTGATCCAGGCGATTCCCATCGTGATCACCACGGAGGAAATCACCAGCACGTCGCGCATGTTCATCTTGACCAGTTTTTCCAGCACAATGGGGATGACATAACGCGCCGCGACCAGGATGATGACAATAATCAGAACGGATTTGAGAAGTTTCCAGATGATCATCAGAGCGTCGGGCCCGCTTTCACCGGCCAGAAACGGGATGAGCAGCATCATCGGCACGACCATCACATCCTGAAACAGGATGACGCCGATGGAAATCCGGCCCTGCGGCGCATCTTCGTCCGACCGGTCTTTGAGAATTTTAAGCACCAGGGCCGACGAGCTGTGGGCCAGAATGAATCCGATGAAAATGGACTGGCTGACGCTCAACTGCATCGCCAGTCCGATGCACACCCCCACGATAAATGTACACAAAATCTGCAGGCCGCCCGTCAGAAGAATTTCCGACAAATGTTTTAAAAAGCGGGAAAGCTGAATTTCGATGCCGATGGTGAAAAGCAGAAAGGCCACACCGATTTCCGCCAGAAAGTGAATCCCGGCCGTATCGTCGATCAGCCTCAGGCCAAAAGGACCGATGATAATGCCGGTGATGAGAAATCCGATAATGGAGGGTAGTTTGATTTTATTGAAGACGTAGATAACCGGAATGGAAAAACCAAGGATGATGATCAGCTGGGAAAAAAAATTTAGTCCGTCCACAGGCAGTCCTGTTATCTGAGGTCAATGTTCAATGCCTGAAGATGGGCAAGCTCGCGCCGCCCATCTTCAGAATTTCTTGTTCTCCTTTCCGAGTATTTACCATTGATGACAAATTTTTCCAAGAAAACATCTTGCTTTTTTTCTCAAAAGGTAAAGCTCGCCATGATGCCGCCGTAAAGAAAAGAAGCATCTTTATCGGCCGGCAAGGCTGCTCCCTGCAGGCCGCGCGCTCTCATTTCATGTTTTGCGTCGTCGGACAGGGGCAGGACGTAGACCACCATCGGCGTGATCGTCAGATTCTTGGTTACGGCAACCGGCAGAGAAATTGCGATGGTCGCGTCATGAAAGTTGTTGAACTTATCCGTCGTTGCCAGAGAGCCGCTGTCAAATTTGGGGTAAGTTGTTTCGTCTTCACTCTTCAGATAGCTGACCGAGCCCGCCAGTTTCAATCCGATTTTGTCATGTAGAGCAAATGTGTGCGAAATGCCAAGCAAGGCGTACCATTGATGGTAATGATCAATTTCCTTATAGACGGTCAGTGTCGGCGCCAAAATCGTATCCAGTCCCAGTGTGACAAAGACTTCCTGAGAATCAGGCAGATCAGGCCCTCCCGGTGCTGCTGCCGCCAGGCCATAGTAAATGTAGCCTGCACCTGCCTGTACGATACCAAACTTTCGCGAATAAGAAAGGGTGACATCCGTCTCGGTATAATTGGACGCGTATTTTTCGTCCCCTGCCGCATAGGGCCGGGTATCCATATTCCCCCAAACATTGGCTGTGAAGCCTTTGTAACTTGCCGTCAATGAGGGCTGGACTACAACACTGTGGCGGCTCAATTCCTGTCCGCGCCAGATGTAGGCGCTCAAAACACTTACTGCAACTTCACCCGTCACCTTATCCTCCTCGGCTGCAAAGGCAGACGGCACAAAGCCTTGCAACATCAGAGCAACAACCAAAACACCAACTAATCTTTTGAAATGATCCTTCATAACTTTCTCTCCTTTTCTTCAATAATCTGGCTTTCTCGCGATTATCTTTTCAGAAGGAGATAAGAACAAAAGTCGTGCCGCTTTCTGCAAAGCACAAAAGATGCTATTCAATGTTTCGTATTATCTACGCTTTTTACTTACCGTTGATTGATGCCACAGATATTATAGGTGAACATTATTGTGTGATTACGGAAATGCTGAACATATTTGATGCCATGAATCGCCCCGGCAAACCGCCGGAATTATCGCAAGCGACTCTTTCTTTGATAAAGGTTTTTTCTCATCATTATTACATAACAGCGCCGCCATCCACATGGATGGCCTGTCCCGTGATGTTTTTAGCTTCATCCGAAGCCAGGTACGCCACAAGACTTGCAATGTCCTCCGCCGTCTGTGGTCTTCCCAGAGCGGTTAAAGGCTTGACGCGCTGTTCAAAAATTTGTTCGGGGGTCAGATCTGCCATGGAAGAATATTTTTCCTTCATCGATTGGGCAAGCTCCTTCCAGCCCGGTGTATATACATACCCGGGGCAAACGGCGTTTACCGTGATGTCATAACGCCCCAGTTCTTTTGCCATCACCTGCGTCAAGCCCACGACACCAAACTTAGCCGCACAGTATGGACCGATGAGGGATTCACCCAATTTTCCCGATATGGACGAAATATTGATAATCCTGCCCTGTTTTCTCTTAACCATCTCCTGTGCCACAGTCCGCGAACACAGAAAGGTGCTTTTCAACGTAATGTCAATTGTCCTGTCCCAATTTGCCGTTGCCGTTTTAATGATAACCGCAGGCCCGCCAACCCCGCCACCGACATTATTGACCAGAATATCAATTTGATCGAAGGCCTCAAGGGTCTTTTGGACAAGGCGGTTGACATCATCCTCGCTCGTTGCATCCATCGAGACTGCCATCCCGGAACCCTGACGTGATTTAATTTCCGCAACAACCTTTTCCGCGTCATGAATATTCAAATCCGCTACGACTACTGTCGCGCCTTCCTCGGCAAGGCGCAGGGCAATTGCCCGGCCGATGCCATTGCCCGCGCCCGTTACGACGGCAACTTTTTTCTTTATTTTTAGGTCCATCTGATTTTACGTTCCTTTCAATCTTTTTGTAGCCATTAATTTGACGATCCCAGTATGTTTAGACATAATCATAGAATCCTTCTTTTAATTTTGCGTACAACGAGCGTTGGTTGCATCAGTTAATTTAGCCGGGGTTGTTTTGTCAAGTATTAGTTTTGAATTTACATTGACAGCCTGGGCAGTTCTGGTATAGAAACAGCTATAGTCTTGAAAGGATTGTGATTTAATCAATGAAAAGAAAAGCAGCCTCTGAGAAGGAGTCCGCCCCGAAGAAAAATAACGATCTGTTTCAAAAGAGACAATTGCAGATTGTCAAAAAAGCTACAAAGCTCTTCATGAAGAAGGGTTATGCGCAGACATCCATGCGCGAAATTTCCAAGGCAACCGGAATCGATATCAGTAATTTATATTATTTCATTAAAAGCAAGGAGGAGATTCTATTTCGAGTGTTTGAAATGATTCATCAGCCGGAAATTGATCTTTTCGAAAAGCAAGGGATCATGGACATTGATGATCCTATAGAACAACTAAGAACCGTTATTCGTGAATTGCTTGATTTTGGCTATGACTACGGAGAAGAAATCCTGCTTTTGTACCGGGAATCAAAAGTTCTCCCAAAGAGTTTACTCAAAATTATTTTGGCCAGGGAGAGTCATTTTGTCGCCCAGATCGAAGAAATTCTGAAGAAAGGTCTGGAGAGGAATGTTTTTCATTTCGAAGACGCCTCTTTTACCGCCAACACAATTGTTTACGAATTATCAATGCATCCCCTGCGTAGTTGGAATTTGAAAAAATATTCCAAGGAAGAACTGATCAACCTGCTCGAAAAGCATGTCATGAAGGCAGTCATATTTTGATTGTCACTTGCCGCAGCACTGCCAAGAACGGATCAACGAAAAGAAGCCGGAGCAAACAAACCGCCCCGGCTTCTTTCTTTTATTCACTTAATCTAACAATTTATGCCAGAAGTTTTGTCTGGACACCCTTCAAAATGGATTCCGCTTCCTTAACCATGACCTGCACCATGTCATTGACCTTGGGCATGTCATTGATCCGCTGCGCTGCTTCGCCGGCCGCCATGAGGGCCTTTTCCTTGTTGCCCTCGTAAACAGCCTTGATGGATTCAATCTCGAACTGGATTAGAGACATATCAATCGTGGTGAAATCATCGGGAATTCCGAGGAATACACCGGGCGACTTCTGCAGGGTGTTTCGGGCATGCTCATCGCTGCGGGGAGTCTTCAACCAGCGGGCCGGTCCCACAAATCCACGGGCCACGAGTGTTCCCCGGTCGCCTGCAGCCACAACAGCTTCTTTCCAGATCTGATGGAAATCACTTTCCTGTGTTGCCAGGAAGCGGGTTCCCATTTGAGCGCCGTCAGCGCCCAGAACCAGTGCCGCCGCCAGGGTCTTGCCGTCGCAGAATCCGCCGGCGCCGCAGACAAGCGTTTTTTCGTCCGATACGGCTTCCACAACAGCAGGAAGAAGAATCATTGAGTGAACCGGTTCCCAGGAGGTGTGGAAACCGCCTTCATGGCCCGAAGCTACGATCACGTCAACACCTGCTTTTTTGCAGCGCAGGGCGCCCTTGACGGAAGGAACAACATGCATCCAGGTAAAGCCGGCACCCTTGATCTTGTCTTTCCATCCAACCGGGTCACCGGCGGAGGTGAAAATCACCTTGAAGTTATTTTTCATATCGGGATTTTCTTCCCGAACTCGAATGGCCGCATCAATGATAATCTTTGCTTCAGCGGCCATTTCTGCCGCCACCATGACATTAATACCGAAAACACCCCCCTTGTCCTTGACGAGACGATAGGTCCGCTTCAACACCTTATCGATGGCGGTGGGTATATCGTCATCCGGATTCGCTTCGGCAGTTTTGATCCAGGCATCGTAAACGAAGGGCTGAATATCCCTGCTGGTCAAGCCACTTGTAGAAAGCAGACCCAAAACGCCTGCATTGGCTGCGGCAACGCCAAGATTGTTGTTGCTGAAGGGCCCCATGCCCGCCTGGATAATGGGATATTTAATCCCTATCAGGTCACAAAGTCTTGATTTAATCATACATTATCTCCTCTATTTCAGTTTGCACGTCCCTGTAAATTAATATATACAACGAGCGTTGGTTGTATGAACTAATTTGCCGGTCTTGTTTTGTCAAGCATTATTTTTTTAATTTATAATCCTGGAACACAGGTAAGAAGAGGTAATTAATTTCTATTGACAAAAGTCAGCAAAAAAATTATTGTATATAACATAAAATAATTAGGTATTTATTGGTGCCATGAACACGTTCCTCATCAGACAAATAATAATTACTTATATCATAATTTGCTTCCCCATAGGAGCCCTGGCCGTGGAATAGTTTCGACTTGAAATAAACAAATTCCAAACCGCTGCCAGGCAAACAAGGTAGCGGTTTTTTTATGAAAGAGAGGATTTCATGACAAAAAACCAGATTTTGATTTACGATACGACATTGCGCGACGGCACACAGGGTGAACAGGTCACTTTTTCCGCCGAAGAAAAGCTGCGCATTGCCCAGCGGCTGGACGACGTTCACTTCCATTATATTGAAGGTGGCTGGCCCGGTTCCAATCCTAAAGATATGCGCTTTTTTGAAATGGCAAAAACGGTGAAGTTTAAAAACGCGAAACTGACCGCGTTTGGCTCCACGCGCAAGCCGCACATTCGTCCGGAAGCCTGCCCGAACCTCAAGGCATTAATCAGGGCCGAAACGCCGGCCGTGGCCATCTTTGGTAAGTCCTGGGACCTGCATGTTACCGATATTTTGAAAATCGAGCTGGAAGAAAACCTTTGCATGATTCGTGACTCGATTGCCTACTTAAAATCCCAAGGCAAGGAAGTGCTTTTTGATGCGGAACATTTTTTTGACGGTTATAAACATAACCCCAGATATGCGACCCGGGTCGTAAAGGCAGCTTTGGACGCGGGTGCGGACAGAATTGTTTTCTGCGATACAAACGGTGGCGCTATGCCCAACGAGATCAGTGACATCATTAAAAAAGTCTCTTCGGTTGTTCCGCAGGCCATGTCTGGCATTCATGTTCACAATGACTGCGGACTGGCTGTCGCCAACTCCATCGCTGCCGTCAAAGAGGGCGTGAAAATGATTCAGGGAACCATCAACGGCTATGGCGAGCGGTGCGGGAATGCTGATTTGATTTCATTGATCGGCAATCTGCAAATCAAAATGAAAATGAATTGTCTGCCGCCGGAATCGATTCGTCAGTTGACTAATCTTTCCCTGTTTATCAGCGACGTGGCCAATATCCCGCCTTTGATGTCCCGGCCTTTTGTCGGACGCAGTGCGTTCGCGCATAAAGGCGGCGTACATGTCAGCGCCGTCACGAAAAATTCGCTGGCTTATGAGCATATGCAGCCCGAAGTGGTCGGCAATAGCCGGCGCGTGCTGGTTTCCGACATGGCGGGTAAAAGCAATATTGCCTATAAAGCCAAGGCATTAGGGATCGATCTGGACAAGAAAAATGCGCTGGGCAAAGTCGTTCATCAGGTCAAACTGATGGAAGACAAAGGCTATCAGTTTGACGCCGCCGACGGATCCTTGTCCGTTTTGATGAAAAAAGCAATAGGTGAGTTTGTTGAGCCGTTTAATCTGGAGTGTTTTAGCGTGGTCACGTCGCGCACGCTGGAAAATCCGTGTCTTTCCCAGGCCACGATTAAAATATCAGTGGGTGGCGAAGAGGAATTGACAGCTGCCGAAGGCAACGGTCCGGTTAATGCCCTGGACCATGCCCTCCGCAAGGCGCTGACTAAATTCTACCCGCAAATCAGGGAAATGCATCTGGTTGATTTTAAAGTACGAACTCTGGAAGGTTCGGAGGGCACAGCGGCGGGCGTCCGTGTTTTACTGGATTCGACGGACGGCTCTGAAATCTGGAGCACCATAGGCGTTTCCGAAAATATTATTGAAGCCAGCTGGCAGGCGCTGATTGACAGTATCGAATACAAGCTCAGTAAGGACAAGAAAAAGAGGTAATTTTTTCTTTCTCAAAATCCGTTTGCAGCCATTGCTAAATCTACGAATTGCTGATATAAATCTCTCGATGAAAACGGCAACTGTGAAACGGGGGCGAAACCGGTGTTATCAATTAACAGCCAAAATCCTCAAATGCGCCTCATTAAGAAAGCGGCGGATGTATTAAGGGATGGCGGTGTTATTATCTATCCGACGGACACGGTTTATGGATTGGGTTGCGATTTATCCAATAAAAGAGGGATTGAAAGAATTTACGAAATCAAAAGAAGAAATAAGAAACGACCGCTGAGTTTTGTTTGTTCCGATCTGAAACATATCAGCCAGTATGCCATGGTTACGGATTACGCCTATAAAACCATGAAACGGTTTTTACCGGGGCCTTACACGTTCATTCTGGAAGCATCGCGACTTGTCCCGAAAATCATTTTACCGAAAAGGCCGACCACAGGCATTCGCGTACCGGACAGCCAGATTTGTCTTGCTTTAATACGCGAACTTGGACAGCCGATCATCAGCACCAGCGTGCAGACGCAAGATGGAGAAGATCTCGGCAATCCTTCACTCATCAATGAATACTTCGGACGTATCGTTGATTTAATTATTGACGGCGGAACGATCGTTCCCGAGCCGTCCAGCATCATCAGTCTGGTTGATGACACGATCGAACTGATAAGAATTGGTAAAGGCGATGTTAGCGCCTTTATTTAAAATATACAAGGTTGTATCGCGTAGTTTCGTGTCGGTCGGACATTCGGCCGGTTCCTCCATGAACGCGTGATAATGAATGCAGCCGAAAAGGATAATTATGAAACACATTATGCTCGTTAACGCCGTGCACAAAGAACAGATGCGCATGGCCACAGTTGACGAAAAAGGTAAACTCATTGAGTTTAACATTCAAATGACGGTGCGGGAACCGATCAATGGGAATATTTACAAAGGGAAAGTGCTGAAAGTCGAACGCGGTCTGCAGGCGGCTTTTGTCGATTACGGCGGCGTCAAAGATGGATTCCTTCCGCTGAGGGACGTGAGTTCAGAATATTTGACCGAACCGGAAAATGGTCAGGCCGGCGGCAAACCGGTTCTCAAATCCGGCCAGGAAATTATCGTGCAGGTCGTCCGGGAAGTTACCGGCAACAAAGGCGCACTGCTCACGTCCTATATTTCTTTACCCGGAAGATATTTGGTCTTGCTTCCCAACAAACTCTGCGGCGGCATATCACGGAAAATAGAAAGCGAAGAAGACCGGCAAAAAATAAAATCACTTATGGAGCAGATTAAGGTTCCCGAGGATATGGGTTTCATTGTCCGTACGGCGGGCATCAATCGCACCAAGCCTGAAATCCAGCGCGACTACCAGTTTCTAATGCGTCTGTGGAAGGACATTTACAAGAAAGCCGAGAGTGCATCGGCTCCCTATTTTCTCTATCAGGAAACGGACTTCGGCGTACGCTCGCTGCGCGACTACCTAACCCTGGAGATTGATGAAATTCTGGTGGATGATGTCGAGACCTTCCGCAAAATGCGCGCTTATTTGAAAGCTGTAGCCCCCCGCCATTTACGAATCTTAAAAAATTATAAAGACAAAGTGCCGATTTTTGAACGGTACGAACTGGAAGAACAAATCCGCGTGATTTACCAGGAGCGCGTGGAATTGAAATCCGGCGGTTACATCATCATCAATCCTACGGAAGCCATGATCACCATCGATGTCAATTCCGGCCGCGGCTCCAATAAAAGAAATATCGAAGAGACGGCATTCAAAACCAATGTTGACGCCTGCGAAGAAATTGCGCGGCAGTTACGTCTACGCGACCTGGGTGGTCTAATCGTGATTGATTTTATTGACATGATTGATAAAAAGCATATCGCGGAAGTGGAAAAAGCCTTCAAGAAAGGCCTGAGTATGGATCGTGCGAGAATTCAACTTTCCCGTATTTCCAAATTCGGTATTCTGGAATTATCTCGCCAGAAGAAGCAATCTACCATTCAGGAAATCAGTTACATTACCTGCCCGTATTGCAAGGGCAGTGGTCTGCGTCCCTCTCTGGAATACGCATCTCTGGGCGCGTATCGCAAAATAGAATCGGAAGCGGTTAAAGGCATTTACTCGGAGTTGAAAGTCAGCCTGCCGCATGAAATCGCCATATATATTCTAAATAATAAAAGAAGTGAGCTCTTGAAGCTGGAAACGAATTTCGGTATTTGTCTGCATATTGAAGGCAGATCGGATATGGCGTGGGATAAACTCGAAATTCAGCAATCCATTAAAGAGCAGACGCTGGAAGCAAGCGCCATGCAGGACGTTCCTTTGCTGCAACTGGCGGAAGAGCCGGAGCCGGATGTTGAGGTGGAGGCTGAGGCTGAGGCTGATGTAGCGGTTAATGCAGATGAAGACGTCGATGGGGTAGTCGATACGGAAACAGTTGGTGTGGGTGAAGTTCCCAAAAAGAAAAGCCGTCGCCGTCCTCGTCATAGAAAAAGAAAATCTCCGGAGACCTCGGCGGAAAATGTATCACCGGATAATCCAGTTCTGGAAACGTCGTCTATGGACGAAGCACTGCCGATGGCCGTGCCGCCGCCGCGAGTCCAGTCACCAAAATTCCCGGCTAAACCGCTGAAGATTGTCAGCGCCCTGCCAGACGAATTTTTCCCTGTGGACCTAAGCGGGGATATATTCGCGCCGGAACCTGCGCCGGATGAGCCAACAGGAGATAATAAGGATCAGTGAACATGCGAATAACACCACAGACAAAAGCTGCATCACGCAATTGTGGCGGCCCAAGGAGGCAGCACCCATGGTAAATGAAATCAGAAAGAGGCTCTATCGGATTATCGTGCCTTTGCCGAACAGCCCGCTCAAGGATCTGAATTCTTACGTCATCAAAGGCGAAGACCGCAATCTGATTATTGATACCGGCTTCAATCGCAGTGTCTGCTATGAAGCGATGCAGAAGGGATTGGTTGAACTGGGGATTGATTTGAACAAGACCGATTTCATGCTGACCCACATGCACGCCGATCATACCGGGCTTGTCTCGCGACTGGCATCGGAAACAAGTCGGATATTTTTCAGCCGGATCGATTCGCAGGTTTTCGACGAGGACAACAGCTGGCAGCCTCTGATCGATTTTGCCGAGATTAACGGATTCCCTGCCGATGAATTGCAAAAAGCGCTCAACAGCCATCCCGGCTTTAAATACAGTCCGGAGAAAGTTCCGAAATTTCATCTGATAGACGACGGCGATGTTATTGAATGCGGCGGGTACCGTCTGCAATGTGTGGCCACGCCGGGACACACGCAAGGGCATATCTGCCTGTACGAAAAAGATAAAAAAATATTCTTCTCCGGCGATCACGTTCTTTTTGATATCACACCGCATATCGAATCGTGGGCCTATACCACCAATTCTCTTGCCGACTACATGGCAAGTCTGGATAAAGTATACAACCTGCCGGTTGACCTTGTTTTGCCCGGGCACCGGAATTTTCTGGGGAATCTGAAAGGCAGAATTGACGAATTGAAAGCCCATCACCGCGAGCGCGCCGATGAAGTGATGGAAGTTCTGGGAAGCGAACCTCTGAACGCCTATGAAATTGCCGCAGGGATGACTTGGGATATTGATTGTGAGACCTGGGAGGATTTTCCCATCGCCCAGAAATGGTTTGCCACTGGAGAAGCCATCGCCCATTTACGCTACCTGGAAGGCGAAGGCAGAATCACAAGAAACACGAAGCAGAAGATTATAACCTTCCGCGCGATCCGCAACTGATGCATCGAGATCAACCTCGATTGCGGATTTTTCCGGACAGCCGCCGAAAACTTTTAAATTTTAGCTGATAAACAAATGTAGAGAACGGTTTTTTAGTCCGGCGTATGCCGGATCAGACCGTTCCCTACATTTTAGAATTAGAAGAAGATCATCCCCAGTGCTTCGGCGATACAGGCCGGTTTCTCCTGCCCCTCGATCTCGATGGTGTGCGTTTGTGTCATGAGCAATCTGTTACCCGGCTTTTCTTCCAGCGCGGAAAGAACAATCCGGTCGCGGATTTTCGCGCCGGAGATCACGGGATTGATAAAGCGCACCTTATTCAGGCCATAGTTGATCGACATCTGGGCGCCTTCCATTTTCAGCGGTACCTGATAGCCGAAAAACGGCAGGTGTGAAAGCGTCAAAAACCCGTGCGCGATGGTTTTACCGAACGGCCCCTTGGCGGCTTTTTCCGCGTCCACATGAATCCACTGATGATCTTTTGTGCTGTCGGCAAATTGATTAATCTGTTCCTGGGTCACCTGTGTCCAATCGGATAGAAATATTTCCTTTCCGATAGACTTCTCCATATCTTTTAATACCAATGCGATAGACATATAGAATTACTCCCTTCCATTTTTATGTAGATGTATCATAACCTTTTTTCAGTCTTTAGGCAATGCCGGATTATTCGAGAGTCGCGTTTACTTTGGCCTGCGCAACTTTTGCTTCTTTGACGATACGTTCAAAGAGCTCGGCGACAGTCGGCTGGTCATGAATCAACCCTTGCACCTGGCCCACCGGCAACACGCCTGCCCTGGAATCACCGTCTTCAGTGGCCACTTTGATGGCCTTGAAGGCGTTGGCCATAAAAGCCAGTTGTTTGGCATTTGAGTAACCGGAAGCGAGCACGCCCAAAAATAGCTTAAAATAGGGCACGTTGACCTGCCTGGCGATTTCCTGAGAGTTGAAAAATGCCGCGGGCCAGCTTAACCCTTTCTTAATCGCATTTTTAGCCGCATCCGTTTTCATGACCCGGCACAAAATTCCGTCAAATCGTTTGGAAAACAGCGTGTCATAAACTTCTTTTTCCTGCGTCATTTTTTTGTAGTTTTCATGCAGCGGACTTTCTTTGGTTGTCATCAGCCTTGTCCCCATAGCGACGCCTTCCGCGCCCAACGCCAGAGCGGCCGCGAGTCCCCGCCCGTCGGCAAAACCACCCGCGCCGATGATGGGGATTTTCAGATTTTCCGCCAGATGCGGAATCAAAACCAGCGACGTGACGTCTTCACCGTGTGCCGCCGCTTCCTGGCCGGTGGCGATAACCGCGTCCGTGCCAAAATCCTGCGCGCGCTTGGCATGCTTTAGATTGACAACCGTGGCAAAAACCTTTCCGCCGTATTTGTGCGCTTCCTTGACAATCCAGTCGCCTTTGCCCAGGGCGAAGTTAATCACGGGCACTTTTTCCTGCAAAAGGACTTTCGCGTTTTCCGCCGCGCCTGGAAACATCAACGACGCATTAGCGCCGAATGGTTTATCCGTCAGCTTCCGAATTTCACGGATGGCCTCCCTGGTTTGCGAACTGGACAGCGGTCCCGTTGCCAGAATGCCCAGTCCCCCAGCGTTGGATACCGCCGCGACCATTTTCGGCGTGCTGATCCAACTCATGCCGGAGAGTACAATCGGGTACTTAATGCCGACCATTTCAGTTAATCGTGTTTTCATAGTTTCTCCTTAATTATGATTAAAGTCTTGTCAACTCTTTGCGCATCAGTTGCCACAAAGCTTTGCGGCTCGGGCCGAGCGCTCTTTAGCTTCGGCCGCCATTCTCTCCATCAGTTCTTTGCATGTGGGGATATCGTGGATCAGTCCGATGGATTGGCCGACCATGAGCGGTGCGTAGTCCACATCGCCCGTTTCCCAGGCTTCCTTCACCTTCTGGCCGGACAAAAGAGGGATAAGCTCTTCAAATCCGCCGTGCCTTGCTTCAATGGCCAGCACTTCTTCAATGACTTTAGATTTCAGACCGCGCCCCTGCAGGCCGATGGATTTTCCGTAAATTATCGTATCAAATTCCTGCCGGCGGATCAGTTCCTGTTTGATGTTTTCGTGAACCTCGCATTCCTTTGTGGCAATAAAGCGGCTGGCCATCATCACGCCCTCGGCGCCCAGCGACAATGCCGCAGCGAGCCCCCATCCGTCCGCGATTCCGCCGACAGTGACCACGGGAATCTTTACCGAAGAAGCAATCTTGGGTGTCAGCACCATGGACGTGACATCATCATTTAACGGGTGGCCGCCTTCTTCAATGCCCGCCGCGTAAATGCCGTCAAAGCCAATTTTTTCCGCATGCACCGCGTGCCGCAACGCGCCAACCTTGTGAAACATTTTTACGTTGGCTTTCTTGAGCAGTTCAACCGCTTCCATTCCCGCTACCTTATCCAGCGGTGTTCCGGAAAACTCAATGCCGGCAACCCTTTCTTCGGCGCAGACTTTAACATACATCTTGTGGTGTTCCGGCGTGATTCGCACCGACGGTAAAAGCGTAATCGCCACAAAGAAAGGCTTATCGGTGAGTTTGCGTGTTTCCCGGATGGCCGCGCGTAAGTCGTCCGCCGTTTCATAGTTGCCGGCGGTTAGATTGCCGATGCCGCCCGCGTTGGACACCGCCGCGCACAGGTTCGGCTTGCAAAGCCACATCATTGCCCCGCAGATAATCGGGTACTTTACGCCGAACATTTCCGTAATTGCTGTTTTAAACATAGATGCCTCCTCAGATTGTTTTTTGCCGCCTAATCTTCGCGGTCTTGTTCTTTGATTGTTTCAAACTCTTTTGAATATTTTGCTCCACCTGCCGCTGAAACAGACGCCGCAGCAGATAATCGCGGTAGAAATCGCCGATCCTTGTGAGCTCCGCGGTGATCAGAATGTTTTCTCTGGTCGATTTACCGGCAACAATTTTGCGCCGGAGGGCCATCTCCTTTTCGACAATTTTTTTACCCAGTTCAACCAGAAAGGACAGATCATCTTGCGCCATTCCCAATCCGGCAAGTTTCCGGATGCCGTCGCGCCCCACACGGACATCGTCTTCATTATACAGGGGTTTATCCGCGCCTGCCGTAAAGGGGATCAGAATGCCCAGCTTCTCCGCCTGTTTTAAATCTTTTTCCGTCATGCCGGTAACCTCAAGAAAAGTCTGCCGATCAACCAGTCCGCGGCCGATGCGGTTGTTGGAACCGAAAACGGCGTTTTCGACCGTTTCCGCTTCCGGTAAACTGAGACCTTCATCCATGCGGCGCAAAATGTTTTTTATGAGGTAGAGCGGGAAGTAGCGTTTTTCCTTAAGATCCTGAATGGCGCGTAGTCTATCAATACAGGCCTCGTCGTAGTAGGCCATTTTTTCATTGGCCTTTTCGGGCCTTGGCAAAAGTCCCTCTCCGACATAGTAACGGATAGTCGAGGCCGGAACATTGCTTCTTTTTGCGATTTCACCGATTTTTAGTTTCATTCGTCAGACCAAACATTAAAGTTGAGCTTTAATGTTATAGTGTGATTGAAAGCCGCTGTCAAGCAAATAATCATAAAAAATAATAAAGTAATATCAACAAGATATGGCAAATTTCAGCCCAACGCTTCTTTAATTCCTCTTGCGTAGTCAGCGACAATTTTCCCCAGTGCTCTGTTATCCCGATTCTCATCAATCAGTTTGACGATTGCGCTGCCGATGACGATGCCGTCGGCAAGCGCGGCGATTTCTTTGGCCTGGGCCGCGTTGGATATGCCGAAGCCCACGGCAATCGGCATTTTGGTGAGTTTTCTGATTTTTGACACGTCGCGCGCGATGTCGTCGATTTCCGGCGCGACGGTGCCGGTGACGCCGGTGATGGAAATGTAGTAGAGAAATCCCATAGCGTTCCGGACAATATTTTTCAATCGGACTTTCCCGGTTGTTGGTGCGACAAGCGATATGAAATCGAGGCCGACCGCGTCGGTATGAATCCGCAGTTCCTGCGCTTCTTCTTGCGGCAGATCAACAACCAGCACGCCGTCCACGCCGGCTTTTTGCGCGGCCTTTGCAAATTTCCCAACACCGTAGGTAAAAATCGGATTGAAGTACCCGAAAAGCAAGATGGGAATTTGTGATGATTGGCGAATATCGGCAACCAGATCAAGCACACCCTGCAGCGTGGTTCCATTTTTAAGCGCGCGCTGGGAGGCAGCCTGAATGACCGGCCCGTCCGCTGTCGGATCGGAAAAGGGAACACCAACCTCCAGAATGTCCACGCCCGCTTTCTCCAACTCCAGAATTAATGCTTTTGTAATACTAAGCGATGGATCACCCGCCGTCAAATAGACCACCAGCGCTTTTTCGTTTTTAGCGCGTAAAGATTCAAACCTCTCTCCAATTCGTCCCATAGTTTCCTCATTTCTTTTTATGAATAGTCACAGCTATTATGATGAAACCGTATATAGTCAGTTTTGATCCGCTTTTGTCATTCCCGCGCAGGCGGGAATCCAGTGATTTAAGTATGCTATGGATTCCCGCCTGCGCGGGAATGAGTGCGCCTGGGAGCAGGCGCGATTTAGGAGGTGAAAATCCTCCTCCGAGATTATGCCCGATTTCGGTAACCGAAGGTAACTGCGTCGCTGTGAGGCGGGGTGGGGAGCAACCGGAGGTGAACACGCAG
>JAUYFM010000053.1 GCA_030690945.1 Smithellaceae bacterium | reverse complement strand
GTCTTGTGGACGCCCATATGAAATTACTCCAGTCCTCAATGAGGTAAAACCACCGACTGGAGAGCCGGATGCGGGAGATCCGCCAGTCCGGTTCGGAGGGAGGGGCGATGCAAACCAATGTGTCGTCCCTACCCCTATCAGCTTTTATGGCGCTTCTTACTATTGCGACACAGTCTCTAAAGAGGGGTGAAAAACTGCTCTGCCCATAAATTTGTCGCACACCCGGGAAATTGCAGCATCCCTTATTTTGTGGTCAAGATTTCCTTGACACACAAGACCACGTTTCCTATACTGCCTTCCATAAAGATGAAGAAAACGATCATTAATTTTATTGTATTCCTGTTACTCATACCCATTGCCTCGCCTTTGCTGGCACTTGAGGCGACAGATATCAATCAGGCCATTCGCGACAAGGGCGCCCACTGGGTTGCCGGGGAAACGTCTGTCTCGAAACTACCGCCCGAGGAAATAAGGCGCCGTCTCATGCCGATAAAGTTCAAAAAGTCTGGCCAACAGGCCAAATCCTATCGGTTTTCTGCAAAAGTCAATAATCTCCCCACTAAGATTGATTGGCGAAACGTCAATGGCTACAATTACGTCACAGGCGTGAGAGACCAAGGCAACTGCGGCTCATGCTGGGCCTTTGGCAGTACGGCGGCTCTCGAATCGCGTATCCTCATTACAAGCCACACGCCTGATAAGGATCTGGATCTTTCAGAACAAGCGATGGTATCGTGCGATGACGAAAATATGGGGTGCTCAGGCGGGTTTCCCGACTCTGCTATGTCCTACTTGAAGACAGCCGGCATTCCACTGGAAACCGACGCGCCCTATAATTCCGGGAGAACGGGAATAACTGGAGCCTGTGCCGCCACGATGCAGCAAAATACTTATCGGGTTACAGGCTTTGAAGATGTTGCCACATCCGTAGAGGCCATCAAAAACGCCATTGTTCAGTATGGACCGCTGGTAACGGGCTTTGTCATCTATACGGACTTTCTTTCCTACCAATCGGGAGTCTACAGTCATGTGACCGGTGTGGCGGAGGGCGGGCATATGGTTGCTATCGTCGGTTACGATGATGAGGAACAGGCCTGGATCATCAAGAACAGCTGGGGACCGGATTGGGGTGAAGGCGGGTATTTCAGAATTAAATCCGGTACGAATGAGTGTGATATTGAGGACGAGGTCTATGTGATTAACTATGCCACTGTGCCCGGCACGTCCTTTGTCCTCAGTCCATCCAGTGTCGATTTTGGCACGCTCGTGCTTCCCGATCAAGCATCCCAAACGCTTCCCTTCACCATTACGAATAACGGATCGGTGCCTTTAAATAATATCTCTTCCATGGTGACGAATCCGAAGTATTCGGTCTCCCCCTGCACTGTTTCCACTCTGGCATCGGCAGCTTTGGCCGATATCCAGGTAACGTATACTGCACACGCCGGGAAAACACCCGACACAGGAGAACTGCAAGTGGTTTCCGCCGGAGTCACGCAAACAAGTTCGCTTACCGCCCAAACGAACACCAGACCGGCTCAGCCGACCAATCTGTGGCCATCCGATGGGGCAACTATGCAACTGCCCGGAAAGCTTTTCGCATCGGCGTTTGTGGATGCAGATGGCGATGCTCATGAGGCAAGCCAGTGGATCATCCAAAACGCTTCAGGCGGCATCGTCTATTCCGGTTCCTTTGATGCGTCCGGCAAAACGTCTTTCACTGTTCCTTCCGGCACACTGCAAGCCAACACACAGTATTACTGGCAGGTGATCTATCGGGATGACCGGGGAGTCGTATCTTCAGCCTCGGCTTTAACAGCGTTTACGGCAGCGAGCCCCGTACCTGGAAGCAAAGGTGGCTGTTTTATCGCCACGGCGGCATTTGGTTCGCCCATGGCCGGACAGGTGGAAATCCTTCGTCAGTTTAGAGACAGGTACTTGCTGACCAATAATCTTGGGCAGAAGTTTGTCGTATGGTATTACCGCAATGGTCCCACTGCTGCAAATTGGATTAACGACAAGCCTCTGACAAAAGCTGCAATCAGAGCGGCACTATATCCTTTAATTGGTTTTTCCTTCCTGCTGATTTTCGGTTATCTGCCATTCGTGATTGTTGGACTTCTGCTGACCGCGTTTCTTTTCTTCCGGTTTAGACCGAAGAAGCCAAAAGCAACATCATAAGAAAAACTTGAATAAAAATTACAGCCCCCGACCAGACAAGGTTTTGGGGCTGCTTTATTTTACAAGGCACATAGCGTCTTAAATATAAAAAAATAGAGGTGCTACAGCCAAACAGAAAGCCGAAGGTTATACCAAGTCGCATTCAAAGGATAACGAAACAACATAGTCCGAACCTTTAGGTTCGCGTGTTCAACGGGTCTAAAGACCCGAACTACTGTTAACATTTGAATGCAACTTGGTATTATTAGATTGAAGACTGTCAGGAACAACAAGTTCTCCTAACTTATTTCCCGCTTCTGGATTTGCGATTTCAGGGGATGTCATTATGTCCATTTTTCTTTCAGCCTTCAGGCCAAACGGCTTTAGCCTCTGTGTCTCTACGGAACGCTGGTGAACTCACTTAATAAATTCACTAAGATCTTTCACAAATGTGCGCGTATTTATCGGTTTGCCAATAAGTCCGTTGTTATCTATGTCAACTATTTCTTCTCCATCTTTAATACCTCATAAATTTCAACGGGTAACGACTTGCCTTTCAGTTGACCCGGTTGGAGTGCGCGAATCTTTATTTTCCCTTCAACCCGCAATAGAGCATTTTTTGTAATGAGGACTTGGCCGGAGCGTGCTATTGACTCTAATCTCTGGGCGGTGTTCACAACGTCACCAATGACCGTGTAATTCATTGCTTCTTCAGTCCCTACGTTTCCGACAACCACCTCGCCGTAGTTTATCCCTATGCCGATCCCGAGTTTTTTCAACTCCGGTGGCCAGCCTTGTTTTAAATCTTCAAAAGCTACTTGCATTTCCAAGGCGGCCCGAATTGCCCATAACGTTTCATCTTCGATATCCATCGGGGCGCCCCAGAAAGCCATGATGCAGTCGCCCATATATTTGTCGAATGTCCCCTTGTTTCTGAAAACGGTTTCTGTCAGCTTCTTGTATATGCTATTGAGCAAATGAATAAGTTCATCCGCCTTCATGTTCTCAGAAAGAGAGGTAAATCCGCGTATGTCGCAGAAAAACGCCGCAACCTCTTTTCTATCACCGCCCAACTCCGAATATTTTTCCGGGTTGGCGAGGATCTGTTCAATAACGAAGCGGTTTACATAACGATGCAACATGCTGGATATCAGGTGATTCTTTGACTCCACTTCATCGTGGAGAAATTTTATCTTCAGCAAATTTTTGATACGAGCGACAAGTTCGATCTCGGAATAAGGTTTATTCAGGAAGTCGTCCGCTCCGGCTTCAAGCCCCTGGATTTTTGCCTGCCTATTATCAAGAGCTGTCAGCATGACTATCGGAAGGAATGCGTTATCCGAATCGCTTTTGATTTTTTTGCAAACCTCATATCCGTTCATCCCGGGCATCATGACATCCAGCAGAATCAGATCGATTTTATTACCAGAAAGTTTTTCGAGCGCTTCTTCACCGTTTACCGCCGTGACAATCTCATAACCCTGCGGAACAAGATAGGCTTCGAGAAGTTCTATATTTTGGGGCTGGTCATCAACAACCAAGATTACCGGTTTGTCTTTCATAGTCATATGAGAAAATTCACTTAAGATATTGGCTAATTTCTTTCGCAAAAGTACGCGTATTTATCGGCTTGCCCATGAATGCACTGTTAGTCATGGATTTTGCCTCCTGCATAATGCCTTTAATATTTAAACATATTATTTTTTATACTCCTAATCCTTTGAAAAGTCATGGATATATTTTATTGATAACCATTTGAATACTGATCGATGCATTCATGTTTGGGATGAAGGAGCCTCATGCCCCCTGTTTTGTTTTTCGGGTCATGCCGGGGTGTCGGGAAAGCATTCTTTTTCCCCTGCCGGACGAGTTTAACCATCCAGCCTTCTTTCTTGTTATCGCTTCCCCTCCAGCATCGCCAACGGGCGCTCGCATCCTCTCCTCTTCACCGGATTTGATGAGCTTGCTCATGTCTGTCGTACATAACTAATTTTGATGGCAACTATCCCTTGACAATAAAAACTGACGGTCTTATAGTTCAACCATACAGAAACTATGTCTCAATAAAGATTGGGAAATTCATTTACGGCAGAGGCGGGCAAGGCGGTAAAAGTCTTTGCCGATAGTATACTTTCCGGAGTGCAACAGTTTAACCCGGCTTCCATTTCAGAATGGTGGAAGGAGGTACCATGAAATACTTAATGCTCAATGCCCGCAGTATGCAGCAGCATGGTTTGCCGATTATTTTCATTGGTCTATTGATGGTCTTTACTCTGTTTGTACCCATGCAGGCAAGGGCACAGCGGGCGTCAATTGATTGTGAAGCATCAGCGAAAGCTTATCGGTTGCAGGGGATCCCTTGTTACTGTAAAAATGGAGAGATAGTTTGCGATCAGCCTTCCAGCAAGTCATCAGGATCGTCAAAAAAATCCTCCAAAAATTCCAGTAGCCTCTCCACGAATAATCAAATCAAGCTGCAGTTGTTCCAGGGTGTGCTGGATGGGGTGATGCAGGGGTCCGGAAATAATGCAGCAGCCCAACAGCAAAAAGAGGCGCAGCAGGAGGCCGAGCGTCAACAACAGTTTCAAAGAGCGCAGAAGCAAAGGATACTGGAACTTGAGCGACAGAAGAATTTTGCAGAGAAAAAGGATCAACTCCTGGGAAATTTCAAGGGATCCAGTACGGGGACACTTGGGCTGAAACCACTCCCGGAACCCTCTGATGTCGGCAGCGCTACCCCCTTCTTTGGGAGTGCTATGCCGGTCAGCCCCGAAAATGACCCGAACGTGGTCGACCTGAGCGGCAAGAAAGGTATTGTTGACCCCAACGACCCTAGCCTCGGTTATGGTGAAGTACCAGAGGGAAGGAAGACAGCTCCAACGGGGACGGAGGTTATCAACAGTATTAATGCCCTGGCAAAGCAGCAAGGGTGGAACGCTGAAAAGCTAAAACGCCTGAACAAGGCACTGTCGAATCTGGATCTGGCCGATAAAGATTATTTAGTGGGGACAGTCACCGAGGTTACGAAAGTCTGGGATGACGTGGAAGCCCGAAGCCTGGATAAGATCCTTGCCCGGGACGTATCTCAGGGCCAGGGGCCGACCCTCCCGGTGGGAGCAGGTAAGCAGTCTCACGAGGATTGCACCATTTTTGCCTTGGCCAATGCTGCTCGCCTGCCTTACGGGTTCGTAGCCGCGCGGGCAACCGATATCATTCGAGAGGCCGGATATCGCAGCGCCGGAGAGAAGGCGGATCCTCAGAAAACCATAGAGGCTAAAGGACTTAATGGCGGTGAAGTGACTATGCTGGCGGAAACCTTCGGTCGGGCCGAGGTGGTGCCACCGGCAGCCTTTGCCGATACGCTCAAACAGGGCAGGCCCGTTCTGGTAGCATTGGTGCAACCTCCGCGTGATCCTGATTCTAATAGCGACCCGCTGCCTCGACACCAAGTTGTGCTGACAAAGACCTTTCTCCATCAAGGGGCAAGATGGTACGAGATGATGAATTCCAACCAGAGCCCTTGGCAGCGGCAATACTTGAGCGAAAAGGAGCTTAAGGCTATTCTCTGTGCAAATGGGATGGCTTACAGTCCGGAACCTGGAACCGTTGTCAAACCGCTAAAGTGAGAAAATCAATTATCAGGTAATTCATCCATAGCGGTGAATCTTCCGGATCAGCAGTTTAAGACATCGGTGCCGCGTCTGGTCTGGTTGGCGGATATCGCACAGATTTCTGGGATAAAAGAAAATCGGAATAAGGCATCTGAAATCATAAAGGAGAAGGAATAATGAGAAAAACTTATAGTCGTCTGATGTTGATGACATTTATCGTCATTGGGCTGGCGACATCGGTTTTCGCCCAGAACAGCAATGACGAAGCCCGCAAACATCTCGTACGAGGGATGGCAGCCATCGAAATGGCGAAAAGTGAGGCTGACCTGTCAGCAGCCGCCGCGGAGTTTAAAAAAGCAACTGAGCTTGCACCAACCATGGCCGCAGCCTGGTACAATTTGGGATCGGTTCAGTCTAAAATGGGACAGTTAAAAGAAGCAATCGTCAGCTATCGCCGTTATCTGATCCTGGCACCCAAAGCCGATGATGCACGACTGGTCAATGACGAAATCATTAAGCTTGAGTACAGGCTGGAGCGGGCAGAAGCCAATGTGCTTAAAAAAGACGGTCGTTTCATCTCCTACGTCAACGGGACGGTACTGGATACAAGAACGAACCTGATGTGGGCAGCAAAGGACAATGGTGTGGGTATTAACTGGCAAAACGCCAAGAACTATTGCGAGAATTATAACGGCGGCGGTTATGCTGACTGGCGGATGCCGAAGCAGGCTGAGTTGGCGGGGTTGATTGATGCAGGTAAAACTTATCAGGCTGAATGTCGTGGCCCATTTGGAGGAACATATGATATTCATTCAATAGAATTTATTCGTCTTACTTGCATTTGGGTGTGGGCTTCAGAAACTAGAGGCGACTGGGCTGCTATCATTCAGTTCAGCGATGGCACTGGGCGCAATACACCGCAGGAAGCCGACGGCCCCACCCGGGCGCTCCCGGTGCGCTCTGTCAGATAGATTATTTGATCTTTTTCTTTTTTTAGGTGTAAGGCGAAGGTCATACTCAATAAAAAGCAGTTGGGCGTCTCGACCACTAAGAATCAGTAAGCGTATTAGCTTGCTTGGTTAGAAACAATTTGGAGGATTCAAATGGTTCCAATCAAAGTTGCTGCAGTGCAGATGCGGGCACAGGTTGGCGCAATTGCGCGAAACCTCTCATCCGCCGAAGCCCTGGTCCGCGAAGCCTTTCGGCGTGGTGCTCAATGGGTAATCCTTCCCGAGTTCTTCCCGTCCGCAGTAGCCTTCACACCAACGATGCTTTCGGCGTGGCAACCGCTGGAGGGTCCTCCTCTGCAACTTATGCGCAGACTTGCGCGTGAATATGACGGTGTCGTAGGCGGTTCTTTCATCGCGAAGTCAGGACAGGACTGTTTCAATAGCTTTCTGCTCGTTTTTCCGGATGGCCAGTACTTCCGTCACGACAAGGATTTACCCACTATGTGGGAGAACAGTTACTACATTGGCGGTTCGGATGACGGCATCCTCAGCACGCCTAATGGTTCTGTCGGCGTCGCTATGTGCTGGGAATTGATTCGTTCCCGGACGGCCCGTAGATTGCTGGGCAAAGTGGACTTAGTCGTGAGCGGTTCATGTTGGTGGGATATGCGCCTCCCGGTGTCTCCTAAATACGCCCAGGATCAAGCGCGATCGAGGGACTTGCTAAGAAACGCCCCAGCCCATCTTGCGCGGATGCTTCGCGTGCCCGTAATACACGCCTCTCACGCAGGTGAGTTTGAGGGATTAACGCCGGGCCGCGAGTCCGTGCCCTATATTTCCCGCTATCTGGGAGAGAGTCAAATCACAGATGGTAACGGCCAAGTGCTGTCCCGTATGACGTACGAAGATGGCGAAGGCGTGATCATCGCCGACATCACTCCCGGCCAAGTGGCCGGAGCCTCAGCGCCCATTCCCGATGACTTCTGGACTGACGCACTACCGGAAGGCGCCGCTATGGCATGGGAGTCCTTGAACCCACTCGGACGACAGTACTACGCCACGACCGTTCGCCCAAATCTCGAAGATGACTCGTTTCTGTGTAGGATGTAAATCATTTTAGGAATAGATTTTGCGTCAAACGCATATTTTACATTATGACATATAAATTGTTCGGCAGCAGAAGATGAAAGACGAATCAGAAGAAAAGAAAGAGCCTGAGTGGGACTGTTGTTCATTTCCCTGCGGAGATTCTTGTTGTCAACACGGCGTCGATGTATTCGCGCACGAGAGGGATCTCTTGATCTCTGTAGGTATTGCCACAGCATCCGATTTCTTGGGGCGAAAGACTGATAAAACGGGAACACCCATGTATCGAACACGGAAAGGGTCGCGCGGTTGCGTCTTCCTACTGGACGAACGCGGCTGCAGATTGCATATTTCCGGCCACAAGCCGTTGGTATGTTGCGTGTGGCCTCGCACTTTCCAAGAAGCGAAGCGCGCAGCCAGCGAGGATTACTTGCCCTGCTTCTCGCTCCGTTACAACCGGGAACCGAACAATAAAAACAAGACTCGTTAAGTTGTTTAGTCCTGAGATGAAGTGTTCCATACAGCAAGTGTAAAAATGGTACGTATAGCTTCCTGAACTACGCAATCTGGCAGAGTCATGAAATAGTCACGATTTCTTTTGGTAATGAATGGCCAAAATCTCCTTAATATCCAAGTATATTTCCCTAACGTAGCCCTCTATATGCTGAGGTTCCGCCAAATATTGAGGCCAAGCGAATCATTTCATATTGTTTGTCGTTCTTTCCTCATTAACCTAATCACCTGTTATCAAAGGATAATTAAAAACTTTTATTTTCCTCGGTTGTTGGCAGTCAATTTGCAATTACTAACTCGACGATCCTGGTCATATCAACTAACAAGAGTTCTTATCAATTTTAACTGGTTTAAGATTTTCTGAGTAAATAACGAGAAAGGAGTTTAGTATGAAACGTATCGTCTTATTCATCGTCATGGCAATCGCTTTTACCGTCTCAGCAGAGGCTGCCGACGTCGGCGTATCGGTGAGCATCGGTCAGCCAGGTTTTTATGGTCGCCTCGACATCGGAAACTTTCCACAGCCGCAGGTCATTTATCCGAGGCCCGTTGTGATCAGGACAGTACCCGCCGGCGTCGTGCATGAGCCGCTCTACCTGCGCGTCCCACCCGGGCACGAGAAAAAATGGGGGAAACATTGTCAAAAATACAATGCCTGTGACCGACAGGTATATTTCGTGCGCGATCAATGGTACAATAAGGTCTATGTGCCGGAATACCAGGCGCGGCATGGGCACAAAGGCGGTGGCCAGGGCGACAAGGGCAAGCATGGGCAAGGCAAAGGTCAAGGCAAAGGTCAAGGCAAAGGCAAGGGCCACGACAGAGACTGAACAGGATCAAATAAACTGCGGCTACCAAAATTCATTCGGTTCAGCGGGTGTTGAAGGAGCACCCGCTGAAAGGAACTTTCCACCAGGTTCAAATGAAACAATCAGGTGACGGCAATTTTTGACATACACCTTTTTTCCTGAGAAAAGTTTCGCTGATTACCAAAACAGAGGCGGGAGTGCTTGACTGCTTAATTTCGGTTCGCGTAGAATGCGCCTGTGCTTCCTGTTAATTCATCACATTTCCATTTCATAGTAGCTTTCGAATAAGCGTTAATCCAAAGTTGAGGAAACAAACAAGTAAAATCAAATTCGAGACGTTGGTTCAATTTTGGATTGACGCTTGAAGAACTATGCCGCGTGTCGTGAGCTATGGGGTTTCAATCGGGTACTTGTGGTTGTTTCATACAGATAAACCGGTGAAGCAGAGCAAATGATGTCCATTTTTAGATGAAACTGATCAGTAATGAATGCCGAGAACCTTATAGATTGACCCATTCTTGATTGGGGTATGGGAGAGCATTCGATTTTGAGCAATAGAACACCCTGGCGAAACAAAATGCTTTTTTCGCAGGAAACTGGCCATATGGGATTTACAATACAAACTGTTCTCATCTAATAAACTCCGGCGGGCTTTTGCATCTGACGGGAAGCAGGCGTTCCATTCTGCACATTTTACCTTTCTGACAGATGGAACAGACCGTGACATCGATCCCGCAGATTCTGAGGAGCTGTTCCTGCCAGGTTTCCCGCTTCTTTTCTTTTGTTGCATTTTTCCCGCCTAACATTTTATGGCATGCAGCAATGTTGTCTTTACGATTTCTGTTTGCCAGCAAGCCGAAGTGACGAATCCGTACATAACGTTCGGGTAGTACGTGAAGAAGGAACCTTCTGATGAATTCATCTGTCGTGAGCGTCATGGTCTTTTGACAGTTATCGTCGGCATAATCCCGCCATAAGAAGGAAACCTTGCCATCCCGGTTGGTCAGGATGCGGTTATTGCTGATGGCGACTCTATGGGTATATCTGCCAAGATATTGGAGAACACCTTCAGGGCCACCAAAGGGCGGTTTGCAATAGACGACCCACTTCTTTTCATAGAACTGTTTCCTGAAGATATCGAATGTGCCTGGTTCCTTGAGATGACTGATACTACCTGGGAATGCAAGATCACCCCTCTTGAAACAATGCTTGAGATGGTCAAGAAACTTACCTCTGAATAACGCTGACATCACCCTTACGGGAAGGAAGAATCCTTTGCGGCAGGATACCCAGCGGCTTCCATCAGAAGAAAGTCCACCCCCCCGTGACAATACAGTGAATGTGCGGATGATCCATAAGATTCTGTCCCCAGGTATGCAGAATACTAATGACGCCTACTTTCGCGCCGAGATGTTTCGGGTCATCGGCGAGTTCCATCAGCGTCTCGGAAACGGAGCGGAAAAGAAGATTGTACATGACCTTCCTGTTCATCGATACCAAGGTATTCAATTCCGAGGGGATGGTGAAGACCACATGAAAATACTCAATGGGCAGAAGGTCCTCACTGCGAGCCTCGATCCACTTTTCCTTGGCCAGGGTCTGGCATTTGGGACAATGCCGGTTCCGGCAGGAGTTATAAGATATCTCCAGATGTCCGCAGTGGTCACACTTGTCCTTATGACCGCCCAGGGCAGCGGTTCTGCAGAGCTCGATGGCGTGCATGACCCGCAGATGATTGCGGGGCAACTTATGGGATTCTCTATAAACCGGTCCGTGTTGACGGAAGATGTCCGCCACATCAAGGCTATGAGCTGTTCGCATCCGGTTTACGAAATTGTTTATGCTGCTTTATCGAGGGGAGAAATGACTTGGGACAGATTCAACCGGCTGACATGCAGATAGACGGTGGTCGTCGTCGGGGATCTATGGCCAAGAAGCAGCTGAACATGGTGAAGGCTCGTTCCCGCTTCAATCAGGTGGGTGGCAAAACTGTGCCTTAACGTATGCACGCTGGCCGGCTTGGTGATGCCGGCGCGTTTCTTTGCTTTCTTAAAAAGCTGCTGAATCGAACTCGTGGAAATGTGGGCATCCTTCTTTTGCCCTTCAAACAGCCATTCGGTGGGCCGATATTTTTTCCAGTATTGCCGCAAAAGTTCAAGGGTCGTTTGGGACAAAATGGAGTAGCGATCTTTTCCGCCTTTGCCATCACTTACTTTGACCGTCATCCGCTTGCTATCGATATCAGTCAACTTAAGGCGGGCTGTCTCGTTTACCCTCAGTCCCGAAGAATACGTGATCATCAGGATCGCCTTATGCTTGAGGTTCTTCGTAACAGCAAAGAGGGCTTCCACTCCCGAGAGATCCAGAACAACCGGTAGTTTTCTCTTGCTCCGGGGACATTTGATCTTCTCCACCGGCCAATCGCGTTTTAGTGTCGTTCTGTAGAAAAATTTAAGGCCCGCTACATAGAACCGGAATGTCCCCTCGGACAGATGCCGCTTATTGATCAGGTAAAGCATGTACTCCTTGAGTTCGGTTTCCCCCAATTCCTCCGGCGACCGGTTAAAGTATTTTGCCAGATTCTCAACTTCCCTCAGATAGGTCTTTTGTGTTCTCGGTTTTGCTCCATTTAACTGAAGGTCTACAAGCATCTGATCTCTTAACTTTCCCATAATAATACAATCTCCTTTGATTTTGATATCCGCAGGCTTACGCCAGCGGTATGACAAAGGAAGCTGTATTGAGATTCCGCTTGATCAACAAGAGCTAAAATAAATCCTTGCTGAATTTATAGGGATTGGTTTATTGTGTGTCTCTGAAAGAAGGCGATGGGATGGCTACCGCGCAGCGGTTTAGTTCTCCTCATGGAAACCGTGATAATTTAAGCATATATACAATGTCAGAATTGTAAATCTGTAAAGTCTTTAACCCTTCGTGAGGGCACCCCTATGACAGTAACAATTATTTTGGCGCTTTCCATTCTCCTGCAGTTCGGTGCAGCAATCATGGCCTTCAGGCTTATTCCTATTACCGGTAGGCGGATAGCCTGGAGTCTCATCGCAGTGGCCCTGCTATTTATGGGTCTCCGGAGGTGCGTTCCGCTCATCCACATGCTTTCAGGAGACACGACGTTCCGGCCCGATTTTAACGCCGAACTGATAGCCCTCGTGATATCACTCTTAATGGTAGTCGGCATTTCAAGGATCGCTCCCATCTTCACCGACCGCAAGCGGGTGGAGTTAGCGCTGCGGGAGAGCGAAGAGAAGTATCGCACAGTGGCTGACTTTACCTATGCCTGGGAATACTGGCTCGCCCCCGATGGAAAATATATCTATGTCTCCCCTGCCTGCGAGCGCATCTCCGGTTATCGGGTTGAGGAATTTCTGCAAGACTCAAGGCTTCTGGAAAAGATCACCCATCCCGATGACAAGCGCCGTT
>JAUYFM010000052.1 GCA_030690945.1 Smithellaceae bacterium | reverse complement strand
GTCTTGTGGACGCCCATATGAAATTACTCCAGTCCTCAATGAGGTAAAACCACCGACTGGAGAGCCGGATGCGGGAGATCCGCCAGTCCGGTTCGGAGGGAGGGGCGATGCAAACCAATGTGTCGTCCCTACCCCTATCAGGGTGGTGGACTTTTTACGAGACCATCAACTATTGTTTCCCATTAATGCTTCCCCGCCCCTGATGAGACTCATGCCCCTCAAGGAGTGAAGAAAGACTGCTTTTTTGTTTCTCAAAGCGCGTTTGTTTCTATAATTGCCTGGGCGTCTTTGTCGCCTCGTCCGGAAAGACAAATCACCAGAATCTTGTTTTTCTTCATCTGCGGCGCAATTTTCATGGCGTAGGCAATCGCGTGCGCGCTTTCCAGCGCGGGAATGATGCCTTCCCGGCGTGACAGGAAAGAAAACGCCTCAACGGCTTCCGTATCCGTAACCGCCACGTAAGTTGCGCGTTTGGTCGCGGCAAAATAAGCGTGTTCCGGCCCGACACCGGGGTAATCCAGACCCGCCGCGATGGAATAGGCATCGCGCACCTGGCCATGCTCATCCTGCAACAGATACGTTTTGTTGCCGTGCAGAATGCCGACTGCTCCGCCGTTAATGCTCGCGGAATGCTCGGTCGTATTCAAGCCGCGACCCGCTGCTTCCACGCCAAACATGGCCACCTTTTTTTCATTGCGGAACGTGTAAAAAGTGCCCATCGCGTTGGAGCCGCCACCCACGCAGGCCACCAGCACGTCGGGATTTCTGCCTTCCATTTTGTTTAGCTGCTTTTTAATTTCTTTCCCGATCACCGACTGAAAATTTCTGACCATCATAGGATAGGGATGAGGACCGGCGGTTGTGCCGATAATATAAAATGTATCGCGGACGCTTCCCACCCAGTAGCGCATCGCTTCATTCATCGCGTCTTTGAGCGTTGCCGTGCCGCTTTTAACCGGTACCACTTCCGCGCCCAGAATTTTCATGCGGAAAACATTGGGCGCCTGGCGGCGGATGTCTTCCTCGCCCATGAATATTTTACATTCCATGCCGAAAAGCGCCGCTACGGTGGCGGTGGCCACACCGTGCTGTCCCGCACCCGTTTCCGCAATAACTTTCTTTTTTCCCATCCGGCGGGCGAGCAGCGCCTGCCCCAGCGTATTGTTGATTTTGTGCGAGCCGGTATGATTCAAATCTTCGCGCTTGAGATAAATCTTCGCGCCAGCCAAAGCCTTGGTCATCCGTGCAGCAAAATAAAGAGGGGTCGGACGCCCTGCATATTCACGCCGATACCAGTCAAATTCTCTGGCAAAGGATTTGTCCTTTTGGGCTTTGCCATAGGCCTCTTCCAATTCGAGTAACGCGGTCATCAGTGTTTCCGGGGCATAGCGTCCGCCGAAAATATCAAAATGCCCGTTTTCATCCGGTAGTGTTTTCATAAATTCTTCCTCGATGTAAAGATAATGGGTGTATCATCTCCGTTCGTCTGCCTTTTGATGATCTCCATAATTCGGACAATTTTTGCACAATCTTTTTTGCCCGGACGTTCTTCGATTCCGCTGTTAATGTCCAGCGCGTCAGGGTTGACCTTTTGCAGTGCGTCGATGATGTTGCTTTCATTTAATCCGCCGGAAAGAATGAGCGGCTTTGAAATTCTGCCGGCCAGTTCCCAGTTGGATGTTTTTCCCGTGCCGCCATAGAGGCCTGCGTGGCGGCTGTCCACTAAAATGGCGGAGACATCAAAGGCAGAGGCTTTCTTCAAATCCTCTTCGCTTTTTAGCGCCAGCGCCTTGATAAGCCGGTGAGCAGGAAATTGACGGCAGTAGTCAGGCGATTCGTCCCCGTGAAGTTGCAGCATATCCAGGCCGCAATAGTCAAAGATCCTCTTTACTTCTTCGGTTGTTTCGTTGACAAAGACACCGATTTTTACTAAATCCCGCGGCAGCTTGTCAATGATCACTCTGGCCTTTTGCGGCTCGATATAGCGGGGTGAGGGCTGGTAAAAGATAAAACCCAGCGCCGCAGCGCCATTTTCGGCAGCGCAAAGTGCATCATCGAGATGAATTATCCCGCAGATCTTGACCTGAGTCATTCCTGAATTTCTCCCAGAAACCCCCGCAGTTTTTTGCCGATATCCGGCGCGATAACCAGCGCCTCGCCGATCAGAAAAGCGTTAATATCCGCCTGCATCAGACATTCAATGTCCGCGCGGCTTCTGACTGCGCTTTCCGCCACGACTGTTTTATCCGCCGGAATCTGCCGCTTTAAAATCCGGCTTACGTTGATGTCGGTGACGAATGTATCAAGATTGCGGTTGTTGATGCCGATAATGTCCGCGCCCGCGGCCAGTGCCGTCTCCAGTTCCTCCTGGGTATGCACTTCTGTGAGAGGGCTCAGACCCAGCTCTTTGGAAAGCGCGATAAATTCCTCAAGCCTCTGTCCCAACACCCGAACAATCAACAAAACAGCGTCCGCGCCAATGGCTCTTGTTTCATAGATCTGAAGCGGGTCAATAATAAAATCCTTACGCAAAACCGGTATTTTGCCCTCTTTTTTGATTTGCGTTAAATAGGTTTTATGACCGCAAAAATATTTTTCATCGGTCAGCACTGAAATCGCCGCAGCGCCGTTTTGCTCGTAAGTTTTCGCGATACCGAGCGGATCGAAATGCAAAACCAGCGTGCCGCGTGACGGCGATGCGCATTTCACTTCAGCGATAATGGAACAGGCTTTGCCGCTGATCGCTGCCCGGAAATCGCGGCAGGGCGCAAGTCCCGCGATAGTCTTTTGCAAAGTGACGACAGACGTGGTTTGTTTCAACCGTGCCACTTCTTCTTTTTTTGTTTCAATAATCTGGTCTAAAATCATTTGTTTTCAACCAATGTCATGAATGCATATATTTCGATTCATACCTATTGTCATTCCGCGTGTGCCCTTCAGGGTAGGCAAGCGAAGCGCGACCCGGAATCCAGGAATAAATAAAAAATGGATACCGGCCTTCGAGACTGTGTCGCGATCTCATAAGTTGCCGAATACATGAGATTACCACGACGCCTGAGAGGCGTCTCGTAATGACAAAAGAGTATTGCGACACAGTCTACTTCGCCGGTATGACGTTAATATGTTCAACTGTTGCTCATCTCAATCAAGGCCTGCAACTTCTTCACTGCCGCGCCGTTGTCGATGCAATCGGCGGCCAGCGCAATGCCGTCTTTTATGTTGTCCGCTTTTTCTCCGGCCACAATGGCAAGCGCCGTGTTCATCAATACAACGTCCCGGCACGCGCCGGTTTTTCCGGACAGGACATCACGGGTGATCTGTGCGTTTGTGGTCGGATCGCCGCCACGGATGGCATCCAGCGGATAAGTTGTTCCGACGTAATCTTTCGGATGGATATTGTATGTGCGAACAATACCATCTTTTAATTCCGCCACGCGGGTTTCACCCGTGATGGTGACTTCATCGAGGCCATCCGATCCGTGCACGACAAACGCCCTTTTGGTGCCCATATTTTTCAAAACGTCCGCGAACATTTCCGTAAGCTTTGGATCATAAACACCCAGCAGTTGTGCGGTTGCGCCCGCCGGATTGGTAAGCGGTCCCAGCATATTAAAGATGGTGCGGATGCCGATTTCACGGCGGGGACCGATGGCGTATTTCATGGCGCCGTGCAGTTTTGGCGCAAACAGAAAGCCGATGCCGATCTGCTGAATGCACTCTTCCACGATTTCCTGATCCACACTGATGTTGACGCCCAGGGCCTCGAGCACGTCGGCGCTGCCGCATTCACTGGAGACGGCCCGGTTACCGTGTTTGGCCACAACAATGCCCGCTGCCGCCACGACAAAAGCCGTAGTGGTGGAAATGTTAAACGTGTTGAGCTTGTCGCCTCCCGTGCCGCAGGTATCGACGATGGTTGTCGCACAGGCATTGATGTGCGCGGCTTTCTGCCGCATGATGCGGGCCGCGCCCGTCACTTCTTCCACGGTTTCGCCCTTCATGCGCAGTGCGGTCATTAACGCGCCGATTTGCGCGGGTGTGGCCGCGCCTACCATTATTTCTTCCATCGCCGCCATCATCTCCGCTTCCGACAGGTCTGTTTTTCTGACGGCTTTATCGATTGCTTCCTTGATCATGATGAACGTTCCTTTCGCCCTGTATATTTTAAAAAGTTTCGAATAATGCGTTTGCCCTGCGGTGTCAGCACCGATTCCGGGTGAAACTGGATGCCTTCCACCGGATATTCTTTATGACGAAATCCCATAATTTCGCCTTCGGTGGTCGTCGCGCTTACTTCCAGACAGTCAGGCAGTGTTTCGGGACACACGACGAGCGAATGATAACGCCCGGCGGTAAAGGGATTGGGCAGTCCTGCAAAGATTGTTTTACTGTCATGATTAACGGGCGAGACTTTGCCGTGCATGATGCGTTCGGCGCGGACAATGTCGCCGCCAAAGGCGTAGCCGATGGATTGATGCCCCAGACAGATGCCCAGAATCGGTAAGGTTTTATGAAAAGCGTGCACGACATCCACCGTGATGCCCGCTTCGCGTGGCGAACAGGGACCGGGTGACAGAAATATTGCCTGCGGCTTGAGCTTTTTAATTCCGTCGAGTGTGATTTTATCGTTGCGATAGACTTGGACATCCTCGCCCATCTGTTCCACGTATTGAACGATATTAAATGTAAAGGAATCGTAATTATCAATCATTAAAATCATGGCTCAACTCCTAGTTGCCGTTCTCCAGAATAAAACCACAGGCGGCCAACTTAACCGCCTGTTGCATGCCACGCGCCTTGTTAAGCGTTTCCTGATGTTCCGATTCGGCTTGCGAATCATAAACAATGCCCGCACCGGCCTGGACGAAAATCTGGCCGCCTTGGATCACCATGGTGCGGATGGTGATGCAAAAATCCATGTTGCCGCTGAAGCTGAAATAACCGACCGCGCCGCCATACGCGCCGCGCCGCACGGGCTCCAGTTCATCGATGATCTGCATGGCGCGGACTTTGGGGGCCCCACTCAGCGTGCCGGCCGGAAAGGTGGCCGCCATCACGTCAAACGCATCCTTGCCGCGGGCAAGTTGCGCGCGCACATTGGAGACCAGATGCATGACGTGGGAATATTTTTCCACCACCATATACTGATTGACCTGGACTGATCCGGTTTCAGCAATCCGTCCCAGATCGTTTCGTCCCAGATCGACCAGCATTACATGCTCCGCGCGTTCCTTTTCATCGGAGAGCAGTTCGTCGGAAAGCGCCCGGTCTTCCTGTTCAGTTTTGCCCCGCTTGCGGGTGCCCGCAATCGGTCGCAGTTCCACATCGTTTTGTTCCAGCCTGACCATGACTTCGGGCGAAGAACCGATCAGCGTCAGATCATCCAGCTTGAGGAAAAATAAATACGGCGACGGATTGACAAACCGCAACGCCCGGTAGAGATCAACCGGATCGGTATCGCACTTTGTTGAAAAGCGCTGAGAGAGTACCACCTGAATCACATCTCCTGCGGTGATATAGTCTTTGGCCTGATCGACAATGGCCTTATATTGGTCGGGTGTCATGTTGGATTCAAAGACCACATCGCTGACCTGTTTTGACGGTTTTGCCGCAGGAACGGGTCCTGCTAAAAGCGCGATCATCTCGTCAATTTTCCGGCAGGCTGCCTTGTAGGTGTCTTCGATAGAGTCCGCATCTTCCGTATAAGCGCAGGCGACCACCTTGATGGTGTGGCGGATGTTATCAAAAATTAAAAGAGAGTCGCTGACAACAAAGACGGATTCATCCAGACTCAGATCGGAAGGCGGCGCGCAGGGAAGTTTTTCAAAATAACGCACCATGTCATAGCCCAGGTAACCGACTGCGCCGCCGTAAAAGCGCGGCAGGCCGGGCGTGGCGACAGGTTTGTAACGGCCCAGCAGGTCGCGCAGCAGACCCAACGGGTTGCCTTTGTGCTCGCGGGTCGTGACGCTTCCTTTTTCTTCGACAACAACCTGTGTGCCGCGAACTCTGAATACAACGCCTGCGTCCGTGCCGATAAAAGAGTACCGGCCCCATTTTTCACCGCCTTCAACGCTCTCCAGCAAATAGGTATGATCCTTGTGCTGTAATTTTCGTAAAACGGAAACCGGCGTTTCAATATCAGCCAAAATTTCCCGATAAACGGGAATCAAATTTCCCCTTTGGGCGAATGCTTCAAATTCTGCGAGTTTGGGCTGGTACATAATTAAGCTCCTTTAGTGGTGTCCTTTATCCCGACATGCTTCGCATGCGGGATAATTTAGATTGACCTTCATATCCCGCGTCGCTTCGCTCCTGGGATAATTCGACCAACAAACTTCAGCGCGCTTCGCTTCTGAAGTTTGGGTCTCATTAAAAAGGCCGTGAGTTTCGTCACGGCCTTTTGGTTAATACAAACAAAAAAGCCGTGGAGACCTGAGAGGCTCTCCACGGCTTGAACTTTAATTATAAAAGATCAGCGGCGGGAAATCCTCCCTGTGAGGTTCCACCACCACCCGTTATTCAGATTTAATGTTACAGCGATTTTTTTCATGAATCTTTCTTTCCTTGCTCAATTGGACGCTTTCTTAACAGCATCGGGAATTTCTGTCAACAAATTTTTCTTTCAGCGTCGGTTTGAGAACTCATGCTTTCGGAGGCCATATTTCCTCCTGACTTGTTTCTACGGCAGCCGGATGTGTTTCCGGCGCCGGTGCCGGCATCGGTTCGGCCGCCAATCCGGAACATGTCTCGGGCAACGTCGTGTCGGTTGAAGCTGCTGCGCAAACGGGTTGTGCCGGCTCCAGCTCGGCGAGCCACAGGGCATGGCGATGCCGGGCGTAATCCAGACGTACTTTTCCCGTGAAGATGCAGCGCACCATCGGCCAGTTGGGCCGGAGGGCAATCGCTGCCATGTGCGCCAGGAAAGAAAGAAAAAATAAAAGGAAAAAGATATTGTGAATCCAGGTGGCCCAAAGCAAAACCGTATGGGACATATCCGGCGCGTAGATATTTTTATAGGTTTTGACCAGTCCGGAAAGAATCAGCATCAGGATAATAAAAGCCATGCCCACATACGCCAGGCGTTGCTCCGGCAGGTATTTATGCATGGGCGGTTCCTTGCAAAGGCCGATAAAACTTTTGATGACGGTAATGGATTTTGCAAAATCGCCTTTTTGTGGCAGCAACCCTTTTTCGCCGAGCAAACCGTGATAAATCAGGTGAAACACGCCCACCGCCGTAAAAACAAGGGCCGCCGCGTAATGCAGGTAAAGGGATGTGATAAAGTCAGCCGACCAGCCCAGGCCAGGAACCGTGATGATATAATAGCGCTTGGCGACCGGCAGTTCGAAGATTCCGGTAAAAAGCAGGACGAGGCCGGAGATGGCGATAGCCCAATGTTCGATCAACTCAAGCGCACTGTGACGGACAACGAGATTCTTCTTGGCGAGGATTTTTTCAGTCATTGTTTTCTTCCTCCTTCTTCACCAATTTCTTGCGGCGTGTAAACCAGTTGTGGGCGCCCGCGACGCCCGCCGCGGCAAGCCCCAGAAGGGGCGCGGCCAGAACCGCCTTTCCCAGAGGATCGGTGGTCGCCATTTTTCTTACGACGTCTGGTTTCATATCCGGCTGCCCCGGTTTTTTCTCCATCGTTTTGTTGATCTGTTCAAATGATACGGGCGAAACATACAATGTTGATGTTCCACCGTTTTCGGTTTTGCCGTAAATAAAGCCATTCATCGCGCGGGCTCGTTCATCAGCAATTTTTTCGATTGCTTTGCGCTCTCCGATGAGCAGCGCCTGGCGGGGACAGGCTTCGACGCAACCAGGCAATTTCCCTTCCTTCAGGCGCTCATTACACAAGTCGCATTTATACATGACGCCGTTGCCCATGAAGCCCGGCAGCACATGCAGATAGATGCCGACGCCGGACTGGCGCTGGGGAATTTCCCAGGGGCAGACGTCCTTGCATTTCGCGCCGCCGAAACAAAGATCCTGATCGATGACAACAGCGCCGTTTTTCTTTTTCGAATTCGCCGAAAAGGGACAGATCGTCGCGCAGGCCGGGTTGTCGCAATGCATGCAGCGGCGGGGTGCGAAAATGGTTTTCCCGTCAATCTGGGCGTTATGAACATAAATGAAATTGTAGGGCGTCAGGCGATTGGTAACTTCCTGCTTTTTCGACCAGTCTTCGATGGTTTTGCGCGGCCAGGGTTCCGGGATGTTTTTCACCACCTGTGGAATTTTATCTTTGTTGATGGCCTTGCAGGCACTTACACAGGCAGGTACCTTACGATCAACGCAGCCGTCGCACAGATTTAAGTCAATAAGGGTTGATAATTGTTCCTCCGTCCGTGCGGATGCCGTTTTCGGAAGCGGCACGCCGGCCAAAGCCGCAGCGCCGGCGCTGATCTTAAGAAATGACCGGCGACTGATATTAAAAGCTTTCTTTTGTTTCATGACGCCCCTCCCTTAGACTGATCAGGATAAATCAGTAAACCCGCACAAAGCGTTCTGAAAATCATTCCGCTCTTCTTTTGCTGTCAAAATTTTTCTAATCATAACACGCGACGTTTTCATTCAAAAGAAAAATATCCCATCATTACAGATAATATCGATCGCCATGGCCGTATCAAAAGATGCCCCGCCATTCCATGTTTTTTACAATCCCTTATTTTACTTGACATTTTAAGATTTTGGCCATTATATTCAGCCACCTTTTCTGAACGATATTTGATAATTGATGGATTAAATGGAAGTATTATCTTACGTCATTTTTATATTTCTGCTGATCGTTGTCGTGCTTCAGATCTGGCAGTTGAAGCGAAGCTCCGTTGATTGGACGCCACTGGCCGGCAAACTGGACGCTCTGCAAGATGCGCAGGAAAGAACAGATCGTTCAGTCCGTGATGAAATTGTCCGGTTGCGTGCAGAGATGCAGTTGCAGGCTCAGCAGGAAAGAGCGGAATTGGCGGGATCACTGAAATCCTTCGGTGATTCCGTTCAGACGCGCATGGCCGATATTGCCAAAATGCAAAACGATCAGATGGAAAGCTTTGGCAGGCAACTGTCCATCCTTACCGCGACCAATGAAAAAAAGATGGATGATATCCGCCTGGTCATTGACGAGAAGCTCAAACAAATCCAGGAAGACAATACCCGCCAGCTCGACCGCATGCGTGAAACCGTCGATGAAAAATTGCAGGGCACGCTGGAGAAGCGCCTGGGCGAATCTTTCAAGCAGGTATCCGAACGGCTGGAGCAGGTTCATCAGGGTCTGGGCGATATGCGCACGCTGGCTGCGGGCGTGGGAGATTTGAAAAAAGTGCTCACCAACGTCAAGTCGCGCGGCACCTGGGGCGAAGTCCAACTGGGCGCTCTTCTGGAAGAGATTTTGTCTCCGGAGCAATATTTAAGGAATGTCAAAATACACGAGCACGGGAGCGATTTTGTCGAATTTGCCATCAAACTTCCCGGCCAGGGCGATTCACCCTCCGATTTCGTGCTGATTCCGGTGGATGCGAAATTTCCGGTGGAAGACTACTCCCGACTGATGGAGGCGCAGGAAAAAGCCGATGCGTCCGGAGCGGAAGATGCCGTCAGGCAATTGGAGAACAGCATTAAAAAGGCGGCCAAAGACATATCGCAAAAATATCTGGCGCCGCCCAAAACCACCGATTTCGGTATCATGTTTCTGCCGTCGGAGGGGCTTTACGCTGAAGTGATTCGCCGCACGGCGCTGGTTTCGCACCTGCAGCGCGAATACCGTATCGTGATTTCAGGGCCCTCGACGTTTGCCGCATTTCTCAATAGTCTGCAAATGGGTTTCCGCACGCTGGCGATTCAGAAGCGTTCCGGCGAAGTCTGGAAAGTGCTGGGCGAGGTGAAAGCGGCGTTCGGCCGGTTCGGCGATTCGCTCGATGCCGTGCGCAAAAGACTGGACCAGGCCGCAAGCTCTGTGGACGATGCGCAGAAAAAGACGCGGACGCTGGCCGGCAAATTAAAAGCGGTAGAAGTCATGCCGGACGTTCCGGCCGAAATCACTATCGCGGATACGGAAGCGGACTAAGCAGGCGATACGTTTATCTAGGTTCATCCGGTTTTGCATACTTGTGAAATATATGGTTCTTCCTGTATTCAAGCATCCGGCGATTTTCCCGGATATGCTTTCTTTCAAACGATAATTTTGTAAATAATTTTCCTTGACGTAAAGGATCGTTCTCTTTATTAATATTTCCAATTCAGATGCATTGCTTCATCAGAATTCAAACAAAGATAGGAGGTAAAAAAGTGAGAAAATTTACCTTATTATTTTTTTTCTTTGTGTCTTTTCTGTTCTTATCCTGCGCCGGGCAAAGCATAAAATTTCCTCTTAATGAGAAGCTTAATCTGACAGGAGATTTATCTAAACCAGAAGGCAATGGCCCCTTTCCCGCAGTTATAATACTCCATGGTTGCGCAGGGATTGGATCCAATCTTGGTTACTGGGAATATATATTAGTAAAAGAAGGATACGCAGTCTTTACAGTGGATAGTCTTGGCCCAAGGGGGGTTGGCAACATTTGTTTTTCTCCGCTGAAGGTTTCTCCTCTGGATAGAGCCCATGATGCTTTTGCGGCGAAACGTCATCTTCAAACTCTACCTTTTATTGATAAAGAACGAATTGCTGTAATGGGGTTTTCACATGGTGGATGGACTGCATTATATACAACATTGTATCCATATTTGTTTGAGAAAGAACAACCCTTTAAGGCAGTTATAACATTCTATCCTTAT
This sequence comes from Smithellaceae bacterium, assembly GCA_030690945.1. Lineage (GTDB taxonomy): Bacteria > Desulfobacterota > Syntrophia > Syntrophales > Smithellaceae > UBA8904. The sequence continues at coordinate 460 of JAUYFM010000052.1, read as the reverse complement.
TGTGAAAATATTTATCCTGAGCCCAAGGCGTTATTTTCTCCTTTAATGATCCTCATAGGGGGCAGTGATGACTGGACTCCGGCTAAGGCCTGCGAAGCATACCCTAAGATATTAAAAGGCTTGAACCATGAATTTGTTTTGAAAGTTTACCCCGGAGCCTATCATCATTATGATTCACTCGAAGAAAGAAGGGTATCAGCTTATGGGCATACGATTGAGAGAAACGAAAGTGCTGTAACAAACTCGACTGTTATGGTAAAAAACTTTTTGAAGAAACACTTCGAACGGTAATGCTTAAATTTTATCTGACTGAAAATCGTTGACTTGTAGGTGCTATACGTAACAAAATGATGATTGCAACTTAGGCAACACAGGTTCATCATCTATCGGTATTTCCTATTGATTTACAGGAAAGGAGATAGTGATGGACCAAATAGCCGCAGAAAAGCACATTATCAAA
>JAUYFM010000015.1 GCA_030690945.1 Smithellaceae bacterium | reverse complement strand
GATCGTTGTGCCAACCGCCTTCCTGAGACTTTCGAGGGTATCTTGGAGTTGCTTCTCCGCCTGCTTACGTTCTGTAATGTCTTCGGAGATGCCCAGCAAGTATTCGGGTTCTCCGTTCATGTCCAGGAGGGGCACCTTCTTGGTGTGCATGGTGCGCTCTCCCTTGTTGCGGGTCTGTAGGAGTTCCTCCGGTATATCCACAACCTCCTTCCCGTGCAGAACCTCTCGGTCCTTCTTCGTAAAGTGGTCTGCTTGTTCCTTCGGGAAGAAATCATAATCGTTCTTACCCAGCAGGTCGTTTCTCGAATAACCCAGCAGATCCTCTCCCGCCCGGTTGAACCGAACGAACCGGAGGCTCCCGGCTTCCTTGAGGAAGAGCATGTTCGGGATATTCTCGACAATCGAGTCCAGAAACGCATTCGCCCGGTATATTTGTTCTTCCGCCCGCTTGCGCTCGGTAATGTCGCGGACGACACAAATCAATCCACCATTATTCATAGCCGTTAAGGATAGCTCCTGCGGAAACTTGGCCCCGTTTTTTTTCGTACCTACGGCTTCGCCATGCCAATCTCCTTTTCGACTAAACTCAGGCATGATTTCTTGATCAAAGCGTTGAAGGACATCAGAATCATAGAGAACCCTCCATGACTTTCCAATAAGTTCTCCGGCATTCTCATAACCATAACACTTGGCATGCGCATTGTTTACATAGACGTATTCCCCTTCTGCATTGAGGAGGGCTATCCCATCGGTCGCCGCATCCATGGCATCGGCTTGCTGCCTGAGTTTTGCATCCGTCCGTTTGCGCTCGGTGATGTCCATGATGACTCCTCTTATACCCACGGTTTTATCCTGATGGATATTAGGCGAGGCATAGATGAGTCCGGGAAACTTACTGCCATCTTTCCTAAGAAAGGTAAATTCTTGGCCGGGGGTTGATGTCCCCTGGGTTACCCCCCTCATATTCTCTCCAACTCTCTGCCATTCCTCGGGTGCAAAGAACTGAAGTGCGTTCATACCCTCTTTGTAATCGTCTTCATTATACCTGAAGGTTTCGAGGGCAGTGCGATTATAGGAAATAATGGTGCCTGCGGCATCAACTTCAAAAGTCGATATTGATATCGGTAGGACATCGTTTAATTCACGGTATCGATCTTCACTCTCCCGCAACGCCGCCTCCGCGCGCTTCTGGGTCGTAACGTCTATGAGTATTCCGCGGGCCCCCTTAAACTGGCCGCCTTCCATGATGGGTCTGACTCTCGTCTGCGCCCATTTGTACTCACCGGATTTATCAATGATTCTATACTCAAATGGGGATTCTTTACCTTTGCGGAGTTCAGAAAACCATTCCGTCAGACTACTCTGATCATCTTTATGTGCAAGCCCGATAAAGTTCTTCCCTGTGATTTCAGCCGAGTCGTATCCCAGCAGATCCCTGACAGCCGGACTGATATAAAGGACCACACCCTGATCGTCCAACTCATAGATGACGTCTCGGATGTTTTCCACCAGACTCCGGTATTTCTCTGGGCTTTCTGATTTTTTCAACTCGGCATTTTGCGAGCGCAATTCCGATAATTCATCTATGAGTTGCTTTTTAGTCTTATGATCATCTTTCATAAAGTCACCCACTGAAATCTGGATAGAAGGCACATCGCCTTCATGTACAAATGTGAATAAGTCTTATTTCCTACGACTGAAACGTCGCTCTGTAAAAACATTATTAACTTGTAAATACAATATGTTAGAAATATTGGGGGGGGGGGTATTGACTGCCACTATGTGAAACGGGGCAAATTATGTAATGGGAATTATGTAAGAGATCCTTAAACATAAACTCACCTATACAACTAAAAGTTGATAATGAATCATGAAAGTCAATCCTTATGTACTTATACTCTACGCTCAAATATCATAAAGTCAATATTTTTAGGGCAATGATTACGAGTTGAAAACCAGTATCTTCGCAGATGCGAACAATTTGACGCTTTCAGGAAAGAGAGTAACGGAAGAGGGGCGCTACCAGATAGAAGAACCCCACCCGGAGGCGGGGTTCTTCGTCCGTGCTTCTTTTAAAAATGGAGATCGCGTGTATGGAGAGCGATCATCATCTGTTCACTAATTACCCCAGGCATTCTTGCCTACACACCGATCCAGTTTCGGATCCATCCAGGGTAACACCTTTTCTGCCGGTATTTCCCAACTCAAATCGCCGACGTTCGATGATTCTTTGTACCAGTTGTAAGGCGGCATGTTAAACGATGCTTTCTGCCGGGCCGGCTCCACAAACTCGGCTACCCGGAAGCCCTGAATTGACTTGTGATCGCAGGCCCGCATCTTGACAAGACGTCCGTTGGGATACTGATAGGTATCCCCTTCCCAAACCTTAATAATCTGCTCGGCATTAGTGCTTTTTGCCCTTTCCATGACGCTGAAGAGCCAGTAGACCTGAAGTGTCCAAGAGCCGAGTGTTCCCATGGGGTGTTTATAGAGGGGGGTCTTGTAGGGCTTGGAATCCCATTTCTGCCAGGCGTCGTTCCATGCCTTGTAATACTTGATCATGCCGGGATTTGTGAAGGCCGGTCCAGCCTTGTCAAAGTGCTTGATATTGACCAAGTTTTTTGTTCCCTCCACACCAACTTCCTCCAGGAAGTCCGGGTTATCGATGAAAAGGTTCGCAAAGGGCAGCATAACTCCCATCTGTCGAGCCTGTTTCAGGAGGTTCGCTGCATCGGGGATCCAGTCTCCCGTATAGACAACCTCGGCGCCAGAGGCCTTGATCTTCTCGAGATAAGGGGCAAAATCCGTGATGAAAAGCTTATGGTAATCTTCTCCCACGAGTTGCGCCTCAGGGTAGTATTCCTTTAGACCCATCTTGAAGCCTTCCGCCATGTCCCGACCGAAAGAGTAATCCTGACAGAGGATATAAAACTTCTTTTCCTTCTTGCGAATCTGGCCGTAGTAGTAGGCCATGCCCCGACCAATTGAATAGGTGGAATCGGAACTCATGAAGGAGTATCGACCGAAATTCGTCGCGTCCTGGAGTTCCTCGGAGAGGGCGCCGACATTCTGGGAGATGACCTTGTAACGGTTGCCTACCTCGTTGGCGACCTTCATCAGATTGCTCCCCGAGGTGCCGATGATGGCATGAACCCCATCCTGGAGGATCATGCGTTCGCAGATCTTCTTGGCCTGATCCTGTTTGGACATGCTGTCCGCTTTGAACAAGGCAATCTTCTTCTTTTTGCCGTCCACAAAGATGCCGCCCCGCTGGTTGATATCGTAGGCGGCAAAAGTCACACAAGCCCAGCCGAGTTCTCCATTCGCCGCCGCGGGACCTGAATGAGGCCAGAAAACTGCGATTTTAATGGTGTCCCCCTCGGGATTCACCCATTTAGCCGGATCCCAACCGGACATATTGCCCATTTTGCTGGCATCAAAAGCCGCGTTGGGTTTGGACCATGTTTCAACTGCATCCGATTTAGTGGCCGCTTTGGCTTTCTGGGCCTTAGTAGTCACTTTGGCCTTCTCGGCCTTAGTGTCTACTTTGGCCTTCTGGGCCTTGGTATCCGCTTCGGCTTTCTGGGCCATGGCTGGAGACGGGCTATATACCGCCATAGCAAAAAGCAGAAAAATACCCATGAGAATCGCTAAACTCTTCCTAAAGCTTTTCATTTTCATTTCCCTCCTCAAGTATCACAATTTTCAACTCCGTAAAAAGACCACCCTATGATGATCACGTTTACGCATGATTGCCGCATTGAAGTTAACTGGCCTGACCAATCACCTCCCCCTCTCCGCTTTTTGCTTTCCCTGTAATCAATACCCTATCGGTTCTCTATGTATCTTAAACTAAGCCTTGAGCATTTTCATCATGTTCACGATGGTCAACTCCATCGACAGTTCCCTGCCCGCCGACATGGCCGGGGCAAAGCACCTGATAAAATCAATTTCCTCATCCGTTGGGCGAGGCGTCTCCGACAGATCGGGGGCTATTTTCAAATCCCACGGTACATCCTTCTTCACATCTTCAATCGTAACCCGGGGATGGATCTGGGCCAGATACATCTCTTTGGTCACCGGATCGAATCGGAACACCCCTTTCGTGGAAAGCAGCATCGTCGGACCCGTACCCTTCGGGAATAAACCCGATTTATCCCGACTCTCTCCGCCATCCAGATAGCCGGGAGAGGTAAAATAATCCAGTTTGTTCACGAAACTTCCTCCCAGCATCGTGAGCACCGTTCTTTTGGCATAAGAGATGAAATCGGCAGCGCCGCCCGATCCAGGAAGTCTCATCGTCGGCTTATAATAATCCCCGATGGCGGTGGTGTTCAGATTCCCGTATTTATCCACCTGCCCCACGCCAAGGAAGCAGACATCGACAAAACCACGATACGTCATGGTAAAGGCGGAAAAGAGATCCGTCGCATAGGAAAAACCCCGGCAGGAATGGGCATCGGCAATGTGATTCAAGGGAAGAAGCGGCTCGAAATCAATGATCCCCGACTCCATCATCAGCGTCGCATGGGGGGCATACAGGGCCTTGGCCACCGCCCCGGCCGTCGTGGGCAGACCAACGCCCAAAATGACATTTTCATGGTCGTGAATTTCTTTTGCAACGGCAATTACTAAAAGTTCCTGTAGTGTATATGGTTTACTCATAGAGCTTCCCCCTTTCCTTCAACGTTTGCTCAAACTCTGGGAGCGTCATCCCCATATTTCGTTCCTTGCCTTCCCGATCCCAACGCGAGGTAAAGGCCGATCCATAATTGGCCGGCGCCGAATAAAATGCCTTGGCCCGAATTCCATCCAGCACCTTGCTGCCGAATTTCTGGATATAATGATCAATATAAGCTGCGCGGTTCTCACAGCCGAAAACCCATTCATCCATCCAGGCCTTCAGACCGTCCGCCGTGCCGTCGGCCATCATGAACAGGCCGTACATAAACTGGTCCATGTTATAATAACCCAGTACTTCCGTCGGATTTGCTCCCCAGGGAACCTCCACCACCGCATCGACGCGATAAGCGGGAATCAGGGTCAGATGAGGGCTCGATTGGATGACGTCGTGCTCCACAATCTCCTCACAAGAAACGACAATCCGCTTGCTCGCCAGGGCGGCCGCGGCTACGCTGCCCAAAGCGCCCCAGTACTGGGCATTTCCGAATTTATCGCAGCGTTGCACATGAACGATACAGACATCGGGATTGGCCGCCGGCACCGTCAAGTGGTCCTTACCGGTGTAAGGGCACTTAATAACACGGAATTTGTCTTCACCCATAAAACTTCTTTTCTTGAAAAGATCCGTGACCATGGCGCCTTCCAGAACCTGGATATAGGAAAAACCGTGCATCCCCGCCATCAGGCGCGCATTGTACTGAAAGTTCGTATAGTCCTCAAGTTCCAGGGTACCCGCATTCAATCCCCGCTCCACGGCCGAACCACCCTTCCTGCCCCCGGCACGCAGACAATATGTCGTCACCAGACGATCCACGCAACCGGCTCCGACAATGGTTTCGACATCGAAAATTCCCGATTGCGAATATAGGGTCAAACCTTTCCTGCCCTGTCGAATAACCTCATAGACAAGTTCGGCACAGCTTCCCACTGTATAATTGCCGATCACCAGTGCATCACCGTCATGGACAAACTTGTTGATCGCTTCTTTGGCACTCATGACCTTACTGTTTACATCCACCATCCATACCTCCTGACTTAAATTAATATCATCTTAGACTTCCAGATATTTTGCACGGACATCTTGGTTGTTCCTGAGTTCTTCCACGCTGCCCTGATATCCGATATGGGCCTTCCCCATCAAGTAGACGCGATGGGCGAGCGAGAGAGCCACCTTCAGGTTATGCTCTACCAGCAGGATGGAAACACCGGCCTTCTTGTTGATCTCTTCCAGAACATTGCGCACTTCCTGAACCATGATCGGCGCCAGACCCTCAGTCGGTTCATCCACCAAAAGCAGCCTGGGATTGCCCATCAGCGAACGCCCGATGGCAAGCATCTGCTGCTCTCCGCCGGACAGAAACCGCCCCTGTTGGTTGCAACGCTCCTTCAGCTTTGGAAAATGACTATAGATGCGGTCGATGGTCCAGACATTGGGATCGTTGGGATTTTTGATCTTTCCGCCCTTGATGCCCAGAAGCAGATTGTCGTAAACGGAGAGTTCGGGGAAAATGCGCCGCTCTTCAGGAACGTAACCGATACCGGCCTGGGCCGCCTTGTACGGGGGAAAACCGGTAATGTCTGTCCCTTCGAAAATCACGTGCCCGGATTTTGACTTGACTAATCCCATGATGGTTTTCAGGGTTGTGCTCTTCCCCATGCCGTTGCGTCCCAGCAGGGCAACCAGCTCCCCTTGGGCAACATTCAGGGAAAGCCCCTGTAAAACATGGCTCTCGCCATAGAATGTATTCAGATCTTTGACTTCCAGTAGCATGTTTGCTCACCTCATATTGTTATGTTGTCGTATAGGGCCTCTCAGACTTGAAGATCGCCCAGATAGGCGTCCTTCACGTCCTGATTATCACGGATATCGTCAGGCTTCCCTGTCGCCAGAATCTTGCCATAGTGCAGAACGGTAATCCGGTCTGCCAGGGAAAACACTACATCCATATCATGCTCGATGATGACCACGGTTTTCCCTTCCGTCATCTTCCGGATCAGCGCCACGGCATTATGGGTCTCATCCCGCGACATGCCCGCTGCAAATTCATCCAGCAAGATCAGTTCCGGATCCGTCGCCATGGCCATGCTGATCTCCAGGGCGCGCGATTTGCCATAAGAAAGCAGACCGGCAGGCACATTGCGTTCATTGATCAGGTTCACCCGCTCCAGCATCTTTTCCGTCTCACGGGTGATGTCTTTCATTTTATCGACATGCCGGAACAGATTAAAACGAATGCCGTGTTTGGCCAGTATCGCAAGCCTGATATTCTGGAAGGCCGTCAATCTGGTAAACGTACTGGTGATCTGAAAGGAACGTCCCATCCCGATGCGGGCCAGCTTATGCGGCTTGTAGCCCGTGATATCCTTCCCTTTGAAAAATACCTTTCCTTTGCTCGGATGGTACGTGCCTGTTATGGTATTGAACAACGTCGTCTTGCCCGCGCCGTTCGGCCCGATGACGGCATGACGCTCCCCTTCCTCTATCTGCAGGTTGATACCGAATAAAACTTTCAACCCGCTAAAATCATGGTGCAGATCTTTGGTTTCCAATATATTCATGACGTTTTCTCCATTTTAGCCTTGGAAGCGGTATAAGCATGCCACTTCATCTTCATGGTATTAACAGCACCCGTAATGCCCGAGGGGGCAAACATGACGACCAGGATGAGGATCACACCCATGACCAGTTCCACACGGTCCGTGAATCGGTGGGTCAATTCCTCGATGACCTGGAAGACCGCCGTCCCCCAGATGGGGCCGAAGAAACTTCCCACACCACCGACCATAGCTGCAATGATGGGGGAGAAGGAGATCATGGCGCCAAGAGAGCCGTCAGCCGATACAAGGTTGTGGAATAATCCATAGATGCAGCCCGCCAGGCCTGAAAAGGCGCCGGATACGACATAAATAATTGCTTTCGTTTGAGGAATTTTGTATCCGAGATAATCAATTCTCTTTTCGTTATCCCGAATGCCCACCTGGATCTGTCCGAAAGGCGTCTTCGTAAAAAACCACATCAACCACAGGCTCAAGCCCATGATCACAATGGCCAGGTAGTAAAAATTTACCGGGTCTCCCTTCAAGGGAATCGATATCAGTCCGGGAATGGTGAATGCCGGAATAGGAAAGTTCCCGATGCCGTCCTCGCCGCCCGTAATATGCCGGAGCTTCAGTGCCAGAATATAGAATAATTGTCCGAAGGCCAAATGAATCATCGCGAAAGCCGTGCCGCTCACCCGGGTCACTAAAGGAGCCAGCACCAAAGCTAAAAGCATCGCTGCGAGAAAACCGATGCCAATGGCCGGCATAAGCGCAAGGCCGTCAATGTGCTTCAAAGCCAGGGCTGTCCCATAACCGCCGGCGCCGAAAAACATGGCGTGGCCGAAACTCAGAAGTCCCGTGTAACCCAGGAGCACATTCACCGCTACGGCATAAGTAGCGAAGATGGCAAATGTCACAAAAACATTTGTATAGTAAACGCCAAACAATTTCGGAAAGAAGATAAGGATAACCAGAAGCGCTAACCACAAAATTGGTTTAATTGTTTTTTTCATCATTCTTTCACTCCAAATAATCCGTTGGGTCTAATCGCCAGGACAATGGCCATGAAAATGACCATCAGAACCGGCGCCAACTGGGATAGAAACTGAATACCGTAAGAACTGAGGAGGCCAAAAATAATGGAAACAACAAAAGCCCCCGCGAGACTCCCGAATCCACCGGTCACGACAACAATGAAGGCATCCATTCCCACCTGATCGGCCAAACCCGGGAAGACGGTCAGAATCGGCGCAATCGCCACACCGGCGATCCCTGCCAGCCAGCAGCCGACGCCGAAAACAAGCATAAACACCACGGGAATATTGATCCCCAGAGCGTTCACCATGTCCCTGTCGGAAACGGCCGCCCGGACAATCTTGCCTAACCTGGTCTTGTAAAGCAGCAGGACCATTAAAACCAAAACCACCAGGGACATTCCGATGATAAATAAACGATAGATCGGATACTCCAGCCCACCCAAGTTCACCATTCCCTGAATAATTTCGGGAACCTGCATTGGAAGACTCTGCGTACCCCAAAAAACCTTGACGAGTCCCAGAATCACCATACTGAGACCGAGCGTCAGGATCAATTCACCCAGATGGCCGGAGGCGCGGATACTGCGCATAAAGACTCTCTCCAGAAAAATACCGAAGATGCCCGTACCGATGGGCGCCAAAACCAATCCCAACCAAAAACTCCCCGTCATGGCTATGATCTGGTAGCAAAAATAACCTGACAACATAAAGATGGCGGCATGAGCCAGGTTCAAAATACCCATCATCCCGAAGATGATGGTCAACCCCGAGGCGATGAGAAATAGCACCATGCCATAGGCTATCCCGTGTATCCCCTGGGCCACGTACATTGATGTTGTTGGATCCATATTAATATCCTTTCTTGTTAAAGTTCGGGACCACTCCCATTGCCGAATGCAACAAGACAGCCACATAATTTTGTGCCTCTACGGCACTTCGCCATAGAGGGGATGAAATAATCAAAGCGGTTTTTTACATTTTCATGCCGCCATCGCAGAAGATAATCTGTCCCGTGATAAATGAACTCTCGTCAGATGCCAGGAATAATGCCAGATTAGCAATGTCCTGCGGAGAGCCTTTACGGTTCAGGGGAACGATAAAGGGCAGCATGGCATCCATTTGCTTAATTTGTTCCGGCGGCATATTCTTCATCATGTCTGTCCAGATCATTCCCGGAGCTATCGCGTTGACGTTGACGTTCTTGGGCCCCAGTTCCTTCGCGGCGGTCTTCGTCATACCGATCACCCCTGCTTTCGTAGCGGAATAGTTGAGCTGGCCGGCATTCCCCAGAGCGCTGGTTGAAGAGACATTAATGATCTTTCCATAGCCTTTTTCCCGCATGACCCGCGCTGCACACTGAATGCCGTAAAACACGCCGGTCAAGTTAACGGCGATGACCGAATCCCACTGCTCGTCCGTCATCTTATGCAGAATGACGTCGCGAGTGATACCGGCATTGTTAATGATAATATCCAGCGTGCCGAATTCTTTAACCGCCGTATCCACCATCTTCTGGACAACCGATCGATCGGCCACACTCCCGATAACAGCAACAGCCTGTCCACCGCTGGCCTTGATTTTATCCACCACATTTTTTGCATCTAACTCGTTAACATCATTAACAATAATTTTGGCACCCTCTTCGGCAAACCGTAAAACGATGCCCTCGCCGATACCGCGTCCTGATCCGGTCACTATTGCAACTTTATCTTTCAATCTCATGAATAACTCTCCTAAAATAAATTTTAACTTATACTTTATAAATTTTAACACCCGGCAACTTTTCGGCTTGACCGGCTTGTTTCCTCAAACATTTTCGTTAACCTGAGCTACAGGACCTCTCTCTAACAGGAAGCTTTTAGCGCTGCAAGTTTTCAATTATCGTTGCCACACCCAGACCACCGCCGCAGCAGGAACTGAAGCAGCCATACTTGCCGCCTCTGCGGATCAATTCCTTCATGGTAAACATACAAATACGCGCACCGGAGGCGCCGTTGGGATGTCCGAAGGCAATAGCGCCGCCATTGGGATTCCAGTTATCCATATTGATCTTTTCGCCTGTCTGTTTCTCAAGTTCTGCGGCAACGGCCAGATTCTGCACGGCAAAGGCCTCATTGCATTCCAAAACACCCATATCGGAGAGTTTCAGATCGGCCCGTTTCAGAGCCAACGGAACGGCATAAGCGGGGCCGATGCCCATGATTTTAGGATCAACACCATAATCACCGCCGGCAATCCATTTAGCCATAGGTTTGTATCCCAGTTGCTCTGCCTTTTCCCGGGTCATCATCAGAACAAAGGCGCCACCGTCATTGCGACCGGAGGAATTTCCGGCGGTGACCGTTCCGTCTTTAATAAATGCAGGAGGCAGGGCCGACAAGGCTTCCATAGAGGTCATCCGGGGATGCTCATCCACCTTAAACTCCAGGGGCGGCAGTTTCTTGCCCTGGGGAACCATGACGGGAATGATCTCGTCTACGAAATAACCGGCGTCGATGGCTTTCTTCGCCAGGACCTGGCTCTTCAGGCCAAATTCATCCTGAGCCTGACGTGAAATATTGTACATCTTCTGCAGGGCCTCCGCCGTCAATCCCATATTCATGGTCGCCGGATCAAAGGTGGGAGAAAGAGACGGCATAATCGGCATCGGGGGAATCATCTTGAAGGGTTCCGTGGACATGGAAAACTTGCAGGTCATCTGACTGTAGGACTCCATGCCACCGGCAATCATGATATCGGCATGGCCGGCAAGGATTCTATAGGCTGCATGGTTGATGCAATCGATGGCCGATCCGCACTGCATTTCAATATAAGAAGCTGACGTGCTCTCCGGAAGACCACTGGCCAGGGTCACCCAGCGCGCCAGGTTCAGGGCTGAATGGCCGCTGCCGGCCGATCCCGCATAAACGGCATCCACAACACCGCCCTTTTCCAAAATTTTTGTTTTTTCGACCAGGCCTTTCAGTGCAAGTCCACCGATCTGTTCTATAGTGAAATTCCGCAAAGTCTTTCCAAATGTACCAAATGCTGTCCGTGCACCGTCAATAAATACGACATCTTTTTTACTCATCATTGTTCTCCTTGTTGGTTATTATATTGTGTTACATTCTTGAAAAAATCAAAATAACTCTCTTTTTTCTCAGCAGAGCGGGCTTGGTTCTCAATAAAGCCGTAGGTCAATATTCTTGACCCGTCGCGGATTAATTGGGTTAGCCACTCCTTATCAACATTGCTCTGAGTTTGTTCAATCCAAGGCTTCAGTGTGGCAATACCCCGAACAAACATCCACGTTAAGAAGTGAAAATAGCGCAGTTGGTCGCGCGATAAGCCTGCTAACTTTTGATTTCGGGTCAACTCTTCTACCTGGGCCTCGAAGAGCAGAGCACCGTACGGAATCTGCATGGAGACATGTTTCTCATCATTGATGGCTGCAAAAAGGTGTGGTTCTTCCCACGCGAACAATACATAGCCGATCCCATTATTCAGCGCTGAAACATTCGTAAGTGGCGCCGATGAATATTCGGCCTGTAACGCCACGGCTTTTTTTACGACCTCATCTTCGAGCATCTCCATCGTTTTGAATTGGGAATAAATGGGCATTGTGGACGATTTAAGCTTTTTGGCAATGGATCGCGCGGACAGTTGCTCCCAGCCGCCCTTGCGAACGATCTCGAAAGCGGCATCAATGATATCCGCTCGTGAAATCTTAGTATCTGCAGACATGTTTAACCTCTGTCACTTATAACGCGCGTTATTTAGAACGATTGTTATTAATAACGCGCGTTATAAGTGATGACCGAGAGACCTGTCAAGTATTTTTTTTATTTAAGTGAGAAAACGATAAATATTAAATAGCTAATTGACCTGCTGTGCTTATATTACTAGGACAATCTGAATATCCATTACATTTGTTCCCGTTGAGCCCGTGATCAGAAGTTCGCCAGTTTTTTTGAAAAACGTATATGAATCGTTATGGTTTAAATAAACTTCCGGATCGAGGTCTTTTAGAGTTGCCTTTGGGACTGTCTGTCCATCAACAATTGCCCCTGCCGCATCGGTGGGTCCGTCTGTGCCGTCGGTGCCCGCTGAAAGAAGGGTTATTCCATCAAGGCCTGCAATCTCCCTGGCAAAGGCAAGGGCAAGTTCCGTGTTTCTCCCCCCCATACCCTTTCCTTGCACCCGCACCGTTGTCTCGCCCCCTGAAATCAAGCAGATTTTTTTATCTTCCGCCTTCTGCCTCTTGATTTCTATTGCTTTCAGCGCAAGCCATCTTGCTGCATCCCGGGCTTCGCCCTGGATTTCAGATGATAGGACGGTTGTCTCAAAACCTGATTCTATAGCCTTCCTGGCTGAGACCCCTGTTGCTATTTTATTGCTGCCAATAATGATATTTTCTACCCTTTCAAATACCGGATCTCCCCTTTTCGGCGTTTCCTTTGCATTGCCTTCAGAGCCTTTTCTTAATATGCTCAATATCTGAGCCGGAATCTTATCTCTCAGGTCATACTTCTCCACAACATCTATTGCATCCCCATAGGTGGTTTCGTCAGGCGATGTCGGCCCTGATGCGATCACGTCCAGCGGATCTCCAATGACGTCTGATAAGATGAGGGATATGAGTTTTGAGGGATGCGCAATTTCTGCAAGCCTCCCGCCTTTAATGGCGGAAATGTGTTTTCTCACCGTATTAAGCTCGTTGATATTTGCCCCGGCTTTAAGCAGCAATTCTGTGACTTGCTGTTTTTCACGAAGGGTTATGCCGTTACAGGGGGCTGCCAGAAGGGCAGAGCCGCCGCCGGATATGAGACAAAGCACAAGGGTTTGACGATCTGTGTTTTTAAGCAGATCGATGACCTGCTTTGTTGCGGCAACGCCCCTTTCATCGGGAACCGGATGACCTGCTTCGAATATTTCGATGTTGTTGGTTAGTGTACCTTGTGCGTGGCCGTACTTCGTGATGACGATCCCTTGCGTGATTATATCGCGGACACGATTTGCGACAAGCGCCTCGGTCATGGCAAAGGCGGCTTTACCGAAGCTGACCAGATAGAGTTTATTGCAATGTTCTTTGGAATAGGCCGCTGCTATGGAATCACAATAGCCTTGAACTAATTTGGAGGGATTAACGGCCTGTAGTGCCGCGTTGAAAATATCGACAGCTGTTTTCCGGGACAAATCGTTTTTCATTTTTTACGTTTCTCCGGATTTGCTGTGTATCAGATTACACTTCAATCGGTTTGAAGATCAACACAATGCCCATGACCACGAAGACCATCGTCTCCGCAGCAGGTCCCCAGAGCCTTCCCGTGACGGACATGACCATGCCAAGAGCAAAGGCCGCAACGAAAGTACCTTTTATATTGCCGAGTCCTCCCACAAGCACAACGGCAAAACTCAAGAGAAGAACCATCGATCCCATATAGGGGTGAACAGAGGTAATGGGTGCGTATAATACCCCTCCCAGGGCAGCGAGGCTGCTTCCCATGACAAAGATATAGGCGAAGTATTTATCAACATTAATTCCCAGACTCCTCACGGCATCTTTATCTTCAAGGGCTGCCGTGACAATTTTCCCCACCATGGTTTTTTTGAAGAATATGGATAAGCCGATAAAGATAACAACCGCAAGCAGTATAATGATCAGACGGTACAGGGGAAGCGTGATACCCAGAAAAGCAACATCGATCCCGACCGGATCGGACAGGGGAATCGGGGAGGCGCCCCAGATCCATTTAATGAGATCAACGCCGATGAGCACGACGGCATAGGTGGCAATGATAGCATAATCGATCGACACGCCATACAGTTTTCGCACCACAAATCTTTCAATAATATAACTGATGGGCACAACGGCCAGGACGGCCAGAACGGCTCCCAGGATGAAATTATCTCTGGCAATGGGCAGAAGTGTGATCAAAAAATAGGCGCCGATTGTGTAGATCAGGCCATGGGCAAAATTAACAATCCTCATGGTGCCGAAGGTGAGGGAAAGTCCTATACTGATGATATATAAAATTCCACCGATGGTTAATCCATATGCAATGGTGTTGATCATGATAACCTCTCTTTTATGCCGCCTCTCGTATTTTCAATTTACCGGCCACGAATCCCCAGATGCCGCTGCGGAAACGGAATACACAGATCAGGAGCGCTATGCCGAGAAACATTTCCCACCGCGATATATAGGAAGCGAGATAATTGCTGATAGCCATATAAATAACACCGCCGATGATAGCGCCGTAAAGACTGCCGGACCCCCCTATCAATGCGGCAAAGATCACTTCAACCGCTCGTGAAGGGTCGATAAAGCTGGGGGTTACATACCCGTAGTTAAGAATCGAGAGCGCCCCCGCAAACGCTGCGACGGATGTCGAAATGATAAATGTTATCCATTTGTAGATGAAGGTGTTGTACCCGAGGAACTTTACCCTTGTTTCGTTTTCCTTGATACTTTTGATGAGAATCCCGTATGGCGAGGTCGTGAATTTCTTAAGCAAGTAATAGGTAAGAATCAGGCAGAGCAAAGCAAAACCAAACATAATCGGTTTTTGCCCGAAGTCGATTACACCCATCTTTGAAAAATATACCGACATACCGTCTTCGCCGCCAGTATATTTGGAAAAGGCGACAAGGACAAGGAAATAGCCGACTTGATCGAAGGCAAGATTGATCAGTGCGAAACAGGCGCCGGTTGTCCTGACAATAATCGGCCCGATGATAACCCCGATGAGTGCGCCTGCAGCTATCCCTGCCATGATGGCGAGTAGTGGATTCTGTGAAACATGTTCAGAAAAAAGGGTGACGGCATACGCACCTGTTCCGAGATAGAGCATATGACCGAAGGAGAGCCTTCCCATAAATCCATAGAGGAGATTGAATCCGAGAACGAAGACACAGAAGATAATAAAGTCGGTCGTGCGGTTTATTCCCAGCACCGGAAGAAGCACTAAAAAACCAGCGGCAATGATGGCCAGATCGAGAAGGTTTCTTCCAGCACCTGTTTTGAATATGTCCATATTTATTTTATCTGTATTCAATGTAAGTATTCCTCAAAACTGCACGCGGGTTTTTCCCTGCCATTTCTTTTTAACACCTCTCCGAAACTTTCTCCCCCCAAGCAGCAGGGGGAGAAAGCAAAGGAGGGGAAAGGGGTTATTTAGACAAGGCTTTTCAAAAATTCTTTATAATTCATCACGGAGCCTATCTTCGGGAAAATAAACTTCTCGACATAATTCTGTTCTTCGTCAGTATCCGTACCTGTGCAGTCACCGATTACAACGACTCTGTAACCCTTATCGTATCCGGATCTTGCTGTTGATTCTACACACCAGTTGGTATGAAATCCCACAACGACCAGCCATTCAATCATATTGACGCGCAGGGTGTAGTCGAGGGCAGTAGACCAGAAGGCATCAAGGGTCTTTTTCCCTCTAATGACGATGTCCCCTTTTTTCGGGGTCAGTTCGGGTATAATTTCCGGTCCCGGGGTGCCCTTTACCCATGCACCGGCGACAGGCTTCCCATCAATCTTCCATCCTGTAGGCATATCAATTTCCAGCCCCCTGAGACCGCCCATTCCCGGGCCGTTTTTATCGATTTCAGGAAACCCCGGTTCAAATTCCTCAAAGGGGACGTAGATGATTTTTTTAACTTTTTTTCTCGCCTTCCCGATGAAATCTACAAGATTGGGAATGACATTTCTTTTTGCCAGTTGTTCCTCGATATGCTGATACATGGAGCCACCCGGTTTGAGAAAATCGTACTGCGGCTCAATCAATACAATTGCAGTTTTAGCTGCTTCAATCTTTTGTGCCTTTTTCTTTCCTTGCATAATCATGCTCCTTTTTATTGTCTATTAATTTTGTGTTTCGCCTTTTAACGTCGACTTGCCTCTATTTCCATCACCTGTTTCTACAAACATTGTTCCAATTTTGCTTTGTTAGTCATCTCTGATTTCTCAGTGATTTCCTGGACGATTTTTCCTTCCTTCATCATGTAAACTTTGTCGGCAAGCATTCCAACAACGGAGAGATTCTGCTCCACAATGAGCATGGACACCTTTCCTTTCATGGTGGCCAGAACATTTAAAATATCGTTAATAGTCCCGGCTGCAAGCCCTTCTGTCGGTTCATCGATGAGGAGTAATTTCGGATTGCCGATCAGCGCCCGACCGATCAGTAATATTTGCCGCTGACCGCCACTTAAGCTCCCTGCCCGCAAGTTAAGAAATTTTTCTATTTTCGGATAGATGCTGACCACCTTTTGAATGGCATCCGCTGTGCTGACTTTGACCGGATAAGCGGCAAGTTCAAGGTTTTCTTTCACGCTCAATTGTGAAAACACCCGTTTATCCTGGAAGACATAACGTATCCCGGATAAGGCGATTTTTTCGGCCGGCAGACCCATGATGCTGCTATCGTCGAATGTTATAGACCCCGTTGATGGCGTGAGAAAACCGGCAATCGATTTCAGAAGGGTTGTCTTGCCTGCCCCGTTTCTTCCGGCGATAAAAACCATTTCACCGGAATTGACTTCAAGCGATATGGCGTGGAGCACTTTGGCATGACCGTAGGAGGCATCGATATTCTTTACACGGAGCATGTCAATCCCTCCTCTTTTCCCCAATAAACTTCACGCACGATAGCATTGCACAACACCTCGGCCGGCGGCCCTTCGGCAATGAGCTTTCCCTCATGCATGACGCATAACCTCTGGACGAGGTCAATGATATGGGATATTTTATGTTCGATGATCACAAAGGAGAACTTCTTTTTCACTTCCCGGATGATTTGAGAAACCTCGCCGATTTCCATATCGCTGAGTCCTGCAAATGGTTCGTCCAGGAGAAGTATTTTAGGATTTAAAGAGAGAGCAACCGCCAATTCCAGCTTGCGTTTATCGCCATAGGAGAGCTCGGAAGTCATCAGATGCGCCTTGTTTTCTATCCCCATGAGTTTCAGGGCATCCATGCATTGCTCTACCTTATTTTGCCGATGGGCATCACCAAAGAAAAATGCTCCCCTGGATTCATGATCAGGGCTGATTCTGTTGGTCGATAAAATAAGATTATCCACGACCGGGAGTGAATCAAAGACAGAAACAAGCTGGAACGTCCTGACAATCCCCATCGCGACCCTTTTGTGGGGTGGGACGGTGGTGATATCTTTGCCGGAGAAGAATATCTTCCCTCCCGTAGGGAAGAAGAGGCCTGTGAGAAGGTTAAAAAAGCTTGTTTTTCCTGCGCCATTGGGCCCGATAACCCCGATGGCTTCGCCTTCTTTCATGGTAAAATTGACCCCATCGACAGCGATAAGATCATTGAACTGTATCGTAGCCTCTTTCGTTTCAATTATCGGTTGTTCTGTCGTCATAGCTCACCACATTTTTGAGGGGCGGGATTCCCGCCCCTCTTTTTTAATCCCGCTGTTGCGGGACGAGCGTCAATTCTCCGCAGCTTGCTGCGAGGTGGTTGATTACTCCTAATATCCCAGCGTTGACAATGGTGGAAGATAGTCTTCACCAGAGTATGCACCGATGATCTTTACCAGATCCCACTTTTTGTCTTTTCGTTCGCTGGCGCCTTTACCGATAACCACATAAGCCCCGTATTTGAAGACAGGCTGATGGTCAGCCCTCCAGACGCCCTGGCCCTTCATCGAGTTAAATTTGGGGTTGGCCATCAAGGCCTTGGCCATTGCCTTTCCATCGACAGACTGTGCCAGTTCCATCGCTCGAACCGCTTCCATAACGCCTTCATAGGCCATTGCAGAATAGGGATCAGGCGGATATTTATATTCCTGCTGGAATTTCTTGGCAAAGGCATCAGAGGCCTTTACAATTTCAGCGTCCTGGAAACCTTTCATATCGTAGTACCATGACATCAGCGAGTAAACGCCTTCCAGGGCTTCCGGCGGCACACCACTTCCAAAGGCGTTTGTCATCCAGTCAAACCAAATCTTCGAAGTCTTTTTTAAGCCTGTCTCATAAGTCTGCTTTAACACGTTAATAGCATCAACACCCCAGTGCGCCAGCATGACGATCTCCGGTTTTTGCTCTTTGATTTTTGTGAGATATGACGTGTAGTCGCTTGTTCCAACCGGCGATTCCACATATTCAACCTTAATGCCTCTTTTTTCAAAGGCGGCTTTGGCGCCCGCCCACTGATCACGCCCGAAGGCATAAGCAGGCCCGAAGAAGACAATCTTTTTATAACCTAGCTTATCCACAATGTAAGAAGCCCCGGCATAACCGATGGAGTAAGCGCATCCATGTATGGAGAAGGTGGTCTCAGCCATTTCGTTCTTCTCGAACATATTGACGGCAACAACATTGACCGGAAAATAAGCAACGGGGTTTTTCTTAACCTCTTTATTGAGTGCTGCCGAAATGGGAGCGAATGTCTGGCCGACGATCACATCGACCTTGTTTTCGTCCACCATTTCCCGGAATCTTCGAATAGCAATATCCGGTTTGGATTCATCGTCCTTTACAAAGCTTTCGATGGGAACTCTTTTGGCGCCGAATTTAACGCCGCCTGCGGCATTGATTTCCTTGATCGCCAATTTTGCGCCATCCAGTTGTAACGGTCCGATAGGAGATGCGGCTCCGGTCAATCCGAACATGAGCCCCATCTTTACCTTGTCCGGCGGCGCTGCTTGCGCCCCTGTTGTAAATAGAAGACCTGTCAATAAAGTAAAGACAACCAGGCCTACTGAGAGCAGTGTAACTTTTTTATACATGGCATACCTCCTTTAAGTTATTGTAAAGTTCGTTCCTATAACGCGTTAGTGTCATTTCTTGGCACCTCCTTCCATTCGTCTGCCTCCATACTGCTTTTAATCTGAGCGATCATTTGAAAATTGTGTTTTCGAAATGCGGCTTCTGCTTTGTCAGGGTTTTTCTCTTGGAATGCTTCCAGAATCTCAACATGATCATGATACAAACTGGAAAGGATGGGATTAATATGCATGGCAATGGGTCGCATTTTGTTTTTAATTGTTTCGAGCATTTCCTGCAAGGTTCGATTACCGCTTGCCTCATAGACCATCGCGTGGAAATCATAATCCAGCCTGGAGTAACTGACTAAATCCTCTTTCTGAACAACCCTGTATTGTTCATCCAGGCATTTAGTCATTTTCTTAATGGTTTTCTCATCGACATTCGGAATCGCCAGGCGAGCCGCGAGGCTCTCCAGAGATTCTCTGACGGTATAGAGTTCGATGGCCTGCTTGGGAGTCAGTGCGGACATGAAGACACCACGGTTAGGAATGTTCTCCAGAAGACCTTCCTGAATGAGGCGATGAACGGCCTCCCATACCGGGGTTCTGCTTGCCCCAACTTCTTTTGCGATCTGCTCAACATTGATGCGCATTCCCGGGTTGAAACGATAATCAGCTATCATTCCCTTGAGGATCGTATAAACCTGATTGCTCAGTCGTTCTCTGCTTAACTTGATCATCACAATTGTGATATTAATCAAACGAAAATAATTTGTCAATATATTTCATGAATAATATTTCATATTTCATGAAACTATTTTTTTAATAAATTATATCATATTGTTACAATTTTTTTACGGTTATGAGAAAACGGTTTTAGAAGGAATTTGCACACGGGTCGGAATCGGATTATTAACTACTTTGTCGCTTCTGTTTCAGGATATTGCTTAAATTTCCGAACTCGTAAAGAGACAGAGTTTCACCTCTTCTTTTGCCGTCAATGCCTGCGGCATCGAGCGCTTCTTTTAACTCAGTATCAGAAAATTCTTCCAGAATTTTAGCGTTTTTCAAATTATTAATCAGCATCTTACGGCGCTGTGCAAAAGCGGCTTTTACGATCCGGCTGAAAAACATCTCATCTATTAACTCAACTTGGGATTTTTCCAAAAAGGTTCCCTGAATAATTGAAGATTCCACTTTCGGACGGGGATGGAAGCAGGTTGCAGGCACATCAAAGAGTCTTTCAACTTCGGCATACATCTGCAGCAAAACAGACGGCACACCATAATTTTTATTATCCGGTAAAGACACCAATCGCTGCACAACCTCTTTTTGCAGCATTAGAGTAAAACAACTGATGTGTGATCGTGCAGACAATAAATGAAAGATTACGGGACTGGAAATATTATAAGGTACATTACCTATTACATTAGTTTTAGCATTATATTTGCTTGATATTGAAGAGAAATCAAATTTTAGAATATCGCCGGAATAAATCTCAACGTTTGCGCATCCGGCCAACTGGTCTCGGAGAACGTTCACCAGGTACGGATCAATTTCCACGGCAATGACTTGCCTGGCGATTTGTGCAATCTCCCTGGTCAGGACACCGATCCCCGCGCCTATTTCGATCACAACATCGTCAGAAGAAATACGCGCCGAGGCGGCAATTTTATTAATCGTATTGACGTCAACCAGAAAGGACTGGCCTAACTTTTTTCTTGGTTTGATGCCATATTGATTCAGAATATCTCTGGGTGTGGTCATGTCCCTCACCCTAACACCGGCATACGCCGGTCTTCGCCTCTCCCGACGAAGAAGGAGAAACTAAGGGCCAGCGTGATACGGCATTTAAATTCAGCAAATCCGAGCGTCCGTTTTTCAGCATAATCTCTCCCAGCGCCGCGATCATGGCCGCGTTGTCCGTACATAAAACCATCGGCGGAATAAATAATTCCATACCGACCCTGGCCGTGGCTTCGGCAAATCTCATTCGCAATCGGCTGTTGGCAGCGACGCCGCCGCAAACAACAACCTGCGTGATATTATTCTCGCCGGCCGCTTTGAGCGTTTTATCGACCAGCACATCGATGATGGCTTCCTGATAACTGGCCACAACATCCGGTAATTCTTCCCCGCCAATATGCCCTCCCCGCTTTTTGAACATGGTTAAGAGTGATGTTTTCAAACCGCTGAAGCTGAAATCAGGCGAATCCTTCATAGCCCGTGGAAAGTCAAATGCCCTGGGGTTGCCCTCTTTTGCCATTTTATCGATCACCACCCCTCCCGGGTAGCCCAGATCGAGCAGCTTGGCTGCCTTATCAAAGGCTTCGCCAGCGGCATCGTCACGTGTCTGGCCCAGCAGCTGAAACTCGTGGTAATCCTTGACCAGATACACATTGGTGTGACCACCGGAAACGACGAGCGCGGCAAAGGGGAATTGCGGCTTTTTCTCAGCTAGAAATGAAGCCATGATATGGCCCTCCAGATGATTGACGCCGACAAAGGGAATATTTAAACCATAGGCCAGCGCCTTGGCGGTGGATAACCCGACGAGCAGTGAACCGACCAGACCCGGCCCGCGTGTCACGGAAATGCCTTCCATGTTTCTCAAGGTCAGGCCCGCATCCGTCATCGCCTGCGCAATCACGGGAGAAATGGCTTCAATATGTTTGCGGGATGCTATTTCCGGCACCACGCCTCCGTAGGCGCTGTGATCCTTAATTTGCGAGGCAATGACATTGGAGAGTAATTTCCCATCTTGAACAACCGCCGCCGCCGTTTCATCGCACGATGATTCGATTCCTAAGACCAACAAATTTAAATCCTTCTTTGATAATTTTCTTTACAAATAATCTAAAAGGCTTATATAAAAGCCGCCGGTATTTGTAAACAAACTTTTTACCGGCATTTATCGATCAGGATCATTCTCATGGAAATTAAAACAGATTTTTTGATTATTGGCAGCGGAATTGCAGGTTTAAGTCTGGCCATCAAAGTTGCTGGGCTAGGCTCGGTAGCCATTGTCACGAAAAAAGAAAAATCGGAATCCAATACCAATTACGCCCAAGGCGGTATTGCCGCCGTAACGGACAAAACAGACAGCTTTGAAGAACACATCAGCGATACACTGGACTGCGGCGCCGGGCTCTGCAATCAGGACGTTGTCGAGTTTGTGGTCCGGGAGGCGCCTCCCCGGATTCAGGAATTGGTTGATTGGGGTGTCAATTTCACAAAATCAGAAGTGCCGCCTCATCTTTATGATTTAGGGCAGGAAGGAGGCCACCATCGCCGGCGCGTCCTGCACGCCAAAGATCTGACCGGCCGTGAAATCGAACGGGCGCTTCACGAAAAAGTTGCCGCTCTTACAAATGTTCAAATCTATGAAAATCATATCGGCGTTGATCTCATCATCCAAAAGGATGCCAAAGGCCATACGATTAATTGCCTGGGCGCCTACGTTCTCGACGTTCATAACGGCGAAATCCAGACGTACCGCGCCAAATATACCATCCTGTCCACCGGTGGCGCGGGCAAAGTGTATCTGATTACCACCAATCCCGACATCGCTACAGGCGACGGCATCGCTATGGCTTATCGTGCGGGAGCGCAAATCGCCAATATGGAGTTTATCCAGTTTCATCCCACCTGCCTGTTTCATCCGGAAGCAAAGGCGTTCCTGATCAGCGAAGCCGTGCGCGGCGAGGGTGGAATTCTCAAGTTAAGAAACGGCGAGACCTTCATGGAGAAATATCACCCCATGAAAAGTCTTGCGCCGCGTGACGTTGTGGCCAAAGCCATCGATACGGAAATCAAACAATCCGGCGATGAATATGTTTTATTGGATATTACACACCACGACCGGAATTTCCTGATCGACCGTTTTCCGAATATTTATCATAAGTGCCTGGAATACGGCATTGACATGGCCGTGCAACCAATTCCCATCGCTCCGGCGGCTCATTATATTTGTGGTGGCGTTGCCGTGGATCACTATGGCAAAACATCCATTGATAATCTTTTTGCCTGCGGCGAAGTCTCCTGCACCGGCCTGCACGGCGCCAACCGCCTGGCCAGCAATTCTCTCCTGGAGGCGCTGGTTTACTCCCACCGGGTTTATACGAAAATTGCCAAGTCCTTCAAGCAAACCATAATGAGTACGACGCCGATCCGTCCTTGGGATACCGTCAATACCTCGGAAAGCAACGACACGGTCGTTGTCACCAACAACTGGGATGAAATCCGCAGGTGCATGTGGAATTACGTGGGCATTGTCCGGTCGGACAAACGATTGGAGCGAGCTGAGCGGAGAATTGATATGATTCAACGCGAAATCCACGAATACTACTGGAACTACAAAGTCACCAAAGACCTCATCGAGCTGCGCAACATTACCACGGTGGCCAAGCTGATCGTGCAGAGCGCCCGTGCCAGAAAAGAAAGCCGCGGCCTGCACTACACCATGGACTATCCCGAAACTATCGATTCATTCCTGAAAGACACGATCCTGGTAAAATAACCAAAGGGTATAGACCCCAAAGAAGATTTGTGGTCTATACCCTTCACTTTACGATCCGTTCGGTCGAGTTTTTGACTCAACCGTTTTTCTAAATTCCGAAAACCCGGTTGAAGATAAAATCCAGATTCTTAAGGAAGTTATTGACGTTGAAAATGCCATCCAAGTCTCTGGCGTTCAGAAACTTTTGAACGGCTTCATCCTGCTCCAGGAGCGTCCGGAAGGCTATGCCCTCTTCCCATGACTTCATCGCGTTTTTTTGAACAATGGCATACGCGTCTTCGCGTGTTGTCCCCTTTTCAATGAGCATGAGCAACACCATTTGCGAGAATATCACGCCGTGCGTCATATTCAAATTGGCCGTCATGCGCTCGGGATAAACGACCAATTTCTCCATCATACCGGTAAACCGTCCCAGGATAAAATCCAGAACAATCGTGGCATCCGGCCCGATCACCCGCTCCACGGAGGAGTGGCTGATATCGCGTTCGTGCCACAGGGCGACATCTTCCAGCGCGGCGACAGCGTAAGAACGCACCAGTCTGGCTAAGCCGGAAATGTTTTCCGAAAGTACGGGATTGCGCTTATGCGGCATGGCCGAGGACCCTTTCTGACCCGGCGAGAAATACTCCTCCACTTCCCGGACTTCGGTTCTTTGCAGCAAACGAATTTCCTGCGCAAACTTATCCAGCGACGATGCGATGATTGCCAGGGTGGTAAAGAACTCCGCATGCCGGTCGCGCTGAATAATCTGCGATGATACAGGCGCGGGTTTTAGGCCAAGTTTTTCACAAACATACTCCTCGATAAAGGGCTCGATAAAAGAAAAGGTGCCCACTGCGCCGGAAATTTTTCCGTAGCTTACCGTTTCTTTGGCCCGAACAAGACGCTCGCGGTTGCGCTGCATTTCCTGATACCAAAGCGCCATCTTCAGACCAAACGTAATCGGCTCGGCATGGATACCATGTGATCGGCCGATCATCAGAGTATTTTTATGCTCGAAGGATCTTTTTTTCAAAACAACCAGAAGCTGATCAAGATCATCAAGGAGGATTTCGGCGGCTTCTTTTAACTGCATGGCCAGCGCCGTATCCAGCACATCGGATGATGTAAGTCCCATATGAATAAAACGGCCGTCCTCCCCAATTTTTTCCGTGAGAGATGTCACAAAAGCAATGACATCGTGCTTGGTGATTTTTTCAATTTCATCAATCCGGGCGACGTTGATGACCGCTTTCGTTTTAATGGTCTCGACAGCCGCAGCCGGAACCTTGTCCAGCTTAACCATCGCCTCACATGCCGCTATTTCGACATCCAGCCATTTTTGATACTTATTTTCCTGGCTCCAGATCGCCGTCATCCTCTCTCTTGAATATCTTGAAATCACAATCTTCTCCTGTTTGTTTTGTAAGCTATTTAGCCGATTTTTGCAGATCTTTCACTTTATCTGTTTTTTCCCAGCGGTAATCATCCATAAAGAGCGTCCGGGGAATTTTACGATAAATATTCCCGTCCAGCAGAGCAAATTTTTCGATCATGCCTTCCGGCGTCAAATCAAAATGCGTTTCGATAATTTTCTCCAGCTTCTCATCCGACATTTTTCCTGTGCCGAAAGTATTGACATAAATCGAGAAAGGATCGGCAATACCGATAGCGTAAGCCAGTTGGACTGCGCATTTGGAAGCAAGCCCCGCCGCCACGATGTTCTTGGCAACGTAACGGGCGCCGAAGGCCGCCGAGCAATCAACTTTCTCCGGTGTCTTATTGACGACCGCGCCGCCGCCCAGCTGTGCGCCGGGATACCCGCCGTAAAACTGCACAACCAGTTTGCGTCCGGTCAAACCGGAATCCGCCGCGCTGCAGGAATTGATGGCATTCCATTCCCCGGTCGGGTTAAACAAAAATTCCGTCTTCTTATCCACGTAATCTTTAAGACAATCAAAAGCGATCTTTTTGGCTCGGTCTCGCACCTTCGACCTATCGCCTTTGACATAACGGTAATCAATCGAGTTGGACATCAGTACCTTTGCCAGGCGCAGGGGTTTTCCCGTCTTGGTGTCATAATCGACGGATACCTGCCCTTTCCCATCCGGCGCGAAAATCGGGTCCTGACAATACTCAAAGGCCCGCATCATTTTATTGACCAGAACATAGGGCAGCGGAAGAAGTTCCGGCGTTTCGTCACAGGCAAAACCATACATGATGCCCTGATCGCCCGCTCCGATTTCGCGATCTTTATTTAAAAGGCAGCTGGTTCCCTGATTGATATCTTCCGATTGAGGAATAATCGCGTTGAGCACGCCCATTAAATGCCCGTTCAAGCCGACAGCCGCGTGATTATAACCGAGCTCAATTACGGTTTGTCTGGCAATTTTATCAATATCGACATACACTCTGGTGCGGACCTCGCCGCCAATCAGGCATATTCCTTTGCCTAAAAAGACCTCAATGCCGCAATGCGGCATATTGGCCAGCGTAAGCTTTTGTTTCTTTTCTTCATCGAGGATAGCCGCGATAATATTGGCCGCAATAATATCCGCAACCAGATCAGGATGACCCACTTTGACACTTTCCGACGAAATCTGCATAAACTTTTCTCCTTATCGAATTTTTTGTGCGGGTTTTTCATGTAAAAATTAAAAAACCCGCGCCA
The DNA here is from genome assembly GCA_030690945.1 of Smithellaceae bacterium. Lineage (GTDB taxonomy): Bacteria > Desulfobacterota > Syntrophia > Syntrophales > Smithellaceae > UBA8904. The sequence goes on along the minus strand of JAUYFM010000015.1, from coordinate 79,962 downwards.
AAGCACGGGTTCAATTGAATGATTCATTGAGTTTCAGTGCTTTAGCACATTTATAGAGCGGAGCAATTTACTTTAAATCACCGCTTGTCCTGAAAGATACCACACAAAAACATAAAATCAAGAAAAAAATTGTTCTTGATCATTCAGCCACTTAAGCCTTCAGTCTTTCAAATATCCATCTGTTGCGACACCAGTTCTTCTCAAATGCTCTGCGTCTATGGAATCACCACTATTTATTTCTCCTTGCATTATTTTTTTCTCGCTTCCCGCAATTAACGGATAATAATCAATGGAACATTCTTTTCCAGTTGTTTTTTTATTTTCAAGAACTCCTCATCCGAGTATGTCTTTTCCTGAATATATTTTTTATTCAGTGTCCTGGCCGGCTGAAATTTTTGCAGAGCATAGCGTTTCGCTCCGGCAATTTCCCGCACGATCGCCAAGATATCTTGTGCTGTCAGCAGGGAAGCCACAACGGTTGTGCGGAATTCATGCTGAATTTTCGCTTTTATGACAAGCCGGATACTTTCCCGAATAACGTCAATAGCCACCGGCGCCTGAACAACGCTTTGATACTTTTCTATCGGCGCTTTCACATCCAGCGCGATAAAATCAAGAAGCTTTTTTTGGATCATCGAGGCAAGAACATCCGGCTGTGAGCCGTTGGAATCGAGCTTGACCGCAAAGCCCATTTTACGAATCTTTTGAATAAAAGGAATTAAATCTTCCTGGAGTGTCGGTTCGCCGCCGGTAAGGGTTACCGCATCGAGCTTATTCCGGCGCGTCGTTAGAAATTCCAGAATGTCTTTTTCCGGCAGGCAGGGCTGATACAATTTTTGTTCCACGAGTTCCGGATTGTGACAATAGGGACATCGGAAATTGCAGCTTTGTGTAAAAATAATGGCGCTGATTTTTCCCGGATAATCAATCAGAGAAACTTTTTGCAAACCGCCGATTTTCATGTGTCCCTTTTTTGCCACCCTGGATGGCCATGAGCGTTTGAGTCCCGCCGGGATAGACGGGATTTGAGACAAACTGCCCTGTCTCACTTACTGAAGCCGGTAAACCTGCCGTGAGTCAAATTCTTCCTGCTTGCCCTTGTTCCACTGCTTGACCGGCCGAAGATATCCGACGACGCGCGAATAGACTTCGCAGGCCTCCTGGCAGGTCGGACAGCTTTCCATTTCCCCTTTGATATATCCATGTGACGGACAAATACTGAAGGTCGGCGTAAAGGTCATGTAAGGCAGACGATAATTGGAGCAGATTTTACGCACCAGGGATTTGACGGCCTGAGGATCATCGATGCGCTCACCGGCAAATGTGTGGAATACGGTGCCGCCGGTATAGCGCGTTTGAATATCATCCTGTAAATCCAGCGCTTCAAATATATCGTCGGTGTAGTTCACCGGCAACTGCGTAGAGTTGGTATAATACGGCTCCGCCGTTTTGGATTTGCCGTCGCTTGCGGAAATAATATCCGGATACTTGGTCTTGTCAATACGCGCCAGACGATAGGACGTCCCTTCCGCCGGTGTGGATTCCAAATTGTAATTATTGCCCGTTTCTTTCTGATAAGCAATCAAACGGGTTCTCATAAAATCCAGTACCAATTTGGTGAAGTCCTGGCCTTCCGTCGACGCGATGTTTGTTCCCAGCAGATTCAGGCAGGCTTCATTCATCCCGACCAGACCGATGGTGGAAAAATGATTTTTCCAATATTCGTTGAATCTTTCTTTGACATTGCGCAAGTAGTATTTTGTGTAGGGATAAAGATTGCCGTCGGTAAATTTCTCCAGGACTTTCCGTTTGGTTTCCAGACTTTCCTTGGCAATGTCCATCCGTTTAGCCAGTTGCTGGATAAAGTCCTTTTTTGATTTCGCCCGGTATCCAATACGCGGCATATTGATCGTAATGACGCCGATAGAGCCGGTCAGAGGGTTGGAGCCGAAAAGCCCGCCGCCTCTCACCTGCAATTCGCGATTGTCGATGCGCAAACGGCAACACATGCTGCGCGCGTCTTCGGGATTCATGTCGGAGTTGATGAAATTGGAAAAATAAGGCACACCATACTTCGCGGTCATTTCCCACAGGTCGATCATATTGGGATTGTCCCAGTCAAAATCTTTTGTGATGCTATAAGTGGGAATGGGAAACGTAAATACTCTGCCCTTGGCGTCGCCCTCGGCCATGACCTGTAAAAACGCTTTATTAAACAGATCAAGTTCTTCCTGAAATTCTCCGTAGGTTTCTTTCTGCGGCTGACCTCCGATGATCACATGCTGATCCTTGTAGTATTTAGGAACAATCAAATCCAGCGTGACATTGGTAAACGGCGTCTGGAAACCGACGCGCGTAGGCACATTAATATTAAAGATAAATTCCTGAAGCGCCTGCTTGATTTCCTTGATAGTCAAACCATCATATCGGATAAAGGGCGCAAGCAACGTGTCGAAATTGGAAAACGCCTGCGCACCGGCCGCTTCGCCCTGGAGCGTGTAAAAGAAATTAACCACCTGCCCCAAAGCGCTCCGCAAATGCTTGGCGGGCTTGCTTTCCACCTTTCCGGATACGCCGCGAAATCCTTGCATCAGCACATCAGATAAATCCCAGCCCACGCAATAAACGGACAACAAGCTTAAATCGTGAATATGAAAATCGCCCTCGGTGTGCGCCTTACGGATTTCCGGCGTATAAATTTCATTGAGCCAGTAAACCTTACTGACTTCGGAAGATATGTAATTGTTCAACCCTTGCAAGGAATAATCCATATTACTGTTTTCGTTAATCTTCCAGTCGGCCTTATTCAAATACTGATCGACCAGATCCACTTCCATTTTATTTGTAATATCTCTGAGACGCGAGTGCTGATCGCGATAAATGATATAGGCTTTAGCCGTCATGCGATAGGGAGATTGCAGAAGAACTTCTTCGACGATATCCTGTATTTCTTCAACCGAGAGAATTTTGCCGTTGAAGAGCTGCTCCGTAAGATTGAGCACCTTGATGGTCAACTTGCGCGCCTCCTTCATATCAAATTCACCCGTGGCGGCACAAGCTTTGGCAATGGCGTTGGTGATCTTATCCGCATTGAACTTGACTAAACGGCCGTCTCTCTTTTTAATCTTTGTGTTCACGTGCCCTCCCCCGACATGATTAAAAGAAATGATTGCCCCTTAATACGCTATATATTGGGGTTTGGAGTGAATATTACCACTACATATGGGCCATATCAAGGAAAATATGCAGGATTAAATAATAACTATCGGTGTTTTTTGGATTGCAATTTATCGGAGGGCAGTTTATGAAACGACTACTAGTTTAAAGGAAGGCCTGTCTTGAAAATTGATTTCGCAAAAGCACTGAATGTTAAAGGTTTTCTGGACGAAGCGGAAGCCAGGCGCCTCTATATGATAGCCCTGGAAGCCTCAAAGTTTGCCCCCTGTCTGGAAATCGGCAGCTACTGCGGGAAATCCGCTATCTTTTTGGGCACGGCCTGCAAGGAAAACAACGCTGTTTTGTTTTCCATTGACCACCACACAGGATCGGAAGAACAGCAACCGGGCCAGGAATATTTCGATTCTGATTTGCTGGATAAAGAAACGGGAAAAATCGACACGCTGCGTTTATTTCGTAAAACGATTGATGATTTTGATCTGGGAAATACCGTGGTCCCTGTCGTTGGCCGGTCGGAAGTCATTGGACGCGCGTGGAACACGCAGCTTAGCCTTATCTTTATTGACGGCAGCCATGCCTATGAATCCGTGTTGAATGACTATCAAATCTGGGCAAAACACGTCCTGCCAGGCGGCTATCTGGTCTTTCACGATATTTTTCCCGATCCGGCACAAGGTGGGCAAGCGCCTTACCTGGTTTATCAGAAGGCGGCCTCATCAGAATTGTATGACGTGCAGCCTCTTTTTAAATCGCTGGGCGTGTTAAAAAGAAAAAGTCGACCCCCTTTGTCATGAACTACACTTGACTTGACAGGCAGTCCCCAATTAAGCCGTATCTCCGTAATTTTTTCGCCGACGAGTCAACACCTATGGTGCAAGGTAGGAAGTCGTCATATTCACGCTCATTCGACTGGCGTTTGAAAATCAAGCACTTTCGCCAAGCACCGTAAGGCATCTGGTGACATCTCTAAAAACTCAAGCCCAATTTCATATTTGGCGACTGCGCCTTCCGGAAGCAGTTTTTGCCACACCACCCTTGACGTGCATACCATCGATGTTTTATCCGGCAAGAAGAGTTCCAACTCCAATCGTTTTCCTATCTTGAGTTCTTCATCACTGTAAACCCGGATGCCGCCGAGGCCTATGTTTATCACCGGTTCACGACGCGAAAAGAATGACGCCCCGCAGTTTTTCTCATTGAACCAGCCTCAGTCTGCCCTTTTAAATCATGCCCCTTCAATTTGATAACCCTTCTCACGGAATAAACTCAGGCAAACCTCCACAGCCGCCGGATCATAGAGCGTTCCTTTTTTCTTTGTGATTTCCGCCAGCGCGGCGTCAAGGCCCAGGGCCGGGCGATAAGGACGGTGGGAAGCCATGGCCTCCACGACATCAGCCACGGCCAGGATGCGGGCCTCGATGAGGATATCTTCTCCCTTGAGAGCCCGCGGATAACCGGAACCGTCCAGCCGCTCATAGTGCTGAAGGACAATCTCCGCCAGGGGCCAGGGGGATTCCACGTCTTTCAAAATATTATAGCCTAATTGAACATGTTCTCTGATCAGGGAAAGCTCAATGGAAGACAGCTTCGTCGGTTTGCTCAAAATCTCCGTGGGCATGGTGATCTTGCCGATATCGTGGATAATCCCGGCCATGCGGAGCCCTTCGATCTTTTCCGGCGGCAGACCCATCTCCGTGGCCATCGTCCGGGCCAGACCCGTCATGCGACGCTGATGTCCCGCCGTGTAGGGATCTTTAATCTCCACGGCCATCACCAGCACCTGGATTGTCGTCTGCATGGCCCGGCGCACTTGTTCCAGCGATTCCCGGAGTTGTTCCTCCGCCTGCTTGCGCTCGGTGATGTCGATTATCGTGGCGCGGCATATGGGCGCACCGTCAATGTCTTGCGCTGTAGTCGTATCGATGCGCACCCAGCAGGTGGCGGCGTCTTTTTTCACCAGTCGCAACTCGCAGACTTGCGGCGCGCCCGTTTCCAAGAGCAGCTTGCGCTGCCCGTAGTAGATGGCCTGATCCTCTTTGAGGATGAACCGGGTCAAAAGGTGATTGACCAGTGCGCCGCGGGCCACGCCCAGCAGGGTGGCGGCGGTAAGATTGGCCTGCAGGATCAGCCCTTGTTCGCTCACGGTGAAATAGCCTACCGGCGCCAGATCGTACAGGTCGAAATACTGCGCCCGTGACGCTTCCAGTTTTTTTTGTGTCCGGCACAATTCCTCGTTCTGCATCTCCAGTTCGATCTGATGCACCCGCAGCTCGTGGAGCATCTGCCGCACTTCGTCAGAGGACAGCGCCGCCACGTTTTCCGCCCTCCCGGCGGCTTTTTCCTGTAATGCCTTCTCCGACTCCGCCCGCTTACGCAGCGTCTGCGCTGAGCCTGTCGAAGCGCCGCCGTCCGAACCAAATTGCTTTTCCTTAATCATGGCATTCCTCCTCAGCATTGTCCTTGATTTTTCATAAAATATGTGCAAAATAAAAATGTAATGAATATTTCATAAGTAAGGAGGTACAAAAAATGTCCATTGCTGTAAAAATTACGGAAAAAGGACAGATCACAATTCCCCGGGAAATCCGGAACGTCCTGAAAGCCGATCTGATTTCTTTCAGCGTTGTGGACGGCGTTGTGATCCTGCGGCCCCTCAGTGACGTCGGCGGTTCCCTCCAGGCCTATGTGCAGAATGCAGCATCCACCGCTTCTTTCCGGGACCAGAAAGAGGCGGCCTGGGAGGAGGCGATCCGTGAAAAAATCAACCGTTAATCTTCCGGACACGAATGCGATTATACGCTACCTTATCAAGGACGACCTGAATCAATACGCAACGGCCGAAGCCTTCTTCACACAGGTGCTCAACGGAGCGACAAAGGCCGTCATTCTGGAGGGCGTCCTTGTCGAATGCATTTACATCCTGACGAAAATCTACAAGGTCCCCCGGAAGGAGGCCGCGGTCCGGCTTGCCGATTTGCTGCTCTACAAAGGCATCCAAAACCGGGACAGGGAGGAACTCCGGGCCGCCCTGAACCTTTTTGCTGAAAAGAACCTGGATATCGTGGACTGCATTCTCTGCGCCAAGGCCTGGAAAAACGCCGGCGTCCTTTTCACCTTTGACGAGGATCTGAAAAAAATCTGGGAAAGATAATCAGTCACCCTTCACTGTTACTCTCTCCGTCGTCGCAATGGCGTAAATCATTCGTTCTGCCAGACGTCTGGCTTCCTTGGGTTCGAATGTTTCATAGAGCGAGGCAATACCGTGGGTGTTCAGATTATCCATAACCAGACGTACCTTGATTGCGCTCGGATAGCGTTCATCAAGCATCTGCTTGATCTGCAACGCCCAATCCTTCCTGGTGCGATGTTCAGTGACCGCCACATGTCTTCTGCCGGCCAGAGGTTCCACTTCCATAAATATTTCCGCCACCCCGTTTCTGACGTATTCGTCGTCAACGCGCGCTGGCCGTCCAGGTGCGCACGGTATCGGCTCGCGGACTTCGCCAATCATTTGTTTGCAAGATTCATCCATGCATACCACCGGATAGTCAGGATCATACGGCATGTGATAGATCTCCAGGACATCTTCCATACATGCTACAAAGGCTGCGCTCCCTTTGGGGGGGATTTTCCAATAATTGCTGAGGTGAGGATTAAGTTCGTTTTTTTTAAAACCCGCTGTACGGTCATATGCGATACCGATTCGGCATATTTAAGTTCGCCGGCCTTGTCGGCAAGCAGCCTGACTGTCCAACGCCGATTTCCCTCCGGAGCGTCTGAACAGGCCAATGCTATCAATCTTGCTTCAAATGCGCCATCAAAGATGATTTCCCTCGGTGGCTTTTCCAGGGGCTTGCGTTCAAGAGCCGCTTCCATTCCATCCTCAACAAAGCGTTTTTTGAGGTGTTCAATTGATCGGCTGCTGACCGCTAGTGCCGCTGCGATGTCAGCAACGTTCCATGCCGAACCATCAACACCGGCATCACACAGCAGCAACGCCCGGGCATGGATAAATCTTCTGGCATGCATTTTCCCGCGTCGGGTTATGTCCTCCAGTTCTTTGCGCTCCTCCTCGGCATGTGGAAAGAGTGAATGTGGACACCACCGTTCAGGAGAAAGCCATTGCCTTCCCCACTGACGCACGACTTTACCATAAATCCCGCCGCGCCCTTGTCAAATTGGCTAAGGTGATGAACATCGATTTACGACAAAATTATGAACGAACCGGCAGAAAGGTTTTTATCAAACAGGGCCGTTATGCGAGTGCAGGCCAGTACAATCGTGCGAAGAAGGCGACAAAGAAGTTAAAGACCATGTTGGGCTGCGTCATTCGGGATATTGAACGTAAGTGCTCAAACCCCGAAGCACTTTTGGTCAAAGCTCTGAACACTGCCCGCAAGATCTTCAGTCAGAAAAGAAACGATAAGAATAAAGTTTACAGTGTTTTTTACCCCGGCACATCTTTCCTGCTATCAGCTTTCCTTGGATAATACGACTCGGAGACTTTCCCGGTAAGTTAGCTGGGCGAAACCCATACATAGATATTGGTCCATACAGGAGAAACTGCTTGTATGATAATTACCGCCGTACCTGTCAACGCACTTACGAAATTCATATATTGGCAGAAAGTCCATGAGTTGCGAGAATACAGTTTGCCCCGTGTACATGAGCCACCCCTCTGATCGTTTTAGAGTAGCTATACGGCAGAAAAAATTTCAAGTCGATAAAAAGAAAAAACATGCTTAATTATCCGTTAATATTTGTTTTCTGACGCGAGAATTTTCAATTAACCGGACACTACTGATATTAAATCCACAAAAAACGGTTCACTTTTAATTCTTAGCTGGCACTTTGCTTTTATTGGATGCTTTTATTGGATTGACAGGCGCATTTAATTTGCCTATAGTAATAAACACTTGGCCCATATTTTGAGTGACCGTCAGCAAACCATGACCGTCAAATAGTTTTTTTATCTAATAAAAATTTAATAATCCGATTTTTTCGAAATAAAATGGAGGATTCAGAATCATGACAGATCGCACTATACACATCACAAAATTTGATATGGATCGATTGTTGGAACTGATAGAAGGTGTGCGATTAACGCCCAAGTATAGCAAAGTCAATCTCGATCTGTTGGAAAAGGAATTATACAGTGGCATATTGGTTGATCCTATAAATGTGCCGAAAGACGTGATAACCATGAATTCCACAGTCAGTGTTACGGACACCGAATCTGGAGAGAAGATGACCTATACACTGGTGTTCCCATCTGCAGCCAATATTTCGGAAAATAAACTTTCCATTTTAGCGCCGTTGGGTATGGCGCTGCTGGGTTACCGCAAGGGTGATATCATCGAATGGACTGTCCCGTCCGGGGCTAGAAAGCTCAAGGTTGATGAAATTATCTATCAGCCGGAGGCGGCGGGCGATTACAGTTTATAAACCGTTTTTCACAAAAAGTCGCTTGGCGTTATCAACGATAGGTCAATAAGGACATGTCGTGGGGGTGTTTGCCGCCTTTTCAGGAGTTGACAATGGCTGAAATCAGCGTACTGGTAACATTGGCCGGAGGCTTTGCAGTAGCCCTGGTTTTCGGCTATCTTGCCCATCGATTGAAGCTGTCTCCCATCATCGGCTACCTGCTGGGCTGTGCGGGGATGTTCATAATACAGTCATGATGTTACCCGCTTTGACGCCATACGAGAGCAAGAAAAAACTGACCAAAATTGCCAATCAGGAATCTCTCGATAAATTGAAGCAGTTAGCGCAAACTGCTTTGCCGGGAGTCATGTCGATCGGATTTTTCGTTTCAGAAAAATCCCTGGTGCATCAGCTCCGGACATTGTTGCGAGGACCTTTATTCAACAACCTTGTGTTTTTGGGTTTGACCAAAAAGAGATTATTAGAGAAGCTGTTTATCGGAAGTGAAGCTGTCAAGGTCATTGACGGCATTGACAATCTGATTGTGGCCGTGCCCCTGAATCCTGAGTGCTGTTCTCCTGAAACCATTCATGTTGCGGTTCAGAAGAACAATCCGATCAATATCATTGACTTCAATAAATTTTTAAATTTTCGAGAGGCCAGCATAAAATGCATCGTTTTCTTTTCAGTATTAGAACCCGGCGATGATTGGAATGCTGCTGAAAAATATTTAAGAGATCTGACACAGTTATATTCTGACCGATACAACGCTGCTTATGAAATTCATAAGACCCAAAGCGGATTTCAGGATATGAAAAGAATCCTTTTAAATAAATATGAAGGCCATATTCCATTAGTCATATTATACCAAGTCGCATTCAAAGGATAACGAACCAACGTAGTCCGAACCTTTAGGTTCGCGTGTTCAACGGGTCTAAAGACCCGAACTACTGTTAACATTTGAATGCAACTTGGTTTTACCTTAAAATTTGGGTCGTAGTATCAATGCCTGTCGTCGGGCGTGAATTGTGTTTATTACTGATTGAAGTTTTGGATCTTTGTAGAGATTGACAATTTGTTTCTTTCAGGATGTCTGACATTCAATCTTTATACGCGAGGGCAGAATGGCTTCGTCCTGCGGCATCTACTCATATTCTTCGATATATCTCTCAATGTAATCTTTTACATTATTCTTGGACCGGTATATTCCGAAGTGGCCTTCACACAGGATATCCGCCTCCAGAGCAAGAAGTGCCTGCATGGATTTTTTCCAGGCCACTGTGTCGGAACCGAAAGCCTTGTTGAATGGACCGTGAATATCCTGACCGAATAAAATTCTTTTGCCGCCTCTGTCCAGGTAAACAGAAATGGAACCAGGTGTGTGGCCGGGGATGTGCAGGCAGTGTAGCTCCTCATTTCCGAATTTCAAAATCTCATGCACCCCTTTTAATTTCTGATCGACTTTTGTCGGCGGAAAGGTTGTGTCGTACCAGTTGGCCGCCATTTTTATTGTATCACCGGTTTCAATCGCCTGGGCATCCAACTCATGGATGAGTACTTTTGTGCCATAGCGTTCACGGAAAAACGGCACAGCACCGATATGGTCGATGTGGCAGTGGGTTAGAATTAGATGCGATATTTTTGAGGGGTTTAAGCCGAGCATTTCAATATTGCGGACAATCTGTGAGGAGCTTCTGCCCGCCCCGGAATCAATCATAACAAGATCGCCTGCAAAGTCGATCAGATATACGGCCGCGTCATCGGCTTGTGTTACATTGGGACCACCAACCAGATAACCACCGCTGATGATTTCTTCAGTTTTCAACCTCATGTGTTATGTGCGCAATGTTCCAACAATATCGTTTATATTTTTAATTTTATTGTTTTGCAGATAATGCCGGATACCGTCAATGATCTCGATGGTCGCGCGGGGATTGATGAAATTGGCCGTGCCGATTTGCACCGCCTTTGCTCCGGCGATCATGAATTCCAGCGCGTCTTCGGCCGTCAGGATGCCGCCGATACCAATGACCGGAATGGCCACTTTCTGCGCCACCTGCCAGACCATGCGTAGCGCAACCGGTTTGATGGCCGGACCGGACAGGCCACCGGTGATATTTTTCAGATGCGGGGTTCTGGTTTTCAGATCAATGGACATACCGGTAAGCGTATTGATCAGGGATACCGCATCAGCGCCTGCTTCTTCCACCGACTGGGCGATGGCTGCAATGTCCGTCACATTGGGTGTGAGTTTAACGATCACAGGCAGATGCGTTTCGGCCTTCACGCGGCGCGTGACTTCTGCGGCCGCCTTCGGGTCGGAGCCAAAACTGAGCCCTCCCTTTTTTACATTCGGACAGGAAACATTGACCTCTAATGCATGGACGCCTTCGGCCTGACTCAGCTTCTTTGCGACTTGCGAATATTCCAGAGTGCTCTCACCATAGATATTGGCAATAACAGCGACGTCGTACTGGCGTAAAAAGGGAAGCTTCTCTTTGATAAAAACATCAACGCCGACATTCTGCAAACCCACAGCATTGAGCATGCCGCCCGCTGTTTCCATGATGCGCGGCGGCGGATTGCCCAGGCGCGGTTTCAATGATAGTCCCTTTACAACAATGGCGCCCAATTGGTTTAAGTCCACATAGTCGGCATATTCTTCACCGTAGCCGAAAGTGCCGGAGGCCGTCATCACGGGATTTTTCAGTTTCAACCCGCCTATCTCCACGGCCATAGCCGCATCTTTCTTTTTATTCGATGGGTTCACCTGAAAATACACCTCTAAAGTAATGATTATCGTCTATTGCGCAGTCCTAGCTTTCAGACATATGCGGACTGCGCGGGCCTAAAGGCCCGAACTACGTCAATTATTCAAAACCAATGTAGTGCGAACCTTCAGGTTCGCTTTTTTAGACGGCTGAAACCACTAACTACATTATATCGTTTATACGGACCTGAAGGCCATTTTATTCCCAAATAATTTGCTGAAGATCAAACACAGGCCCATCGGCGCATACCCGCTTATAGGCCAGCTTGCCCTGCCCGTCTTTAACGGCAACAACACAGCCCACACAAGCGCCAACACCACAGGCCATGCGTTCTTCCAGTGACACCTGACAAAAATATTTTCCATCTAATATCTTCGACAATGATTGAACCATGGCCTTAGGTCCGCAGGCATAAATGACCGTATCGGAAGGTGAATATTTCTTGATGTCTTTTTGAAATGCCTTTGTGACAAGAGACTTTTGTCCCAAACTGCCGTCATCCGTACACACGGTTATGTTATAGCAGAGTTTCCGGAGACGATTGAGACCAACAACGGCATCGGCTGTTTGGGCGCCCAAGTAAAATGTCATGGCGGCGGCAGAATAACAGTCTTTCCGGCAAAGAGCCTCTGCCAGCAACGATAGAGGGGCAATGCCAATGCCACCGGCAATAAAAACAATATTCTTTTTTTGATGATCTATGGAATAGCTTCCGCCGAGTGGACCGGATATTTCGACTTGTGATCCTTTAATCAACCCCGCCAGTATTTGCGTTCCTTTGCCCACCACCCGATAGAGCAGTTCGATGGCACAATTTGATTTGCCGCGTGTATATGAATAAATGCTGATAGGTCGCGACAGAAACGGATCATGCAAGCCGGCGATGCGGATCATCACAAACTGCCCCGGCAGGGGTTCCGAAAAACTCAAAGGCAACGTTACCTTCATCAGAAAATAATCTATCTGGATTTCTTCGTTTGCGGCAACTTCTCCCATGTAGATATCTTTAGCCATTTTTTCTTTCCTGTTGGTTTTCAGCCCACATCACCAGAGCATCCTCATGCGTATCGGTGTAATATAAGGGTCGTCTTCCCTTTACTACAAAACCGCATTTACGGTAAAGATTTATTGCCTCGTGGTTCGATTCGCGAACTTCCAGAGTCTGTCTGCTAATCCCCACTTGCGCCGCGATGTCTGTCATCAAATTCATCATATTGTATGCCAGCCCCTGTCTGCGGAATTCATTGCTGACCGCCAGATTGTGCAAATGAACTTCATCAACCACAAACCAGAAAATAATGTAGGCGGCAATAACTGTTTTTCCTGCAATCTCAATTTTAATGACCAGGCACTGGGCGTGTGTTGTTCGAAGCTCATCGAGAAACATGCCTTCCGTCCAAGGCGTCGGGAACGACGTGCGCTCAATCGCCAGGATTTCCGGCAGATCATCTTTTTTCATCAGATCGACGCTGATTTGCTGCTTCGGGTTTTCAGAAGACATGGAAAAATTCCAAAGCCACGGCAACCCCTAAAAATATCGCGCAAAAAACGGGAATCGCACCGCGCAGTTTGATGGTATTGATCGCAACAGCAATGCCCAACAGCGGCAGAAAATAATAAGTCAGGGAAAGCATGGCATTGATCTCAGCCGGCAGTTTCGGATAAAGCCAGATCAGCATGGGGATTAAGATTGATTGCAAAATGAAAAGCCCGACAACATAAAATAGAAATACTTTGGCCAGCCCCAGATAGGTTTTTCTTTCTATGGCGCGAATGTCGCGCGTTTTTGCCGCCTCCAGAGCCTGATCGGAAAGAAGATTGTTGGACTCCATAATTTTAACATCAATTTTTTTTGCCAGAATGCCAAAAGGGATCGCGAGCAGGATTGACAGGGCCATCATTTCCTTTGTAACCACTCCCGGGAATTGCCCGGATAGTATCGCTATCGATGCCGCCAGTGCTGCGGCTATGGAATCATTGGGAGGGATATAAATGCCGACGGGAATGCGGTCAATCCAGAACAGTTCCAGTATCGCGCCGATAATCAGTCCCGCATAAGGATTGCCTAGAATAATGCCGATGACCGGGGCAATGATGATCGGCCGGGAAATCATGGTCTGAATGAATACGCGATCGAGACAAAGCAGGCCGCCGACAAAAGATATGAGAATTATTTTTACAAGCAATATTCCACCAACCTGTTTATGGTTTTACCTGGCAAAACTCCTTCAAAGCATCTCTGATATTCACAGCTTTTTCTCTGGGGACTCGTTTAAGTTCGATGGAAACGCCCTTATCCTCCAACAACTTTAATATATCCTGAATTTCCGGTTCGCATAAAAACACGGACGGAGCGCAACAGACTTTATAGTCTTCATGATGGATATTACCGATGTTGAGTTTTTCAAAATGAAAGCCTTCCTGATAAGCCTTCAGAGCGTCGGCAATACTGCTGAACAATACAATGGTCTTTTTGCCCTCGCCCTGGGCATAAACGTAATTGGCGGCAAAGTCCTCTACAGAGCAGATATTAACCTCGATTTCGCTGGGAACGGCCATGCGAATAACGGTCTCACAGAAAAAATCACTGGCGGAGTTATTATCAACGACCATGATACATTTCGCTTTAATGAACGGTACCCAGGCCTCCAAAATCTGGCCGTGCACAAGTCGGTTATCCACCCGCACCAGAGCAATATCGTAAGATTCCGCCAATTGATCACCCGATTGCTTTTTTACTTAATATTTCACTGGCCAGAGAAATATTCTTTTTCCCATAGTCTTTGATAAAACAGGCAAACTCATTGAGCGTGGTCTCTTCTTTAACATCGGATAACTTCAGCAGCATTGGCAAATTCACTCCCGTGACCACTTCCACTTTACCCTCTTTCATGAAAGAAAGAGAAATGTTTGAAGGCGTGCCGCCGAAAAGATCCGTCAGAATCAAGACGCCTTTACCTTTATCCAATTTTTTGATGGCGTTTTGGATTTCTTTTTTTAAATCTTCAACGCCTTTGGTCTGTTCAACACAAACATGCATAACGTCTTGTAATTTGCCTTTTATGGACTCCGCTGCATGAATCAATTCATTTCCCAGATTCCCGTGGGTTGTTATAAGCACACCAATCATTGTTGTCCCCCTTTTGAAAGTGCAAGCAACATTTCAGCTGACGAAATACCCGGTCCAAACGCCTGCAATGATCTTCAAAAATCAAGACGGTAAGCTAATGGATTGCCTAATAATTGTCAAGATTTATCAAGCATGATTTAAAGAAAAACATATCACAACCACACAAATGGCACTTGATTAATATTATTGAATTATTTATTTGTTATCTATTGGCAAGATATAATATTCTACCTTTCGCAATGGATAGAGCAACTCCATGATCCTGGTATATCGCTTAAGCTGTTCATCGTACTTTTGCCTGAGCCCCCGCATGGAGCCGGATTTATAGTCAATGATTGTGATGAGATCATCAGACACTATCATTCTATCCACGATACCAAAATTATTCTTATCGGATATCTGCTGCTCGATATAGAGTTTGCCCGGCCTGAACATTATGGCAGAGACATCGCTTCTTTCAACAAAGCGAATCGCCGCATCATATTCCTCATCAGCCAACTCTCCGGCGGACGGCAGTTCAGTCTGATCAATAACTTTCGCAAGCCAGCGGTGAAGTCGTTCACCTCGCATGATACCTGCCTTAATATAGGCAGATAAAAGTATCGGGTCAATCTCGCCATATATATCAGGCTCATCATGATATTTTTCGGGCACATCAAATACTGCGACGCATTCAGCCTCTTTTGACGGGCTGGATGGAGCACAGATATCCTTCTTGCTGCCATCAGGCGCAAACTGCGCAAATGCGTCAAGAACTGCCTGATGAACAGGCTTGTAATTCCCTTCTTTTTTAATCGGCAGAAAAATGGTTAGTGTTTGTACCGCCCTTGTCGCGGCGACATAGAATACATTTGCCTTCTCGCGGCGCATCCGCATCAGATTTGCTTCCCGATTTTCAACAATCTCCTTTGCAACGGCCGATTCGCTGGCGTTTAAAAATTCAAACTCGTTGCCTTTAAATTGCACATGACACTGCTCGGATCGGAGATAGAATGGCAACTCTTTTTCATCTTCGTTCCAGAACACAAAAACGTGCTTAAACTGAAGTCCTTTTGTTCCGTGGATGGTATCAACCTTGATATTACCCTTGTTTTCAGCCTCAGGCACATTCACGTTAAAGCGGATGTTAAACATCCGTAAAAGAAATGCGTCAGCATCGAAGCCGCCCTCACTGAAGAAGACCTGCGCCTCATCCTGCCATATATCCAGTATGGTTGCAGACAGTTTCCCTCGCAAAAGCTCAATAGCACTGCTTACAGCCATTATCCCGAAAGGTACGGGGAATTTTCCGGCGAATTCAGCTCTGACATTTTCTATATTTCCGAATATCCCATTCCATAAAGGCGACTGCGCCACTGTTTTAGCGAACTGCTTATCGCCATCTTTAGAGAGAACACCCGCTAAGAAAAGCATTACCGCGACACCTTCTTTCGTCGAAAGAAGCTGCCTGCCTTTGACCTCCGAAAAACCGATTTCTTCCTTGAAAAGCTCAGATGTTATTTTCTGGACATGGTTGTTGGTAGCCGCAAGCACGGCCATGTCTCCCCACTCACAGCCGTACTCCGATTTTTTCTCCTTCAGGACATCAATTATTGCGGTATAGAAAGGGGCTTCCGACATGCCGTCTTTTTCAAGCTTGACGAGATTCACCTCTGTCACACCTTCAAACCCGTCAGTTTTTCCCGGTGGTTTCTGTGTTTCTGTTCTCTCTTTCCCGGTAAAAAGATTTTCCACGAGCTTATTAAAGAAAGATATCAGAAGCGGCGTGCTTCTGAAGTTGTTTTCAAGTGAGTTTTCAGCAATTACGCCGTTTTCTACATAGCTCCCAATGGCCGTC
The DNA here is from genome assembly GCA_030690945.1 of Smithellaceae bacterium. Lineage (GTDB taxonomy): Bacteria > Desulfobacterota > Syntrophia > Syntrophales > Smithellaceae > UBA8904. Next base: position 63,623 of record JAUYFM010000015.1, on the reverse strand, counting down.
TCCAGCGCCTCGCGGTTGGCGCCGCGCCATCCGTATATCATCTGTTTCCAATCACCCACGGCAAAGAACGATCTTTCGCCCCGCTCGCCAGGACCGGATAAAATCTCGTCAATGAGGGGCAGCAGTATCGCAATATCGCCCATTGATGTGTCCTGGAATTCGTCAACCAGAAGATGTTCGGTTCTGTCAAGGCCGAGGGAAAAGTAGTTGCTCATGAGCTTCGGTCTTTCACTCGATGCCGTTCCATCAAGAGCAAGAAGGGATTTCCGCACATCGGAGAAAAATATCACTCCTTTTTCCTTTTTAACTTTATCCGCCGCATCAAGATAGAGGTCGCAAAGAAAGGCAACGGCAAGCTCCCTGAGGAGAGCCTTGTTAATCGACAGCTTCTCGGCAGTCTTTCTGTAATCCTTGAAAATCCTGGTGAGATCTGAGTAGGGACTCTGATCCCACATTATCTTTTTGCCAAGGCTCGTGTAAGTCTCCAGATCGGAGTGGGCGGCAACTACTTTGGAAATAAAACTGTCATAATCTGTCAACGCATTTATAACCCAACTATTAACACGAGCCGAAACCAGCGCTGATAGACTGTTTGCCTTTTTGCTCAGCGATTCAAGCTCATTGGATAATATGCCGTTCTCTTTCATAAGATCGTCAAGATCTTCAAGCCTGCCCATATCCATCAGGCAGCGCTCGAGAGTTTGTTCCTCCGCAAGGGGGCTCCAGAGCGCACCAATATCTGTTTTCAATATTCTGGCGGCGATGATCAGCTTGTTTCCCTTGCCGCTTCGCATCACGCTGTCGCGAAAAAGGCTTTCAATTTCGCCTGCCAGTTCTATCTGTGCCTTCTCGTTAGCCATTTTTGGTGCATAGCCGGATGCAGCAAATAGCCTGTAAAAGAATGAGTCTATCGTCGAGTACCCGACCCGCCCCGCCTCCATGATAAGTGTCAGCCTGGCGAGCAGGGGCATCTCTTTATTTGACGCTATCTTTCCCATGATGCGGGAGCGCATTTCGGCAGTGGCGGCACGTGTAAATGTGAGCGCGGAGATGAATTTCCCGCCAGCGGATATCCTGTCAAACACCTCATCGGTGAGCCTTGTTGTTTTCCCCGAACCTGCCGACGCTTTCAGAAGGATGCTTTGCATCAGTTATCCCTCCGTGAAGCCTTATAATAGCTTTCTCTTCCGCACAATGACTGAAACAGGCAGAATTCGCACTCCTGAGAGCCGTGATCAGGCGCAAGCTCGCTTCCGCCGATTATTTCGTCAAGGCGCTCCTTGACGGCAGACATAAGCTCATCCACCTCAGCACTCTGCTCTGGAGGAAGAACCATGTCCCGATCTTTTGATGATTCTTTAAGAAAATAAAAGCGGGCCCCTTCAACGTCTTTATTAAAGTACTGGTAGATCATGAGCTGCGCCACAGGGTGTAGAATATCTTTTTCCTTGAAACGCTCCAGCACAGTTTTTCTTGCGGGGATTTTGAACCTGTCGTGCTTTTTCGAATACTTGAAATCGACAACCTCGGTACGCCCCGATATCTTTGCCAGCCTGTCCGACCGTCCGGTTATCTTATAGCACCCGGCGATCTTGCCGCTGAATTTTTCCTCGCACGATATGGCATTATCGGCAAATATTATTCTCCGGCCCGATTCCAGCTCGTCTTCATATATTTCCTTTAGTAAGATTTTTGCGTTAAGCATGTAGATATTTATCCCGTCAATATCTCTTATTTCTGCGTTATCATCGCTCTCCCAGAGTTCATCAAAAAGCATCTCCCAGTTATTCAGCAGATCCTTTCTGTCAGTTGAGAGCTGTTGAAGGAATTTATGAATAAAAGTTCCCATCTGCCTGTTTATTTTTTCATCATCATCCAAAAATGATGGGGGTTCAATCCTGAGTATGTATTGATGGTAGAATAAAAACGAACACGCCAGGATCTTTTGAAGGCTCGAAAAAGAATATGTAAATTCTTTAAGCCTGTTCCGCAGATTATCATCAATGAGTATCACAGGTTTTTCACTGCGTTGCCTTTCCGACAGCGACTCTTTAAATGCTATGGCAGTAATTGGTTTTCCAAACTCCTGCGAAATAAGGCTCATGTAATAGCTCGGCGTTCTTTCCCTAATTTTGTCGTCGACAGCCGCTATTTTAATTTTGCCACCCTGTGCCAGAATCTGCCGGAAAATAAGGTCTTCGTATTCAAATACACTTTTTCGCAGCTGCGGGACATGCACCGGATTTATGAAAGGACCTTCAAAAGGCTGTGTCGGCAGGATGCCGCTGTCCAGAGGAAGTATCAATCCCCGGCTGAATTTCTCTCCCGAAACATGGCCGAAACCGACAACCTGTATCGGTGCCGACCTGCTACCCGTGACACGAAATTTTTTAGTTTGGAGAAGCATTTTCGCAGCATCAGTTAGATTATTCCCCAGCCTCACTTTCCAATCGTCGAGGAGAGTGGAAAAAGAGACGGCCGCCTCAAGTGCCTCGCACTCCTCACGGACATAATTTTCTCTATTTTTTGACAATTCCACCGCACAGGCTGTGGCATATCTCTTAAAATCAGGTATCAGACCTGAATCCTCAGCTCTTTCTATTTCAGCCAGAAGCCTTCTTCCCGCCGATGTTGTCGAAAATGGCAGCCAGACAGCAAGATTAACGGCATTCCCGAACAAGCGAAGCGATCTGTTCCAGAGCAATGCTGTGAGTGACTCATCAAGCAGATATATCATCAGTTGATCAGTCCCCGACCGTTCTTTAAGGAAATTTGAAACCTCCAACGTGATAAGATCAACGATGGCATGAAGCCCGGCAAGTTTGACCAATTCGATGTCTGCGCCTTCTGAAGGTTCAGCCCCGCCGCCGAATGACCCAACAAGATTTTTTGCCGAATCGAACGGCAGCTTATCAGGCCCTGCCAGCTCAACCCCAAAAAGTGGCTTGTCAATGAATAACCGTTCTCCTCTTATTTTTTTATAGAACAGCCCGGTCACCGGCGTTATCTCGGGAAGTCCGATAAATATTTCCTTTTCGCCCGGCATGATTTCATCAAGACGTGCTGTTTCAAGTTCCGGCATGAAGAGATTTATTCTGGATAGCCACGCGCGAAAAGCCTGTGCAGTTTCAAGGTATTCTTCAAGCCGGTTCCATTCATTCTCGGTAAACCGTTCCGCACCTGAAATAGTATCCTTCCTGATGTTATATTCTGAAAGTTTAGCAATCACAGGAAGAAGGGCTGAGGCACGGCGCGCGGGATACGTCTCATCAGGAAGTTTTTCTGCTATGAACTGGGTAAAGTAAAGGAGCCGCTCATCACCAAGCAGCGGCTGAAGATTTAAACTCGCACCGATCTTCTTAGTTGCATAGGAATTAAGGCCTTCGACTTTCGGAAGAATGCCGCCCAACTCGCTGTGTATAAGATGCTGCACAGGGTCTACGGCCCTGTCGCTTGAACAAATTATTGTCCAACCGGAAAGATCGGGATGGTCACTGCGCAGAAACTCGATTAACTTTTTCGAATATTGTGCCATATTGTATCCCGATGAGCATCAATGTTGTTTTTTACTGTTACCCTCTGGCTCACAAAACCAATTTGTGTTCTATCTTCTTCCACAGCGATTGAAATAATGTGCAGACCTATATGGGTTTTCCCATTCCATTTCCAAGCGCTTTCCAGAATTCATCATCTGCTTTAATGACCCTTCCCGAAAGGACTATGAATAAGCGTGTAATCCTTGTCAAGACTATTATTTTTTCTTTGAATCCGGGCGTAAGCGCATTCCCCGCAACTTGCTGAAGGGTAAGCGAACGCATCTTGTTTAAAATAATTCTTCCTTAATGATCGGAGATTCTCCGGAGAGCTTCAATATTATATTGACATTGCCATTTTCAATACTTATAATCCCCGCAAAATGCTTATCAGGAAAAATAAAAAAGATGCAATTTTACCGTTTACTTGTTCAACACCGCCTGCTTATCACCATTGTCCTAGCCGTGATCGGCATTGGTATTGTGGCCTTCTACGCCATTTGCGATACGTCCTGTTCCTTTCTCAAGGGAGATATTTTCGGAATTGATCTGAAGTACGTCGGTTATGGATATATGACGGCCATCATCATACTTGCATTTTTAAAGCAGGCTGATTTATTACGCATGCTGGTCGCATCAGGTATCGGTGTTGAAGTGTTTCTTGTTTCTTTTCAAGTGTCGATTAATGTTTTCTGCCCTTTTTGTCTGGCTTTTGGCATAATGGTTATATTGATGTATCTTATTAATTATGAAAGATCCGGCATGACGAATAAGTGGCATCAGAAATTGATATATTTTTTCGGCGACGCGAAAATTCCTTTCACCGATAATCAACGGCTGCCCCTGTTGGCGATGATGATCATCGGTTATATATTTGTCAGCTTTTCCTTTTCCGGATCGGCAACGCCGGCCTATGCCGCCGACAATACGACTATCCCTTCTTACGGCAATGGTTCCTGGGAACTCATTATCTTCACGGATTACTTTTGTCCGCCCTGCCAGTCCGTCGAGAAAAACCTGGAGCCGGAGTTGGAAAGGCTTCTGGCCAGAGGGGATGTAAAAATTACTTTTGTGGATTATCCGGGTCATGGCAAGGACTCCACACTCTATGCAAAATATTTCCTTTACGCCGTCGCAGCGAATAAAGGCTATCAAAATATCACGAAAACGAGAAATATTCTTTTTTCTCTCGCCAAGCAGAAAAAAATTAATCAGGAAAATGCTCTGGCTGACTTCCTGAAATATCAGGGAATTGTATTAACCATCATTGATCCTACGCCCCTGTATAAAGAATGGATGGCGTTGATCAAACGCTATGAAATTGATCAAACGCCAACGTGTTTATTACGTTTCTCGAGCACCTATACCCGAAAGTACATTGGTTCGGAAAGTATTAGCAAAGAGCTTATTCCTGAGCTTCAGAAAAGGTTTCCCCAAAGGAAGAGCAAGTAGTATTTCCATTTCTAAAGCAAGCGTTATCTTTATTTTCACAAGACTGATAAAATATTAAGTGTATGGGCTATTTTTTAAATACCACGGATGATTATCATGTTCGCACGCTGACGTCTCTGGGCTGGGAGCTGACCGTCGTGAACGCTCTTCATCCGGAGAACAGTCCCTGCCGGCTCGCGCTTCGATACAACGAATCTTTCGGCACACAACTATTTCATTTTCTGGGAGACAAGATTCCGTTTGAACACTTAAAAACCGTTTTGGAAGTTGGCGGCGGTCTGGGATATGTCATGAAGGATTTTCTGACCCTTGCCCCTCACCTTCAGGCAACCATGTTGGACATTTCACCTCTTTTGCTGCAAAAGCAGAGGGAAACGTTAACCGAATTTCCCGTGAATTTTCGGGAAATGGATTTTTCAAAGATGCCCATATCCGACCTTCGATCCTTTGACCTGGCTATTCTGAATGAAAATCTTGGCGATTTTCCCACGCTGGTTTTTCAGCAAAACCACCCGGAACAAAATGATCCTGACACAATTCGCTCTTTAAACAGAATTGCGGATTACCAGAAAGAATACTCTCTCGAATTTACCCCCACTGAAAATATTAATATCGGAGCCCTGGAGGTTGTGGAAAAACTATGCGGTGCAGCCATCCCCTACATTTATTTAAGTGAACACAGTTGCGAAGCGTCACTAAACAATCCGCAATTCCCTCATCTGAATTTTACAGCGCCCGGAACTCCTGAAAGAATATCACTTCAGGGTCACGCTGAGTTCACCATCAAATTTTCTCATTTGCAGACGATAGCCCGTGCTTTCCATTATAAAGTCTTCCGGGGTCAATATGTCTACATCCTGCCCATCGACTTCAATGAGAAAGTAAAGGCCGCCTTGCGATCGCCCACACCGCTTACCGACGAGCAGGAAATCATCCAGCAGTTTGTTTATGATCTTTACAAGTATGAATATCTTGTGCTTATTAAAGATTCGCAAAAGAAAGGATAAGAAATGAAAGCAATCAAAATCGTTTTGGTCAGTTTTGTCATTTTGTTCTTTTTCAGCACTAACGGATTTGCCTTTCGCTGCGGAACCGGTCTGGTTACAAGCGGTGATACAAAGATGCAGGTCACTGTTACATGCGGTAAGCCAACGTCTAAAGAAAAGGCCTGTGAAGGACGTCAGACATCCACCCGCACTGACAAAGACGGGAAAGTAAAAAAATATAAAAAATGTGCCAACAAAGTTGACATCTGGTATTATAACTGCGGCGACAATGATTATATCTATGCTCTGACTTTTGCAAACGGCAAATTAATCAAAGAATCAAACGAAGGACGGGGAAAAGGTAAATCCGACTGTTTGGGGAAATAACCGTCAGATGTAGGGAACGGCTTGTGACCTCGCGCCACCTTTAGGTGGTTAGGCTATCGCGACCACCCACGTGTAACCTTTAGGTTATGCGGGTGGCAAGACCATTCCCTACTTTTTATGCTTCATGCTTAGAAGTTTAATCATTTGTTCCGGGTCATTCGTCGGCAGCGAACAAGTGAAATTCGAGCAGACATAGGCTGTCGCTTTGCCGTTGATGCTTTGATGCGGTTGCACATGCGGTGCGATGATTTCAATATCCGGATGTGCTGAACTTTCCTCGGGACGGAAAATGACGATCGTATTCGGCACAAAGCTTTTTCTCAAAGCCGTAAGCAGCGCCTTCGTGTCTGAATGATCCATAGTCCCGGCAATGATCACTTCGCTTGCCGGACCGATAGCAAAGTCCAGACCACAGAGAAATTGCGTGAAAGCAGTCGGCATCGCATCCACCTCTGCACAAAAAGCTCTGTAAATTTCGTGCGCTCTTTCATCCATCTCGGCGTCCCCGGTAATTCGGGACAGTCGCAGTGTATTTATAAACGCCAATGAATTGCCCGACGGGATGGCGCCGTCATAGAGTTCTTTCGGACGCGTCAAAAGCTCTTCCGCATCATTGGGTGTAAAAAAGAATCCGCCATCCTGATCATCCCGGAAGTATCCAAATAAATGAGACTGATACTCCAGCGCTTTGAACAGATGTTGTGTGTCAAACGTTGCCTCGTAGAGTTCCAAAAGCGCCCAGACGATAAACGAATAATCGTCGATATTCGCGGCAATTGCGCCCTGACCGTCCCGAAACCGGTGTAACAGCCGGCCTTCTTTGGTTTGCAGAGATCGAAAAATAAAATCCATCGCCCGGAGGGCAGCTTTAGCATAGGCCGGTTCATCAAAGACCTGCGCCCCGCGGGCCAGCGCCGCAATCATCAGGCCATTCCAATCGCTCAGAATCTTGTCGTCTTTATGCGGGTGCACTCGTTTTTCCCGAACCGCGAAAAGCTTTTTTCGGATGCCAGCCATTTTGTCGGACAGTTCCGTCAAACTATCCCCCGCATCGCCACCTGATGGCGGTTTGAGATGCGGGATAAAGTGACCGGCGGGTATTTCCTGCATACCCTGCGCGGATATGTCACTATCGTGCCTGTAGTGAGACAAAAACAAATCCGACTCGGCTTTTGTCAGAACGCTGCGGATTTCCTCCTGGGTCCACAGATAGAATTTCCCTTCGACACCTTCGCTGTCCGCGTCTTCGGCGCAGTAAAAACCGCCCTTCACATCCGTCAAATCCCGCAAAACATAGGAAAATATTTCACGGGCTGAAGTTTCGTATTCTTTTTTCCCTGTAGCCTGAAATAGTTCAATGTACGCCATCGCCATAAGCGCCTGATCGTAGAGCATCTTTTCAAAGTGCGGCACGATCCAGCGGGCGTCTGTCGAATAGCGGTGAAAGCCAAAACCAATCTGATCGTAAATTCCGCCGTGCCGCATGTTTTGCAGCGTCTGCTCCACCATGTGTAAAGCCTGAGCTTCACCTGTTCGCCTCCAGTAGCGCAGCAGAAAAAAGAAATTGTGTGGTGAAGGGAATTTCGGCGCCTGGCCAAAGCCGCCGAACGTCTTGTCAAAGCTCGCTGAGAAAGACCGATAGGAACGATGCAGCGTTTCTTCGCCGATATCCTCTGCCTTGCCGCTTGTCGGTCGCCGCAGAGTCTGCGTTATTTCCGATGAGACTGAAATGACATCCGCGCGTTTCGTCTGCCAGAGGGATTTGACTTCCGGAATCATCTCCAGCAGGCCGACATGGCCATATCTTGTTTCCCTGGGAATGTAGGTCGCGGCAAAGAATGGTTTTTTATCGGGCGTCATCATAATCGTCAAAGGCCAGCCGCCGCTTTGCGTCATTATCTGGCATATCTTCATATAGACCGCGTCAATATCGGGACGCTCTTCGCGATCAATTTTAATGTTCACAAACGTTTCATTCAGAAGCCGGGCGACTTCTTCATCCTCGAACGATTCACGCTCCATCACATGACACCAGTGACAGGTGGAATAACCGATTGACAGAAAAATAGGTTTGTCCTCTCGACGAGCTTTTTCAAAAGCCTCCTCGCCCCAAGGATACCAGTCCACCGGATTTTTCGCATGTTGCAACAGATAAGGGCTTTTTTCGTTTTGCAATCGATTATATGACATATTTTCCCCATTGCGTTTTTAAATGCATTCGGACTGTTCGGGGAACAGTCCCTACATCATGACGTAGGGCGCGTTTTCCAAACGCGCCGCATCTTCTGCAATTACCCGGCTCTTTGGAACTGTAGGATTCAAATGGGTTGTTAATGATAGATTGAGCTATCGTCGGGTGTGGTAATTAAAAACATAGAGACAGGTCTGAGACCTGTCTCTATGTTTGTTATTTAATCAGCATTGTCGCCGGATCGAGGAGCAAGGCATCCTGCTTTGCGTCGGGGGACTGGCCTTTGAGGGCTTTGATATAAACTTCCGGCCCTTTGGCGGCAAGCTGCACCAGCACGTCAAAAAGGTCGGCTACATGCAGGAAAGAAAGAGGTAAGCCGTTTTCTTTGGGGGGTTCATGGCGGTGCGTATGAACGGTAAACCAGATGCGCATAGAATACTTTTTGGCTAATTCCCGTAATTGCAGAAGCAACCCGCGACCGGATTCATCAAATTTCAAGCCATCGATAATCACGGTGTGCGGCTTAAATATATTTTGCTGCATCAAATCGGTCAGACGCTCCTCCAACTTCGGCACGCTGAAACCTTCCACACGGAAGGTCATAATGAAACGATAAATGAGAATTTTTTCCCAAAACTCATTGGATTCCACGGAATCATATTTTGCGGCCATATCGTGAAATAATTCCCGATACCAAACATTCACTTTGCTGACTGCGTCATTTAAGCTGACATGCAATACGGGCTGTTCGTTCATCATGGCATGTAACGCCATCTGAACCAGAAGGGCGGTCTTGCCTACTCCGGCATAGGCTAAAACAGCCCCAAAACCGCCAGTGGGTAAAATATATTCGTGGTCGTATCCAAGATTAAGAAGCGGATTACGTTGGATGATTTCTTTTTTGATCATGATAATAACCTCATAAGGTAAATGAATAACATTGTCTTTCCGTCTTAACGCCTTGCCAACCACCATCGTCTTTTTTTAGCCTTCAGCCTTCGGTCTTCAGCCTCGCGCCCCCCCAAAGGGGTCAGTCTTTCTATGCTGCCGTCTTCTTGTTCTGAGCAGCTTCCAGGGCGATCTTTTCTGCAATGGGCTGCGGCACCTGACGATACATGGCAAATTCCATAGTAAACTGCGCCTTGCCCTGAGTAGCTGAACGTAGAATTGTCGAGAAACCGAACATCTCCGCCAGCGGCACCTGGGATTCGATCACGCACATGACCCCTTCATCCTGCGAGCCGATAATCATACCGCGTCGTTGATTGAGAAGTCCCATGACCGGCCCTTGAAATTCCACCGGAGATTCCACAACGACTTTCATAATCGGCTCATGAACAACCGGCTTGGCGCGTAGATAGGCTTCCCGAAAAGCGCCACGGGCCGCTGCCTGGAAGGCCATATCGGAAGAATCCACCGCATGGGAAGAACCGTCGTTAATGAGTACTTTCACGCCGGTAATCGGAAATTCCAATTTCGGCCCTTTGGCCATGCTTTGTTTAAAACCCTTTTCGCAAGCTGCTATATATTGCGTAGGAATCGAACCACCGAATATTTTATTTTCAAAAACAAATTCGGCATCGGAAATCGGTTCGATATATCCGGCGATGCGCCCAAACTGTCCGGAACCACCGGTTTGCTTTCTGTGTGTGTAATTGAAGTCTGCGCGCTGGGTAATGGTTTCACGATAGGCTACGCGGGGATTGCCTGTGGAAACTTCGGCATTATATTCACGCTTCATTCTTTCTACGTAAATATCCAGATGCAACTCGCCCATGCCTTCAATGATGGTTTCGTTGGTTTCCGGATCGACATGTGTTTTGAATGTCGGGTCTTCCTTGGAGAATCGATTAAGCGCTTTGGACATGGCCATTTGCGACTTGTTATCTTTCGGCACAATGGCCAGTGAAATAACCGGCTTGGGTACAAACATGGAGGTCATCGTCATATTGATGCCGGGAGAAACAAATGTATCGCCGGAAGAGCATTCGATACCGAATAAAGCGCCGATGTATCCCGAACACAGAGCTTCAACATCTTCCATCTGATCGGCGTGCATCCGAACAACGCGCCCTACTTTGACTTTCTTACCATTGCGGACGTTGACGATGGTGGATCCTTTTTCAACGGTGCCCTGATAAACACGAATATAGGTTAACTGCCCGTACTGGCCGTCTTCCAATTTAAAGGCCAGCGCGATAATGGGTTTTTCCGGATCACTGTTCAAGATAACCGGCTCTTCATTATTATTCATATCGAGCGCGATATTTTCCACTTCGGAAGGCTTGGGCAATAAATAGGTCACGCCGTCGAGCAGGGGCTGGACGGCTTTATTTTTATAGGCCGATCCCATATACACAGGCGTAATTTCTCTTTTCAATGTTCCCTTGCGAACTGCGGCGTAAAGTAGTTCCGGTGTAATTTCTTTTTCTTCCAGAATGGCTTCCGTCAGTTCATCGGAAAATATCGATGCGGCGTCGATAAGCTCTTCTCTTTTGGCGCTGGCCTCTTCCAGAAGACTTTGTGGTATGGCCTCGATTCGGATATCTTCGCCATTATCACCATCAAAATACATTGCTTTCATGGCCACCAAATCCACCACACCCTGTAGTTCTGTTTCCAGGCCAATAGGAATCTGCATGGCTACGGCATTATGCCCCAACTTGGTGCGCAACTGAGCGATGACACGGAAAGGATTGGCGCCGCTGCGGTCGCATTTATTGATGAACGCAATACACGGAACTTTATATCTCTTCATTTGCTGATCAACGGTGATGGACTGCGACTGAACGCCGCCGACCGAACACAAAACAAGAATCGCGCCGTCCAGAACGCGCAGTGATCTTTCCACTTCAATGGTGAAATCGACGTGGCCGGGCGTGTCAATGATATTGACTTCATACCCTTTCCATTCGCAATAGGTAGCCGCCGAGGCAATGGTAATTCCTCTTTCTTTTTCCAGGTCCATGGAATCCATGGTTGCACCCACGCCGTCTTTGCCTTTCACATCATGGATGGCGTGAATTCTCTTTGTGTAAAAAAGAATTCTTTCGGTAAGCGTGGTTTTACCGGAATCGATATGCGCGCTGATTCCGATGTTGCGTATTTTTTGATCGTCGAACTTCATTTTACTTTCCTCTCCTAAAAAAACACCAATCTTTATTTATCATACTGCACGCCTCACGTGAGGTGTCTATTACCTCTACTCGCTTCGCTCGCGGGATAGTTCGACCTGCGCGTTTCAGCGCACTTCGTTTCTGAAACTCGGGTCTCACTATAAAAAAAACCCCGCATTTGGAAGAGTCTCTGCCAGATGGGGGATCCACCGTAATCGAGCCTTAGTAATAAGAGTTTGGTTTTCTATATTCTTAGACGGAATTTGTCAAGCTAATGTTTTGATATAATCACATATTCCAATACTGCCTGTTGACCGGAGGCAATCCTGCCGCTATAATCCAAGCCATAGTCATTCACTCTAATATTTCAGAAAGATTGGCGAACATGGCAAAGATAAAATGGAACATAGTCTGGGGCATTGTAATTACTCTGGTTTTTCTTAGTCTGCTGGTCGTGCGCCTGGAGTTGTTCAAAGAAAAACCAGAGGACAACCCGGTTCGTCAAAAGGTTGAAATTTCACGTTCGCCCGAATCCTGGATGAATATTTATCAAAATAAGAAAAAAATCGGTGTAATACATCGCAAGTTCAACACACTGGGAAATGGCCGCTTCCAGACCGAGGAATCTGTCACCATGCAGATTAACACGATGGGCGTCGTGCAAGCGCTCAATTTATCTACTGAGACAGAGCTTAATCCCGATATGTCCTTTTCTTCTTTCAATTTCGAGCTTAATTCCAGTTTGTTTCGGTTTATTGCCAGAGGCTATGTGAACAAAGATAAACTTACTTTATATACCGGTCTTCCCCCTGCCGAGGAAAAAACTGTTGTCCCGATTAAAGAAATTCCCCATATTAGCGGCAATATTTACGAGGCGGCATTCTCTGCCGGTCTGGAAAAAGATAAAACCCGCGACTTCAGTATTTTTGATCCGTCCACTCTTGGCATACGCAAAATATCCGTCACCCGCAACGCGGATGAGATTATCCTGACTATGGAAAAACGCGTTTTGACACAAAAATTCTGCGCCGATTTTATGGGCGCTAAAAATTGTGCCTGGTTGGCAAAAGATGGCGAAGTATTAAAAGAAACAGGAATACTGGGGCTTTCCATGGAAAAGGTCAGCGCCGAGCAAGCGCGGGAAGGAATCGCAGCTGGTGGTGTTGATTTTACGCAAATCGCTTCGATTCCCTCCAATCGAAATATCGCCAATCCATCAAAATTAACGGGCATAGAAATCAAAATTGACGGCATTCATAATTCGGCGCTCCTTCTTCAAGGCGGCCGGCAAAAATTCCATCAGGATATTTTAACGATTACCAAAGAGCCATATCCTTATGTAGCGTCAGAAAACAACATACCCGCAGTCTTTCAGAAGTATTTACATCCGTCACCGCTTGTTCAATCCCACGCCCCGCAAATAAAAACGCAGGTGGAAAAAATTGTTTTTCACACGGACAGTCCACAGATCAAGCTTCAAAAAATCGTTCAATGGGTTTATCGCTCGATAGAAAAGAAACCGGTGTTGTCCGTGCCCAACGCGTTGGAAGTTTTAAAAAACAAGCAAGGTGATTGTAATGAACATGCGGTTTTAACCGCCGCACTGCTTCGCGCCGCGGGTATTCCCGCGCAGATTGAAACCGGATTGGTTTATCTCAATGGCCGCTTCTATTATCATGCCTGGAATCTGGCCTATATTGGACAATGGGTTACCGCTGACGCTGTTTTTAACCAGATTCCGGCCGACGTCACGCATATCCGGCTGGCACGCGGCGAAGGCGGCGAACAACTGGATTTACTGGGCGTCATGGGTAAAATAAAACTGGAGGTCACATCCACAAAAAATGATTGAACTTACAAACCTGACCAAAGATTACGGAACAACACTGGCCGTGAACCATTTGAGCTTGAATGTGGCCGCCGGAGAAATTTATGGATTCATCGGACCCAACGGCGCGGGCAAAACCACAACCATCCGGATGATGGGTGGCATTATCGAGCCGACAGCCGGAAGTATTATTATTGCCGGGATCGATCTAAAAAAAAACCCGGTTACAGCAAAAAAGATTATCGGCTTTGTGCCGGACAGACCGTTTCTTTATGAAAAACTCACCGGCATGGAGTTTCTTAAATTCATTGCTGATTTATATAATGTTGAGACTCAAGGTCTCTTACGAAAATCGGAGGAGCTTTTAAAACAATTTGCGCTTTGGGAATGGGCGAACGAAATCATTGAGGCTTATTCTCACGGCATGAAGCAAAGATTGATTATTGCCGCGGCACTGCTCCATGATCCGAAAGTGATGATCATTGACGAGCCGATGGTCGGCCTTGATCCCGAGGCCGTACGTATGGTCAAGGATATTCTTAAAGAACTGGCCGCGCAAAACGTAACCGTCTTTGTCTCTACGCATACGCTGAGTCTCGCCGAGGATCTGTGCGATAGAATCGGCGTTATCCATAAAGGAACGCTTTTAGCACAAGGCACCATCGCTGAGTTAAATCTTGTCGCTAAAACCGGCGAAGCCAGACTGGAAGAAGTGTTTTTAACGTTAGTTCGGGAAGCATAAGCTCATGAAGAATGTATTGTTAACCCTATTGAGACCACGGCTGCTTTCTGCCGGAAATGGATTGAGGCCGGGTACGCAAAATAATCGCCGTCCGCGGCTTTTCCTGTTCACGTTTATCGGCCTCACTTTCTGGATAGGCGCCTTTTTAATATTTTACCGTGTTTTGACTTACTTTCAGAGTGTGCAGGATTTTGGCGACATCCTGGCCATGAAACTTCTTTCCATGATGATCATCACCTTCTTCACCCTTTTACTGTTCAGCAGCATTATCAACATCCTGTCTCACCTGTATCTGAGCCGCGACTTATCTTTACTGCATTCTCTGCCGGTTGCGATCAAGGATATTTTCTTTTCTCGCTGGCTTAGCAGCGCCTTTGATTCCTCCTGGATGGTAGTGGCTTTCAGTCTTCCCGTTTTTATGTCTTACGGGCTGGTCTACCAGGCCGGCATCGTTTTTTATCTGATTGCGCTTTGCGCGATTGTGTGCCTGTGCCTGATGGCCTCGGCCGCAAGCAGTCTTCTTGTCTTATTGGGTGCGGCTGTGCTGCCTGCGGGAAAAATTCGCACCCTTTTTGTCATCCTGGGCGTTTTGCTGGCGCTGTTGCTTGTGATTGTTTTGAGGATGATCCGGCCGGAACAACTTGTCAATCCTGACAGTTTTGCCTCAGTTGTCCTTTATTTGAATTCAATGCAGACGCTCAATTTACCGTTTCTGCCCACCACTTGGATAACGGATGCTGTGCGTTTTGCCTTGAAAAGTGAATGGACAAATTCGTTATTTAACCTGTCTCTTTCGGCCAGCTGTGTTTTTTTCCTTATTTTTTTAAATGAAATGGCCGCAAGCGCCATCTACTTTCGCGGCTTCTCCCGCGCTCAGACAACAGCCAAAAGGCTTTTCGCACCGGTTAAATTCCGTGGACACCATTGGGAAGGACTGTTGAATTTTCTTTCGCGTCCGGCAAAAGCTTTCGCCATTAAGGAAATTCGCTCCTTCTTTCGCGATTCCACACAATGGCCGCAATTGTTTTTAATCTGCGCGTTGATTGTTGTTTATCTGTATAATTTCTCTGTCCTGCCGCTGGATCGATCGCCCATCAAAACGGTCTATCTCCAAAATGTCTTTTCTTTTTTGAATGTGGGGCTGGCCGCTTTTGTGCTTTCGGCCATCGCCGCCCGTTTTGTTTTTCCGGCCGTCAGCATGGAAGGGGAAGCTTTCTGGATTATTCAATCAGCGCCTGTTTCCATTAAAACATTCCTCTGGATTAAGTTTTTTCTCTACTACACACCGCTGCTTATTCTATCGGAATTCCTGATTGTCGTTTCCAATATTTTGCTTGGGGTTACGCCGTTTATGATGTTTTTATCCGTCCTGACAATATTTTGTCTTGTTCCCGCTGTCGTCGCGCTCGCCGTAGGACTGGGCGCCCGTTATCCTGATTTTAAATCGGAAAATCCGGCACTATCGGTGACCAGTTTCGGGGGCGTGCTTTTTATGCTGCTTAGTTTTGGTCTGATTGCTTTGGTCATTATCCTGGAAGCAGGCCCGGTTTATAAAATATTTACATCCAGAATTCACGGTTACGGCTTTTCCTGGATACAAATTCTCTGGTTTGCCCTTTCCTTCGCTTTTGCGTTGTTTCTTTGCGTTTTTGCAGTATTTTATCCCATGAAGCTGGGTGAAAAAAATCTGCAGAAAAGATAAACGCCTCTCTGCCTGTTTAAATGCCGGCATCATCAGGCAAAAGAAGCTCCGGAAATCGTCAGAAGTTGAAAATTATCTTGATTTTAGTTGCCGGATAGGCTAAACATCCCCGCATTCTGAATGACCCGTTTCATCAGATCTTTTGAGGATCTTGTTGAGATATTGAAAGGAGTTTTCATGGCAAAGTACGAATCCAAATCTCTCAGAAATATGGCCGTCATCGGTCACGGCGGCACAGGTAAAACCTCTCTTTGTGAATCACTTTTATATGTTTCCGGAAAAAATGAACGGCTGGGCCGTGTTGATGACGGCTCGTCCACTATGGATTATGAACCGGAAGAACAAAAAAAGCATGTTTCAATCTCATCGGCAGCCAATTTTGTCGAATGGGACAAACATAAAATCAATATCGTGGACACGCCGGGCGACTCTAACTTTACCTTTGATATTAAGTGCTCGATGAGCATTGTGGATAACGCGGTCGTGATTATTGACTCGGTTGGCGGCGTTGAATTCCAGACACAAAAAGTCTGGGAGCTGGCTGACGAATATTCCCTCCCCCGCATGATTTTCATCAATCGAATGGATCGCGAAAGAGCTGATTTCAACAAAGTGCTGGAAAGCATCAAAACAAAACTTAAGAAAAAAGCAACCCCGATCTGCCTGCCTATCGGGGCGGAAGATAAATTTCAAGGTATAATTGATTTGATCACCATGAAGGCTTATACTTTTGCCGACAACAAAGGCGTTGGCAAGGCGTCTGACATTCCGGAGGACCTGATGGATGAAGCCAGCATGATGCGCGGTTCCATGGTCGAAGACATCGCGGAAGCGGACGACGAACTGATGAACAAATACCTGGAAGCCGGCGAACTTTCCGCGGAAGAACTCAAGTCCGGTTTAAAAAAAGGCGTGACGTCAGGAAGTATTATCCCCGTCATTTGCGGTTCAGCCGTCAAAGGCATCGGCATCACCATGCTGATGGATATAGCCGTCAGTTCTTTCGCATCACCTGTTGACCGTGGACCGGTTAAAGGCACAAAACCGGGCACAGATAAAACAGAAGAAAGACAGCCTTCGGAAGATGCTCCTTTTTCCGCAATTGTCTTCAAAACCATTGCCGATCCTTACGCGGGCCGGTTGACATTATTCCGTGTCTATTCAGGAAAACTTAATTCCGATACTGCCGTTTACAACTCTTCAAAAAAAATTACGGAGAAATTCGGGCATATTTTCTTTCTGGAAGGCAAAAATCAGAAACAGGCGGAAGTTCTAATTCCCGGTGACATTGCCGGCGTCGCCAAACTGAAGGAAACCGTCACCGGTGATACACTGAGCCACGAAAAGTCCCCCATCATCTTTGCCAAAGTCGCTGTCCCGCCCCCGATCATGTCTTTTGCCGTTGAACCGAAATCCAGAGGCGATGAAGACAAGATCGCCTCCACCATTCACCGTCTTACGGAGGAAGATCCAACCATTGTCTTCTCCCGCAACGTTCAGACCAAAGAAATGATCCTCTCCGGCATGGGTCAGGTGCATATTGAAGTCAACATTGAGAAGATGAAAAGAAAATTCGGTGTCGAAGTCAATCTGAACACACCGAAAGTCCCCTATTTTGAAACCATTAAAGGAAAAACCAACGTTCAGGGCCGATACAAGAAGCAGTCCGGCGGACGCGGCCAGTTCGGTGATTGTACAATCGACATTGAGCCCATGCCACGCGGCGGAGGCTATGAATTCCTGGATAAAATCGTTGGTGGCGTTATTCCGGGGCAATACCGCCCGGCCGTAGACAAAGGTATTGTGGAAGCTGCCGCCAAAGGCGTTCTGGCCGGTTATCCTGTGGTGGATTTCAGGATATCCCTTGTTTTCGGTTCCTATCATACCGTAGATTCTTCGGAAATGGCCTTTAAAATTGCCGGTTCCATGGCCTTTCAAAAAGGCGTCATGGAGTGTCAGCCAATCCTGCTGGAGCCCATTGTCAATATTGCCATTGAAGTTCCTGATGAATACATGGGCGATGTTATCGGTGATCTCAACAGCCGCCGGGGACGCGTTCTGGGCATGGACACCAGTGGCACCAATCAGGTGATTAAAGGTCAGGTGCCTATGGCGGAAATATTAAAGTATGCTCCCGATCTGCGCTCCATGACCAGCGGACGCGGAAACTTCACCTATACCGATTCGCATTATGAAGAAGTTCCCTCCTATATCGCGGACAAAATTATTGCCGAATCGAAAAAAGAAGAAGACTAATAATGTTCAACGCCGGAATCATCACGGTGAGCGATAAAGGCTCGCAGGGCAAACGGGAAGATAAAAGCGGCCCCGCAATAGCAGAAATGCTTGCGGGCGCCGCTATTGATATAAAACATACCCTCATCATTCCTGACGAAGTTGACCAGATACAAAAAGCGATTATTCAATTCGCCGATGTGGAAAAACTGGATGTGATTCTGACCACGGGCGGCACGGGGGTCAGCCCGCGTGATCTCACGCCGGACGCCACGCTGAAAGTCATTGATAAGGAAGTTCCCGGCATGGCCGAAGCCATGCGCATCGCCAGCAGCAAGGTCACCCCGCATGCCATGATTTCCCGCGCGATCGTGGGCATTCGCGGCCGCTGTCTGATTATCAATCTCCCCGGAAGCCCAAAAGGCGCCCAAGAAAACCTGGCCGCCATTTTACCCGCGCTTCAACATGCCATCGAAAAAATCAGAGGCGATAACCGCGACTGCGCAACGTCATTGTAGGGAACGGTCGGTCATGGATCTTGGTTCTTCATTCATGATGAGGGATTGGATATCTTTTTTTCGGTCTTCAATCATCGGTGGCGCTTCATTCTCCCGTAGTTCCTTGCGCAAATCTCTGATCGTTTTATTCAGACGGCTTATCGTGCGATTCAGGCGAAACCTCTCCATCACGCCTAACAACCCCGTAATGATGACACCCACCAGCAAGGCAACAAAAATAAGCATATAAGCCGGAACAACAATATCCTGTATGGAGTAGTACTTTATGGTTACAAGCGCGGAATTGAATTGTGAAAAGGTAACAATAAAAAAAGCGAAAATGATGGTGAGAATTAAATAAAATATTTTCATCGAGTTTAAACCTCCTGCGAATATTTTTTAAAAAGAGGCGCCAGTTTTGCGGCGGTTGTCACCAGATCCTCCGGGATTACGCGGACATTGCCGACCACACTCATAAAATTGGTATCACCGTCCCAGCGCGGGATGATATGGACATGAACATGTTCGGCAATGCCGGCGCCGGCTGCCTTGCCCAAATTCATGCCGATATTAAAACCATGCGGATTCATGGCTTCTTTCAGTACTTTGACGGCTTTATCCATTAGGGCGAATATTTCCATGCGTTCTTCGGATGTGAGTTCTTCAATGCCGCCCAGATGTCTCTGCGGAATAATCATAAGGTGGCCGCCGACATAGGGATACCGGTTCAACATTACAAAACAGGTCTTTCCTTCAAACACGACATAATCATCGCATCGAGTTGAGCATTTACAAAACACACATCCGTCTTGTTTTTCACCCACGAGATACTCCATCCGCCAGGGAGCAAACATTGTTTCCATATTTCCAACACCCGATGATTGTTGACCCCATTATTTTATAGTTATAATCCTGCCTTTTAAATCCGGGCCTACTTCCAGTATTCCGATGCTTCTGGATTTTGCGAAGCGTTTATCGACTGCCGAACCCGGATTAAAAAAGTAAACGCCGTCGATGGTCCTGTTTTCCGGATAATGTGTATGGCCGAACACAATGCAATCGAGCTTACCCAGTTTGTCCAGCAGTCTTCTCACCATCCCTGAAGGTTCGCCCCAGCCATGAATCAGCCCGATTTTAAATCCGTTGATGTCCATCAGCAACTGCTGAGGCAGTTCCTCTCTCACGCGGTGGTTGTCCATATTGCCGCAGACCGCTCGAACCTCTTTATCACCGAAAAGCGTTAGGACTGACAAATCAACTAAATCTCCGGCATGAAAGATCAGGTCAACATCAAAAAAGTGTTCCTCAATAATTTTCTTTAAGTTCTCGTCATACCCGGAAATATGCGTATCAGACAACACGCCTATTTTGACTTTATTTTTGTTCATCATCTTTGGCGGATTATTAACGGTAAGATTAAAAAAATACAAGTGTTATTTATTGATCTTTTTCCTTAAAAAAGCTTTTAATTTGACTTTGGAAGCAAGGCAAGTTAAAATTCAAACCATGAACAAACTGGAAGATTCCTTAAATAAAATCGCTGAAAATATCCTGTATCTGGATGAAGCATCGCTGACGTCGCTTTGGGAAAAATACAAGGCCAAGATGGAAAATTTCTCTTTTTCGCCGGAATGGGAAAAGTCCGTGGTCATCTTTTCCATCATCAATGCCATCCGGGTGAAAAACGCCATTTTCAATGAACAAATGATAAAAAAACAGAAAACGGAAGAAGCACCTCCTCCCCAAAGTAGATCAGGCAAACCAACGCTGCGACTGGTTAAATAATGGACAAAGACTCTGCGGAAAAAAGAATTCCCGAATTACGAAAAATAATCGAATATCACAATCGACGTTACTATCAGCAGGACGCTCCCGAAATATCCGATGTCGAATACGACCGCTTAATGAGGGAACTTCAAGAGCTGGAAACCCTCTATCGCGATGACGAGCTGGCTACTTCTCCAACTCAGCGGGTGGGGGCCGTCCCCCTGTCCAGATTTGCATCCTTCAACCATCCGCAGGCCATGCTGAGCCTGGCCAATGCTTTTTCCTCTGAGGAAATTCTGGATTTTGATCAACGCATCAGGCGTCTGTCAAAAATGGATAAGATGGACTATGTGGCAGAACCCAAACTCGACGGTCTGGCCGTCAACCTGATTTATGAAAATGGTCTTTTTATCCGCGGCGCGACACGCGGCGACGGCACGACCGGAGAAGACGTCACACAGAATCTTAAAACTATTTCGTCCTTGCCTTTAACGATGAAAAGAATGGTCCAATATCCTGTTCCGGAATTCATTGAGGTCCGTGGCGAAGTTTATATGGAAAGGCAACCGTTCTCAAAGCTCAACCACCGCAGGGAGGAAGAAGGCGAAGAGCCGTTTGCCAATCCCCGCAACGCCGCCGCCGGATCACTTCGTCAACTGGATCCGAAAATTACCGCACGCCGGCCCCTCAATATATTTCTCTACGGAATCGGCTCTGTCCGAGGCATAAGCTTTAACCGTCACTGGGAGATACTGCAAGCCCTTGCCACATGGGGGTTTCCCGTTAGTCCCCTCATTGTGCAAGCGTCGGATATTGCCGCCTGCATTTCCTATTTTGAATATATTGGTTCGATACGGCCCGACCTTCCTTATGAAATCGACGGTGTCGTTCTTAAAGTCAATGATCTGGTCGCGCAGGAAATCCTGGGCAATGTATCGCGTTCTCCCCGCTGGGCACTGGCCTGCAAATTCCCGGCGGCGCAGGCCAACACGGTCATCAAGGATATTATCGTCCAGGTAGGCAGGACCGGCACACTGACGCCCGTGGCGGTGATGGAACCGGTCAATGTAGGCGGCGTCATGGTCAGCCGCGCCACGCTGCATAACGAAGATGAAATTCTTAAAAAAGATGTCCGGATCGGCGATACCGTCGTGATTCAGCGCGCGGGTGATGTTATTCCCGAGGTCGTACAGGTCATTTTGATAAAGCGAACCGGGCGGGAGAAAGAATTCCGTATGCCACATCGTTGTCCGGAATGCGGCTCTGAAATCGTGCGCCTGGACGGTGAGGTCGCGCACCGTTGTGTCAATCTGTCCTGTCCCGCGCAAATCAAGGAGCATATCCGTCACTTTTCCTCGCGCGGCGCTATGGACATTGAAGGACTAGGCGAAAAAGTTTCCGCGCAACTTTTCGACGCCAAACTGATTAACGATCCCGCCGATCTCTATTTCCTTGCCAAAAATCAACTGCTGAAACTCGACCGGCAGGCGGAAAAATCAGTCCAGAAGCTTCTGGATGCCATAGAACGGTCCAAGACACCCCCCCTGGACAAATTTATTTTTGCTCTGGGCATTCGTCACGTTGGAGAACGAACCGCTAAACTTCTTGCCGGGCATTTCGGCAGCATGGAAAATCTGATGCAGGCGGACGTTACAGAGCTAACCTTACTCAATGAAATCGGTCCGGAAATCGCGCAAAGCATCGTCGAGTTTTTCGCCGAAGATAAAAACAGAAAAGTTATGGAAAAGTTTCGCCGGGCCGGTGTTTCGCCGCAAATAAAAGTCTCATCATCCAATGCCGTGCTCCATGGAAAATCATTTGTTTTCACAGGCACGATGGAGAGTATGGGCAGGAATGAGGCTAAAACTCTCGTGGAGAATCTGGGTGGCTCAATTCATTCCAGCGTCACATCAAAAACGAGTTATGTTGTGGCAGGCAGTGAACCGGGCTCAAAACTGGATAAGGCGCGGGCTCAGGGTGTTTCCGTGATCAGCGAAGAAGAGTTTTTAAAACTCGTCGACAGGTAAACCATCACATGAAGAGAGTGCACATCTATGTCAGCGGCAGAGTTCAAGGTGTTTGCTTTCGGTCTGAAACGCAACGAACCGCGATGAATCTTAAACTAACCGGCTGGGTGCGCAACATGTCAGACGGCCGTGTGGAAGCTCTGTTGGAGGGAGAAGATACTGACGTGGATAAAATGATCGCCTGGTGCAAAACAGGTCCACCCGCAGCCCGTGTTGACCATGTGGAATTTATAAAAGAACCTTACACGGGAAACTTACGGGGTTTCAATATTTCCTGTTCGTGACCATCCCATCCCGAAAGTGCCCCCTGGAACTTCACGCCACCCCAAGTTTCTCGATGCGATATTTCAAGGAATCAAGGGTAACACCGAGCAGTTCGGCAGCCTTTGTTTTTACCCCTTTTGTTTTTTGAAGAGCTTTCTCTATCGCTTTTCTTTCGATCTTTTCCAGTTCAGTGTTTAAATCGATGCCCTGGTCAGGAATATCCAGATAAATCTCGGTTGACAACACCAGGCTCTCGGGTAAAATAATATTGGATGTTTCCATTGCTACGCCGCGTTCAATGATATTTTCCAGTTCACGAATATTGCCGGGGAACGCGTATCCCATCAGCAATTCCATCGCGTAAGAGGAAATCGTCCTCACTTCTTTATTAAATTCTCGGGCATATTTTTCAATGAAATGTTTGGTTAAAAGCGGGATATCTTCTTTTCTTTGCCTAAGCGGCGGCATCTGAACGGGAATAACATTCAAACGAAAATAGAGATCTTCGCGGAATTCACCTTTTTTTACTTTTTCCTTCAGGTTCTGGTTGGTGGCGGAGATAATACGCACATCAACTTTAATATCTTCACCCCCTCCAATGCGGCGGAACGTTTTTTCCTGCACGACTCTCAGGAGCTTAACCTGCAGGACCGGCGGCAATTCACCGATTTCATCGAGAAAAACCGTGCCGCCCTTGGCCAACTCGAAAAGTCCCGCCCGATCGGCATAAGCGCCGGTAAATGACCCCTTCATGTAACCGAACAGTTCACTCTCCAGCAGGTTCTCCGGAATGCCGCCGCTGTTAATGGCCATAAACGGCATTTTGGAACGGGAAGAATTAGCATGAATGGCGCGGGCAACCAGTTCCTTGCCGGTACCGCTTTCTCCCAGGATTAGAATATTTGCCGGTGTATTGGCCACCTTTTGAATCGTCGTAAAAACCTTGGCCATTTCCCTGCTGGTTCCGATCATGCCGCAAAAAGATTCTTCAGCTGTTTCGTTCTTTGTAATCTGATTCTCACTGACCAGACCATTTTTTAACAAAGCCTGACGAACGACCTGCTTAATTTCTTCGATGTTGCCTTTTTCCACGTAGTCATAAGCGCCTTCTTTCATCGCATTGATGGCTGTTTCACCCGAAGCATAGGCGGTAATTAAAATTACGACCGTTTCCAGCCGATGATCCTTGATGGTTTTCAGAAATTCAATGCCGTCGATTTTGGGCATTTTCAAATCGGTGATGACTAAATCATACGCTGTTTTGCGACAGAGATTGATCGCCTTCACGGGGCTATCGGAGGTTGTGACGTCATATCCTTCTTTGGTCAACATGATTTCCATAACTTCTCTCATGCCTTGATCGTCATCCAGAACCAGAATTTTCGCCATGCTGTTACTCCTTTTTTATCGACACTCGACCTTAGTTACAGGGCAGCCAAACCGTAATGGACGTGCCCTGATTGATCTGACTTTCAATTTTTATTTTGCCGCCATAACCGTCAACAATACGGCTGACGATGGCCAAACCTAAACCGGTTCCTTTATCCTTATTGGTAAAAAAAGGTTCAAAGACATTTTTTAAATCTTTTTCTTCAATCCCACATCCGTCATCCGTTACTTTAATTGCGGTATAGTCTTTTCTATCTTCCAAGTTTACGGTTTTGATTTCAAGTGATAAATTTCCTGTTCCTTCCATGGCTTGCAGGGCATTCATCATCAGATTTTGAATAATTTGACGGATTTGTTCTTTATTAGCGCAGGCTTTGTTTTGCCCGGAAAATGTTCTGACTATTTTGATGTCTTCCGTCCATTCATTCGATATTTTTATATTTTCCACAGCATCCTCGATGACTTCATTAACGTTAACTGGTTCTCTGATTTCTGGAACAGGACGGGCGAGCATGAGAAAATCACGCACGAAGTTATCCAACTGATCCTTGCCCCGTATAATGATCTGCATCAACCGCTTGTCCGTCTCCTCCATCCTTGCGGTCTGTCCCAGCAACTGGATGGAACCGGTAATCGACGCCAGAGGATTTCTCATTTCGTGGGCAAGACCGGCGGCCATTTCACCAATCAAAGCCAGCCTTTTACTTTTTTCAAGATTTTCCTCCATGCGCTTGATTTCCGTCAAATCCTGAAAGTTCAAAATATGGCCGATTTGTTTACCATATTTGTCTTTCAACGGTGAAAACGAACAACCCAAATGAATCTGTGCACCTTCCCTGATGGTGATTTTCACTTCTTTTCTGCTTTTGATAAAATCAAACGTGTCAGAGTCAAAAAAAACATTAAACGCGGGAAAGACTTCCTGGATCTGACGGTTTTCTATTGCTTTGAGCTGGAAACCGGTAATTGCCTCAGCCGCCCGATTGAAAGTTTTAATCCGACCCTGTAGCGTGGTCGTCATGACACCGGTATCCACCGATTCAATGATGCTGCGGAAAATGAGATCCAGTTGATTAAAAGCCGACTCTCTTTCTTCCAATAATGACCTTGTTTTCTTTTCCTGTTCGACAACAATACTGGCCAGAAGGGCCACAATATAAAACGATAAAATGTGAACGATGATTCTCACAAAAACGTCGCCTGCTTCAACAGAATAATCACGGCCGGTGGAATAAAGGGTAGGAATGATGTTGAAATATTCAAGATCCAACACCAACCCGTAGGCTATGCTGGAAGCGGAGGCAATGATCAAAGCGCCTCTTCGGCCCAGAAATATCGCGGAATAGATAATAACCAATGTATAGAGCAGTGAATAGTTGCTGCCAATACTGCCTGTCAGATAAACCAAAAAAGAAATCAGACAAATATCGGCAATTAACTGGGTATAAATATTATATCTAAAATACTTTTCTTTTCTTAAAAGCAGTGTATAAACTAACGACAGAAAATACATCATAATAATAACAGCATAAATTAAATGCAGGAGCACCGGCGAAACGGGGAGTACCGGTCTCATCGTGCCCAGAAAAAAAGTAACCAGTAAAAATATGGAGAGGATAATCAGTCTGCTGAAGATCAGCAGTTTGAGTCTCTGCCAGGTTCTTTCGTCTTGTTCTATGGTTTGATGCATAGCTTGTTTCCGAATAATTTTGGATTTGATCTTTATTTTTGATTTTATAATATTTTATTTTTTTTAGCTAATCATTTGAAAACTTTTTCATGAAGATGACGTACTGCTTATGCGCAGACCTTTATTGTATCCCCTCATCGCTCTGATGGCCGGTATCATCATCGGCGATTTTTTCGCCCTGCCCTGCTATCTTTTGTTGGGCGGGACACTGGCGATCCTGCTTATCTTACTGTTCAGCCTCCGGCAAAAATGGAATATTGCCTCTTTCCTCTTAATCCTCTGCCTCATGGTGGTCGTCGGATTGTTTAATATTCAAAGACAACCATACCTGGTCCATAACGATCAACATATTGTTCACCAGGCTGAACAAGGCCGATTGACGGTTGAGGGCATTGTCCTCACGAACGACCAAATTTCCCCGGCGAACAATGCTCTGGTGGTCCATTGCCAAAGAATGATTAAAAATAATTCCTA
Source organism: Smithellaceae bacterium (assembly GCA_030690945.1). Taxonomy (GTDB): domain Bacteria; phylum Desulfobacterota; class Syntrophia; order Syntrophales; family Smithellaceae; genus UBA8904. Next base: position 37,343 of record JAUYFM010000015.1, on the reverse strand, counting down.
TATCCCTGTGACAGGAAATATCCGTCTTGTTATTCCAGCCGATCTCAGTTTCCAATACGGCGACTTTATCCGCTTTCATTCTAAAATAAAAAATATCCAGAGTTTTCATAATCCGGGAAGCTTCGACTATGAGCGCTATCTCAAACGCCAGGGCATTCATGTTTCGGGCTTTGTGGCCAACGGCGCCGGTATTGTTCTGATTCGGCACAATGCAGCCAGCGGCATCAAACTGAAACTGGAAACTTTTCGGTTATATTTAAAACGTTTAATTTATGCCAATGCTCCGTCCCCTCAAAGAGAAATCATTGAAGCCATGACCATCGGCAACCAAAAAGCTATTCCGCCCGACGTGCGCGACAATTTCGCCAAAACCGGCACCTCTCACATTCTGTCCATTTCCGGACTGCATATCGGCATGGTGGCGGCGGGCAGTTTTCTTCTGATATTGCTTCTGCTGAAATCTTCAGAATATCTGATGCTCAAATTTAATATCATCAAAATGGCAACTGCCGCGGCCTTTGTTCCGGTTATCGTTTACGCCCTGATCGCCGGAATGGGAACGACCGTTCTTCGTTCAATGCTTATGGCTCTGGCCTTTCTGCTTGCGTTACTGATCGGAAAACAAAGAGACCTTTATAATACGCTCTTTGGCGCGGCTTTGATCATTCTGATCGTTGCCCCCGAATCCCTTTTTGAAATTTCCTTTCAATTATCCTTCAGCGCGGTTTTCGCCATTCTGTATATTGTGCCAAAATTCAGCAACACAACATTTGGTTTTCTGTCGTCAGCTCCCCATTGGCTGCAAACGCTTATTCGCTGGATTTATATTTTTATCCTGGTGTCCACCGCCGCCACATTGGGAACGCTGCCCATCATTGTCTTTTACTTTAACCGTGTCTCCGCCGTAACCTTAATTGCCAATCTTATCGCGGTACCCCTTCTGGGCATGCTGACATTAGCTCTGGCGATGTTTTTTATTCTGACGGCCCTGTTCTCACCTTGGCTTGCCGGTTTTCTTATTCAGGCCTCTTCGTTTTTTACCGGTATCACCGTCGAGATCATCAACTGGCTGGCGGGCCTATCCTGGTCGACTTTTAACTTCACAAAACCAAATATGGCTGAAATAATGCTTTGCTATATTTTTATTTTTCTTCTGATTGAGGTGATCACGCCCGGCGACAAAAATAATCGAAAGGGCTTCCTGTCACGTCATCCATTATTGATCAAATCTGCTCTTCTAATTTCCGTGGCCTTGATTCTTGCTGATGCCGCTTATCTTGTCGTGAAAGACAAATATTCCACCGATCTGAAAATAACGGCTATCGATGTCGGACAGGGCTCAGCCACGCTTATTCAATTGCCTCATGGAACGAACATGCTGATTGACGGCGGCGGCTTTCATGACAGTTCATTCGATATGGGCAAATCTGTTATCGCGCCGTTTCTTTATTCCCAAAGAATCGGGGAAATTGATATTGTCGTGCTGACACATCCTCACCCGGACCATCTTCAGGGACTGCTTCACATTATCAATAACTTTAATGTCAAAGAAGTATGGTGCACCGGTTTGAAAACGGATGATGATCTGTACCTGCTTTGGGAAAAAACAATCTCCGATCGTAAGATAAAAATAAAGCATCTGTCCGCGCAATCGACGCCTGAAAATATTTCCGATGTTTATCTCCAATGTCTGTGGCCTTTACTTCCACCGGCTCAAAATAATCAGGGAACGTCCTATGATGAAACCAATGATTCTTCTCTGGTTATGAAAATAACCTATGGAACCAGGAGCTTTCTTCTAACAGGTGATATTGCCGCCCGTGTTGAAGCTCTTCTGATCAGGTCCGGGCAAAACTTGAAAAGCGATCTTCTTTTCGTGCCGCATCACGGCTCCATCCATTCCAGTTCCATGGATTTCATCCGCGCCGTTTCCTGCCGTTTTGCAATAATCAGCGCCGGCAAAAATAATGTCTTCCGTCACCCGCATCCCGCTGTCCTTGATCGTTACACATCCGCCGGAGTCGATATTTTCCGGACAGATCAGAATGGAGCGATTTCCGTATATTCGGATGGTAAAACAATAAACATCACCCCCTGGCTGGAAAGACCGACCCCTAATCGTCATCCACAATAATATTTAATTGCCAACCATCGGCCGATGTGTTAGAAAATACCGATTTGTTTAGGATATGACTATGGAAAAAATTACAGCCATCAAAGGCATTAAAGATATTCTACCCCAGGACACGCCAATCTGGCATCGGGTGGAATTAACGGCGCGCAAAATTTTTGAATGCTTCGGTTTTTGCGAAATTCGCGTGCCGATTATGGAAAAAACGGCGTTATTCCAGCGCAGTATCGGGGAAACCACCGATATCGTCGAAAAGGAAATGTACACCTTCCGCGATCGTGATGACGAACTTCTGACGTTGCGCCCGGAAGCCACAGCATCCGTCATCCGTGCTTATATTGAGCACAATCTGTCGGCATCCGATCCGGTCACCAAACTTTTTACCTTTGGGCCCATGTTCCGCCGGGAGAGACCGCAGAAAGGCCGTTTCCGCCAGTTTCATCAGATTGACGTAGAATTATTCGGGGATGATAAGCCACAGTCCGATGCGGAAGTTATCTTCATGCTGATGCATTTTCTAACCTCTGCGGGGCTTAACGAATTATCTCTGGAAATAAATTCCCTGGGCTGCAAGGCCTGCCGTCCTTTGTTTTCAAGCGCGGTTGTGGATTATTTAAAGGACGTAGATCAATCGCTTTGCCCGGACTGTCAGAGGCGCATCAAAACCAACCCGCTGCGTGTTTTTGATTGCAAGGTAGAATCCTGTTCTTCTATAATTGCCGGTGCACCTCAAATATTAAATTACCTTTGCGCCGAATGTGAAGATCATTTTTCCGCAGTTAAATCCTGTCTGGACGATCTTAATTTAACGTATTCGGTTAACCCGAAAATGGTGCGGGGACTTGATTACTACACTAAGACCGCCTTTGAAGTGAAATCAGGCGCGCTGGGCGCGCAGAACTCCCTGGCGGGTGGAGGTCGCTACGACGGCCTGGTCAGTTTTCTGGGCGGCCCCGACGTCCCCGGCATCGGCTTTGGCATCGGGATGGAACGACTCATTGCCTGCCTTCCGCCAACCGATAAAAATCCGTATCGAACCGATCTATACATTGCCGCACTAGGTTTGCGTGCGCAGAAAATCGCCTTTGGCCTGACTCAGAAGTTGCGCCACACGGGGATTTGCGCTGCGATGGACTACGCCGATAAAAGTCTGAAAAGTCAGATGAAACGTGCTGATCGATTAAACAGCGCCTACACATTGATTTTCGGAGACAAGGAAATAGAAGAGAATCGTGCCGAGTTACGCAACATGAGCACAAAAAATCAGCAAAGCCTGCCTCTGGATCATCTGCTTGAGGCTGTTACGAATATTTTAAAAGAGAGGTAATCGTTTTGTGAGCCAATTTATTACAAAAGACAAAAGAACGCATTATTGCGGGAGCTTAACCAGTGTCGATGACGGCAAAGAAGTAATTTTAATGGGCTGGGCGCATCGCCGGCGCGACCATGGCGGCGTGATTTTCGTCGATCTGCGCGATCGCGAAGGAATTGTCCAGATTGTTTTCAATCCGGAAGCGGGCGAAACCGTTCACGGTGAAGCGCATAAAATCCGCAGCGAGTACGTCCTGGCGGTAAAAGGCAAAGTACGCAAAAGACCGGAAGGGATGGACAATCCGGCGCTTGCTACCGGCCAGGTGGAAGTCGTCATTTCCGAATTGGAAATCTTGAACGAATCCAAAACACCACCCTTCTCCTTCGATGATGAAGAAATCTCGGAAAATATCCGACTCAAATATCGCTACCTGGATTTACGCCGTCCGGCCATTCAGCAGAACCTGTTTCTGCGCAGTCGTCTGGCTTCGGCAACCCGTCATTATTTTGAAGATAATGGATTTATCGAAGTCGAAACGCCTTTTCTCACGAAAAGCACCCCGGAAGGCGCGCGTGACTATCTGGTACCCAGCCGCGTATCCAAAGGCATGTTTTACGCCCTGCCCCAGTCCCCGCAGATATTCAAGCAACTGCTGATGGTTTCCGGATTCGACCGCTATTTTCAAATTGTAAAATGCTTCCGCGACGAAGATTTGCGCGCCGACCGCCAACCCGAATTCACACAGATTGATGTTGAGATGTCCTTCATCACGGAAGAAGATATTATGAAAATGATGGAAGGCCTGATGGCAACAATATTCAGAGCCTGCATGGGCAGGGAGCTTTCGCTTCCCTTGCCCAGACTGACCTACGCCGACGCGATCAGCCGTTACGGCAAAGATAACCCCGACGTGCGTTTCGGCATGGAAATTGTGGATCTCACCGCAATCGTGAAAGACTCCGGTTTCAAACTGTTTGCGGAAGTCGCAGCTTCCGGCGGACTTATTAAAGCCATCAAGGCCGAAAACGCCGCAAGCCTGTCACGAAAGGATCTTGATGGTCTGAAAGATTTTGTCGCCATTTACGGTGCTAAAGGACTGGCCTGGGCAAAAGTCAACGCGACCGATTGGACGTCCCCCATTTTTAAATTCCTCCAACCTGCCGAAGTTTCCGCAATCGGTCAGACGATGGATGCTAAAGAAGGCGATGTTATTTTCTTTGTCGCAGACACAGCAAAGGTTGTTCATGACTCGTTGGGCAATCTACGCATCAATCTGGCCAAGAAGCTTAATTTGATTGATCCTGAAGCTCTGGCCTTCACCTGGATTACAGAATTTCCGCTGATGGAATATTCGGAAACGGACAAACGTTTTGTTTCCACGCATCACCCCTTCACATCGCCGTTTATCGAAGACCTGCCTCTGATGACCACCGATCCCGGAAAAGTGAGAGCCAAAGCCTACGACCTGGTGCTCAACGGCTCGGAGATCGGAGGCGGTAGTATTCGTATTCATCGCAAAGACGTGCAGGCGCAAGTCTTCAGCGCGCTGGGATTGAGCGACGATGAAGCTAAGCTGAAATTTGGTTTTCTGCTGGATGCTCTCGAATACGGGGCGCCCCCGCACGGAGGCCTGGCCTTCGGTCTGGATCGGCTCACCATGATTATGACAAAGACGGAATCGATTCGTGACGTGATTGCTTTCCCGAAAACACAAAAAGCAGCCTGTCTGTTGTCCGATGCGCCGTCGAAGGTCAGTATCGAGCAGTTGATGGAACTATCTTTAAAGATTATTGTCTAAAGTCGGGCGAAACGTATCTTAATAATCATCAAACAGCGTCCATTGTTCAAATGGGCGCTGTTCGTCTTTTAGAGACAGCGGCGCTATTTCGCTGATGAAGCGCGACGGGTTGAGCGTAAGCGTGCCTGAGGACCGCGAATAATCAAGTATGGGGTAACTAAGATAAAGTTGATCCTTAGCGCGGGTCACGGCCACATAAAAAAGCCTTCTTTCTTCTTCTTCGCCGCCCGGTTCCTTAAGCGCCCGCTGCAGGGGAATCATGCCGTCAGCGCACCAGATCAGAAAGACATAAGACCATTCCAGGCCTTTAGCCTGATGAATCGTGCTTAAGATTACCTTGTCTTCTTGACGGTCTTCTTTTTCTTCCTCTTTGGACATGTTAGTGAGCAAAGCCAGTTCGTTTAGAAAGTCATCCATCCGCTCAAACTTGGCTGCAAAGTTTCCCAACTGAATCAAGTCATCTTCACGGGCGGATGCGTCGGAATAATTATCCTGCATGTAAGTCCGGTAATCACCTTCGTTCAATAATATCTCTATAATTCTTTCCGGTATTCGATCGGGAAGATCAAGTTCAAGCAAAAAGAGCAACGTCTTTTGACATTGTTGAATACCTGCCTGCGCCGACTTGGGCACGGCTTTGAGAAACTCATTGGTCAATATCGCTTCGAGCGGATTATCCTGCTTGACCAGATAGCGCCATAGTTTTTCAAACGTGACTTTGCCCACCTTGGGATACATCATCAAAAGCCTGCGCCAGGCCAGTTCATCTTGCGGGTTGACCAATACTCGCATGTAAGATGTTACATCTTTGATATGCGCCTGCTCAAAAAAGCGGATGCCGGAGCGGATGTCGAAAGGAATATCACGCCTTACAAATTCCATCTGCACTTCCATCGAATGATAATGCGCCCGGTAAAGCACCGCTATTTCGCTGTAAGGCACGCCGCTGCGGGTCAATTCAGTAATCCGCTGTGCAACAAAGTCCGCCTGTTTTAAAACATTTTGCGCGGAAACAATGACCGGCCTCATCCCCTTGTTGCGAACTGCTTTCAGCTCTTTGGGAAACTGATTTTCATTATTATTGATACTCAGGTTGGCCAAGTGCAGTATTTCCGGCGTACTGCGATAGTTGGTCTCCAGTTTGAATATTTTACAGTCGGGATAGCGCTCCGGAAAATGGATGATGTTGCTGAAATTGGCGCCGCGGAAAGCATAAATGCTTTGCGAATCATCCCCCACAACCATCAAGTTACGATGGCCGGAGGCCAGCAGATCAACGATATCGGCTTGAATGATATTTGTGTCCTGATATTCATCCACCAGAACGTGATGAAATCGCTGGGAAAGCGTTTGCAGAATATCGGGATTTTCATGAAGCAAGCGACGGCAGTTGTTAAGCAGATCATCAAAGTCCATCACGTTGAGATCTTTCTTTTTCTGCTGATAGAGACTGGCAATCTGATGTATTTCCGGGCTTAAGTGCATAAAGAACGGGTATCGGTTAAAGATCACCTCTTCCAATGTGCTTTGAGTATTCATCGTCAAGCTGATCATTTCCGCGAGAATATTATTTTTGGGGAATTTAGTGAGCTTGGTGTCGATCTTTAAGTCGGTCATCGCTGACGCAATAACTTGGCGGGCATCCTCGCTATCAACGATGGAGAAACTATTGTTGTAGCCCAGACGAAAAGCGTAGCTTCTGAGAAATCGATGGGCGATGGAATGAAACGTCCCGCCCATAATTTTTCCGGTGTAAGACTGAAGAAGACTTTCCACACGATTCAGCATGGAATGGGAAGCTTTATTGGTGAAGGTCGCAAGCAGAATATTTTCGGGGCAGACACCGGATTCCAGCAGATGGGCCACCCGATAGATCAGTGTCCGCGTTTTACCGCTTCCTGCTCCTGCAAGAACAAGAAGCGGCCCGCCTTCTTCTGTGACAACGCGATACTGTTCCGGATTCAGCTCTTTTTCATACTCAATCATTTAGTTATTGAGGATTCAAGCCTTCAAGGCTTTTTTAATATCGGCAACCGTATCTTTGGAGCTGAGTGACAGGAAAGTTTTCAGCATGCCTATTTTTCCATAAAAACCGATCAGTGGCGCGGTTTTCAGGTTGTATGTTTCCAGACGATTGGTTATGGCCTCTTCTGTTTCGTCATCACGCTGAATAGTCTGATGATCGCACAGCGTGCAAGTGCCGTCTTCTTTCGGCGGATTGCTTTTGATATTATAAATCGCCTGACAGGTCGGGTTCGAGCAGGTTCTGCGCGTCGTCAGACGATCCAAAATGACGTCACGCGGCACATCCAGATTGGCAACAAAGTCCAGTTTAATATTCAGCTTGGCGAGTAGTTTGGCCAGATCTTCCGCCTGTGGAATCGTTCGGGGAAAACCGTCCAGAATGAATCCCTTCTGACAATCCGGCTCCTGAAGCCGTGCTTCCATAATTTCCATAATCAGTGAATCAGGCACAAGGTCTCCCCGATCCATATAGTCCTTGGCTTTTTTGCCCAAGGCAGTTCCTTCTTTTACGGCGGAGCGTAAAATATCGCCTGTGGATATCTGCACGGAACCATCAAATTCCGTCAATAATTTTGCCACTGTACCCTTGCCGGCGCCCGGCGCGCCTAATAATATTAGTCTCATTTTTTTCCTCCAGGATTAAATATCCGATGTTTTAAACTGCGGGGCTTATAATGCAAAAAATATATGCGGTCAAGTTAATTAAGGTTTTAAACCATTTACTTTGATAGTTGGACTTCAAATAATTTAGGCCAGTATTTGCCTGTCACAAAAATACGATCTCTCTTCGCATCATAGGCTATGCCGTTTGGCACATCTACCTGTGCATTCCGGGGAAGATAAGAACGAAGTGATGACAAATTAATCCAGCCCGTCACCTTACCGTTTTCGGGGGAAATCCGGACAATCATGTCTTCCGCGAAAATATTCGCCCATATTTCCCCTTTAATGAACTCCAGTTCATTGAGATGGCCAACAGGAGTATCGCCGTCAAGGACACGAATTTCCCTAACCACCTTGAACGAATCCGGATCATGAAACGTGATAGTTGATGACCCGTTGCTCTTCAGCAAATGTTTACCGTCAGAGGTTAACCCCCAACCTTCTCCCCGATAGCCTATTTTCCTGATTTCCTTGAAAGACCGTGCATCATAAATCAGAAGCGTTTCATTCTGCCATGTCAGCTGATAAATTTTTTCCTTCAGCAAGGCAATTCCCTCGCCAAAATACTCCTCGGCTATTTTGACTTCTTGCAAACTTTTTCCGGTTTTCACTTCTTTTCTGGATAAAGAAGATTTCCCGTTAAGGCCGGTTGATTCATAAAAACAGCCCTGATGAAAAAACAATCCTTGTGTGAATGCCCCGGTATCGTGAGGATAAGTGTTTTTAACATCAACAGACGCGATTGGAGCCCTAGTTTTCAATAAGGGTGAGAGCTTAAACTGTCGCTGCAGTATATCTTCCGAATGGATCGGATATGGCCATACTATAAATGCCATTAAAAAGAAAACCGTTACTTGCGATATGAATATTCCCGACCATTTTCCTGTTCCTGATCGAATTTTTTTTCGAAAAATTAAGACATTCATCTTAAATACCGCCTGCTTTTTGTTTTGCTGTATAAAAATATGATCTTAAATAAAATAGAATGGTTAGGTGATAATATCTCTAAGGTAAAGTTCCTTTTTTCAGTTCGGCATCGGCCGAACGTAAATAAACAGGGACAGATGTTGCCAAATCAAGCAAATCATTGCGACGATATTTTTCTATCGCCAGAACTCCCACGGCTGAAGCGCATATAAATTGTTGTTCCGCAGAGGCTATTTTATTTTTAGTTGAAAAAGAACTGATCAAGTCGGCATATTTAATTGCACCGTCACCGACATATATCACGTCCTCTTCATAGGAATAAGAAATGCTTTGCGGATCAAGGGTTCTTGCGGCTTCAAGCTGCCTTAAAATACCATCTTTGTCATATTGGTAGTAAGCAAGATACACTTGCCCGCGACCGGCATCCATCATCGAACAGATAATATTTTCTTTTTTTTGCACATTGAGAGCCAGCGCGGCAAGTGTTGAAATACCCGCCGCCGGTTTTCCCGTTGACAGCATTAATCCCTTGAGAGTGCTGACGCCAATGCGTAAACCGGTAAATGATCCGGGACCCAGTGTGCAGGCGAACAAATCAATTTCAGGCAATTGAATACCCGTGAGAAGGCATGCTTCGTCAATGGCCGGAAGAAGTACTTCAGAATGGTTCAGACCTTTATTGATAATCGTATCATATAAAACAGTTTTATCCCGTAACAGGGAGACTGAGGCTGTTTTCGAAGAGGTATCAAAAGCTAATGTCAACATATTACTTAAAAAATTTCAAAACATCATTGATCGGTTTGATATTGAGCCGTTCAATATCGATCATGATGACAAAAATCATTAGCATCAATAATATGACAAAACCGATTTGCTGAGATATTTCTTTAATTTTAATTGGAATTTCTCTTCGGGTCACCATCTCGATGAGATAAAAGAATATATGCCCTCCATCCAAAACAGGGATGGGGAACAAATTAATTACCCCCAGGTTAATCGAAAGGATGGCCATAAAAAGAATAAACGGGACAAGACCTTCTTTGACCTGAGCTCCCGCCACCTGTGCAATAAAAATGGGTCCGCCCAGCGTCCTGGGTGATATAACCCCTTCAATCATTTTTACGACGGAAATAACCGTCAACTTGCTTATTTCCCATGTCTTACCGACTGAAGAAACAATGGCCATCAGAGGATTTTTTCTTTCAATGACCACATTGCCTGCAGGCGAGACACCTATCAGGTAGGTCGATTCTTCTTCACCGAAAATATTCTTTGCCTTGGACAATTTCGGTTTTACGGTGAAAATCTTCTCCTCATTCCCACGTTGAACGACTACTTTAATATCAATACCTTTACTCTTTGTTATAATTGGTTTTATCTCTTCCCAATAAGTTATCTTTTCATCATTTAGCGCTAGAATCTTATCACCGGTGACAAGGCCTGCCTCCAAGGCAGAAGACCCCGGTGACATCTGTCCGATGACGGGAATGAGGTTAGGTAGTCCATACATAAAAACAATAAAGAAAATGACAATGGCCAGGAGAAAATTAAAAACCGGCCCCGCCAGCACAATGAGTAAGCGCTTCCAGGTTGGTTGTTTAAAAAACGACCTTTCCTTATCTTCCGGCAGCAATTCTTCCGTACCGGATTCACCCAACAGTTTGACATATCCACCCAAGGGTATCCAGGAAAGGACATACTCTGTCTCCCCTATTTTTTTTCCAACAATTTTAGGTCCAAAGCCCAGGGAAAATTTAAGAACCCCTACTCCCCCGATGCGTGCGGCCAGAAAATGGCCCAGCTCATGAACAAAAATCAAAATGCCCAGCAAAACGATAAATGAAATTAAGGTAACCAAACTATCATCCTTTCTTTAACTTTTTAATAATGTTTTCCGCTTGTATTCTGGCTTCGCTATCGACATCAAGGATATCTTCCAGAGATGGATTGCGTTGTGTCTGGTGCTTATCCAATACTTTTTCTATTACTTTGGGGAGATCATTAAAGCAAATTTTATTTTCAATAAACGCGGCAACGGCAACTTCGTTGGCTGCATTCAATGCCGCAGGAGCCGTTTCTCCTATGCGTCCGGCCTCATACGCAAGCCCCAGGCACGGAAATTTCTTCATATCCGGTGGATAAAATTCCAGATGGCCTGTCTTCGCCAGATTTAATCTTGGCAGGTCATTTATCATACGATCCGGATAGGTCAAAGCATACGCAATCGGTATTCTCATATCAGCAATACCCAGTTGCGCTAAAACTGATCCGTCAAGAAGTTCAATCAGCGAATGAACCACACTCTGCGGATGAATTAAAACATCGATATGGCCGATGTCCAGATTAAACAACCATTTTGCCTCAATAACTTCCAGTCCTTTATTCATCAGGGATGCCGAATCAATCGTGATTTTTCGGCCCATTTTCCAGCGCGGATGCTTGAGCGCCTGTTCCAATGTCACTTTCTTCAGATCATCCTTAGAGAAATTAAAAAAAGGGCCGCCGGATGCCGTTAAAATAATCCGGCGCAATGATTGCGGCTTCTGTCCTTCCAAACATTGAAATATCGCGCTGTGCTCACTATCCACGGGAAAAATGTTAATCTTTTTTACCTTAGCTTTTTTTGTAACGAGTAGCCCTGCGACTACCATGGTTTCTTTATTCGCCAATGCAATGTCTTTCCCCGCTTCTATCGCCGCCAGTGTTGGTTTCAGGCCTGCTGCGCCGGAAATGGCTGAAATAACCATATCGGAAGGTGGATAGGAAGCAACTTCTTCAACCCCCGTTTCATCGTAAAGGATTGGAATATTATTCTTAAGGCCCAGGATTTGGCGTAATCGCTCAGCGTCTTGTCTGGCTCGAACCGCAACGATCTCAGGCTGAAATTTTAAAACCTGTTTGGCCAGAAGTCGAATATTTTGGCCTGCCGCAAGCGCCATGACTTTAAATTTTTTGGGATTTTTCTCGATAACATCCAGCGCGCTGACACCGATGGACCCTGTCGATCCTAAAAGAGTTATTTTCTTCATTAGCCGATCACAAAAATCCGGTAATAATAAACAAAGGGAGCCACGAAGATCAGACTGTCCATCCGGTCCATCAGTCCCCCGTGCCCGGGCAACAGCGAACTGGCGTCCTTTCTGCCATAATTTCTTTTGATGGCGGATTCGCAAAGGTCGCCCAACTGTCCGATGATACCGGCCACACAACCGAGAATCAGAAAGTGGATTAATGAGATCCGGGGCATCAAATAGTATCCAAATATGCAGGCAGCTATTGTGCCGCCCACAATAAGTCCGATAGTGCCTTCGACAGTTTTACCCGGACTTACCAATGGAATCAGCTTTCTTTTACCGAAGGACTTACCCACATAAAGCGCCACAGTATCACCAACAATTGCAATGACCAGCACCAGTAAGATCCAGTAGATGCCGCTGTCCAGTTTTCGAAGCAGGATAAAATGCGACGTCAGTAACGGAATATAAACCATCCCAAAAATAACTTTAGCCACAGAAGACACATCAAAGTTGGTTTCATTGACTTTCCAGAGAAAAACAATAAATACGGCAATAATCGCAAAAACAAGGAGGGCAACTAACAATTGGGCATCCCCGAAGAGCACAACCCCGGGAATGAGAATTGCAAACAGCAGGCTTTCAACTTTTTCTTTCAGAAAGCCATGGCCAAAAACAATGCCGTTATATTCCCAAACACCGCCGATAATACACAGTGTAATCACCGCAGCCAATAATTCCAAAGGGCCAAATACGATAACCAGAAGCAATGCCACAGCTAAAATAATACCGGTCAGCCATCTTTGCAGATTCGAATTTTGTATAACCATTTTTGCCCTTTGTATAAAAAACTATTTGTCGTTGATTTGCTCGCTCGTTAATCCGAAACGTCGTTCGCGGCTCTGGTAAACAGCAATCGCCGTTAACAAATCGTCCTTTTTAAAATCAGGCCATAAGACATCCGTAAAATAAAGTTCCGAGTAAGCCAGCTGCCAGAGAAGAAAATTACTGATACGATATTCGCCGCTGGTCCGAATTAACAGATCGGGATCAGGAATGTTGTTCGTATATAAATAAGATCCAACCGTATCATTGTCTATATCATCGACATTAAGTTTTCCTTCCCGGTTATCTGAAATCATCTTTTTGACAGCAAAAATAATCTCATCCCGGCTACCGTAACTTAATGCCAGATTCAATACCATTTTACGATTTTTTTCGGTTAGTTTTTTCACCTCAAGAAGCTTTTTTTTCACCGAAGGATAGAGTCGTTCAACATCTCCGATGGTCGTCAGCATGATTTCCTGTTTTTGAAGTGTTGGCGCTTCTTTGTCCAAATAGTCTGCAAGCAAAGACATTAAGGCGTTAACTTCCTCGTTGGGCCTGCCCCAGTTTTCAGAGGAGAAAGCAAATAGAGTCAAGCATTGAATCCCAATTTCACGACACGCTGTCACTGTTGTCTTGACGGCCTGAGCCCCTTTTTTATGGCCTCGAATTCGTCCCATCGTGTGCTGTTTTGCCCAACGCCCATTACCGTCCATAATAATTGCTATGTGTCGGGGTAAGTTATTTTGATCAATTTTTAACATTTCGATTCAATATATCCTCAAAAACAAATGGGGAGCTTTTGACTCCCCATTGTGATGTATTTCTGCGATTGGATTTAAATCTCCATGATTTCTTTTTCTTTGGCCGCCAGAATCTTATCTGTCTTTTCAATATAGCGGTCCGTTAATTTTTGAACTTCATCCTGAGCGCTGAAAAGTTCGTCCTCAGCCATTTTATTATTCTTTTTTAAATCTTTTAACGCTTCGTTGGCATCGCGACGTTCGTTGCGCAATTTAACTTTACCTTCCTCCGCCATTTTTTTAACAACTTTCACAAGTTCCTTGCGCCTCTCCTCCGTTAATTGCGGAATGGACAGGCGAATGATCTTGCCGTCGCTGGAAGGCATCAAACCCAAATCGGACTTCTGAATCGCTTTTTCAATCGCACCGATGGCGGTCGCATCCCAGGGCGCAATCACGATGAGGCGGCTTTCCGGCACCGAAAGAGTAGCCACCTGGGCAATCGGGGTTGGTGCTCCATAATAATCAACCTTGATGCCATCCAGCAGTGAAACAGACGCTCGACCAGTTCTTACTCTGCTGAATGATTTTTCCAGAGAAGATATTGTTTTTTCCATCTCATCCTTGAATTTCTGAAAAATCTGCTCTTTCATGATCATTCTCCTACGTAAGTTCCAATTTTTTTACCACAAATTACGCTCCGGATGTTTCCTTTTTTTTGTAAATTGAATACAACGATGGGCAATGAATTATCCCGACAAAGTGTGATAGCTGTTGAATCCATTACTTTAAGATTTTTTGTTAAAACATCAATATAACTTATATTTTTAAACATAACTGCTGATTTGTTTTTGACCGGATCCGCATCATACACACCATCAACCTTCGTGGCTTTCATGATGACGTCGGCCCGAATTTCCATTGCCCTCAGTGCTGCGGCCGTATCCGTGGAAAAATAGGGGTTTCCCGTACCGCCGGCAAATATGACAATTCTGCCTTTTTCCAAATGACGGACGGCTTTCCGTTGAATAAAAGGTTCCGCGATTTCTCTCATTTCAATGGACGATTGAACACGTGTTGGCAAACCGCGCATTTCCAAAGCACTCTGGAGGGCAAGACTATTGATGACGGTTGCCAGCATACCCATATAATCGGCGGTTGTTCTGTCCATTCCTTTGGCGCTGGCCTCAATGCCCCGAAAAATATTTCCGCCCCCGATGACAATGCCGATCTGGATTTTCAGATGAGATAAAGACTTTATCTCATCGGCGATATAATTAGCCACATCCGGATCAACACCGGTGGATTGTTTGCCTAAAAGTGCTTCACCACTGAGCTTTAAGAGAATTCTTTTGTACGCAGCTTTTTTCTTCTCGCTCATTATTGCTTAATTTCCTCACCGAGCTGGAAACGGGAAAAGCGGCGAATAATAACGTTTTCACCTGTTTTGGCAATCATGTTATTGATCAACGTTCCGATGGTGATGTCTTGATTCTTAACAAACTTCTGTTCGACCAGGCAAACATCTTCGTAATATTTCTTGAGTTTTCCCTCGATAATTTTATCCCAAATTTTTTCCGGCTTCTTCTCGTCGCGCAACTGACTGCGATAAATTTCTTTCTCTCTTTCGAGAGCGTCCTCGGCAATTTCATCCGGATGCACGCAAAGCGGATTAGAAGCGGCAATGTGCATGGCAATGTCTCTGGCCATCGTCTGAAAATCATCAGTTTTTGCTACAAAATCCGTTTCACAGTTAATTTCCACCATCACACCGATTCTGCCACCCATGTGTATATATGAAGCAACGGTTCCATCTTTGGCCGCCTTGGATGATCTTTTGGTCGCCGCCGAAAGTCCCTTCTTTCTTAAAAAATCAATCGCTTTTTCAAAATCGCCGTCCACCGCCGCAAGCGCTTCTTTGCAGTCCATCATACCTGCGCCGGTTTTCGTTCTTAATTCTTTTACCATCGTTGAAGTGATTTCCAATTTCATATCCTCCTAAAATTCTATTCCTTAACTATACTTTTGTCCCAAGTCTTGCGAGTTCACTACTTGTCCGTTCCGGCAGAAGAAACATTTTCCATCTCGACGCTTTCTGGAATATCCGCTTCGGCATCTTTATTTTCCACCACAGCTACCCCTGCTTCTTTGTTGGATTCGGCAGTCAGCTTCTCTTCGAATCGCTTTTTGCCTTCTAAAACCGCATCAGCAAATTTCGAGGCAAACAATTTTATGGCCCGAATGGCATCATCATTTCCCGGAATGATATAATCAATATCCGTCGGATCGCAATTGGTATCGACAATAGCGACCAACGGAACTTTCAATTTCTTCGCTTCCAGGACGGTAATGTGTTCCCGGTTGGGATCAACAATGAAAACTGCTGCAGGATGGGATTTCATGTTTTTGATACCACCTAAAACATTTTCCATTTTATCCATTTCCTTTTGCAGTTTGGTGATTTCTTTTTTGGGGAAAGCCTTGATGGAATCGTCGGCAAACATCTTGTTTAAACTGTTTAAGCGATCAATGCTTTTTTTAATGGTGACAAAATTGGTCAACATACCCCCCAGCCACCGCTGATTGACAAACGGCATGCCGCAGCGCAACGCTTCTTCCCGGATTGCTTCCTGCGATTGTTTCTTGGTTCCGACAAAAAGAATTTCTTTCCCCTGGCTGACCGTGTCTACAACAAAGTTATAGGCCGTCTGAAACATACCAACGGTTTGCTGTAAGTCAATAATGTAGATGTTGTTGCGCGCCCCGAAGATATAGGGTTTCATCTTGGGGTTCCATTTGTTGGTTTGATGCCCGAAATGGACACCGGCCTCGAGTAACAGTTTCATTGAAATTGCTGACATATTTTTTCTCCTTTGTTTTTTTCCGCCACCCCCATCATCTTGCGCGACACACTTAATTTCTAAGCAACATGCCGTCAATCAGAGGATGTGTGAAATTTTGCGGGAATTACCACAAATAATCGAATTGTTCAAGATAAAATAACTTTTTCGGCAATAAAATTAGTATATTTTATTCATTTTCTCATGTTGAATAATCAGCGTTGATTTTAACATAATCGTATGAAAGATCCGATGTACAAACCGAATAGGATTTATCGCCGCCTCCCAGACCGACGCGGATATCAATTTTGCCACCTTGAAAGATTTCTTTCAATTTAGAAAGCGAGATATTGGCAGGTGAATCCTGTGAAAATACAGTCATATTCCCAATTGATAAACTAATCTTTTCTTTTTCCAACGGTATTCCCGAAGAGCCAATAGCGGCAATAATTCTGCCCCAGTTGGGGTCTTCACCAAAAAAAGCTGTTTTGACAAGGTTAGAATTGGCAACCGCATAGGCGACACGCCTCGCATCGGATTTTGATTTAGCGCCGTCAACCACAATGGTTATAAATTTTGTAGCACCCTCGCCATCTTTAACTACGGCACAAGACAGTTCGGACAAGACATCCGTCAGCATTTCTCGAAACCTCTGGAGGCGCGCCTGAGCCCTCTCCAACGGATTGTTTCCGGCCAGACCGTTGGCTAGAATTATGGCCGTGTCATTGGTGCTCATACAGCCATCAACGCTGATGGCGTTGAATGTGGAATCAATCACCTGATGAAATACTGTATTGAGCGCCTTGGCGTCAATTAATGCGTCAGTCATCACGTAAGTCAGCAACGTTGCCATATTCGGTTCAATCATGCCGGCGCCTTTGGCAATCCCGCAAATCGTGATATCCTTCGCGCCAACAATGCCTTTGCGAATGGCTATTTTGGGATACTTATCCGTTGTCATCATGGCCGCTTCGGCATCTTCGATACCCAATTCGTTGAGACCCTTGACCAGCTTGCCGATGCCGTTTTCAATTTTCTTAACAGGAAGCCTTTTACCGATCACCCCCGTCGAACAAACCAGAAGATGCTCTTCGGGAATTTTTAATTGCCTGGCCGCAGCCGAAGAGACAGCCAATGCGTCCACCATGCCCTCTTTTCCGGTCGCCGCGTTGGCACAGCCGCTGTTGGTGATAATTGCTTGCGCTATTCCTCTTTTGACCCTCTCCGCATCAATTAAAACCGGTGCGGCCTTGAAAGTATTTTTCGTAAATAGCGCGGCTACCTTTGCCGGAACTGTGGAATAGATCAGCCCCAAATCCTTTTGGTCGCCACCTTTAATGCCTACGGAAACTCCATTGGCTAAAAAACCGGGAACACTAATTTTAAGCGTCGATTTCACCATCACTGCCACTCCTCTAAAGACTTAAGCACCGCAACATTTTTTGTATTTTTTGCCGCTGCCGCAAGGACAAGGATCGTTCCGGCCAACCTTCTCACTCTCCCGCTTGACGGTTTGATTCATCGGTGTGTCTTCACCGCGACTCAGGACGTAATCCTGTTTCTGCTTCTGTCTTATTTCTTCGATTTCTTCCTCTTTTTGTATTCTGACCATGCAAAGTTTTTCGAGCGTATCCATTTTAATGCGGCTGATCATCTCCATAAACATGGCATATCCTTCACGCTGATATTCTCTTACCGGATCTTTCTGGCCGTAACCGCGTAAACCGATGCCTTCCCTTAAATGATCCATGGACAGCAAATGTTCTTTCCAATGGGTATCAATGGCCTGCAACATGATGACTTTCATAAGATAAGTCGTCATGTCCGGACCAAATTCTTTTTCTTTATCACGCAGATATTGCTGAACATTCTGCAGAATGAAATCACGGATGGCTTCGACGGAATTCATATCTTTTGCATTCACGACATCCAAACGTAAATTAAATTGTTTGAATAATGCATCATCAAGAGATTTGAGATTCCAATCAGTAGGGTGATTTTTATCTTCCGCAAACTCCAATAAAAGATCGCCGGTAATTTCTTCAACCATCTCTTCAACATCAGACCATAAGTTATCTCCTCGCAATACTTTTTTCCGCTGCTCATAGACAACTTTTCTTTGGTTGTTCATCACGTCGTCATAGTCGAGCAGATGTTTTCGGATATCAAAATTCTGGCCTTCCACCCGCTTCTGAGCGTTTTCAATCGCGCGCGAAATGTATTTATGTTCGATAGGCTGACCTTCTTCAATCCCGACTGTATCCATGACGGAGGAGATTCTGTCGGCTCCGAAGACCCGCAGTAAATCATCTTCCAGGGAAAGATAGAAACGCGACGATCCGTTGTCTCCCTGACGACCTGCTCTTCCCCTTAACTGATTGTCAATGCGGCGGCTTTCATGCCTTTCTGTTCCCAAAATATGCAGGCCGCCCAATTCGGCGACATTTTCACCAAGCTTAATATCCGTACCGCGGCCGGCCATATTTGTGGAGATAGTGACCTGACCAGGTTGCCCTGCCTGGGCGACGATTTCTGCCTCTCTTTCATGATTTTTTGCGTTCAGAACATGATGCTTTACCCCTGCCCGAGTAAGATGCTTACCCAAGAGTTCAGATTTCTCAATGGAAATGGTGCCGATCAGGACGGGACGTTTGGCTTTGTTTAAAGTCTTCACTTCTTCAATGACGGCTTTGATTTTTTCCTGCTCCGTCTTATAAATCAAGTCATTATGATCCTGACGGATCATCGGCATATTGGTCGGCATGACCAAAACTTCAAGATTGTAAATTTTCTTGAACTCGGCGGCTTCGGTATCGGCAGTACCCGTCATCCCCGCCAGCTTTTTATACATTCTAAAATAATTCTGGAACGTAATGGATGCGAGTGTTTGATTTTCTTTTTCGATCTTTACTTTCTCTTTTGCTTCGAGCGCCTGATGCAGACCATCGCTGTAACGCCTGCCCGGCATGACTCGCCCGGTGAATTCATCGACGATAATCACCTGGCCATCTTTGACCAGATAATCCACATCACATTTAAATAATGTGTGAGCGCGCAGGGCCTGATTGACGTGATGAACAATTTCAATGTTTTTCGGCTCGTATAGATTCTGGATATTTAAATATTTTTCAACACTAGCCACACCTTCTTCGGTCATGACAACTGTTTTGCTTTTTTCTTCAATGGTGTAATCTTGGTCTTTTTTTAAACGCGGAATAATCTGGTTTATTTTATAATATTTATCCGTTGATTCTTCCGAAGCCCCGGAAATAATGAGCGGGGTGCGGGCCTCATCAATCAGAATACTATCAACTTCATCGACGATCGCGAAATTGAATTCCCGCTGAACATAATCTTCGAGACTGAATTTCATATTGTCGCGAAGATAATCAAAGCCGAATTCGTTATTGGTACCATAGGTGATATCCTCACCATAAGCCTTTCGGCGCTCGTCGTCATCCATGCCATGCACAATGACGCCAACCGTTAATCCCAGAAAATGATAAATAGGGCCCATCCAGTCCGCGTCGCGGCGGGCGAGATAATCATTGACCGTAACGACATGGCAACCTTTGCCTTCCAAAGCGTTTAGATATAACGGCATCGTTGCGGCGAGCGTTTTACCTTCTCCGGTCTTCATTTCCGCTATTTTGCCTTCATGCAAAACAATCCCGCCGATAACCTGCACATCGAAAGGACGCATCATTAGCGTCCTGCGGGACGCTTCTCTGGCCACCGCAAACGCCTCTGACAGGATATCATCAAGCGTTAATCCGCTTTTAAGCTTTTCCTTAAAATAGGACGTCTTTTCCATTAATTGCGCATCACTGAGCGACATCAGGTTTGTTTCAAAGCCGTTAACTTCGTTTAACAGTATGGATAATCGCTTTAATTCTCGATCATTTTTTGTTCCTACTATTTTTTTGAGAATTACACCCAGCATTGGTCACCTTCAAAAAAACCGGTATTTTTACCGGTTGACTTTAACACATTTAACCATTTAATAAAAACCCATATTTATTGGGGGAATAATTTATCCGTATATTGGAACGATCCAGTTACCCGCCCGGGACTGACGCTCTTGAAATGTTAATGCAGATCCTTTGATTATTTCATGTATTTTCTTGGATTGACCGGAACATCATTTACATAGACACCATAATGCAGATGCGCTCCGGTACTCCGCCCGGTATCGCCGACATATCCAATCAAGTCATCTCTTTTAACCCGAATCCCTTGTTTTGCGACTGACTTTGATAAATGCGCATAACTGGTGGAAACACCATACCCATGATCAATCCTGACAATATGACCATCATCAGAACGATAGGCAACCTCAACAACAAGCCCATCCGCCGGGGCCCTGACTTCTTTTCCCATTCTTGTTGCGATGTCTATGCCTCTATGAAATTCAACTCCCCTCGCAAAAGGATTGTCCCGTGAACCAAACTCGGAGGTTACCCACCCTCTGACCGGCCAGATGGAAGGCGTAGCCGCCAAAAGAGACTTCTGCTCCCGAAGAAACTTTAAAAGTTCGTTAAAACTCAACTCTCTTTCGTTAGCATCATCATTTAACTGGCTGATACTTTTACGCATACCGGAAACGAGCTTTTCCTGATCCTGGCCAATCAACTCGTTTAATCGAATCTGCTCGCTGTTTGAACCTCCGATACCCAGCGGGATTTTTTTATCTCGTCCGGCTTGATTCGTTGCCAGTATTCTTATTTTTTTATCGAATTGTTTGAATTCTTCCATGCGATCGGCAAATTCATCGACTTTTACGGCTAAATCAATAATTTCTTTTGATTGTTGGGCTGTTTGTTGTCTGAGGCGTGAGAGTTCTGCGCGATCTCTTTGAATACCGGCGTAATCGTAAATAACATACAGGGTTAAAAGAACTGCCAGGATTGAACCAATAAAAAGACCACGAACCAAATTACTCGAAAGAGAAATCTTAGTTACCGCGCTCTTTCTACGAGGTATAATCATCAGTGTAAAGAAATTATCCGACATCTTCCCCCTAGAAAATGAAACTACAAAATAAATGTCAAGCGCTACGAGTTGCGATAGCTAACACAGGGAAAAATCAAAGTCAAGCATAAGTCACTGAAATAAGTATCGTCAATTAGGCACTAACCGTTAATAAATTTCACTAATTTTATACTTATAGCACAATAATCCCTATACGGCGCAAGGAGAATGCCTGCCGGGTAGCAAATCCATTTTATACTTTCGCTTTGGAATAAGATATGCGTCTAAATCAGCCTTCATGTGATCCAATCCCACAACATTTATTCCTATTGTCAAAGCGTTTCTCAATACTTCCCTGAACTTATCTTCATAAATCCCCCCTTCAACTTCAGCATGAACCGGAAGTACGTGGTTGCCCCCATCGTTTATCAAGCTGCTTATAATGGATACGTCTTTTTGAGGATCAATTTCTTCAAAACATGGCAAATCGGAAGGTATTTCCGGAATATTGAGTTCTTCGTGGATAAAAGGCGCCTTGGCCCGCGTGCAGCTGAGATATTCAAAATGATACTTCTGAATAATGTTTAAAACACGATCGTCAATCAGCCAGGATGGCGCGCCGAATGCGGTGGGTTTTCGTCCTGTCAGTTTTTCAAAACCTCCCATCCCCGCTTCAAACCACCGTTCTATCCATTGTACTGATTTTTCCGGCAATTCATCCTGCCATCGGCGGTGATCCCAGGCGTGAAACTGCACATCGTGGCCTTCAGCCATGATTTGATTGACAAGTTCAGGGAAGGATAAAGCGATCATCGGCGCAGGCAAAAGCGTGCCATAAAGAGCGGTTTTCCAGCCGTAAAGACTGGCCGCTTTGGTCCGCAACATCTTTTTTAAGAAAAGTGGATTTTTAATGAGCTGCAATGCGGCACGCCCGGAGTTATCGGGTCCGATGCTTAAGAAAAAAGTCCCCCTTACCTGGAAATCTTTCAATACCCGTAAAAGACGGGGAACGCCGTTTTTCATGCCCCAGTACGTATCCACGTCAATCTTTAATCCGAGCATTCCCATAAAGCATTCCGTTTCAGGCCGGTTATAGTGTTATCGTCTTATTTTCTTCCAAGAACGAATTGAGCGTCAGCCGCATGGATTCCTGCAAGTCGACCGTCGGTTCCCAGTGAAGAAGATTTCTGGCCTTCTCGATGCTTGGTTTACGTGTGTAAATATCCTGATAGCCTTTGCCGTAAAATGTGTCCGCGGGAACCTCAATGATGTCCGAATAAGTCGAATCATTTTTATGGTCGGGATGCTCTTTAAATAATTTTTTGAGAATGTCCGCCAGTTCCTTTACCGAACACTCATTGTCCGGATTACCGATATTGATGATTTGATTCTTGCAGATGTCATTTTTGTTTTCCAGAATCTTCATGAGCGCGGCAATGCCGTCATCGACATAAGTGAAACAGCGCTTCTGCTGACCGCCATCAACTAGATTAATCGGACGCTTCAGGAGTAATTCAGCAATGAATTGCGTGACGACGCGGGAGCTGCCCTCCTTGGCCGTATCCAGAGAATCCAGTCTGGGCCCGACCCAGTTAAACGGCCGAAACAGTGTGAATTCCAGTTGTCCCCGCGTGCCGTATCCGTAAATAACGCGATCCAGAAGCTGCTTGCAGCAGGAGTAAATCCAGCGTTCTTTTTGTATGGGACCGACGACCAGGTAGCTTTCGTCTTCCTTGAATTCCGGATCATTGCAGGCCCCATAGACCTCTGAGGTGGAAGGAAAAACAACGCGCTTATGATACTTCACGCATTGTTTAACAATCTGGATATTCATTTCAAAATCCAGATTATAAACACCGATGGGATCTTCCACGTAAGCTTTCGGAGTAGCAATGGCCACGAGCGGCATAATCACATCGCATTTTTTGATATGATATTCGATCCATTCCTTGTTGATGGAAATATCGCCTTCCAGGAAATTGAAGCGCGGATTATTCAGAGCCGCGCCAATCCGCTCTGTACCTAAATCCATTCCGAATACCTGCCAATCGGGCTTCTCGGCCAGGATTCTATTGACCAGATGATGGCCGATAAAACCGTTTACGCCCAGTATTAATATCTTCATTTAAGTTTAATCACCTTTCCGGTTCTAAAATATTCGCTGATCTGCAAATTCTTCATGCTTTTCCCATCTATTTCAACATTCAAAAGCCTTATAGCATCCTTGCCTGTTTTCACAAGAACATCTTGATCGGATATTTTTACATCGCCCGGCTCCGCCATAAAATGCACGGCGGAAGGCTCTGCCCACCAGATAATGATCTTTTCGCCATTTTCCAGCATTGCATACGCCCCAGGATACGGGTCTGTCACAGCGCGGATCAGATTATAAATATCACTGGCTGATTGCGTCCAGTCGATACGACCATCCTCCGGACGCCTGCCGCCGTAATAACTGCCCTGGCCCAAATTTTGTTTTCTGCGCGGAATTTGTCCGGTTTTGATCACCGGCAGCAAATCATTCAGCAAAAGGCCTGCTGCCTCGCAGAGTTTATCATAGAGCGACCGCGCTGTATCATTAAAATCAATGTTTACTTCCTTCTGTCCGACGATATCACCGGCATCCGGCTTGTCAACCATGAAATGAAGCGTCACGCCCGTCTGATTTTCACCTTTAACCAACACCCAGTTTACCGGACACCTTCCGCGGTAGGCCGGCAGCAGTGATCCGTGTAAATTTAGAGCGCCGAGTCTGGGAATTTCCAGAATCTCTTTGCAAATCATTTTCCGGTAATAAAAAGAAAATATTATATCCGGCTTGAATTTCAATATTTCTGCTATCCATTGCTCCGTATTAATATTCTCTGTTATGTAATAAGGAATGTCATGCTTCAACGCCCAGTCTCTCACAGAACCGAACCAGCAGTTTTCCTGGGGATCGTCTTCATGGGTAAAAACGGCGGCAATATCAAAACCATGCCGAAAAAGCGCATCAAGACCCGCGATTCCCATATTGTGATAGGCTAAAGCAATGGTTTTCAATTTATTTCGCCATTCCCTTTTGCGCCATAGATATTCTCAATTACGTATTCGGGCCGTTTGCGGACTTCGCGGAAAATTCTGCCGATATATTCTCCGATGACCCCTAGAGCAAAAAACTGCAAACCAACAAAAACAAACAAAATGGCAAATAGCGTAAAAATGCCCTCAGCCGCCCAGCGTACACCGTAAACCAGACGGGCAATGGCCAGCAAAGCGCCAAAGCACACACCCAGCAAAGACATTAAAATACCACCGTACATGATCAACTTCATGGGCAAATCCGAAAAAGACGCCACCAAATCGAACTGAAGGTTAATGAGTTTTCTCAAAGGATAGTTCGATTTACCGCCAAATCGTTCTTCATGAACCACTTCTATTTCCGTAACGCGTTTGGCAAAGACAGTCGCCAATGCGGGAATAAAAGTCGCCTGCTCGTGACAGGCGATCATTCGTTCCACAACCGGACGACTATAGGCACGCAGCATGCACCCCCAGTCGCGCATGCTGACACCGGTAATTTTGCGCGCGATCATATTAATAATTTTAGATGGAAAGATACGCAAAAAAGAATCCTTGCGACCTTTTCTGATGGTGCCGACAACGTCATAACTCCCCTCTTCCATCACGGAAAACAGGTTCGGTATTTCTTCCGGAGGATTCTGCAAATCTGCATCCATCGTGATAACAACATCGCCCTGCACCACCGAAAATCCCGCCATGATGGCCGCGTGTTGTCCATAATTCCTGGTCAGTTCCACAACCCGCACAAAAGGATCCGACACAAATCCCTTAAGTAGTGTAAGTGAGTTGTCACGACTTCCGTCATCAATCAGGATGATCTCAAAGCTTTTCCCCATATCCTTCATGACCGGCATCAGCCTACTCATCAAAGCCGCCAGATTGGCTTCTTCATTATACACCGGTATGACCACTGAGACCTGCACCTTAGCCATTTTTCAAAATCTCCTTTATTGCCGCGCAAACGTATTGAACGTCATCTTCCGTCATATCAGGAAATAAAGGCAAAGATAATATTTTATCTGCAGCCCGGTTTGTTTCCTGAAGTGGCATACTGCTTCCGTTATATTTGCTGTTGACATAGGACAATGTATGTGCGGGAGGAAAATGCAGGCCATAACCAATATTATATTCCGCCAGCTTTTGCATAAACTCATCCCGGAAATAATCTTTTAATTTAATGATGAACAAATGCCAGGCATGGATGTGATCATATTGCGGCGCTTTTGGTAAATCCAGTCCGTCTATTCCTTGCAGGCCCGCAAGATAAAGCCGGGCTAAGGTTTGACGACGTCCATTCAATTCTTTCCATCGTTCGAGCTGCGCAATCCCCAACGCGGCCAGCAAATCGGGCATATTATATTTATAGCCCGGCTCCATAATATCGTAGGAAGGATCACCGCCTTTGCCATACCTTTTCCAAGCGTCCCTTTCTATTCCATGGAATCTCAGCAAACGCAATTTCTTTTCTAAATCGGCATCATTGAGCGTGATCATCCCGCCCTCGCCGGTTGTGATATTTTTTATCGGATGAAAAGAAAAAATAGCGGCATGGCCGAAACCACCGGCATGAATACCCTTATAGTAAGTGCCCACCGCGTGTGCCGCGTCCTCTAAAACGACGAAAGAATATTTGCGGGCAAGCTCATTGATTTTATCCATATCCGCAGGAGCCCCGGCAAAATGAACCGGAATAATCACCTTTGTTCTGGAGGTCAGGCTCGCTTCGATCAAATCACAATTGATATTGAGCGTATCATAATCAATATCGACAAACACGGGTTTTGCCTGACGCATGGCAATCATGTTGATCGTTGAGGCAAACGTCATGGAAGGTGTGATCACCTCATCTCCGGGCTGAAGGTTCAGAGCGGTCAGCATCAAGTGCATGCCGGCGGTAGCCGAGTTCAGTGTGACGGCCTGCCTGGCACCGGTCAGTCCGCAGAACTTATCTTCAAACTCCTTGCAAAGGGCGCCCGTGGTGATCCAACCTGATTTCAGACAGGCGACAACGCTGTTTATCTCAGTCTCACCGATGGATGGGCGGCTGAAGGGTAAGAAATCTTTTCTTATCTTCATTGACATTCAGTCCTCCATTCAATTTTTAATACGTAAAAGATAAAATGCACCATTGTCCCAAAGAATATCGACATGGGAATATTTCGATCGCAGCTGTGTCAGCTTATCCAGATGCTGTGTGATACAGTAAATTTCCTTTTCCTGCTCAATTTTTTCAAAGAAATCATTGACCGATAGAAAATATTTCTTTCTTTCCTGCTGCGGCATTTTCACGATGCCGTCTCCCAACTCACCGAAATCTTCGATAATCGGTGTTCGGATCTTGTTATAAAAATCAATTCCGTAAAAATTGACGCGATACTGATATAAAAGTTGCCCCGACGGCACATACCGGGCAATCGCATCCTTGGCAACCAGTGCGCTGCGATACGGAAACAGAAAATCATTGAGCGGAAAAATCATCCCCGCTAAAAGCAAACAACAAAGCAGATAGATCGTTACAAACCAGCCCGCACGAACTTTACGGGCAATGAGATCAGGCAGAAAAGTCAGCAAAGCAGCCGCAATCAGCACGGGAATGATATATACCCACCAATAATCGGAGGTCATAACGACCAGTCCTTTGGCGGGATCAGAATATTGTTTCAAAATCGGCGGCAGGAGGAGAGCAATTAATATCATCGTTGATTGAATATATAAGGCAAGGCGGTAAAGGATCTTTCTTTTGCCGAGCAGATCCGGCAGTTCATCTTCATGGTTTCGAAATATCCGGCCGGCAAAAAGAGCGATCGGCAAAAACACCGGAGCAATGTATGGTGCGAGTTTTGATGAAGAAATCGTGTAAAAAATGAAAATAAATAAAAACCAAACGACCAATAGTTTATTGTCATCCTTTTGGAACAGACAGGCTTTGCTGTTTTTTTGCTGCCCGGCGCGAATTAAATAAACAAGCCAGGGAAGCATGCCGCCGATAATAATCGGCAGAAAGTAATAAAACGGCTCCGTCTTGCCATGCATCTGTGTTGTAAAACGCAGGAAGTGTTCACGCACAAAGAAGAACCAGAGGAAATCCGTATTCTCTTTCTGCGCCAGATAAAGCCACGGACAAACAACGATCATGAAAATTACAATTCCCACAGGCGAAATCAGCCGCCCCATTTCGCGCCAGCGCCCGACCCAAATGAGCCAAATAACTAAAATGGCAAATGGGAAAACGACTCCGATAATCCCCTTGGTCAAAAAAGCCAAGGCACAGGTAAAATAGAATAAATAGGGTCGGTATCGTTTCTTTTCCGAGGTTAAAGATAAATAGCCCAGCCATATGGACAGACACAGAAAAAATGTCAGAGGCATATCCAGAATATTAATTCTTCCCAGAATAAAGGGAAACACGGATATGGTGAGAACAGCTGCGGCATACAGGCCGGTCTTTTCATCGCGAAAACGCCGTCCGATAAAAAATGTGAGCAGGATACAGCCCCAGGCGCAAAGACCTGTAAATAACCGTGCGGAGAAGTCGTTTTCTCCGAAGATTTTAAAGGACACTGCCGTCCCCCAGGAAGCCAGCGGCGGTTTTTCCAGATAAATGGTATTTTTTATATGGGGTGTAACATAGTTGCCTGTCTCGTTCATCGCGCTGGGAATCAGACTATAGCGGGATTCATCCGGTTCCATCTGCGGCATAACACCCAGCAGCGCGATATAGAGAAGAAATGGCATCAAAAGCAGAATATATCTTTTCTTCATTTAAGACACCTCTGACCGGGGCGCCAGTTCAATTTTAAAACGGTCAAAATAATATTTGACCGCCAGCGTGCAGACGGTGCCGATTGCGGCGCCGGCGATAACATCGCTGACATAGTGCGACGTAATGATCACTCTGCTCAGCGCAATGGCTGTTGCCGGGATGAAAGCCAAAACGCCAAAACGAGGAAACAATATGCTCAGGGCGGCCGCCAGGGAAAACGCTGTGACAGAGTGCCCCGAAGGAAAGGAATTTAATTCATAACTCGCTTTAAAATAATCGAATCCGAATAACCCGTGGTTAAACAGATTAATCGGCCTGTTTCTTCCGGTGATCCATTTGATCAGTATATTGATCAATCCGGACGCAGATATGGCGATAACGAGAAACAGCATCTTCATCGACCAGTTCTTGTTTTTCAAAATAAAATGAAAAATCAAGAAAGCCGGCACAAACAAAATAAAATACCATTTGGAATCTCCGGCGTTCGTTATGATTTCGGCAATATCAAGAACAGGCCGGCTCAAACCGCGGCAGGTGTAAGCGACCGAAATATCCCACTGGGTATAGGCAACGTAAGTCAAAAAGACGCCCGGTATCATCAGCAGGAGCGCTATCCATCTTTTTTTCATTTTTTTACTCCCTGATAATTATAACACCAGACATATTCCACGCTATTCACATTTGAACCATTGAGCTTCAAATCCATCTTATCGGCAACATCGACATGATCGCACCGCAGTAATCGGGCCACATCAATATTTTCAAACTTTGTATTGAAAAACAGCATATCATAGCCCCGTGGTGATTTCTTCTGCCAGACGTCAAACTGATCCTGCCGTTTATCCATTACAAAAACATCATATCCATAGGGCATATTGTAGTACATTACCCGGCTGCCCATCGTCCAGTTGGTCACGGCGATAGCCTTGGGCCGGGACGATGGATTTCTTTTGATGACCTCGTCCGCCTGCGCCGCCATCTCCCGGTATCCGTAAATATCACGGAAAGGAGATTTGTACTCGGGGAATGTAACAAATTTTCCAGCCAGCTCCGCATAAGCAAGCAGCATAGCGATCAGGCTGAATCCGACGGCAATATACAAAAAGGTTCTCTGCCATTTTTTCTGCGACGTATACAAATGATATGATCCGACGGGGATAAACAAGAGATAGAAAATAGAGGGCCAATGGGGAAGCGTCCGTTCATAAACCGATGTGACCAGAAAAAACACCATAATGGTGCCGCCGAATAAAACGGCCAGGCGCAGATAATCGTCCTTATTACGTACGACTTTGAAGAAACCATAGACCGCAACAGCAAATAAAAATGGACTGTAAGCGCCGAACTGCGCCGCCAGCGATTCGAAGAAATATTTAAAACTCGATGCCCATGATCCGAAAACGTGAGAACCCTGATACCGAAAACTGATAAAGTCATGCGTGATATTCCAATAGATCACCGGCATAACCAGCAAAAACGCAATAAATGCCGCTAAAAAAATATACGGCGAAAAAATAACATCATATCTTTTTTTCATGAGGAAGAAGACGATCAGAGGCGGCACAAGCAGGATCGCCGTATATTTGGCCAATCCCATTAAACCCAGGATAATACCCAGAAAAACAAAATCCAGCGGTCTTTTACTGCGGGCAAGTCTTTCCCCAACAAAGATCAGCAGAAAAACCAACAGAAGCAATATGGAATCGGGCAAAAGCATGATGCCCAGGGCATTGAACATAAATGAGCAGTTCAACGCCAGAACGGACACTAACGCTAGGCGGATGGATTGAGTAACCCTGAGAATAAACACATAGCCGCAATAGGACGTGGCGGCAAAAAGCAAAATAGCCGGCAGGCGGGCGAGAAATTCACTGGCGCCGAAAATATATAAAAAAGGCGCATGCAGCCAACCCACAAGAGGCGGATGATCCAGGTAACTCCAGTCAAGATACTTCGCGTATAACACATAATGGGCCTCATCAACGCCAAGACCGAAAAATGGCGCCACCAGCAGGCGAATCAAAGAAAACAACAATATCAGAATAAATATCCGTTTTTCAGCTTTGGGCATTGATCTCTCCCAGATTAGGCAAGATAGTATTGAACACTGTTTCGGGATGAATGACTTGCAGACAAATATTGTCCTTACAGGCTGTTTTGCGATGATTGGACGCGTTGACGCAGGGAGAACAGGCCAATCCTGCAAAAATCGGCGTTGATTTGCCCAGCGATCCATAGAGCGCAGGAGTTTCCGGACCAAAAATAACAAACGTCGGCATGTCCGTCACGGCTGCAAAATGCCCCGGCCCCGAATCGTTCGTCACCATAAACTCACAAACGCTGTACAGAGGGGGCAACTGCGCGAAGCTGACCTTTCCCGCAAAATTAACGCACCGGTCATTGGCCACCTCTTCTTTGAGCTGTCGCGCCTCCTCGCGTTCACGAGGATCGCCGGTGATCAAAACAAGCGCCCGTGGGCATTTGTCCAGAATCATTTTGATCAACCGGACATAATATGGCTGAGGCCAGCGTCTTTGAATCAGCAGTTCGCTGGCATTGGGATTGATCAGGACTATCTTATTTTTTTGTGGATCAAAACCGGCAAAACAATCCCGGATAATCTTTAAAATAACGCTTTGTTCAATAGGCGATATCGAAACTTTGGCCAGAATGAGATCTTCGTCGGAAACCTTTGTCTTGGAATAAGGAATTTCTTCTCTGTCCGATTTCAGGGCATTGACGAGGGCAATGAAGTTTGCCGCAATATGCATGTGAGGATTATAGGCAACCTTATGCGTTAAAAAATCCCCGCGGTAAAGGCCTTCATTATAGTAAGCATGAAAACCGACTCTTGCCGCCGCACCGGAAAACCCGGTAAGCAGTGCCGTAAAGCGAGAAAAAAGCTCCAGATCGATTACGGCATCGATCTTTCTCGTTCGTGTCCATAAAAATAATTTCAACGTATCGAAGACAAAGAACAGCATGCTGTCTTCCCGGATGGTGTAAATATTTTCGGCCGGCACGGTCTTAAGCAGTTCCAGACTTGGTTTATTCTTCTTGAATATTGCAAAATGAATCGTAGCCCCTGTTTCCCGCCGCAACTTTCTCATGGCGGGGTCAACAAGGATGGCGCTGCCCATTTCCGATAATTCGACGAATAAAACATTATGAGGCGCCTTTCGATCAGGTTTGCAGAATAGACGGCATAATTTACAGAGGATGGTGCCAATAAAACAAAGGGGAACGCCAACATAATAATCTATCCGGCGCATAGTATCAACTTTCATGATGTGCTAAATTCCCTTTCAACAGGCAAGTTATTTAAAATGTGACTGGAATATAGGCAAAATGCATTCGACTGTCAACAAAACAATACAATCCGGCCGGCAAAACCTATTTCGCGAATTCGTGATGTTTTACTTGTGCAAAATCATCGATACATGATAGTTTTTAAAAAACTTTTGATGACAATATGAATAAAATTATCAGCCGTTACATATTTCGGGAAATTGCCGTCCCTTTTCTCATTATCCTTTTCGTCTTGACCTTTGTCCTGTTGATGGGGAAAATCCTTCAAATTATGGATTTGATGGTCAATAAAGGCATCCGTGTTTTGGACATCGGCCATCTGATTATCCTGATCATGCCCAATTTTATGCTATTTACAATTCCCATAGCGCTTTTAATCTCTATCCTCATTGCTATGGGCAGACTTTCCGCCGACAATGAAATTACGGCCCTCAAAGCATCCGGCGTCAGTTTAATTCAGATTTATTATCCCGTAGCCATCGCCTCTTTACTGGCTTTTGTTTGTGCCATAGTCATCGGATATTTCCTTGTGCCTCAAAGCAATTTCGCCACCAAGAGACTCCTTTTTAAACTGGCCTCACAAAATGCCAGTATTGGCATCAAGGAAAAAGTATTTAACTCGGATTTTAAGGACCTGCTTTTGTACGCCGATAAAGTTCCGGCGGACGGTGAATACATGGAAGGTGTCATCATTTCCGACAACCGCATCATCGGCAAACAAAATACCATTCTGGCAAAAAAAGCTTTTCTGGTTGCCGATCCGAAATTGATGATCATAAAACTACGAATGGAAGACGGCTCGATTCATACCGTCAGTTCTGATCTCAAAAACTATCGGAAAGTTGATTTTAAAAGCTACGATGTCAATCTTGATCTATCCACAGCGCTGGCTGCTTTAACCGATGCATCCAAGTCCAGTACTGAAATGACCATGACCGAACTCCTGGAGCGAATGAAAAAACCGGGGTTGGATGGCGCGGCCGTTCGTGAACTGGCCATCGAAGTGCATAAAAAATTTTCCATCCCCTTATCCTGTATTTTTTTTGGCCTGCTGGCCTTGCCGTTAGGCATCACCAGCCACCGTGCGGTTAAATCCCGTGGTTTTGCCGTCGGCATTATGATTGTCGCCGCCTATTACCTTTTACGTGTCGGCGGTGAAGCGCTGGTGGAAACCGGTCGGCTTGCTCCATTCATCGGCGTCTGGACACCGAATTTTGTATTTGCCCTGCTGGGTGTTTATCTGTTTTATATGGCCAACAAAGAGATTTCTCTTTTCCGAATCGCTTATGCGTATTTTTGGAAGAACAAGTTGAAAGGTTGAGGATAAACCATTGAAACTGCTTGATAAATATATCCTCAGAGAATTCTTAAGGTTTTTCATCATCACTTGTGTCACGTTTATTGCGCTTTACCTGATTATTGATTTTTTCGAAAAAAGTCGAATGTTCTTGAGCAACAAAGCAACAGCGGTTCAAATGGCGTCTTATTTTTTGTATTCTATCCCCATAATCATTTCGCTGACGCTGCCTGCGGCAATTCTTCTATCTACACTGTTGACGTATAGTTTTTTGTCCAAATTCAGCGAAATCACGGCCATGAAAGCCAACGGTATCAGCCTGTACCGCATTGCTCTTCCCGTTTTGGCGGTGGCGGCGATAATAGCCGTATTTTTATTCTTTTTCACTGAACTGGTCACCCCATCCTCTATCCAGAAGACGGAATATATTGTGAAGGTGGATGTGCAGAAACAAAAATCCCTGGGATTTTTCAAGCAAAATGAAATCTGGTATCGCGCTCAGAACGCAATTTACAATTTTAAAATGTTTGACGTCGAAAAAAACATTTTACGCGGCATAACCATTAACAAGCTGAATCCTGGTTTCACGCTGCAGATGCGAATCGACGCTGAACGGGCTGAATGGAAAAACAATCAATGGGTTTTTTTTAACCTGCTGGTCACGACATTTAATGAAAACAAGGCGCCCTCCCTGGAATGGGCTAAAGAGAAAGTCATTCCAATTCCGGAGCGACCGGACGACTTTAAAATTATCCAGAAGGACGCGGAAAAAATGGGTTATTTCGAGTTAAAGCGATATGTTCAGAAAATACAGGCGGAAGGATATGATGTTTCCAGATATCTTGTTGATTTACAGGGTAAAATCGCCTTTCCGTTTGTTTGCCTGATTCTTGTTTTTATCGGCATGTCCTTTTCCGTACGCTCGGAACGAAGCGGCGGCGTCATGCAGAGTGTGGCTCTTGGAATATTTATCGGTTTTTCCTACTGGATTGTCCACGCATTCAGCATGTCTCTGGGAAGGTCGGGAATATTACCCGTTTTCGTGGCAGCCTGGGCTTCCAATATCCTTTTTACCAGCCTTGCCGCTTTCCTGTTTTATCGCATACGAACTTGATTGAGATCAACGCATCCCCCTTGACTTGGGGGGGGAATGCGTTGATCAGAGAAAGGTTAGTTAATATCTGTAATAATCGGGTTTAAATGGTCCATCCATCGGCACACCCAGATATTGAGCCTGCTTTTTCGTCAGCTTTGAAATCTTGGCATCCAGTCTGGCCAGATGCAAGAGAGCTACTTCTTCGTCCAGTTTCTTGGGCAGCGTATAAACGCCGACGTCATATTTCTTAGTAGCCAGCTCAATCTGCGCCAGCGTCTGATTCGTGAAGCTGTTGCTCATGACAAAGCTCGGATGTCCTGTGGCACACCCCAGATTGACCAGACGTCCCTCGGCCAGAATGATAATCGAACGACCCGATTTGAGCGTCCATTTATCAACCTGCGGTTTGATGTTATCTTTGCGGCAAAACTTGCTCGTTTCGAGGTAATGCATATCAATTTCGCTGTCGAAATGACCGACATTGCAGACAATGGCTTCATCCTTCATCATTTCCATGTGGCGGCCCGTAATGACATCGCAGCAGCCGGTCGCCGATACGAATATATCCGCAATTGGCGCCGCCGCGTCGAGTGTTTTCACTTCATACCCCTCCATCTCCGCCTGCAGGGCGCAGATGGGATCAATTTCTGTCACCACCACGCGGGCGCCGAATCCCCGCATCGACTGGGCGCTGCCTTTTCCGACATCGCCATAACCGCAAACAACGACCATCGTGCCGGCCATCATGACGTCCGTTGCCCTTTTAATGCCGTCCACCAGTGATTCCCGGCAGCCGTACAAATTATCAAATTTTGATTTCGTGACGGAATCGTTCACATTGATGGCCGGAAATAAGAGTTCGCCTGACGCCTGCATCTGATAGAGGCGATGGACACCGGTGGTCGTCTCTTCCGACACGCCCCGGATTCCGGCGGCAACTTTCTGCCAGTGTTTAGGATTTTTTTTATACAATTGTTCAAGGCGCGAAACAACAATTGCAAATTCCTTATTATCTGCTTTTTGTTTGAGCAATTGCGGATTTTTTTCAATTTTAACGCCATGGTGAATAAACAATGTAGCATCGCCGCCGTCATCCACGATCAAATCCGGCCCGGATCCGTCCGGCCAGGTTAAGGCCTGTTCAGTACACCACCAGTATTCTTCCAGTGTCTCGCCTTTCCAGGCAAAAACCGCTGCACTGCCCGCCTTGGCAATGGCCGCCGCCGCGTGATCCTGCGTTGAAAAAATATTGCAGGACGCCCAGCGAAGATCAGCGCCCAACTCTTTCAGCGTTTCAATCAGCATGGCCGTCTGGATAGTCATATGCAGACTGCCCATGACTTTTAAACCTTTCAGCGGTTTTTTGCGTCCGTATTTTTTGCGCACCGCCATCAAACCGGGCATTTCGTTCTCCGCCAGTTTCAACTCTTTCCTTCCCCAGGCAGCCAGGGATAAATCCGCGACTTTATATTTCATATTTTTATCAATTTCCTGAAAGACCATGTCTCCTCCATATCCTTAAAACTTGATTAGTTATTATTGGGATACCGATAGCATACACCCAAGATGAGTTCAATATCTTTATGCTTAAGTTCCGGAAAATAAAAAAAGCACCCACGAAAAAAAATAGCGAGTGCTTTTGTTCTAATTTTGTTAAGCCTATTTGGATACTTTTTTAATTTTATTTTTAGCATCCACCAGAACGCATATGGGTTCCCATTTTTTTGCTTCGGCGTCATCAACCGTCACGAAGGTGGCAATAATGATTAAATCGCCCTTGGCCACCATACGGGCGGCGGCGCCATTAAGACAAATGGTTCCCGAATTACGTTTCCCTTTAATGATATAAGTGGAAAAACGCGCGCCGTTATTAACATCGTAAATTTCCACTTTTTCATAAGGCACCATGTTGGCTTCTTCCAAAAGTTTTTCATCAATGGAAATACTGCCTTCATAATGTAAATCCGCGTCCGTGACAGTGGCGCGATGGATTTTTGACTTCATCATAAATCTTTGCATGGTTATCATTCCTCTCTTGTCTGTAAAATATTACGTTTTAAGCTCTTCACCCAAAACGGAATTGTCAATCAGCCTGGTTTTTCCTACTTTTACGGCCAAGGCCATCACGACCTCCCCCGTTATCTCATTCACATCTTCCAGAGTGGCCGCATCGCAGATTTTAATATAATCGATAGCGGTAAATTTGGCGCTATTAATAAGTTTTTCCGCCTGTTTGATCATCACTGCCGCATTTCTTTCGCCTCCCGCGTAAAGCTTTTGCCCCAGCCTGAGCGCACCGATCAGCGTCAGGGCCGATGACCGTTCCTCTTGACTCAGGTAAAAATTACGTGAACTCATGGCCAGGCCATCCGGCTCTCTGAACGTCGGCAAACCGATGATCTCCAAATCCAGGTTCAAATCGGCAACCATTCGTTTAATCGCCGCCAGTTGCTGAAAATCTTTCTTACCAAAAATTGCGCTATGCGGCTTAACAATATTAAATAATTTGCAGCAGACCGTCGTAACACCGCGAAAATGCCCCGGCCTGGACATACCGCATAGATTTTGCGTTACCTGCCCTACATCAACATAGCTTTGATATGCGTTTGGATACATTTCCGTATTTGCCGGGAAAAAGATAACATCGACGCCCACACTCTGCGCCATTTGAGCATCCCGTTCAAAATCTCGCGGATATTTGGAAAAATCTTCTTTAGGGCCAAACTGGGTGGGATTAACATAAATACTGACAACAACATGGTCCGCCGTCTTGCGGGCTTCCTTCATCAGAGAAAGATGACCCTCATGAAAATAGCCCATCGTTGGGACAAAAGATATCTTCTTACCGGAAAGCCTTAAGCTTTCACAGTGAGCCTGCATTTCTTTGATGGATTCTATGACTCTCATTTTTTCCATAAAAAAAACCCCTTGTCGCAAGACGAGAGGTTTAACATTCCTTCTAAGGTTCCCTTCCGTCCCAGTCCTTTCGGATCCAAGCGTGGGGCAAACCTAACAACAACGTTAGTTTTTGTCAAGTAAAAAAACCCCCTCAGTCTGATGAACCTGAGGGGGCTATATTACACAGATCATGTTTTTAGTGCAGCGGCTATAAGTCCTTCATTCTATTCTTCGCCTCCTGATAGAGTCTCATGACGCAGATGAAGATTGCCAGCATGAATAATCCCAGCATGAAGTTCGGTGCAGTTCCCAGCATTTCATCCAGGAGGTGACCGATGTAGAGGAACAGGAAGGATGCAACCACCATCGCCAAACCCCAGGCCGATAACATTAACACTCCGCTGAAAGCCTGATACTTCTGATAATGTGTCTTGTGTGTCGCGATCATAGCTTTTTCCTCCTTTTTGGCTTTCTATCTACTTTTTTTTACTACTTTCTATCAGGTCACAATGTTCTTCACAGCGTCAATAACCGGGTTGGTAAACAGCGCCATCAAAATGGTGTAGAGGGCAAAGGCGCCAACAACTTCCGCCGTGTACATCTTGTTATATTTTCTTTTTAAAGAAACCAGGATCAATCCGCCCACGATTAAGCATCCCAGTTGA
>JAUYFM010000047.1 GCA_030690945.1 Smithellaceae bacterium | reverse complement strand
GGACTACATTGATTTGTTACCCTTTGAATGCAACTTGGTATTAAATAGCAACACTTTACCTATGCTTATACCCATCTTGAATGCGACTTGGAATAAACTATTAAGGGGAAATGTCTCACTTATATTGGCACAGAGGGGCTTTAGTCTTTCAATTGGATGTAGCCGTCGCTGATCGCTCGCTTCTCTTCGGCATTGAAAACAGTGAAGAATAGATCCGTCCCGCAGGACGTCTGGTTTTTACCAGTGAGGCAAACCCGAATGACTGAACCAGGAAGCACCATTCCTGAAAACCGGCAGTAAATCGTCGCCACCCGGTGCGGATCGCCGCCCGCCTCCCGGTTCAGGACGCTATGGACGGCAAGGGCAAGGGTGGCCGTCCCCTGGTGGATAATACCGGGCAACCCCACCTGGTGCGCAAATTGTACGGATGTATGGATGGGGAAATAAATATTCGTGCATCCATCGTAAATGAAGGGCGCCAGCGGATCAATGGGGATAACGGATTCCCACAAGGCGGCGGACTCTTTCGTTTGCTCTGGAACAGACGGAACGGACTGGCCGCCTTTTCCTGTGTCTTCGCACGCAACCCCTCTCATCATCGCGCCGATATGTTCCGTAAAATAATGGTTTCCATCGGTATCATGCGCATCAAACCGTGTGATGACATAGGTTCCTGCTCGATGCGGCTCGATGGCGGCGATGACACCTCTGATGGTCAGATGGCTGCCGGGCTTAACCGGCCTGTGGATGCTGAGGTGCTCGCTGTAATGGACCTGGGTGAAGAGGACTTCTTGGGGAAATTCCGGAGCGTCCAGATAATCCGTAATATTTTCCACAATGGGCCAGGTAACCGCCACGGGAAACAGGGGCGGCGCAATAATCCCTTCCGGCCGTTCATCATTGAAGTAAAGAGGATTGGCATCGCCGATAGCCGCCGCATAATTCATAATCCGGCGAGCGGTAATGATGCAGGTGTATTCTTTCAAGGGGGAGCCGACAAAAGCAGAAGACAATTTCATGGCATTTCTCCAGAAAGGTTTCTTCGTTCACTATCCCCGGTAAAATTGAACCTCTGCGGGCATGTTTGCCGCAACTTGCGGCTGAAGGGTTCATCGGAAGGATGAAACGATTACGGTTGCTAAGATCGCATATTTTTCAGACTTCGTCAATTAACGGCTAACATTAACGGCTAACAGAATTTATTGTGACCCCTAACAATAAATTGTGACCAGTTGATTTCCGACACGCTTACGGAAGATTTCTGGGCCATCACGTTGCCCAACGAAATAGCCACATCGTCACCCCGGAGCCCATCACTATTTGCCTATTATGCGGCATTGAACCTGCTGGATGCCAACGTTCTCTTCTCAAAGATGAAGGTATCGGAACTACTCGATCCTGCCATCAAGGCTAAGAAATCAAGCACGGAGCGGCATCATCTTTTCCCCAAGAATTACCTGAAGAAAATAAATATTACAGAAATCCGCGATACGAATCAGATCGCCAATTACGCCCTGGTTGAATGGTCAGATAATATCGAAATCTCCGATAGTGCACCGTCAGAATACTTACCTCAATATCTTGCCCGCCTCACCCCTGATGATTTGGATAAGATGTATTACTGGCACGCACTTACCCAGGAATGGGAATCTATGAAATATGATGATTTTCTAAAAGCCCGGCGGAAGGCGATTGCTCAAGTAATACGAGATGGTTTCCAGAAATTATGTGAATTATCTGTATAGGCGTTGATTATAAAATCGGTTTACAGTTCAAGGTTTCCAGATGCCGGTTTTTAGTTGATGGACGCGGTAACAACCGATTTCATAGCCTTGTTAATTCGTTTCAGTGCGTTTTCCAAATCAAAGGATTCCCGTTCTTTCCTGGTCAGGACTTCAAAGAGTTCCTCTTTAATGCGTGACCGCATATCTTTAATTTCCTGATCAGTCCGTCCCATGTTCACAAGATATTTTTTCAAATCGGTATCGCCATTGTCTTCCATCAGTTTCTTACGGAAAAGGTCAATCACCTGCCGGTCAGCCGGATTAAACCTGTTGCGCAGAATGAAATCGAGATCATAAAAATCACGCGGCGCGATGTCTTTCCTTAAGGCTGACGCCCGCATTTTTTCGCTGACGATTTCATTGAGGACCAGACAGTTAACCGTGCCCGCGTCCAATAAGGATTCTCCGGTAAAGGGATGGATGTATTGATGTTGAATTTTGCGCGCCTCGGGGGCAAGAAACGGATTGAACCGAAGGCTTATTTCCAGCTTAATGGCCTGCTCCGCCGGAAGAGTTACTGCATCATAGACAAAATAATAGATGTACTGCTTTGATTCGTTTCGTCCCGCCTGATTGTCGCCTTCCAGCCGCAAACCGAGATGATTGGCAAAAGTAGTAATTTTATCCTTGATCGCTTGTATGGCCTTGCGCCGATCAGTCCTTGTTGCCGCCGGCACCGGCAATCGCATGCTGAAATCCAGATCCTCGCTTAACCGGTAATAGGAATAGTATATTTTATTGAGGCAGGTTCCACCCTTGAAAATCAAATCCGGACTGAGCTCACTGATTTTGGAAAGGATGAATGTTAAATAATAGTCTTTTTCCATCAGCGGGGCATAAAAACCCGCCCGCGTAGCCGTCTGGTCAACCAGTTGGCGAAACCTGTCTTTATCGTGATGAAGAAGAAACGATGACGCGCCATCTTTCATTGATTTTTCCTTTTCGATCTTCCGTAA
This sequence comes from Smithellaceae bacterium, assembly GCA_030690945.1. Classification (GTDB taxonomy): domain Bacteria; phylum Desulfobacterota; class Syntrophia; order Syntrophales; family Smithellaceae; genus UBA8904. Next base: position 75,848 of record JAUYFM010000047.1, on the reverse strand, counting down.
ATGAGATCAGTGATGTTTTCTTAACGCTTTTTTCCAGCGGCGTGAGCAGCTTTTCATCCACACCGGCTTTTTCGAGTGTCAGGCCGATGAGCTTGCGTGTTTTGATGATAGGAAATTTCACGGCGTATTCAATTAACCTTTTTATGTCGCATTTGCCCTCTTTGATGAACCGGATCAGAATCTCGGCAGCGGCGTTTGATCCTCCCACCGGTTTGCTGTAGTAACACAAGTCGACCAGCGTTCTTTCTTTTGAACTGACAATAGCCGTCTTTCCATGGATGTCTATCGTCTCCAATCCATACATCCTTCGCGCGGGGATTTTGATGAATTTAAACGATATGCCGGCAATCGTTCTCTGACGCGAAATGCGTGAATTCAATACATAAACCGTCTGAAACTGCTGATCGGTGAAATTGTAATAATTATACATAGTGGAGTAGCCGATGTAGTAATCCCCCCGGGGGGAAAATACGGCAGGGATTAGAAACTCGCTGATGCGGCGACCTGTAGGCACTGCCTCCAAGGGAACAAAAATATAGACGCCGTTTTTAATGGGAATCAGAATTTTCTTTTTCCTGAGGCTGTAAACCAGTTTGCTCCTGTATGCAAAGCCACGGGGCAGATAGTCGTCCAGATCCTTTGCCCTGACGATGTCCTTTTGTTCGTAAGACAGACGGGCAACCAGTTCGGCTTCTTTTTGGGTTAGAGAACTTATTGTATTATTGTTTACCATATATGCCTTTTAACGGAACATTCACATAACATAAATACAACACGAAGATAACAGATTATTGAAGTCTGTCAATAAAATTCTTGATGCTAACAGAGAAATAACGCCGCATTAACGGCTTTAGACATTAAGCACAGATATCCAAAATCGCTCCCTCAAAGAAAACTTAATGCTGGTTGATCACTGCGGGTGGTTGCCCTTCCTGTTTTATCACCAGACCCACTTGTTGCAGCAGATTCATAATATTTTGAAGCTGATTGAATAAGACAACCGTCGTCTCCGGGGTCATCACGATACGACACACGGGATATTTGCCTCGCCGTTGGCGGGTTGGGCTGTTTCTGCGGGGCCAGACGGGTCGCGCACAATTCCAGGCGTGTGTTGCCGTCAAAAGTAACAACACCAAGGGGATCAACAAATGTTTCAGAAATTTCCGGACGATCAATATAGCGAAGCTGGCTTTCAGGCAGTTTTATTTCCTTCTCCTTATAAAACAATTTCATTTATCGGGCCATGAGTAAACAGGCGGGCGGTTTTCAAAAATTGTGCCGTCGGGCATCACTTCCACATCCCTGCCGTCAAGCTGAATAATCTTGGTCAGGATGGCGGGGACGTGGCGCTCCCGCGCAGACGCAATGACTTCCTCGACCGTCTTGAAACGGGAGAGTTCCTCAAGCGTAATGATCTGGGGCAGGACCATCCCGATCTTGCCCGCCTCATAGTCTTTGAGAGCCACGGAAGGCCGCAGCCAGGCGTGATTTGTCAGTTCCACACCGTCGCAAACGGCGGTTTGTCCGGCCGGGGACGGTGCCACGAAGAAACGCACATCATAGCGCAGCGGCAAAAATTCAGGCGTAATCCAGTGAGAAAAGTAATGAAGGCCCTCTCCGGGAAGAACAATGTCTTCCACTTCCAGCATCTGAGGAAATTTTATTTCTCCCTTGATGAGCCCCTGCCTGTAGCGGCCAAACCGCAGGCGTTCCTCGTCTGTTTCCATGGTAACGGGCGCGCCGTCCTTTTTCCGGGCAATTAAAAGCCCCACTTCCTCAAATGTCTCGCGGATGCCCGCAACCCAGGCGCCCAGAGCTTTTTCAGGATGCGACATGTCTGGAAGAATCCGGACGGCTTGTTTCCTATCGAGACACCGGATAAAGCGCTCCATACCGGGTTCGTAATCTTCAGGATCGAGAACGCCGCCGGGGAAGACATGATAGCCGGGAACAAAACTGCTCTTACGATTCCGCAGCACCAGGAGCACTTCGATGTCTTTGACGCCTGTGTCCGGACAAGGCCTCAAGAGTATCACTGTCGCAGCATCAGCAGGAATTGTGTTCATGTTGATGTCCTTGCTATCCCCTTTGATGAATCTCAATCCGGAATCTATCGTCTATTCCACCCAATGGACGATTTCATCGAGCTTTGCTCTCTCTCGCTCAAAATTATTGAGAGGGAATGAGGGATCAGGGTAGCCCAGCGCAATTCCCACAACAATTTTCTGGTCATCAGGGATTGCCGCTATCTTTCTGATTTCGGCGGGATAACGCGCGGCCGCTGCCAAAAGGCAAGTGCCCAGGCCTTTGTCATGAGCCACAAGGCAGATGGTCTGGATGATAAGGCCGACGTCCAACATCTGATATTCGACGAGATTATCCCGCGAAATGCAGGCCAGAATGAGGCACGGGGCGTCAAAGGCGGAAACCATATCCTGATAATATTTCATGCGCCCTGCTTTATCGTCTCTTTGGATACCCTGTGCACTTAAGACAACTTTGCCCAGATCGCCGTAGCGCGCTTTCATGGCATCAGGCCATTGCTCCAGCATAGGCACATCGGAGGCCGTTGCCGCACCGGCCAGCGTTTGCCGGAGATTCATTTCCTTAAATTTCGCCAGTGTATTACCCGTCAATACGCATAAAGTCCAGGGCTGTGTGTTCCCCCAGGATGGCGACCAGCGCGCATCTTCCAAAATTTCCATGATGACACTTTTGGGCACATCCTGTGATTTGAATTTACGGATACTTCTTCTTCCTCTGACTGCTGCAGCTAACTCCATAGTAGCCTCCTTCGCGGAATTCATCCGCATGTTCTTGCGATTAAAATATTTATCTAACACATCGTAAGTTAAATAAATTAGATAGGACTATCCCTCATTACACCAGCTCTGCTACTGCCCTTATCCACCCTGCGCTTGCCCCCTTAATTTTAATCGGGAAGCAGTAAAATTTAAAACCTGTTGATGGCAGCAGATCTAAATTTGTGAGCTTTTCAATCTGAAAATATCCCTTTTCAATACCCGCAAAATGTCCTTCCCAAATAATTGCGGCATTCTTTGTCTGAGCAAATTCTTTGGCTTGGAAGGGAAGCGGCCGGTCCCAGCTCCAGCCATCCGTCCCGACCACATGCACGCCTTGATCAAGAATCCAAAGCGTTGATTCCCGGCTGAACCCGCATCCTTTCAAAAGGTATTCGGGTGTGCCCCAGTAGGGCGCCGCTCCGCTTTGTGCAAGAAACACATCCCCTGGACTTAGTGTATGACCGATTTTACCGAGCTTGGCTTTTATGTCCTCAACCGAGATGTTGTACCCGTCAGGAAAATCGGAAAAGTCGAGTTTCACACCATTGCCCACACCCCACGCAAGCGGGAAGTTATCAATGGTCAGTGCCGGCTTCCCCTGATCCTGTGTGGGGTGAAAGTGCCAGGGCGCGTCCATATGCGTGCCTGCATGCGTCGAGACTTCCAGTATCTCGACCGCCCAACCAAGTCCGCCCGGCAGATCACCGGCGGTCAGTCCCGGAAAAAAGGCCTTCATGCTCTCCGCCCCCAGCGCATGATCGACATACGTGATCCTGGGTATCATCATCGGCGGGTCACTGGGCAGCCCGCTTTCAATCGCCACTGAAAGGTCAATGAATTTACTCATGATAATTCTTCCTTAAGCGATGTTTGCAACAAATACCACTTCTCTGGGAACCTTGTAGGCGGACAGGTAATCCCGGCAGTGTTGCATGATTTCTTTTTCGTCTGTTTCGTCACCGGGTTTTTTCACGATGAGCGCTTTGACAATCTCTCCCCGCATGAGGTCTTTCTCACCGACGACTTTCGATGCGACAACAGCGGGGTGCATAGCTAGAATTAATTCCACCTCTTTGGGGTAGACATTGAAACCGCTTGTAATAATCATGCGTTTCTTCAAACCGACCAGAAAAACGTAGCCTTCCTCGTCCATATACGCCAGATCGCCCGTGTGCAGCCAGCCGTTGCGGATGACTTCAGCTGTTGCTGCTTCATCCTTGTAGTAACCCTGCATAACGACATCCCCGCGGACGACCAGCTCTCCGACCACGCCCGCAGCCACTTCACCACCGGCATCGTCTTCGACCTTCGCCGCAACACCCGGCAGGACTGTTCCTATGGATCCGGGTTTCTGCACTTTGTCGGGCATTGTGAATATACAGCAGGGAGATGTTTCCGTCAGTCCGTATCCTTCCAGCACCTGAATGCCAAGATGTTTTTCAAACTCGGCGAACAGTTCCGGCGACATGGGAGACCCGCCTGTGATGCCAAAACGCATAGAGCTGAGATTGTATTCCTTGAGCTTATCGTGGAACAGCATGCCCATAAAGAGGCGTGGAACGGCTGTGAGATAGGTCACCTGTTCCTTTTGGATCGTTGCAAAGATGCTTTCCACCGTAAAGCGATCCATCAGCACGATGGCACCGCCCAAGCAGAGGGGGCACAGCATGTTGACGGCCGCGCCGAAGGAATGGAAGAGGGGAATAACGGCCAGGGATCGATCGTCTTTTGTGCCGTTGCAGATTGTGCGGAGCAGATCCGCCTGGGTGGCAAGATTATTATACGTTAAAACAGCGCCAAGGGGTTTTCCCATGAGACCTGCCGTATAGATCATGACGGCCGGATCACTCCCCTGAAGCGCAGGCGCGTCCGCGCTCACGGATCCGCTGTGGAGGATTTCGTTGAAAAGGGACCCGGGTTTTAAGCCGCTGGTCGTGATCAGGTGTTGGCAGAGGGGGAGCGTCTCCTGGATGGCTTGGAATCTCTTAGCCAGGTTGTCTGTCGTGATAAAGACTTTGGCCTCGCTATTCTCAATGAGATGCCGAAGTTCGTAAGAGGTGGACATGACGTTCAGGGTTACGGCGACGGCCCCGAGCCTTAAAGCGGCAAAATAAGAAATGACAAATTCCGGACAGTTGGAAAGCATGATGGCGACATTATCGCCTTTCCGCACGCCGAGCCCTTGCAGGTGATGGGCAAGAGCCTCTACGAACTGGTTCAGCTCTTTATAGGATATTTGCTTGCTTTCATAAATAATGGCCGGGTTTTCCGGATAACGCAAGGTGGTGTCCTGAAGCATCCTTTCCATGTTCATCTCGTCCTGATATACCTCCTTCGATAGTAAAATCATTGCTTTTGAGCCGCCGAAGTATAAGGGGCCTGTTTTGGCTTGTCAAGAAACTTTGTGGGCAGTTACAATATCAATGTCATTCTCTGGCCTGGCCGGGGCTTTGTGCCCTTCCCTTCAGGGTAAAGCCAGCAACATGAAATTACATAGAACCAACCAGGAGTCTCGCGGACCAAGCCACTGGTGTGAGCAAAATGGAAACAAAACAACTCCGACCAGTATGATGATGGCAAGGTCAACTTGCTTCGGCGACATATCCTCGCCCCAGATCATCTTCATAATCCATGGTACGATCGATGGCGGCGCCCCCGGCGATCTCAATAATACGGTTGGCCGCGGTGGAAACAAATTCCTGGTCATGTGAGGCAAACAGGATCACCTCACTGAAGGCAATCAGCGCGTCATTAAGAGCGGTTATCGATTCCAGATCCAGGTGGTTGGTCGGTTCATCAAGAATCAGCAAATTGGCCCCGGTCAGCATCATGCGCGACAACATACAACGAACCCGCTCGCCGCCGGAGAGGACGACTGTTTTTTTCATGGCCTCCTCACCCGAGAAAAGCATTCTTCCCAGGAAGCCCCGTGCAAAGGTTTCACCTTCCGTGGGCGGTGAATATTGGCCCAGCCAATCAATCAGGGTCATCTCGCGGGTAAAGAATTCACTATTCTCCTGGGGGAAATAGGCGCTGGTAATGGTCACCCCCCAGCGGATGTTACCGCTGTCCGGCTCCAGTTCGCCGGCCAGAATCCGGAAAAGGGTTGTTCGGGCCAGAGCGCTATCGCCGGTAAAAGCAATTTTATCGCCTTTGCGCACCATCAGGTCAAAATCATCCAGAACCTTGACCCCGTCAATCGCTTTGGTCAATCCCTCAATGGTCAGGATGATATCACCGCAGGCTCTTTCCGGTTTGAAGACCACATACGGATATTTTCGAGAGGAGACCGGCATATCTTCCAGGGTGAGTTTTTCGAGCAGCTTCTTGCGCGATGTGGCCTGTTTGGACTTGGACGCATTGGCACTGAAGCGCTGGATAAAAGCCTTAAGTTCCTCGGCTTTTTCAGCCATTTTACGGTTATCGCTTTGTTTCTGTTTGAAGTGCAACTGACTGGCACGGTACCAGAAATCATAATTGCCGACATAAATCTGAATCCGCCCGAAATCGATATCCGCAGTATGCGTGCAGACCTGATTCAGAAAGTGACGGTCATGGGAAACCACGATCACCGTATTGGCAAACCGCGACAAAAAATCTTCCAGCCATTGGATGGATTTCCGATCGAGATTATTGGTCGGTTCATCCAAGAGAAGCACATCCGGATTGCCAAACAGCGCCTGGGCCAAAAGGACGCGGACCTTGTCGCCTGCGCTGAGCTCCTTCATTTTCTTTGTCCGCAGATCCTCAGATATACCAAGGCCGCTTAGCAGCACCGCTGCTTCGGCATCGGCCTCATAACCGTCGAGTTCCGCAAACTCACTTTCAATTTCAGCACAAAGCACTCCTTCCGCTTCCGTCAATTCACTTTTGGCGTAAATCGTCTCCCTTTGCATCATGACGCCATAAAGTTTTTTATGTCCCATGACAACCGTGTCAAAGACGGTTTCCTCGTCGAAGGCAAACTGATCCTGACCCAAAACGGCTATTCGTTCCCGCCGGCCGACTAGAATTTCCCCGTGGTCAGCCTCCAGTTCACCGGCCAGAATCTTAAGAAAGGTGGATTTCCCTGATCCGTTGGCGCCGATCAGCCCGTAGCAATTACCGGGAGTGAACTTAATGTTAACATTCTTGAAAAGGGCTCTTTTCCCGTAGGAAAGGGTAATATTTGATGCTGCAATCATGCTTTTTTGATACTCCTTGAATATAAATAAAAAAACCACAGTGCCTGGTGAAGCACTGTGGTTCACTTGGAAAAGAGCAGTAGCACCTTTCTAACCACATGGCAATACATTATTTGCGTTGGGTGAAATACCGTTGATCTCAGTCACTGATTATTCTTCGTGCTGGCGGACTCTGCCTGGATTATGCTAGTGTCTCGTCAATCAAGAAATGTCATTTCGACCCCCATTCTGGGGGCAAGACCGCAGGGAGAAATCTAAGATTTCTCAGTCGTTATGACTCCTTCGAAATGACAGAGTATCGTTGACAGGACACTAGAAGGATTATGCAAGTCATACGACAGATCGTAACCTTGCTTTTTTAAAGTTTGCAAAGATACGTATAAATTATTCTTATCTGGATTTTTTTAATATCATTAAAGAGGGGGTTTGCCGTTATGTCAGAATTATTGAAAATACTTGGTTGTCGATATCCCATTATACAAGGGCCTATCGGAATGTTCAATAGCCCCAAAATGGTTGCCGCCGTCTCCGAAGCAGGCGGCTACGGCTTGCTGGCTGTGGGTTTTATCAATGATGCGGACACGGTGAAGGGTCTCATTGATGACGTACGGAAACTGACGGATAAACCTTTTGGCGCGAACATCGTGCTCATGAATCCAAATAGTGGAGAATATCTTAAAATTTTGGCAGACGCGGGAGTTAAAACGGTTACAACTTCCGTCGGTTCTCCGAAAGACATATACCCCGTGATCCATGATCTGGGCATGAAAGGAATTCACGTGGTACTTGCGCTCCAGCACGCCATCAGCGCCGTCGCCGCCGGAGCGGATGCCCTGGTAATTGCCAGTTCGGAAGCGGGCGGGCTTCGTTCTTTAAATTCCGAATCATCCACAATGGTTCTTGTGCCTCTGGTTCACGATCACGTGAAAGTCCCGATTGTGGCTGCGGGAGGCATCGCTGATTCCAGAGGCTATAAAGCGGCTTTTGCCCTGGGCGCCCAGGGTGTTCAGGTCGGCACACGGTTTTTGGCGTCCGATGAGAGCCCGGCAAGCGAGCAGTGGAAAAAAGCCATTGTGGAATGTCCTGACGGCGGCACCGGTTTGATTCCCCTCGGTAATATGAAACTGGCGAATAGACTGATCATAACGCCCTGGATAAGAGAGAGACTGGCCGACCCGTCGGTTAAAAACATTGCCGACGAACTGGATCGAAATCCTGATGCGACCGGCAATTATGAGCGTGCGGCATTCGGCGCTGGCCAGATTAGCGCGCTGATCAAGGATATCAAGCCCATTAAAGCAATCATTGAAGAGATGGTTTCCTGATTTCCTGTGTCATCCCGTCACTTGCAGAATATTTTTCATCTTTTTTTGTTTTATAAAATATCAAAATTTTGACTAAATCTGGCACATTTTTTTAATAGAGTTTATATCTGGATTGCCTATCGTTCATAAGTGGGCATGATTAAAGACTATATTTATAAGTATATGATATTACTTATTTAAATAATTGCTTAACCCTTAGGCAATTTGAGCTAAAGGCGCAACAATTGTGCGCTTGACGAGTTTATCAACATAGTTGTCAACAGACCTTTCCACAGTATTGTGGAATAAGAATTCCAGCGCCTGAGTCCAGTTATAATCATGGCGTCTGTAAGCTACTACCCGTTCATCACGGTGATTTTGGTTCTGGCTTCTTCGCTTAGGTAATCCCATAAGTCGATTTGTTTGAGGGTATCAATTTTCGGGATGCCTTTATCCGTCCAGCCGCGCTGCGAATAATAGATATTTATTAACTTGCGCAATTCTTCCTTGCGATGCTTCATGATTGCTTCCCGTTTTTCGGCGGTTTTCATCTTGGCTATTGCATCAGCAGGTTTATTGAGAGAAACACTGAGCTGCTTGTCGTTATAATCTTTTTCAAGATCGTAGAGGACATCTTCGGTGGGGCCGATAGCCCTGTCGGGAATCCAGTCATGCTCGCCGGTTCTTGCGCCAAAAGACATGATATTCATCACACGCTGCAGATTGATGTCCCTGTCTGTCTGCTCAAAAATCTTCTCCCAAGTCAGTTTAGTGCCCAACATGCCATTGTAGAAATCGGCATAGAGTTCCTGTGACGCAGGATTGATGTAGATATCCGTATTCTCTTGTTTCATGGAATCGGGATTGAAAACATCCACCCAGGGTAGCTTGCACAACCCGAGATTATCATTGCCCAGGCGTACGCGCGGATACATAATGAGCGCTTTGGCCTTGGCTTCAAACGTGGGAAACGCCCCCAACAAATCCACTTTGACCAGCCAGGCGGCGGCATGATGCGCTCCTATGTCGCTGGCGGCCGCATAGGAGGCCTGCATGGACAACGACCGATGTGTCCGGTAAAGAGAAAATGGCAGGCCCTTGGTCTGCATGGCAAACTGTTGCAGCTCCTTCATCGGATTGAGTTTGCCGGTTCTGGCCGAGTATTTTTCGGCGACCCAAGCCACGACTTCCACCATGCCCAAACCGGCGATACTGGTAAGGGCGGTCTTGCGGTGCGCGAGATCATGAATAAATTGCAGCGCGGCTTGTTCGTCGCCCCAGGTCAGCGTAAAGCCGTCCGTATCTTCTTTCGTCAGATAGCCGCGCTGGAAGCATTCCATCACAAAGGCCATGATGACGGCAGTGGTGATGGTGTCGATTGCGTAATTATCGCAATGCCAGTTGGCTTCCATAATAAATTCGGGATGCCACATGCCGAGGTTCGAGCCGAAACCGGCTGCGGTTTCATATTCTGGACCATCCACCCAAACCTTGCGGCCGCTGTGCTCGCCTGTTGTCAACGTGACCCAGCCGCCTTTGGTACAGCGCAGATTGCAGCCGGGGAAACATCCATCCATGCCCCGGTGATCAAAAAGGCTCTCGGCGTAAACTTTGCCGCAGATTTGTCCCGCCTGCGGATGTGAGCCATACTGGTAATTATTAACCGGCAGGGATTGATATTCATCCTTGTTCATGAAAGAAATCAGACCGGCCGATCCTTTCAGGTGCATCTGAAGGGCCTGCGGATCGACTTCTTTGACGACCTTATGCAAAGTCAGCCCCGCTCGTTTCACCTTGTCCCAATCCGCCGCGCCATAAGGATTATTCCCATGAGGGAAAGCAGCCAGAACGACAATCGCAGTGATATTCTTATGACTCATGACGGAACCCAGGCCCGTGCGTCCGGCCTGTTTGGTGCGGAAAAGGCCTTTTGTCCCGTCTACCGGTTTGACGGCATCATAATAGTGGCTGTTGATGCAGCCGAAAACGGTATTGGCCGCGCCGATGCCGGTGGTCAAAAAAGTGATGTCCTTTTTTTCACGTCCTTCGCTTAATAACTGATCCACGACGGCTTTTTCCAGATTGAAGACCTGATCAGCCGCAGGCGCTTGCCGGAGAGTGACTTCCCGCGTAAAGCCGTCAATCACAATCATGGTGCTTTGTTCTGCAATGCCGGTAATGGTGAGTGCATCGAACCCGGCATATTTCAGATAAGCACCAAAATGGCCGCCAAAATTGGATACCCCCGGAATGTGCGTAAGCGGCGACAATGAGATGGCCATGCACTTGCTCGTCCCAGGAAATTGCGGAATGCCGCCCAGCGGACCCGGCGAAAAGATCAGTGGATTTTCCGGATCATATGCCGAAGTTTTTCCGGTGATATTTTCATGCAATAAATATAGCCCCAATCCTCTTCCGCCGATAAAGAAATCCCTTATTTTCGGATCAAGCGGCCGGGCTTCGATATTGCCGGTTTTTACATTGATAGCCAGTGTCTGATTGGCGTATCCATGATGAAGCGGTGTCTGCGTGTATTTCATGTTTAGTTTCTTTAAAGTGTTATTAAAAGTCGCGCGGCAGTTCTTCCAACTGGGCCAGCGAAAATACCGGCCCGTCCGAGCAAACGTATTTATAACCGACATTGCAGCGGCCGCATTTGCCGATGCCGCATTTCATGCGCATTTCCAACGATGTCAGAATGTTCTCTTTGGAAAAGCCCAGCTCAAAAAATACCGGCAGCGTAAACTTGATCATAATGGGCGGGCCGCAGATCACGGCCACAGTATTTTTCGGCGACGGTGCGACTTCCCTGCAAACCGCAGGCACAAATCCCTGACGTCCCGTCCAGGTATCATCGCCCTTGTCTACAGTAATGACGGTTTTGATATCATCCCTTTTTTCCCATTGGGCCAGTTCGTCTTTGTACAAAAGCAGGCCGGGGGTTCTCGCGCCGTAGATCACGGTAATCTCGCCGAAGCGCGAACGGTTATCTTCGTGCAGCATGAAGTTGATCAGCGAGCGCAATGTGGTAAAGGCAAATCCGCCGCCCACGACCACGATATCTTTTTTCTCCAGAAATTCAATCGGCCAGGAATGGCCCAACGGTCCACGCAAACCGATTTTGCCGCCTTCATCCATGTCATGCAACGCGGCGGTAACCAGACCCGGCACAATAGTGCCGGCTCTCTGAACCGTGAATTCTACATAGCCGGCTTGAGTCGGCGACGAGGCGATACCGATCGGAGACTCCCCCTTGCCGTAAATGGACAATTCAGCAAACTGTCCGGGCAGGTATTTAAAGTTTTCCTCATCTTCCTTGTTCAGAAAGGTGAAACGGAATGTTTTGATATCGTGGCTATCCACTTCATCAATCACCTTGGATATCTCTACCGGCATGGGAATGTAAGGGTTATTTTCTGTCATATATTTTGTAATCCTTTTGCATAAAAGAATGTTTTGACATTCTTCCTGCATACGAAGATAGACTAAAGACGTTTATACCATTTTGCTTTCACGGCTTCTTCCACAATGGAAAAGATGTCAATGTTGACCGGACAGTAACGCGTGCAGCGGCCACAGCCGACACAGGAAATCACGCCGTATTTCCGAATATGATACGAATATTTATGACATACTTTCTGCCTTAAACGCTGATAAACTTTCGTGCGCGGATTATGCCCGCTGGCTTCCAGCGTAAAATCCGTAAACATGCACGCGTCCCAGACACGACGGCGCGTCCCCTGGCTGAAAAGCGTCTCATCGCAGATGTCAAAACAGTAACAGGTGGGACAGACAAAGGTGCACACGCCACAGCTTAAACAGGCGTCGGAAATCTTTGTCCAGAAATCAGCGTTGTCAAAGATGGCTTCAAATTCTCTCGCAATCGCTTCGGTATCCACACAAGTGTAACACGTTTTATAATCGTATCCCTTGGTAATATAATCGTCGAAATATTTTATCTCATCCGCCGAGGCATCTGTCAGAAAGCTCAGGCCGGTCATCAGTTTTTCTCCTTTAGGTGTGATGACCTTGAGCATCAGAATGTCATCTTTTCTCACCATAAAGATATCACTGCCTTCGGGATCCGCCGCGCCAATGCCCAGCGTGTGATAGAATTCAGCCGCGTCGGCAGCCTCGTTCATATCAAAAGCAAAACCGAAAATGGTGGTGGCCTCCCGTCTTTTCTGCCAGTAGGGATCCACAACGCCCGTGCCGGAAAAGTGAATATCCATAATTTGAAAGCTCTTCACGTCGCAGGGACGGACGCCGAAGAGGAAAGTCGGTTTCAGATTAAGCTCAACGGGCGCGGCTTCCAGGATTGACTTTCCCGTCTGATACCGGACAAAGTCCTCCACCTGGGGGAAGAAAGCCGACTTCGGGCTGATAATGGTATTATGAAAAATCAAATCCACCTGCTTGGCGTCGGTTATTTCCCGGAAATTGAAGCCGGCATCTTCCTTGACGGGCGCCACGAGAGTTCCTTTCTCCATCAGCGCGGCTGCCAACTCGGGTAATTTATCGATTGTTGTTTTTTTCAACACGGAAAACTCCTTATTAATGAGACTTGATTTTTACGAGCTGCATGCGAAGTAAAAATCTTAGTCGAATTTATCCCGCAAGCTTTCTGCTTGCGGGTTTCGGTTTATTGCAACGCAACTTACCAAGCTATTTTACTTTAGTTCAGAGCCTCCCCTGAATGCCGTACCAATTATTCCAAAATTTTGTCGGAATCGTCAACCCGGAAATTCACCAGCGCGGGCTTATCTTCGATACTCATACCCGCGGCCTGGCCGAACATTTCCTCGCACTCCTTGGCGACTTTCTTGTGGAACAGATATAAAGGAATATCCACGGGGCAGGCGCGTGAACATTCACCGCAATCGATACACCGTCCGGCCAGATGATGAAACCGGGTCAGGTGATACATAAGATTGCCGTGGGACTGCGGCGACTTATCACCCCACTTCGGCTTGTTCTGGTCAATAAAGCAGGGATCGCAATAGCACATCGGACACGCCTTGCGGCAGGCGTAGCAACGAATGCATTTATCAAATTCCTTTTTCCAGAACGCGAAGCGCGCTTCTTTATCCATCAATTCATAAGCGGCAAGCACATCATAAGGTGACTGAATCGCCTGCCCGTGCACCTCGTCACCGAGCAGGATGTCATACAACACCGGATTATAAAGGCCACCCGTTGTTTTTCCGTCAATGATTTCCTGCGTTTTCGGATTTTTCATGCCATAAACGGGAATGCCCAGCAGCACCAGATCTTCTCTTTTAACCTTTTCCTCCTGAATTAACTGGATAACGGCACGGCTATCGGCAGCTTTCACAGCGACAGCAATTTTCGTTCCCGCCGGATAACGCACAAGATACCGGGCCATGTTGTAGTTGCAGTATTCATTAAACACAATATTGGCCACATCGGATGGGTTCCGGGCGACATAAGGCATCGGATGCTTTTCGTCATAACCTTTGCCGTAGGCCAGGACCACACTTGCCTGACCTGATTCCAGAAGCCTTTTGGCTTCAGTCTTTAATTTTTCTTCAATTTGCTTAAAACTGATTGTCATATCCTCTCCCAACTCTATTGTGAAATCTTGAACTTGGTCTGGGGCCCCAGGCTCTTGATCTGGGCGGTGAATTCTGTAACAACTTCGGCGAATTTATTGCCTTCGGAGGCGGAAATCCATTCCACACGGAATCGGCCCGGCTCCAGCCCGGAAAACTCCAGAATTTTTTTGGTCACGGCCAGCCGCCTGCGGGCATAGAGATTACCTGTATTGTAATGGCAATCGCCGGGATGGCAACCGCCGATCAGCACGCCGTCCGCGCCTAACTGGAATGCCCGGAATATAAAGGAGGGATTGATCCGGCTGGAACACATCACACGGACCACCCGGAGATTCTGTGGATACTGTAATCTTGTGGTTCCGGCCAGATCCGCTCCGGTATAAGTGCACCAGTTGCAGGCAATGCCCAATATCTTCGGTTCAAATGACATATCTTTTCCTTTCTTTGGTACCTAAAACTCCATCAGGCCTTCCATTTCGGCTAAAACCTGGTCATTCGTAAAATGCCGCGCAATAATCGCCGACGAAGGACAAACGGACGCGCAAAGACCGCATCCCTTGCATAACGCTTCGTTGATTTCTGAAACCTTTTTCTCGGCATTATATGAAGGCGCGCCATAGGGACAGACACGCACACAGTTCTGACAGCCGCAGCACGACGCTGGATTCACCATCGCCGTAGTCGCTTCCAGTTCCATCTTATCCCTGACGACAATGGTCAAAGCTTCCGCCGCCGCGCCATAAGCCTGCGCCACGGTATCGGGAATATCCTTCGGACTCTGACAAACGCCGGCGATAAAGATGCCTTCGGACATGGTGGAAAGAGGCGCAAGCTTCGGATGTCGTTCCATGAAAAAACCCTGCTTATCCGTACTCAGGTTGAAGAGCCGCGCGATATCTCTGGCATCCGCGCGTGGCACGATAGCCGGAGAAAGTACGACCATATCCACCGGCAGCTTAATAAATTTCCCGGTAATGGTGTCTTCCGCTTCCACGACCAGACGCCCCGGTTCATCGGCGCTTTGGGCTACTCGTGCGCCTTTGCCACGAATGAATTTCACATCTTCTTCGATAATGCGGTTGTAAAATTCTTCGTAGCCTTTACCGGCAGCCCGCATATCAATGTAGAAGTGGTAAACGTCGGCGGAGGTCTTTTCCTTGAACAGATGCGCAAATTTGAGCGAATACATACAGCACACGCGGCTGCAATGTTCATGATTATTTTTGTCGCGGCTGCCGATGCAGTGCAGAATGGCGATAGACTTGGGTTCTGATCCATCGCGCAGTGTCACCTTGCCGCCGGTAGGCCCCGCGGAATTGAAGAGTCTTTCCACTTCCAGCGCGTTATATACGCCGGGATATTTGCCGTAACCGTATTGAACCAGTGGCTTGGTATCCATGAGATCAAAACCGGTGGCCAAAATCACCGCCCCGACCTTCACCTGAACGAAAGTGTCCTGCTGCTCAAAATCAATGGCTTTCTGTTCGCAGGCCTTCTCGCACAGACGGCATTTGCCTTTTTTAAAAAACGTACAGGATTCTTTATCGATAATTGGTTTTTGCGGAACGGCCTGCGGGAAGGGGATGTAAATGGCCTTTCGCTTCACCAGGCTTTCGTCCCACTCGGAAATGCCCTTGCCGGGACATTTCTCCGTACAGGCCAGGCACGCGTTACACTTGCTGTGATCCACATAACGCGCCTTCTGTCTTACGGTAATATCGAAATTACCGACAAAACCCTTAACCTCGCTTACTTCACAGGAGGTCATCATGGTTATATTTTTATGTTGCAGGACGGCATCCATTTTGGGCGTCAGAATGCAGGCGGAGCAATCCAGCGTGGGAAAGGTTTTATCAAATTGCGCCATGTGGCCGCCGATGGTGGAATTCTTTTCAACGAGATAGACTTTCTTGCCGGTATTGGCCAACTCTAAAGCAGCCTGAATACCGGCGATACCGCCGCCGACGACCATCACATTAGGATTCACGTCGATAACACGCGAAGTCAGAGGCACCAGCAGTCGCGAGCGATAAACTGCGCCATTGAGCAGCGCTTTGGCTTTGGCGGTGCCTTCTTCGATATCATGCGTGACCCAGGATACCTGTTCGCGAATATTGACGATGGTCAAAAGATACTGATTGAGACCGGAGGCCGTCAGAACCTTACGGAATGTCTGTTCGTGCATCAAAGGCGAACAAGCGGTTACAATAATGCGGTCCAGTTTATGTTGTTTGATATCGTTTACAATCATTTCCTGTCCGGGCGTGGAACACATGAACTTGTAGTCCTTCGCGACAACCACATCCGGCAGCGTGGCTGCAAACTCGGCCAGTTCGCTGACCCGTACCGTCTTGGCTATATTCAAACCGCAGTGGCAAACAAAAACACCAATTCTGCTCATACTTTCTCCCTAAACTTCACTATATTTTGCCTTACGCCTTAGAACAAGGGATCTTGCCACCCTTTAGTGGTGGCTGCAACCCCTTGTTCTAGCTGGCGGTATCAAACGCTGCACGTACCCTAATCACCTGACCACCTAAAGGTGGCGCGAGGTTACACGTACCCTAAAGGGCACACGTATCCGCAACCGGTTCGTCGATGTTGATTTCCAAGCTCTCCAGGACAAGCTCTGTCACGTCCTTGATCTGGATCTGATCATCGGCGTTCAGCGTCCGGACGCTGTCTTCAAACATGGTGATGCAATACGGACAGGACGTCGCCAGAATCTTCGCTCCGGTCGCCAGCGCTTCTTCGATTCTCAGATCGCTCAGGCGCTCGCCCTTCATCTTTTCCATCCACAGTCCGCCACCACCACCGCCGCAGCACATACTTTGCTCGCGGCTGCGTTCCATCTCGACAAAATCGAGTCCCGGGATGGCTTTCAGCACGTCACGCGGCGCATCATAAACACCGCTGTGGCGACCCAGATAACAGGGATCGTGATACGTGACCTTAACACCGCCAAAATCTTTTTTAGGCGTGAGTTTGCCTTCTTTCATCAGCTTGGCGATCAATTCAGCGAAATGCAGGATTTCATAATCCTCACCGTAATCCTTTTTAAAAGACGATAAGCAGTGAGGCGATACGGTAATTATCTTGGCGACGCCTTGCGATTTAAAACAATCCAGGTTGTTGCTTTTGAGTCGTTCAAAAAGCTCCAGATCGCCAACCTTTTTTAAGCTCTCACCGCAGCAATTGACATCAACGGACGGCAATCCCCAACTCAACCCTGACTGGTTCAATATTTCGGCGGTCGCTTTGGCTAACCGGACATTGCGAGGATCATAGCAAACCGTGCAGCAAGTCCAGAACAGATACTCCTTGTCAGCGGAATAGAGTGGATATTTTTCTTTAGCCCAGTCGTTTCGTTTGGCCTGATCGCCGGACCAGGGGTTGCCCCGAGCCGACATGGAACCGACAAAAGAGCGCAGGCTCTGTGGCAGCATGCCGCCACCACTATAGACATTGCGGATAGCTGTAACCACATCAATAATTTCCACGCCTCGCGGACAGCGGTCCACACAGAACTTGCAGGTGGAACAGCCCCACATGAACTCCTCAATACCATCCAGACCCAATTGGCCGTAACGCACGAGCTTGCGAATATTAAAATGGGTGATCGGCGTCCAGGGACAGGTGCCGGTGCAGGTGCCGCACTGGTAACATTTTTTCAGCGCCTCACCACCCGCCTCCATAATCGCCTGTGACATCTCCAGATAGGGTGTAACTGCTTGTGACATTCAATATCTCCTGTCATTTATGAATCGTTAACGGACACATGATTTATTTCTTATGTTTTTGCTAGCATATTAAAAACTAAACAACAATTTTATATTTGACAAAACTCCTTAGTGGATACGTCTTCGCAACCTCAAAAAAGAGGGAACCCGCAGGCTCCCTCTAAAATACTTTTTTAAAAGCATTTGGGTCTTTTCTAATATTCGGGGGTCAGCTTATCCAGTTCCGCCAGAGAGAAGACCGGGCCGTCCTTGCAGACATACTTGCTGCCAACGTTGCAGCGGCCGCACTTGCCGATGCCGCACTTCATACGCATTTCCAGAGAGGTAATGATATTCTCCTTGGAGAAGCCCAAATCAAAAAATACCGGCAGCGTGAAACGGATCATCACGGGAGGACCGCAGATTACAGCCACAGCATTTTCCTTGCTGGGAGCAACATCCTTACATACGGCAGGGACAAAACCTTCTCTGCCAGTCCAAGTGGCATCGCCCTTGTCAACCGTAACATTGATATTCAAATCACTTCGTTTTTGCCATTCAATCAATTCATCTTTATAGAGCAGCAAGCCGGGATTTCTTGCGCCGTAAATAACGGTAATGTTACCGAAGCGCTTGCGGTTGTCGCCAAAAATCATGTAATTGATCAGAGACCGAAGCGTGGTGAATGCAAATCCGCCGCCGACAATAACAATGTTTTTCCCTTCAAGGAATTCCAGCGGCCAGGAGTTGCCCAACGGACCGCGCAGCCCCATTAAGGTGCCCTCTTCCATTTCATGAAGCGCCTGCGTGACGACACCGGCTTTCTGCACGGTGAATTCGACATAACCTTTTTGTGTCGGGGAAGAAGCGATACCGATCGGCGACTCGCCTTTGCCGTAAATGGAAAGCTCGCCGAATTGTCCTGGAATATATGCGTATTTTGCTTCGTCTTCCGGGTTCACGAACTTAAAACGAAAAGTTTTGATGTCTTTGGTATCGACTTCAGTAATGATTTTATCCACCACAACGGGATAAGGTATATACGGGTTTTGCATTACTAACTCCCTAATTATAATTTTGAAATGTCTTCAACAACTTTACGGATATCAATATTCACGGGACAAGACATGACACATCGTCCGCAACCGACGCAGGCAATCGCGTTGAAATTGTCCACATAATACTTGAACTTGTGCATGGTGCGCTGACGCCATCTTTCCTTCTGCGAAACACGCGGATTGTGGCCGGATGTTTCCTTGGTAAACATCGGAAACATGCAGGAATCCCACGACCGGATGCGCACGCCGTCGCCGCCTTTGACTTCATCGCTGATGTCGAAGCAGTGACAGGTGGGACACATATAGGTGCAAGTGCCGCAAGCCAGACATTTGCCATGAATCGTATTCCAGAAGGGATTATCAAAATTCTTATCCAGAATCGGTTTGACTTCATGTGCGGGAATTTTGGATTTAATCGCCTCAATAGCCTTGGCCGCGATCTCATTTTTCTTGGTGTCAGCGGCGGCATCGGCCTTGGCATCTCCGAAATACTTGGCCAGCTTTTCTCCTTTGGGGGTGACAAGCTCTACCAGATAGTCGCTGCCGATATCCGTCAGCAGAATATCCGCGCCTTCTGAAGCAACCGGCGCTCCATCAACCGACGTGCAGAAACAACTCGCGTAAGGCGGTTTCACACAGGCAATCGAGATAACCGTCGTGTTTTGTCTTTTGGTGATGTAATAAGCGTCCTGATATTTTTCCTGGTCGAAGAGCTTGTCCAAAAGTGCGAAGCTGTGCGCGTCACAGGGGCGCACGCCGAACAGAACCGACGAATCAGCCTTGTTTTCATCTGAAGAAAATACCATTCCTTTTTCCGTGCGGGTAAATTTCATCAGGGCTTCCGTGTGCGGGAAGAAAACATTTTTCGGCGCGTTCTTGGAATTCAAATACGCAAAGAAAGGCTCGCCATCCTTCTGCAGGGGCTCAAAAAGAACATTATCTTCTTTTTTTATCGGTGCCCAAACCAGGAATTCTTCGGCCATTTTTTTGGCAATGCCCGCTAGTGCATCTTTTTTGATCAAACGTTTTTCCATAATTGTCCCTAATTTAGAATTTTCTCCAACTTTTAAACTTCAAAAGCAGCAGGTATAATCAGCTTATCAATTAATTAAATCAACCTCAATTGTCTCATCAGCGGCTGCGGATCAAACATGTGCGATTTAAAAGTTTCCGCCGATCCGGTCAGTCCCATCGCCAGTGAAATCAGTTCCGTGAAATAAAATACCGGCAGTTTTAAACCGCTCGAGGGCCGCATATCCAGGTTGGCCATGCACAGCGGACAGGCGGTTACGACACAGTTGGCCCCTGCTTCCTTCGCGGCGCTCATCAGTTTGTCGCACATATCGACAACGATACTGGTTTTGCTGATCGCCAGCGATCCGCCGCAGCAATCCGTCTTGTAAGACCAGTTTTTCACGTCGGCGCCAATGACGCCCATCATTTTATCGAGCATGAAAGGATTTTCATAATTTTCAAACTCGCAGACCTCGGGTGGCCGAAGCAGCAAGCAACCATAGTAAGAAACGGGTTTCAATCCGGCAAGCGGCTTAACGACTTTCGCGGCCAGCGTGTCAAGACCGATTTCATTGAAGATGATGTCAATGGGATTGCGGATGGCAATGCCGCCCTGATACTTGGCGCCCACGACACCTTCAATCTTTGCCTTAAGGTCTTTGTCAGCCTTTAAGTGATGCTCAGCCATTTTGAAACGATTGAAGCAGGCGGCACAGGGTACCATGACATCCATTGCGTTTTTTTCGGCAGCAATGAGATTGCGCGCCGACAGCGCGATGGACAAATCAAAATTGGTGCTGTGCGCGGATGATGCACCGCAGCAGGACCAGTCTTCAACTTCTTTGAGTTCAATGTTGAGGGCGCGGCTGACAGCCTTCATGGACTGGTCATATTCTTTTCCTGTTGCATGCAGTGAACAGCCCGGATAATATGAAACTTTCAAGAGAGTAGCCTCCTTTTATACTTGTTACTTCACCGTATCTTGTCACCTAAGGCAAGATACGAACAATTTCATCATTTATATACTTTTTGTTTTCTCAAAAATATTCTTAACCGATTTCATATCCTTAGTCCGCGGAGACAGAAGCGACAGTTTTCCTTTCAGGAACATCCCCGGGGCCATGGCCACATCCGAGAACAAATCTCCCGATGTGAATTTATACTGGGCCATCATCATCGGTTCATTGATACGACCGCCACGTTTAATGCCGGCCAGGAAGGCCTCATGAAACTTCAAAATGTTCTTCTCGCGAGCGCCAACACCAGATTCAATGGCCATCTGTCGCAGCACATCCATCATCCGGGCGATATCGACCTGATTGGGGCAACGCGTAATACAGGTTTCGCACGACAGGCAAAGCCAGATGGTCGAACTCGCCAGAACTTTCTCTTTCTGACCGTTCTGAATCATTTTGATAACCTTGTTGGGGTTATATTCCATGTGTGCCGCGGTGGGGCAGCCGGCTGTGCACTTCCGGCAGTGATAACAGGCCTGCAGCGGCACACCGTGTATCTTTTTGTTTACTTCTTCCAGAAAAGTTTCCATGTAAACTCCATCATCTCAAACGAATTATGGGTTGTAGATAAATTCTTCTTTATCGTGATGTTCATCATATTTTCCGAGCGGCGGCATATCTTCCATGCTGGAGCCCGCGCGGTTGCCGAACATTTCCCAGCCATCCTTGTCAATCTTTTTGAGGAACTTGCGCAGATCAACGCCCATCGGACAGACGGAAACACAAGACCCGCAATCCACGCAACGACCGACCATATGATACAGGCGCATAAACTGGAACACCTGCGTATCGCTCTTGTCTTCACCAATGCCCACCCACTGCGGCTGACTCTGTTCAACAAAGCAAGTCGGGCAGTAACAGGAAGGACAGGCCTGACGGCAGGCGTTACAACGCATGCACTTTTCCATTTCTTTGGTGAAATAAGCCCAGCGCTCTTCCATGGATTTGGCTTCAAACTCTTTGATGTCATTGTATTCCGCATCGGGATTCATCGCCGGAGCCGGTGATCCGATCATGACATCGGAAATAATGGGATTGTTGAAACGGCAGGTAATGCAGCACTCCGCCAGAACGTCTTTGAGCGCAACCGTTTTATCGCCGTCGGATGTCTTCATCTTAATCTGGCCGCCGTCGATGGTTCCTTCCACAATGTCCGCGCCGCCAATCTTTACTTTCAGGCCTTTGCCATCCACATAACCGTCGCAGGGAACGCCAATGATGCAAACTTCATCGCGTTCATACTGTCTTTCCTGAAGATGAATGATCAGCGAACGGGTCGTGCAGCCGCGGGCGACAATGCCTACGACCTTTTTCTTCCGGTCTTCGGGTTTTACGCGCTTTTGCGAGTTCTTATGAGCCGTGATCAGGTCGTGCACAAACTTGGCCAGATTCTGCGTACAGAGGTTGTTCCAAACCAGCCTGTCGGCTTCTTCCGGCGTCGTGATAAAACACGGTGTGGCCGTTAACGGAAGCGTGCCTTTTTCATAGCCGATGATCACATCGGCCTTCTTTTCCAAAAGCAGCCTTTTTGCTTCTTCCCGCAATTTTGTTTCGATGTTTTCCACAGTAATGAATTCCCCGTTTATTTATTATTATCTTTAATCAGACTAACCAATCTTCTTAATCATCTTCTTGGCCGGTCCCAGTGCCTTTATTTTTTCAGTAGCGCCTTTGATGACCTGTGCCCATCTGTCGCCTTCGGATGCGGAAACCCATGTAAATAGGGTTCTGTCGCCTTCCACACCGATGTAGTTCAAGAAACTTTTTAACGTCGCAAACTTGCGCCGTGCCACCAAATTTCCTGAGATATAGTGGCATTCACCCGGGTGTCAACCCGAAACCAGAACGCCGTCGGCTCCCGTCTGCAGGGCCTTCACGATATAAAAAGGATTTATTCTTCCCGTGCAGGGAACGCGGATGATGCGGACATTTGTCGGATACTGAATTCTGCTGATACCCGCCAGATCGGCTCCCGCGTAAGTACACCAGTTACAGACGATGGCAACGAATTTCGGTTCCCAGTCTTTGTTTGCTAAATTTTCAGCCATATATTCTCCTTCCAGCGGCAATGCGGCTTTATCAGCCGTTTACCTTAGTTTAAGTTATATATCTGTGCCAGCACTTCTTCGTTATTGAATCCGTTCAAGTCGACCGCGTTCATGCGGCACGACGCCGTGCATATACCACAACCCTTACAGAGAACAGCATTGACTTCGGCACAAGCCTCGGCAACGTTCACGCTAATCGCGCTGTAGGGACAGTTGATTTCACATAACCCGCAAGCTGAGCATCTTTCTTTGTTCACATAAGCGGTTTTCCCTTCCGCCTCGATGAAATCAAGACTTAAGACCAGGCAGGCGCGCGAAACAGCAGCGTTGGCCTGTGTTATGGTCTCATCGCTGAACTTGGGCGAATGCGACATGCCGCACATGAACACACCGTCAGTCGCGAAATCAACCGGGCGCAATTTAACGTGCGCTTCCAGGAAGAACCCATCCTGATTGGTGGGCACTTTCAGCATCTGTCCGATGGCTGCGTTTTCCGGATTCGGCACCACACCGATGCTCAGGGCCACGACATCAGCGGGCAGATTAATTGATTCATTGAGAATCGGGTCAAAAACTTTTACTTCTACTTTGTCGCCTGCGGCTACCACTTCCGGTTTGAGGTTTTCTTCAAACGAGATGAATTTGATATTCGCTTCCCGTGCTTTCTTGTAATAGTCTTCCTTGAAAGCGAAGGTGCGGATATCGCGGTAAAGAATGGTAATGTCGCGGGATGGATCAGCATCTTTGAGCTCTAGTGCGTTTTTAATCGCTTCGGAGCAGCAGTAACGGCTGCAATAAGGTCTTTCCTTATCGCGGCTGCCTACGCACTGAATCATGACAATATTTTTCACAGAGCCGAGCTTCGGATCCTTTTCATAAATCAACGTTTCCAGTTCTCTTTGCGATTTAACTTTGGCATTCTGACCGTAGAGGTACTCTTTCGGTTTGTTTTCATAAGCGCCGGTGGCTACCAGCACGATGCCGTGTTCGAAAACTTTCTCGCCGTCTTTAGCCTTAACAGTGGTTTTGTAATTACCGATAAACCCATCAATCTTTTCTATATGGGCACTGGTGACAACCGTGATTAAAGGATTCTTGTATACTTTTTCCAGAAGACCCGCGAGGTGTGCTCGCGCGTCCAGACCTTCGAGTGTCTTATACAGATGATTGTAATTGCCACCCAGGCGATCTTCCTTCTCTACAATAAAGGAAGCAAATCCCTGATCGGCCAGCGACAGAGCTGCGGCAATACCGGCCAGACCGCCGCCGATAATCAACGCCTGATGATTGACGGACAACTGTCCGGGTTTTAATGGCTTGAGATATTGAGCCTTGGCCACGGCCATACGTAACAGGTCTTTTGCTTTCTGGGTGGCTGCTTCCGGTTCGTGCATGTGCACCCAGGAATTCTGGTCGCGAATGTTCGCCATCTCAAACAGATACTTGTTCAGACCGGCCTTCTCGCAGTTTTCCTGGAAGAGGCCTTCATGCGTGCGGGGCGAACAGGACGCCACAACCACACGAGTGAGATTTTGTTCTTTGATGACTTCCGCCATCTTCACCGCCGTATCCTGCGAACAGGTGAAGAGGTTATCGGCTGTATAAACAACGGTGGGTAGTGTCGCGGCATAGTCCCGGACTTCGGGAACATTGACGACGCCGCCGATGTTGATACCGCAGTGGCAGACGAACACGCCGGTGCGCACACCCTGACCACGCAAATCTTTTTCTTCCGGATTGTCCGCCGGTGTAATCATCGTGCCGCGCTGTGAAGCGAGCAGTCCTTCCGCGCAGGCGGCGGCAGCTGAGGCTTCCATAACGGTCTCGGGAATGTCTTTGGGTCCGCCGAAAGCGCCGCAGACAAACACGCCGGGACGCGAGGTCTGAACTGGATTTTCCAGATCAGTCTTGCAGAACCCGTGTCCCTCCAGTTCAATACCGAGGCTGGCGGAAAGCTTTTTGGCTTCTTTGGGCGGCATGAGGCCGACGGACAGAACGACCATGTCAAATTCTTCTTCCGTCATACTGCCGTCCTGATTGACATACTTAATTAACAGATTATTGGTCTGCTGTAATTCTTTAATAACGGACGGCATGGAGCGGATGTAACGGATGCCGTATTCGTCCTTGGCGCGGTTGACGAACCGATCGAAATCCTTACCGTGGGCGCGGATGTCCATGTAGAAAATGGTGGGTTCCAGTCCTTTGGCGTGTTCTTTGCCGATAATGGCTTCTTTGGTTGCATACATGCAGCAAACCGATGAACACCAGCTGTTTTCGCAGGAGACGTCGCGGGAGCCAACACATTGAATGAAGGCAACTTTTTTGGGTTGCTTGCCGTCGGAGATTCTCTGGACGTGGCCAAAGAAAGGACCGGATGCAGACAGAATGCGTTCAAATTGCAGCGCGGTAACAACATTTTTATAAATGCCGTAGCCATATTCACCACGCTTGCGGGCGTCAAATATTTCAAAGCCCGGCGACGCGATCACGGCGCCGACCTCAATCGTTTCTTCTTCAATTTTCATGTCGTGGTCAATGGCTTTCGCAAGACAGACATCCACGCATTGATAACACTCGGAACAGATCCCGCAGGCCAGACAGCGATTGGCTTCGGCAATCGCCTGGGCTTCGGCAAAACCGATGCCGACTTCCTGAAAACTGGTTTTGCGTTCTTCCGGCTTCATGAGGGGATATTTTGTACGCGGAACCTTAACCACGTTGGAAACATCGGCTTTATCCGCAAGATCTTTGGTCCAGTCTTTTGCACGACCTGCTTTGATATCTTCGCCCATCAGATAAAGATTGATAGATTTGGCTGCTTCCTTACCGGCAAACACGGCCTTAACAACGGTCTGCGGTCCGGTAACCACATCACCGCCGGAGAAAACGCCGGCAACATTGGTTGCGTAAGTGACTTCATCGTAATCAATGTTATTCCACTTATTGATGGAGACGCCGCTTTCTTTTGTAATAAAGGAAAGGTCTGCTTCCTGGCCGATCGCGGGAACGATGGAGTCGCATTCGACGATAAATTCAGAACCCTTGATCTCCATGGGACGACGGCGACCGCTTTTGTCCGGTTCACCCAGTTCCATGCGTGTACATTCGATACCGGTAACTTTTCCGTCCTTGCCCACAACGCGCTTGGGGGCAACAAGAAATTTCATTTCAACGCCTTCTTCAATGGCCTCTTCAATTTCTTCTGGTGCTGCAGGCATTTCCGCGCGGGTCCGGCGGTAGAGGATGAAAACATTCTTGGAACCGGTGCGGACTGCTGTCCGCACAGCGTCCATGGCTACGTTACCACCGCCGATGACGGCAACTCTGTCTCCGAGAGAAACTTTCTTGCCCAGATTGATCTGCATCAGGTAATCCACACCGTGGATGACGCCCTGCATCTCTTCATCAGGAATATTGAGCTTGCTGCTCTTCATGGTGCCGCAGCCAATGAATATCGCGCTATAATCGGCCTTCAGCTTATCAAATGAAATGTCTTTGCCGATTTTTGTATTGAGGTGAATTTTAACTCCCAAGTCTTCCATAATCTTGATTTCAGCATTGAGGACTTTTTTGGGAAGACGGTATTCGGGAATTCCGACAGCCATCCAGCCGCCGGCTACGGGCAGTGCTTCGAAAACTTCCACATCATAGCCTTCAATGGCCAGATAGTAAGCACAGGTCAATCCAGAGGGACCGGCGCCAATAACGGCAATTTTTTTGCCCTTGCTTGCTTTCTTTTCCGGCATATAGCGTGTCTCGCTGTTCATATCGAGATCCGCAACAAACTGCTTCAGGTGCATAATATCGATAGGATCTTCCACTTTTCCGCGCATACAGGCCGTCTCGCAGGGGTGGTTGCAAACACGACCGCAGACGATGGGGAACGGGTTTTCCTGCTTAATGAGCTTGAGAGCTTCTTTGAATTTTCCTTCGGCAATAAGCGCCACATAACCCTGAACGCTGATGTGCGTCGGGCAGCTGGCTTTACAGGGTGATGTTCCCAATTTGTCAATGGCAAAACCGCTGGGAATAGCCTGGGGAAAGTGCCGATAAATGGCTTTTCGTTCGCTTAATTCTCCATTAAATGCGGCTTTAACGGTGATGGGACAGACATTCGCACAGTCTCCGCAACCGGTGCATTTGTCGAGATTCACGTACCTGGGGGCGGAAGTCAGTTTAACTTTGAACTTTCCCGGCTCGCCTTCTACGGATTCCACGGTGCGTCTTGTTTTGATGGTAACATTGGGATGACGACCGACTTCAACCAGTTTCGGTGACAAAATACAGGCGGAACAGTCATTTGTGGGAAATGTTTTATCCAGCTGGGCCATGACACCGCCGATGCTGATCTCGTTTTCAACGAGATATACTTTCATTCCGGAATTGGCTAAATCAAGGGAGGCCTGAATGCCGGCGATTCCAGCGCCAACCACCATTACTGCACCAACTTTTTCGTTATCTTTTACCACGTGATCACACCTCGTAATTTATATAAAAAAGCCATGTAAAAACTTGTCTGACACATCGTCTGACCAGCGTCCGTCGGCTAACATACTTTATTTATCATGTCAAGCGCAGAAGATTTATTTATTTGGATTTTAGCATTTAAGTATTTGAAATAATTAATATAAATATTTGACCAACGTTCATAATGCATCTCTTGCTCTCAAGGGAATTTTTTAGAAACACGGCACATTCCAGATCATTTTATCCTTAATTTTAAGACCTTAAGTTTCTTGAAGATGAACCAAAAGAGCGCTGGTGTTTTAAAGTGCTTTTATTCTAGAGGTTCTCCAGGGAGGCCAGATGATTTTCTAGAAATTGCCAAAGCTCTTCCTTTCCCTTCTGTGTTTGCGCGGAGAAAAGAATTGTTTTTTTCTGAGCATTTACGCCCAGCGATTTCTCAATGAGTCTCTGACGTCCAATCGCCTGGTTGTTCGACAGCTTATCGGCTTTGGTTAAGATGCTTATATAGGGAATACGATAGTGCTCCAACCAATCGCGCAAAGCTAAGTCATCGACGCTTGGATCGCGGCGGATATCCAGAATAAAAATGACCATCGCCAGATTTTGCCTTTCCCGCAGATAGGATTCTATCATATCTCCCCAATCTTTTTTCACGGATTGGGCCACTTTGGCAAAACCATATCCGGGCAAATCCACAAACGAAATTTTCTCGTTGACGGCAAAAAAATTGATCAGTTGTGTTCTGCCTGGCGTGTTGCTGGTTTTGGCCAGTTTTTTCCGGCCGACCAGCGTGTTCATCAGAGATGATTTCCCGACATTGGAACGTCCCACAAAAGCAATTTCCGGCAAAATCCCCGGCGGATACTGGGGAGGCCATACGGCACTTTTAATAAATTCTGCGCTAATAATTTTCAAAGTTATTCTCTCTCAAACGAAATACCGTACTTCTCCAGTTTGCGCTCGAAGGTGGGGCGGGAGATACCCAGTGTTTCACAGATTTCCCCTTTATTTTTACCCGTTTCCTTGATAATTTTACGAATGTAACGTTCTTCAACCTGATCGAGGGTTAAAAATTTACCAGGCTCTTCCGGTGTAAATACATCCGCGGTTTGATCCTTTGGCGCCACAATTGACGGATCGTCCTTTCCCAATTCCGGAAAATCACCGACACCCAGCACCTGGCCTTTGGCGACAACACAAGCCCTCACCAGCAGGTTCTCCAGTTCGCGAATATTACCCGGCCAGGCATAGGTCATAAACTTTTCCATCACTTCACCGGAAACACCGACAATTTTTTTATGCAGATCCAGATTGATTTTGGACAACAAATAATCAATCAAAGGCGGTATATCCTGGCGACGCGTGCGCAGCGGCGGCAGGTTAATGGCGACAATATTCAAACGGTAATACAAGTCATCACGGAATTTGCCTTCTTTGACCATCGTTTTTAAATCTTTATTGGTCGCGGCCATGATGCGGGCATGCACTTTCACCCGGTCCTTACCCCCGACGCGTTCAAATTCCATTTCCTGCAAAACACGCAGAAGTTTGGCCTGCAAATTGACGGACATTTCACTGATTTCATCCAGGAATACCGTACCAAACCTGGCCAACTCAAACTTACCCAGTTTTCGGGCGATAGCCCCGGTGAACGATCCTTTTTCATGGCCGAATAATTCCGATTCCAAAAGCGTCTCAACAATGGCTGAGCAGTTCACGGCAATAAACGGTTCCGCAGGTGAGGTATTATTATGAATAACCTTGGCAATTAACTCCTTGCCCGTTCCGCTGTCTCCCTGAATAAGCACCGTTGTGCGGCTTTTGGAAACAATGCCGATTGTTTTGAAGATTTCCCGCATTTCGTTGCCGGTGCCGATAATATCCCCAACCCGGAAACTGCGTGACGGCTCCATCAGAAGACCGTCAATTTTTTTCTCCATCTCGAGAGACTTTACGGCCTTCTTAATCGCCAGATCCAGTTCATCGACATTGACTGGTTTATGAATATAATCAAAAGCGCCGCCCTTCATGGCATTGATAGTTGTTTCCATGTCATGGAAAGCGGTAATCATGATCACTTTAACATTTTCATTTTCTTCCTTGAGATCTTCCAGAACGTCGAACCCGTCCACATCCGGCAGACGGATATCCAAAATGACAACATCCGAAGGTTCCTGCACGTATTTATTCAAGCCATCAGTGCCCGTCAGGGCTGTCCTGACGGTGTATCCCTCTTCCGTTAAGTATAAATCCAGCGTCTCCACAATCGATGCGTCATCATCAATAACCAGAATACTCGCCATAAACGTAACCTTCGCCATTCAGTTGATTTTTTTACGCGCCATCCGCTTTCATACATCCCCGGTGTTCTCAAACGAGATGTTATTCACCACAGGGCAATGTTACACAAACCTTCGTCCCTTTGTCCTTCTCACTGATAATCTCGAGTTTTCCCTGATGCACTTCCACAATTTTCATCACTTGGGAAAGCCCAAGGCCCGTACCGTATTTTTTCTTGGTAAAAAAAGGATTAAACAGATGAGGCATGTCTGCATCATCAATACCGCAGCCGTTATCTTCCACAACAACAAGAACCGAAGGCGGCTGACTCCCGATACTCCGGGCATAAATGCGGATGTAACCCTTGTCCTCTAATGCTTCAACCGCATTGCGGACAATATTCACAAAAGCATCCGTAATCATCGCCGCATCCGCCTTAACCATCTGAATTTCCCGCGCTTCCAGCTTGACATTGATCTGTTTATCATGAATAATTTTTTCGGAAAGAGCAATAGCCTGTTCCAGTACGCGGGAGAGATCGACAGACGCTATTTTGGGTTCCATGGGTTTGGCAAAAACCAGTACATCGTTAACCAACTCTTCCAAGTGTTCAACTTCTTTTTGCGCGATTTTAAATCTTTTAAGATCATTGCCTTCCGGGTTCATGCGCTTTTCTAGAATTTGCAAACTCATTTTAATGGCTGACAGCGGGTTGCGCACTTCATGGGCAATCCCGGCGGAAAGCTGCCCCAGCGCTGCGAGTTTCTGGCTGTTATAGAGCTTCTTTTCCAGATTCTTGAATTCCGTAATATCGCGTTGCACGAGAATATAATGATCCGTTCCGACAACAGGAGACGTAGTAATCAGAAGATTAATCTTTTGGCCGTCTTGTCTTGTGGTTTCAATTTCGTAAGGTGTGAAAATACCTTTTTTGGCGTCTTCCCACTTGGACATCACAAAACTTTCATCCTCGGGCGCGACAAACTCCATAAAATGTCTGCCTTTGAGTTCACGCGGCGATCGACCGCCTTCCATTCTTCTGCTCCGGCTGACAAAATTAACAATACCATCTTTATCCATTTCGTAAATTTTATCCGGCAGACTCTTCACAATAGACTGCAGGTAGTTATAAAGCCCCTCGATCTCCCGTCGCAATTCGATATTTTCCCCAAGTTCATTCTGCAACGTCTCGGCATATTCCCTCAAACTGCTCGTGAGTTCCTCCTCACGCGAAATATCCTGCAGCGTTTCCATTGCCGCAATGGTATTGCCTTCTTCGTCACAAATGGGCGCCGCTAGAAAATACATATACCGGCTGCGGCCACCCAGGTTGTCAAAATGATCATAGGCTTCATAAGCCCCAAGAACCTTATCCGATTTCTTTACTTTTTTTGAACCGTAGTATTGATTGAGAGCGTCAATATCGTTGTCCACGATTAAGTCAACAACCAAAGGCCTTTTTACGGAATAAAACGATTTGTAATGCTGATCTGTGCCCAACATATCCTCCGCGGGGCATCCCGTCAATTCAACACAGGCCCGGTTCCATAAAATGACTTGATGCTCCTTATTGATCACAAAGCTGGGAATCGGAGAACCTTCGATAATGCCGTCGATAGTTTTCTTTTCCCGAAGCAGCCTTTCCTGCCAAGCTTCTCGCTCTTTGAGTCTTTCCTGCTCTTCTCTCATCCGCCATCTTTTTCCTTCACGGAAGGCAAAATAAATGCCGACGACCACCAGAACTAAAATCAGCACAAGCGCGCTGAACATGGTGTATATAAATGTGGTGCGCACGGGAGCAACGACACGACTGTATGGCGCCGTCACCATGACAAACCAAGTATTTCCGGCAATTTTAAGCGGGTAGTAGGCAATGACGCTTCTTTGCATCTTGTTATCGCTCTGAAGAATTTTGGAATTCATGTGCCGGCCGCTGTCTGATGGGAATACTATTGTCTCCCCCTGATTATTTTTTACCAGATCGCTGATATTCTTTCCGATAAACGACGCGTCAGGGTGCAGCAATACTTGACCCTGCTCATTCACCAGCCACAAATTTCCCAGTTGGTTATCACTGATTTGTTTTTCGCCCGCACCGACCAGTTCGGCAAGTGAAAAAGACACCATCCATGCGCCGGCAAAAATATTATTATGCCGCCAGATGGGATAACCCCAGACTAAATACCAATTCTGTTTTTGAGGCATGGAATCTCTGGATAGCTTCTCCGATAAAGCTAATGTTAAGTATTGACTTTGACGTTGTTTTAAAGATCTGAAGTGTTCGGTCAGATCGATGCTGGGAAGGGCGCCCTGTGGCAGAATGCGTCTGATTTTTTCATCGGCATCAAAAACCAACACCGCATCAATTGTTTTTCCCCAAACAGAATAAAGCACCTCCAGTTCTCGATAATCTTCTTTCGTGAGTATTTTTCCGTCGGGATCAAAGTAGGAAAATAAGACAATATTTCTTTCCACCTGTAAAAGAATATCCGTCAATCGCGCCGCCGCGTTTTGAGCGGATGCCAATTGTTGACGGCTAAATAAATCCGCCATTTCTTTTTCACGGGCATTGTTCACCGTCAAAGCCAGCAGGAGAATTAGAAGAATAACAACAATACTGGCCAGCCAGATACGGATACTCAATGCCTGACGCAGAAGCTTGTATGCCTTTCTGAACAAAGTCACTTAATCTTCATTTTCCTTATGATTTTCTTTTTGAGTTCGCTTGATACCGATTAAAACGTAAACCAGGATTGCCGCTGTCAGCGAAATCAGCAGTTTTGCCAGACCACTTTCAATTTTTAAGAGATAAGCACAAATGAGCCAGACTATGGGGTAAGTTACCGCTGTTAAAAGCTCCTGCATGACAATCCTTTATATTGTGACTTCTTGATATTTTTATATCATTATCCCGATTTGATTTTAATCGTAACGACATTATCGTAAAATTTCAACAGAAATATAAAATGATTTATTTCCATTTAACACAATGAAAAATTGGTTCATACCCTATTTTCGTGGTTGAATGTTTTATGGTAGCCCGTTTAACAAAACATTAAATCATAATTTAATATTAAACTAATCTGTGTTTTTAAAAAAAAGACATTCGCTTTTTTTCATTGACCTCCTCAGAAATGAATTAAAGGAATCTCAACAAATTAGATCATCTGGTTTTCGACTTTCCTTAATTTAAAAAAACAATATCTGGAAATTATCCCCCATATTCCAGCAATGGCACATCTCGTGCATTAACGTTCTCCCGATTGACATTTGAGTTAATTCCTCTTTGAATGGTATCAAAAAACATGCTATGCATTCGAGGGTTAATAATAAACATTGGGCTAGGAAAGGAGACAAACATGTCACACAAATCGGGTATGGTAATTTTAACAGCATTTGGTTCAGTAGTAGTTCTGCTTTTATCGAGTTCGCTCGTTTTTGCAGCAGAAACAATACCAGCAGGTGAATCTTACACAAAAGCTATTTTCGCCGTTGGAGCCATGTTAGCCGCGGGAATCGCAATAGGTGTGGGAGCCGTTGGCGCAGGCTTAGGCATTGGAACAGCAGCAAGTGGAGCTTGTCAGGCAGTAGGAAGAAACCCAGGCGTACAGGGCAAAATCATGATGACCATGCTGATTGGTATGGCCATGGCCGAATCGATCGCCATTTATGCACTGGTCGTTTCTCTCGTACTGCTTTATGCCAACCCCTTCATGCGTTACTTTTTGGGTTAATATAAACAAGTTAACCACAAAAATAACCTAGGTTAGGGGGAAATAGTAATGGCAGAATCTAAGAAAAAGAAGCAGTATCTTACTGTAGGAGGCGTGTTCTTCCTGCTTATCGTAATCCCCTTATCACTGATGGCATTCTTGATTGCCAATGGCATGTTCAGGCTGGGGGATACCATAAAGGCGAGAACCGTTAACGTTCTCGACCAGAAATCTCAGGAAGAAATAAAAATGCGTGCCATCAACACAGCAGACGAAGTTGCCAACTTTCTAATGGAGCGCAAAAAGGATTTGCTTGTTGCTACCATTATTCCGGCAACGGAAGCTGCATACAAACAGTTTATTGTTGAAAATAAAAAACCGCTCTGGGTCAAAATAGACGGCAAAATCCAACAGGTGCTAAGCCCGCTGTATAAAGAGATTGCTCTGATTGACAAAAACGGCAACGAACAAATTAAAATCGTTGGTGGTCAGGCGGGAAAACTGGTTAATGTCAGCAATCCGACCAATACAACATATAAAACTGAAGATTATTTTGCTAAAACAAAAATTCTGAATAAGGGCGAAGTGTATGTTGCTCCGGTAACAGGCAGTTACGTCGATAAAGCAGCGTTTGAAAAGGGACAGAGATTTTCGGGAATTATTCGCTTTTCGACACCCGTCTTTTCCAAAGACGGATTTGCCGGCATCATCAGTCTGGCTATGGACTATCGTCAGCTGGCGAAATTTACCGATCAAATCATTCCTACTCAGGCGGAGCATGTTTTTGAAGCAGACGCCACAACGGGCAACTATTCTTTTATGGTTGATGACCGTGGTTATGTGATTTCTCATCCCAATGACTACCATATCATCGGTCTGGACAACGCAGGTAATCTTGTTCCTGCGCTTTCCGAACAGAACGTTGCGGAATCAACCAAAAAGGGCATCGAAGTTCTGGATCTTAATTCGCTGGGCTTCATGGACCCGAATTTGCAAAATATCGCCAAAAATGCGGCGGCTGGAAAATCGGGGATTATCACTTATAAGTTTGCCGGTAATACCAAATTCGTTGCTTATGCGCCGATTAAGTTTTATGCAACAAACTTGACTCAACCCGCCGGTTTTGGTTGGATCGGTATGGGCGTGGAAGTTGAAAAATACAATGAAGCAGCAACCAAAGTATCTCAGAATATCGAGAAAGAAGCTAAGGCATGGACTGCAACCGTTATCCTGATTATCATTGCTTCGATGGTTATACTCTTTTTCATCATGGTACTCCTGATGCGTGGCATAGGACGTTCTATCCAGGCGGAAGTGCCGCAAGGTTCGGAAGGTGACCTGTCCGCACTCAATGATGACGACGATGATGATGATAAATAAATAAAGTTGCTTTACATCGAATAAAAAAGGCCGAATTTCTCAATTCGGCCTTTTTTATTATGTGGATCAGAACAGGCACAAGAGAAGATCATAAGCCGAGTTCTGTTCCGCGCTTCGGTTACCCTTAACGCAGCGATGATCATTCATCTGGGATGGCAGTTGCCTGCCGCCTCTAGCGACACTACCCGAGAACATCAGGCGGGCCGCCCTTAAACGTTCTCCTATTTGGTCTTGCTCCGGATGGGGTTTACCATGCCTTTTCCGTCACCGGAAAAGCGGTGAGCTCTTACCTCGCCATTTCACCCTTACCCGTCATTCGACGGGCGGTATATTTTCTGTGGCACTTTCCTTAGGGTCGCCCCCAGTCGCCGTTAGCGACCATCCTGCCCTGTGGAGCTCGGACTTTCCTCCGGCAGATATAATCTGCCCGCGATCATCTGATCTTCTCCGGCCTGTAAAGCAGCTTACAATTGATTTGGATTTCTTTCAAGATATCTTCGTGAAAAATGATTTCTATTTTTTAACCTTCGGACTTCAGCCTTTAACCTTTATACTCATCAATAGCCAAATTGGCCAGCTCATCCGCTTGCGCGTTGTGACATCGCAGAACATGCTTGACGTGAATGGATTTAAAGGAAGAAAGCAGGCTGCGGACTTCCTGCATTAAGATTTTCAGATTCTCATTTTTTACTTTGTAGGAACCATTAATCTGGTTGGCCAACAACTCCGAATCCAGATAAACATCCAATTGATTGAATCCTTGTGCCTGCGCGCCTTTTAATCCCAGAATCAGTGCTTTATATTCGGCAATATTATTCGTACAGTGACCTAAATACTCCTTGCCCTCCCAAAGAATATTGTCCGCTGCATCGGTGATCACCGCGCCGGCCCCACCAATACCGGGGTTGCCGCGGCAGGCCCCGTCACTGAACAACTTCACCGTTTTATTTTCCATAAAAAGACTAGGCGGACTTTTCCTGATTTTGAAAATACATGATCCGGTTACAATTGGGACAACTGAGCAGATCATTGGAACGCTGAAGTTCGTTATACAGCTGCGGCGGAATCTTCATCTGGCAACCGTTGCAGACGGCTTTCCATACGGATATCACACCGACACCGTTATTGCGCTTTTTGACTCTTTCGTATTGGGCCAGAAGATCGGCAGGAACTGTCTTTTGCAAACCATCACGTTTCGAAGCCCAGTTCACCGTATCGGCGTCCACAGCACTCAGATCATCCTCGATGATTTTCTTTTCCTCTTCGTGCTTGATTCCAGCCTGCTTTAAAGTTTCCTCATCATTTTTCACCAGCACGGAGAGTTTATCCATTTCTTCCATGAGCGCAATGATCTGGGTTTCAATATCGCCCCGCGTCTTCTCGGCCGTTTCATTTTCCTTGAGCATGGCCTGATATTCCTTGTTATTCTTAACCTCCAGCAGCCTTTCCTTGGTTTTGATCATTCCTTCATTAAGTTTTTTAACCTTGGTTTCACATTCGGCGCGCCGAACTTTGAGTTCGTCATACTTTCTTTTATTCTGCTCAACGTTTTCCTGATAAAGCCGAAAGTCCTCTTCCATCTTACTAATCTTTTCCGGCAGTTTAATCTTTTTAGAGGAAAGCTTGACCAATTGCGTATCACACTCCTGTAAACTGATTAACAACAATAATTTTTCTTTCAAACATTTTCTCCTTTATTACTTTAATAACCCCGCTTCGCCTTGCTGCGCGGGATAAGTTCGACTTGCCAATTCCGCTTGCATTTCACTTTTGCAAAGGTGTAACTAACCCCGCCTCGCGGGATTAGTTGGACTCAAATTTCAACGCGCTTCGCTTCTGAAATTTGAGTCCAACTAAAAAAAAATGCACCTGTTGGGGGTGCATTTTCAGATAGCCTTGCTATGTGCTTGATTCTGTGAGCCGTGACATGACAATTTGATTTGTCTCATCACAACCATTAAATCAATGGCAGTATCGCAACAACTCCTTGCTTGTGAAAATCGTGTTTTTCTATTCATCATTGAGATTCCGTTCTTGCGAAATTTGGTGGGCCCACCTGGGATCGAACCAGGGACCTACCGGTTATGAGCCGGTGGCTCTACCAATTGAGCTATAGGCCCGCCATTTTTTCAGCATTTGCGCGGATCAAACCGGCATCAAGGTTCGTTGAAATATACCCAATTGCGGCGCTTGTCAATACTATTTTGCCGCGCGCTTCCGGGAGGAATTCTTTGCTTTTTTTGACGGTTCCTCTTCGATAACTGCCGGCTCTTCGATGTCGGATTCTACGATATCAACCGGCACACCTTCATCCGGACCAACCGCGCTTAGACGGTCACTAATCCCGAAACGCATTCGCAGAACCTTTTCTTCACGCGGCGTGAGCGTAGACAGGATTTTACGCGTCTGATCCGCCAGATCCATGCTGATCGTTGCTTCCGAAGGAGACATGATTTTTTTGTCTTCGATAAAATCACCCAGATGGCTGTCCTCCTCCTCGCCGATCGGCGTTTCCAGGGAAATCGGCTCTTTGGCAATTTTCAGAACCTTCCGCACCTTCTCCAGCGGATATTCCATTTTGTTGGCGATTTCCTCCGGGGTCGGTTCGCGTCCCAATTCCTGCACCAGGTAGCGCGATGTCCGAATCAGTTTGTTGATTGTTTCAATCATATGGACGGGAATCCGAATCGTACGCGCCTGGTCGGCAATGGCACGCGTAATAGCCTGCCGAATCCACCATGTCGCGTAAGTGGAAAACTTGTAGCCGCGCTGATATTCAAATTTATCAACCGCTTTCATCAATCCGATATTGCCTTCCTGAATCAGATCCAGAAACTGCAAGCCGCGATTAGTGTACTTCTTGGCAATGCTGACGACCAACCGCAGATTGGCTTCCACCAGCTTTCTTTTGGCAATTTCAGCCTTGGCTTCGCCGTCTTCGATGGAGTCGACCACATTCTTTAATGTGGCTGTCGGAATACCCACATCCTTGGCAATGTGTTTTATCCGTTTTTGTGCTTCCGCAATGGCCTCATGGCTCCGATGTAACCAATCAATAGAAACTTTCGCTTCCTTCGCGGCTCGCTTCTCATCGAGTTTGGATTTCTTCATTTGAGACCAGGCTTTTTCCATTTGCGTGAGCGTCAAGCCTGATTCCCTTTTAAACTGATTAATCACACGTTCGGATCTTTCAATTTCATCCGTAAAAAATCTCAGCCGTGCAATAAAACGGTGCATTTGTTTTTTGCTGAAACGGATTTTCCGGCAAAGCGTGATAATATTCTTTGCGTTTTTTTCCGATTCCGCCGTCAATAATTCCCGCTGCTTGGGTTTCATGGTTTTGGATTTGAGTTTCTCTCGCAAAACTTTGTTTCGATCGCTAAAAAGGCGAATTCGAGCAATCAACTTGCGCACTCTCTCTTTATGCTCGTCCTCCTCCATGAATCCTTCTTCGTCTTCAATATTATCCACTACGTTTTTGACACGAATCTCGCCGGATTCCAGTTTTTCACCAATACTCAGTACTTCTGCAATTGAAACGCTTAAACTGAAAATGGCCCACATGGTTTCACGGGCGCCCTCTTCGATTTTTTTAGCGATCTCCACTTCGCCTTCACGGCTCAAAAGCGAAACCAGTCCCATCTCACGCAAATACATCTTTACCGGGTCCCCGGTCTTGCCCGCGCCGGGAGCGAGCGCCAGCGCCTCAGGAAATTTTGACGGCAGGACATCTTCCACCGGCTTTTTAACCACCAGCTTTTCACCCTGTTCGATATCGATGATATCAATATTCTTTTCTCCAAATAACATAATAATATCATCTATTTGATCAGACGAATTGACGTCCGGCGGCAGCATGTCATTGACATCATCGTAGGTCAAAAACCCTTTTTCTTCTCCCAGAGAAAGTAATTTCTTAAATTCATCGGATTGTATTTCTTTGGCCATTTGGCATCCCCCAAACTGTATTATTTATTAACGTAGCTCTTTTTCTTGAGCCATCAAACTCTGTTTTTCATATACGTATTTTTGCAGCAAATCCTCGTTACCGTTTTCCTGAGCTTGAGCCAGTTTCAACTTGAGCTGCCGATGCTGTTCTTTATACCATTTCTTCTTGATTCCTCGAATATTGTCGGAGAAATTGCGATCCACCATGTTGTCATCGGTTGTTGGCGCATTAATTCTTAATTCATAAATATTATTCCTGAGCGCCTTCTCTTCGTCGGCAGACAAAATGACATTAATATCAATGTATCCAAGTAGTTTATAGGCCTGAACAATTTTTTTACCCAGAGTCTTGAGCTCAGGCTCCATAAAATAATCCAATATTTCTTCATCCTCTATCTGTATCGCTTTTTGGGGATATTCCAGCAAAAGCCGTATTAGATTGATTTCCAGAGGATTCATGATTATTTTCACATCTTGCTTCGGGCTGACCGATTTGGGCTTGATATGAACCTCTTTACGATGAACCTCCCTTTTCAGCAATGCCTGAT
This sequence comes from Smithellaceae bacterium, assembly GCA_030690945.1. Classification (GTDB taxonomy): domain Bacteria; phylum Desulfobacterota; class Syntrophia; order Syntrophales; family Smithellaceae; genus UBA8904. The sequence goes on along the minus strand of JAUYFM010000047.1, from coordinate 36,786 downwards.
CAATACCCAATTTTTCCGCAATACGTTTGATGAAAAGGTTCTTTTCGATTTCGTCACTGATTTTATTGACGAATTCCATTGCCGTCTTTACCAGATCACGGCTTTCTTCAAACGTCTTACTATCTCCCAGAACGTTATCAATATAATAATCACTGATGGAAGGCGCAATGGCAATTAATTCTTCGATTTTATCCTTGCCGTATTTTTTAACATAGTCGTCCGGATCGCAGCCCTCGGGAAGAATTAAAGCCCGGGCGCGCATGTTCGCCCCTAAAAACAGCTCCAAAGAGCGGTCCAGTGCTTTTCGTCCGGCCGTATCGGGATCGAATAGAGCCACAACATCCTGGGTATAACGGCGTAAAAGCTCCAGATGATCTCGGGTCAAGGCGGTGCCTAATGTGGCGACGACATTGCGGACGCCCGCATTCCACAATGATATGGCATCAAAATACCCTTCTACAATCAGGCAAAAACCGCTCTGACGAATCGCCTCTTTGGCCTTTTGCAGTCCGTATAAATTTTTCCCTTTAATATAGACGGGTGATTCCGGTGAATTAAGATATTTTGGATCGCCTTCACCCAAAATCCGGCCGCCAAAGGCAACGATTTCCCCGAATACGTTTTCAATTGGAAATATCAATCTGCCGCGGAAGCGGTCATAAAAGCCCCCCTCTTTACCGGCAATGATCAGGCCGGCCTGTTCGGCCAACTTCAAAGATAAGCCGCTGCCTTCGATATAATCCGTCAAGGAGCGCCAGGTATCCGGCACATACCCCAACCGGAATTGCTTAATGGTTTCATCGGTAACGGCTCTTTTGAGTAAATAATCCCGAGCGATTTTACCTGCCGGGGACGATAGATTGCGCGAAAACTGCTGCGCCGCCCTTAAATTCAAATTAATAATCTCATCGTGCAGGGAATCTTTTTCATGCCCTTCCCGGCCGAAGGTCCGAACCGGCAGGATAACACCTGTTTTTTCCGCCAGATGTTTAATAGCTTCGGGGAAACTTTTATTGGCAATTTTCATCAGCAAGGTGATGACATTGCCGCCCTCTCCGCAACCAAAACAGTAAAAAATCTGTTTTTCGCGGTTGACGGTAAACGAAGGCGTTTTTTCCTGATGGAAAGGACAGAGCCCTAAATAATTCCTGCCTGCCTTTTTTAAAGTCAGATATTCGGAGGCAAGCTCGACAATGTCCACCCTGCTTTTAATTTCTTCAATCTTACTGTCATCAAAACGCACGAATGATTGCCTTGCCTGTTTTAAGTTTTTTCGTCAAATTCGTATAGATCAGACCTTATTGAGATAAAAGTGCTTTCACTTTTTCGCCGGCGGCTTTTCCATCCGCCTTGCCGGTGATCTGCGGCATCAACACCTTCATCACTTTGCCCATATCTTTGATGGAAGCAGCGCCCATGTCAGCGATCACTTTTTTAATGAGCACTTCCACATCTTCATCCGACATTTGCGCAGGCATGAATTCCTGCAGGATTTTCAATTCCGCTTCTTCTTTTTCCACCAGATCCGTTCTTCCGCCTTTGGCGAACTGTTCAATGGAATCTTTTCTCTGCTTCGTAAGCACGGACAGAATCTGCATGGTTTCTGTTTCATTGAGCGGGCGCATTAGATCGATTTCCTTATTGTGCAGCGCTGTTTTCAGCATCCGGATTGCGGACAGTCTGATTTTATCTTTGGCTTTTGCCGCCGTCACCATGTCCTTATTTAATTTATTATTAATATCCATTTTTTTACCTCGAATTAGCCTAACTGATCTTCCAGTTTCCTGCCGCCGAGCAGATGCATGTGCAGATGAAACACCACCTGTCCTCCGTCGGCATTGCAGTTCATGACCGCGCGGAATCCGCCCGCGGCTACCTTTTTTATTTTAGCAACATTTTGCGCGGCTGCAATGAGACGCCCGGCAATATCCGTGTTTGCATCGACATCCATCAGCGTCGAAACATGTCTTTTCGGAATGACAATAACATGCACAGGCGCCATCGGATGGATATCATCAAACGCCAGAACGGCATCGTCTTCGTAAACTTTCGTGCAGGGAATCTCCCCTTTGACAATTTTACAAAACAGACAATCTGCCATATTTTCCCTTCCCTCCGATTCTATGAGGTCTGTTCGGTCTTGGCTATCGCGTCTTCCAGCGCCATCGCGCCCGTGTAGAGCGCGCGGCCGACAATCACGCCATAGAACGAACAGTCTTTAACGGAAAGCAAAGCATCAATATCAGCCAGCGTCGCCACGCCGCCGGAAGCAATCACCGGAATCGACACGGCTTTGGCCAGCGCCCTGGTCGCCTCCACATTGACGCCCGTTTCCATGCCGTCACGCTGAATATCTGTATAGATAATGGCCTGAATCCCACAATCTTCGTAGCGCCGCGCCAGTTCAACCGCGTTTTGGCTGGTCTTTTGCGTCCAGCCCCGAACCGCCACCTGGCCGCTCAGTGCGTCAATACCCAGAATAATTTTTCCGGGATGGGTTTGAGCCGCCTTCTTTACAAAGTCTTCATCCTGGATGGCTGCCGTGCCCAGGATAACGCTCGATACGCCATTTTCCAGATAATAGTTGATCGTCTCCATATTACGGACACCGCCACCAACCTCAATCGGCACGGAAACCGATTTTGCAATATCAAGAATAATGGGTGCGTTGCGTGGCATTCCGGCAACCGAGCCATCCAGATCAACAATATGAATCCGCTTAGCTCCTTTTTGAGCCCAGAGTCGCGCCATGTCCGCGGGATTCTCGGCATAGACCGTCACGCGGTCAAAATCGCCCTGCGCCAGACGGACACATTGTCCATTTTTTATATCAACCGCCGGGATGATGAACAAATTAAAACTCCTTCGTGGGAAAAGTTCAGAATATCAGTTTGAGATATTCCGCAAAGAAGAAAAATAGTATCGCGCTCATATTCCAATTAGGGCTCAAAGCCGGAAAACGTTGAAAAAACCTCGTCAACGCCTAACTTCGTCAATTCGCGCGCGGTCAACCACTTGGCACCGCCTTTAAAAAAAGAAGATACCTGGAAGACGTCTTCCATTAACGATTTTTGCGTTTTATCAAAAATACCACGCCACAGCGTGCTGCCGTCCTTGACGGAAATCAGGTGAATTTCAAAAGCGACAGATGCGGGGTGCTCCGCAGAATAGTCATAGCCCACTCTTTCACGATAACGATAAACATAGCCGACCGCGATCACATCCGCGCGTAATTCACTTCCGGCCCTTAGCATAACCTGCAATAAGGGTTGCTTCAGAAAATCCGTTGAAGTCCGTTGATAGACGCCCGCCACTCTTTCCGAAGGGATGATTTCCACATCTTTCAAATCCCTCAACTTATCGATAAATATTTCTTCGGCTTTTTTTTCGGCGCCTTTGACAATGCTTCCGCTGGAATTAACACTGCTGCAAATCGGACATCGGACAGTTGACGATGTGTCTTGGGGCACCACCGCCTGAAAAGGAATCACCGCCAGACGCGTTACAGTTTTATCGACGGACGTTACCGTTCCCTGCGCCCAAAGGGTATATGGAGCAAAGACAACAAAGGTCAAAAGCAATATGGCGCAACCGACTTTTCTTATCCAGAGAATACTCAGCAATTTTAAACCTCGTCTTTCTATGAAAGCGTACCTTTGGTGGATAGAACGCCTGAAATTTCCGGGTTGATATTCACGGCCTGCCTCAATGCCCGAGCAAAGGCTTTAAAAACTGCTTCGATAATATGGTGGCTGTTGCTGCCATACGCAAGATTAATGTGCAAGGTGATACCGCTGTGATCGGTAAAAGCCTTAAAAAACTCCTTGACCAGCGCCGGATCAAATCCGCCGATTTTCCGGCGCTCATACCGGACCTTGTAAATCAGGTAGGGGCGGCCGGAAATATCCATGTCCACCCGGCACAAGCACTCGTCCATTGGCACGGACGCAGAACCGTAGCGATGGATACCGATCTTTTTACCCAACGCCTGCCCAACCGCCTGCCCCAGGCAAATGCCCAGATCTTCAACCAGATGATGATCGTCGATTTCCGTATCGCCTTTGCTTTTAATCACGAGCTTGAACTGACCATGACGGACAAAGAGTTCCAGCATGTGATTCAGAAAAGGAACGGTCGTATCGATCTTACTGCCGACGGATTTATCCAAATCAATGTCCAGCTCGATATCCGTTTCTGTCGTTTTACGGACAATCTTTGCTTTTCTGGTCATACTGCCCTCCGGATTATATGACTTTATTCAAGGGATATTCAATAATGCCTTCGGCTCCCGCATCCAGCAACTGCGGAATCAAATCACGCACAACGCCTGTATCAATCACGGACTCAATGGCAAACCATTCTTCGGAATAGAGGCTGGAAATGGTCGGAGCCTTGAGCGACGGCAGAAGCTTCATCACGCGATCAAGGTTTTCCTTAGACACGTTGAGTTTCAATCCGACTTTGCCCATCGCCAAAAGCGACCCGGTCAGCAATGTCCGAATCTGCTCTATTTTTTTGCGCTTCCACGAATCATTCCATGCCGCGCGATTGGCAATCAACTGCGTATTGGTTCTCATCAGTTCATGGACGATTCGTAATTTATTGGCGCGGATAGTTGATCCCGTTTCCGTGACTTCGACAACCGCATCGACCAGGCCGTCCACAACCTTTGCCTCGGTGGCGCCCCAGGAAAATTCCACACTGACCTTGATGTTTTTTTCAGCAAAATATCGTCTGGTAAAATCAACCAGCTCAGTCGAAATATGTTTGCCTTCCATGTCTTCAATCGAACGGATCGGCGAATCATCGCGCACCACCAGCACCCAGCGCGCCTGACGCGTGGAGACCTTGGAATAGACCAGATCCTGCACCACCACCACATCGGAGTTATTCTCCATAATCCAGTCAATACCGGTCAGCCCCAGATCCAGATGGCCGTCTTCGACATAACGGGACATTTCCTGCGCCCGCACCAGTGTGCAGTTGATTTCCGGGTCATCGATATCGGGAAAGTAACTGCGGCTGTCGTATGTAATTCGCCAGCCGGCTTTTTTGAATAAATCAACCGTATTATTTTCCAGGCTTCCCTTGGGTATACCTAATTTTAAGATATTCATTTATATACATCCTCTGGATCAAAAATCTTTTCGCCTACAACAACAAAATCACCGCCTTCGAGTTTCCGGTAAAAACAGGATCGATGCCCCGTGTGGCAGGCCGCGCCGCCCAGTTGCTCCACCTGCAATAAGATCGTGTCTTCGTCACAATCTATATAAATATTTTTTATCATCTGAACATGGCCGGAACTTTCACCTTTCAGCCACAGTTTTTGCCGCGATCTGCTCCAAAAAGTCGCCTTGCCGGTTTGCACAGTAGCCTCCCACGAGGCCTTGTTCATATACGCCAGCATCAATACGTCTTTTGATTCAGCATCTTGAACAATGGCCGGAACCAACCCGTCAGATTTATTAAAATTCAGTTCAATCATATTACCCTTCATTATTGTTTAATCCGCTAACTTCAATAAACTATCTTATCTAAATGATGAATCCCATTAAATCAAGTAAAAGTTTATCTTAATAATCATCTATTTCCATCTTGCCTAACCATACCATTCATGATAAAAACGCCACCGTAAATTGATCAGAGTTAAATCTACCATCCGGAGGTTGGATTATGTCTTTGCTGACAGGAGGAGTCATTGCCGCTATTTTCGGGCTGATCAGTTTGATTTTCTGGTTTAATGATTTTTTAGTCATTCTACGAGGCGCACTGCCGATCTTCCTGTTTCTCGGCGGCGCCTTAGCCGTCTATGTCGGCTTCGATGAGATTCAGGATAAAATCCGCGAGGAAAGACAGCGGCAGGATGAAGATCTGGAAAAAGCCAAGGAAGAAATCGAATCGGCTAAAGCTGAGGCTCTGCGCTATCGTGAAGAACTGGACAAATTAAAGGATGAAAAAAAACAAAACTGAATTTCGAGTCATAAAACATAAATACATCTTGACACAACCGGTCAAATCAAATATTAGCCACTACTACTATAACTTAATGGACCTTGGTATGCATAATTTTTTCATAAGCAAATCCTCACCTTACTATATCTATATGTATTGATGCCTGCTTGCCCAAGCTTGGTCAGGTAAGCAGGCTTTGTCCGAAATCAACAACAAAAATTGCACGACAATCATCATTAACAACAACTTTAATCAATTTGTGCTTTTTGAAAACAAAAAAGTTGGGAGGGAGTAGATCAAATGAAAAGATGTCTTTTCTTAACAGTGCTATTATCGGTTATATTTACAATCTTATTTGTTTTTATGGCAGGAACGCAGTCGATTGCAGCTTCTCCGATCAAAATTGGCGCATTGTTTTCCATTTCCGGGCCAGCGGCATTTCTGGGAGAACCGGAACGCAACACAGCTCAGATGGTGGTGGATGAGATTAATAAAGCCGGCGGTATCAAGGGACGCATGCTGGAACTGGTTGTAATTGACACGCAGGGAGATCCGGCCAAGGCAGTCCAGGGCGCCAATAAACTCATTAAAGATGATAAGGTTGCGGCTATTATCGGCCCCAGTACGACAGGCGACTCCATGGCGGTCATTCCGGTTGTCGAAAAGGCTGAGATACCTTTAATTTCCTGCGCTGCCGGAAGCAAGATAACCGAGCCGGTAAAAAAATGGGTATTTAAAACGGCGCAGAATGACGCCCTGGCTGTGGCGAAAATTTATGAATATCTAAATAAACAGAAAATCAGTAAGATAGCCATCCTGACGGTATCCGACGGATTTGGTTCCTCGGGACGGGAGCAGCTTGTCGCCCATGCCAAAGAATTCGGCATGGACATCATTTCCAATGAAACGTACGGGCCGAAAGACACGGATATGACCGCACAATTAACCAAGATTCGCGCCGGCGGCGCGCAGGCGATTATCTGCTGGGGAACCAATCCGGGACCCGCAGTTATTGCCCGTAACGTCAAACAACTGGGAATCAAGCTTCCCCTGTTTATGAGCCATGGCGTATCCTCCAGAAAATTTATTGAACTGGCGGGTGATGCGGCAGAAGGAATCATACTGCCATCCGGTCGGGTTATTGTGGCGAACCAGATGCCCAACAGCGATCCCCAAAAAAAGGCTCTTTTAAGTTACGTCAACGGCTATAAAACAATATACAAGATAGAAGGCGATCATTTCGGCGGACATGCCTGGGATGCGATGATGCTGTTGAAGGGAGCCATCGAAAAAGTGGGAGACACACCTTCGGCCATTCGCGATCAACTGGAAAAAACGACAAAGTTTTCCGGAATTGGCGGAACCTTCAGTTACGCCGCGCAGGATCATGCCGGATTAACAAAAGATGCTTTTGTCCTGGTAGAGGTTAAAAACCAGAACTGGAAATTAGTTAAATAGTAGGTTATCTTTATTTCAATCAAATGGCGGCACAGGGCAGAAAAACCTGTGCCGCCATCATAAATCATTGAATGGGTAAACAAAGCAACCATGGACAATCCAAGCCAGCTCGTTCAGTATATCTTAACCGGGCTTTCCAATGGCGCAATCTACGCGCTGATTGGTTTCGGTTTTGCTATCATCCATAATGCCACCGGCATTCTGAATTTTGCCCAGGGTGAATTTGTCATGCTGGGCGGTATGTTCACCATATTTATTCTGTCTTTTTTAAATCTGCCCCTTGTACCGGCCATCGTACTCGCTATTGTTCTTTCCACACTGGTCGGAATTCTCTTTGAACGACTGGCTATTCGTCCGCTGAAAAACGTCAAGCCTTTAAGTCTGGTAATTATCACCATCGGCGCCAGTATTTTTATACGCGGCGCCGCCATGCTGATCTGGGGAAAAGATACACACGCACTACCGGCTTTTTCCGGTAATAATCCGCTTTATGTTTATGGCGCAACCATTATGCCCCAGCATCTTTGGATCTTTGGCATCACCCTCTTGATCATCATTGCCAATAAGTTGTTCTTCAGTTACAGTATTCTCGGCAAAGCAATGAGGGCCTGCGCTTATAACGCCCATGCCGCAAGTCTTGTCGGCATTGATGTGAAAATCATGGTTCTGCTGTCGTTTGTTGTCAGTGCAGCCATCGGGTCCATGGCCGGAATCATCATTGCCCCACTCACCATGACGTCCTATGATGTTGGTATTATGCTGGGAATAAAAGGATTCTGCGCTGTCATTATCGGCGGTATGAGCAGCGGACTAGGAACGGTCCTGGGCGGACTGCTGCTTGGCTTGCTGGAATCATTGGGGGCGGGCTATATTTCCGCCAGTTATAAAGACGCTATTGCTTTTATCATTCTGTTGCTGATTCTTTTTATTCGTCCTGAAGGCTTATTCAAACAAAAGGAAACGCAGAGAGTGTAGTTACAATTCAATCTTTAAGACGCTCTGTAAGATTATGATCAAAGAAAAACGCCAAATTCTGATTTTCGCTCTTTTTGCCCTCATTATTCTTCTGGTACCCTTGTTTTTAAAAGGCAGTTATTTTTTAAATGTGCTGGTGTTTATCGGCATCAATACATTGCTGGCGGTGGCGCTGAACCTTCTTCTGGGATATGCTGGCCAGATTTCTCTCGGACATGCGGCCTTCTTTGGTTTGGGAGCTTATGTATCCGGCATCCTGACAACCCGGTTTCCCGTTGACCCCTGGCTGGCTCTGCTTATAGCCGCCATGTGTGCTGCCGCGCTGGCATTTGTAATCGGGTTCCCGATTTTAAAACTCAAGGGTCATTATCTGGCCATGGCCACGCTGGGCTTCGGCATCATCATGTATATCTTTTTTAACGAAACGGTTGACTGGACCGGGGGCCCTTCCGGATTATCCGGTATTCCTAATCTCCGGTTGGGCCCCCTGATTTTTGATAACGATCGGAACAATTACTATCTTATCTGGATGATAACGCTGGGTGTCATGCTGCTGTCGATCAATCTGTCCCAATCCCGGATTGGCCGCGCCCTGAGAGCTATTAATGATTCCGAAGTCGCTGCCCGTGTGATGGGCGTTAATGCCCACATTCTGAAAGTTCAAATATTCACGGTCTCGGCGTTTATTTCCGCAATTGCCGGCAGTCTCTATGCGTATACCATGACGTTTATCTCTCCCACATCTTTCGGGTTCAACTTTTCCGTAGAACTGTTGACGATGGTCATTATCGGCGGGTTGGGAAGCATCTATGGTTCATTTCTGGGCGCGGCAATTTTAACCATGCTGCCCGAATTTCTGCGCGTATTTCGTGATTTTGATATTGTCATTTACGGCTTAATGCTCATTTTAATCACTATGTTCATGCCTACCGGATTGATCGGCGGCCTTGAGACGCTGTTTAAAATCATCATAGGCAAAATAAAAGGGAGTACGGCCAGGAATGCTTAGAGTGGAAGGCATAACCCAAATATTTGGTGGATTAACAGCGCTGGAAAATGTGTCCTTTTCTGTCGCGCCGCGATCCATCACCGGTATCATCGGCCCCAATGGCGCCGGCAAAACAACCCTGTTTAATATCGTGACAGGCCTCTATACCCAGACCCATGGGAAAGTTTATTTAGGTGAAAAAAACATCTCCTTTTTTGAGCCGGAAGTGCTGGCGAGGCTCGGCCTGGTGCGCACATTTCAGAATGTGGAGCTTTTCGGGCAGATGTCGGTTCTGGAAAACGTGATGGTCGGACTGCACACCAAAAGCAAAAGTGGTATTTTTTCCTGTGCGCTTAAGTTGCCCGGTCAGATAAAAGAGGAAAAGATGGTCCGGGAAAAGGCGCGCAATTGGCTCGAGTTCACGGGCCTTACCGATTTAGCCGATGTGGCGGCCTGTAATCTACCCTTTGGCAAGGGCAGGCTTCTTGAGATTTCCCGGGCAATGGCCGTAGAGCCGCAAATCATTCTGATGGACGAACCGGCAGCGGGATTAAACAGCCGTGAAACGGCGGTGCTTGCGGAGTTGATCCGTAAAATTCAAGACCTGGGGATGACCATTGTGCTGGTAGAGCATGACATGGAACTGGTCATGGATGTCTGTGAATCCATTATTGTGTTAAACTTGGGGAAAAAACTAGCTCACGGGACACCGCGCGAAATTCAGGAAAATCCGGCGGTCATTGCCGCCTATCTAGGTGAGGACTGATGCCGCTTCGCTTTCTTCGGCTAACTTTGTTGGCGTCGTTGTCGGCTTCCTCGACGTATCGCTGATACGTCTGCGGAGCCTCCGCCTTGCCGCCTCGTTATCCTTTGAAATCGAAACGGCATGAATGATATAAAAGAATAATGTGATAAAGACTATGCTGAGAATTAAAAACATCAATACATTCTATGGTCAGGTGCACGCCATCAAAAATGTATCTCTGCATCTGGCGGAAGGAGAAGTGGTGACACTGATTGGCGCCAACGGCGCAGGCAAGACCACCCTGCTCAATTCTTTGTCCGGGATCGTGCCGCCTAGAACCGGCCAGATTCTTTTTAACGAAACGGAAATCAATAATTTTGCGCCCCATAAAATTGTCCGCCTGGGTGTATCTCAGGTACCCGAGGGCAGACAGGTTTTCAAACCTCTTTCCGTAGAAGACAATTTGGAATTGGGTGCTTATCTGAATTATGGAATAAAGGGTGGCAAGGCCCAGTCTAAAAAAGATATGGAAATGGTGTATGAGTTATTCCCCATGTTGCGGCAAAGACGAAAGCAGCTTGCCGGAACGCTCTCCGGCGGCGAGCAGCAGATGCTGGCCATCGGCCGGGCGCTGATGGCCAAGCCCCGATTGCTGCTTCTGGACGAACCGTCCATGGGGCTTGCGCCGATGATTGTTCAGGAGATACTGAAAGTCATTGCCAATCTTTCCCGGGAAAAGAAAACAACGATCCTGCTTGTTGAACAAAACGCCCGCGCCGCCTTGAAAATCGCGAATCGCGGCTATGTCCTAGAGACAGGACGCTTGATTCTGGAAGGCACTGCCGACGAGCTCCTGGAAAACAAAGATGTCCAGCGGGCCTATCTCGGCAGAGATAAAAAAGAAATATGGGAACGATAAGGACAGAATTTATTTTAGCATCAAAGTCATCTACTCATTCCAGGGAGGCCATTTTATGAACATTTGGGACCCGGCACATGAATGCATATCACGGGATGAACTCGAACAGTTGCAACTGGAGCGCCTGCAAGCCACCATCAACAGAGTTCACAAAAATGTTGTCCATTACCGGAAGCAATTCAACGACCTTGGCGTTATTCCTGAAGATATTAGTGCACTAGCGGATTTATCCAAACTGCCGCTGACCTCCAAGGATGATATCAACCGCAACTATCCTTATGGGATGTTTGCCGTACCATTACGGGAAGTCGTCCGCATTCATTCCTCTTCCGGAATTGGAAGTAAACCCATGGTGGCCGGTTATACAAAAAATGATATCCGCATCTGGTCTAACCTGGTGGCAAGGTTTATGACGGCGGCCGGCGTGACCCGCGACGATTTGGTCCAGGTTACTTTTCATTATGGCCTTTTTACCGGCGCTTTCGGATTGCATTATGGCGCCGAAACGATTGGTGCATCCGTAATTCCCATGGGTACAGGCAACACCGAGAGACAGATCATGATCATGCAGGATTATAAATCCACCGTGCTGGTCAGCACGCCCAGTTATGCTCTGGAGCTCGCCTTCCGCATGGAACAGTTGAGTATCAATCCCAAATCACTTTCTCTGAAAGTAGGGTTATTGGGCGGGGAACCGTGGTCGGAGACCATGCGCACCCAGATCGAACAGGGTTTGGCGATTAGCGCAACGGACAACTACGGACTTTCCGAAGTCATCGGTCCTGGCCTTGCCGGCGAATGTTCCTGCAAAAACGGCCTGCACTTTTATGAAGATGCCTTCCTCCCCGAAATCATTGATCCGGATACCGGCAAAGTTTTACCGCCAGGCTCGGAAGGTGAACTGGTGATTACCACGTTGACCAAGGAAGCATTTCCCTTGATTCGCTACCGGACAAGAGACATCACCAGTCTGGATTATGCCCCTTGTGCCTGCGGCAGGACCCTGGTTCGGATGAAAAGAATCAGCAGGCGTTCCGATGATATGTTGATCATCAGAGGGGTCAACGTCTATCCGTCGCAAATTGAGGAAGCTGTTTTTGGCGCGGTGCAGGGCGAAGCTCCCTATCAGATTGTGGTTGACCGCACGGCTGCGATGGACAACATGGAAGTCATCATTGAAATTACAGATAAAATATTTACACTGGAACTGCAAAAGCAGCGATCATTCTTAGAACTGGTTAAAAAACGAATTACCTCGATCACGGGCATTAATACTTCTGTAAAACTGGTTGAGGCGGGCAGCATCCCGCGACCGAGCGGAAAAATTCCGAGAGTGTTGGATAGAAGAAAAATTTAGTTTAAGGTGGGAAAACCTTACTAATACGGATAGGATATTATGTCATCAACCATCATTTTTTCAAATCTCAGTCGTAATGATGATTATGCGATCTTACTCAATGGTCAGGATCGGGGTACCGTACTGCCCCTGAAAACGATTACGATCGATGTCGAACCGGGAAAATACGAGTTGGACATCAAGGGCAGCAATGAAGAAGGATTGCCAAGCCTGTGCAAACCGATTCAGCTGACGATAGCGGATGGCAAGACCGTAAGCTTGCAGATTGTCGCGCTGGATTTTGCCATCGGCATATACGACGAAAAAGGAACGCAACTGAATGCCAGACATGGTTTCCCTTGCGGCACCATTGCCAAAGGCGTTCACATAGAAAACCCCATTACATGAATATCGCCGACAACAAACCGAAGCAAACGTTTTTTGAGCAGATAAAACGTCGTTTTATTGGCGCGCCACGGAATATCAACGAGCCGTCCCTCTTTCAGAAAATTTCGCTGATCCCGATTCTGGCATGGATCGGTCTGGGTGCCGACGGTTTGTCATCTTCCTCCTACGAACCGGAAGAAGCCTTCAAGGCACTTGGACCCCATACTTATCTGGCTATCTTTATTGCAATTGCCACAGCGTTCACGGTCTTCATCTCATTGGATTGATTCTCTGTTTGACTATCCTGATCATAACCATTTATGAGAAGTTCGGTGAAGGGGGATGGATCACCCTCGTTATCACGTCAGCCCTGATTGGCTTGTGTTATCTGATCCGGCGTCATTACCGGAAAGTGCGGCAAGGCGTACGTCAACTTGAAGAAATTTTATCTTCTATTCCATCAGGACACGTTCCCAATGAAGAGGCCCTGAATACAAATGAGCGGACAGCCATTATTCTAGTCAGCGGTTATAACGGGTTTGGCCTCCATTCCTGGCTTTCCGTATTTCGAGAATTTCCCAAACTCTATCGTAATTTTATCTTTGTATCCGTGGCAGTGATTGATTCCGGTGCATTCAAGGGTGCATCGGAAATTGAAGCCCTGAAGTCGTCAACCGTATAACAACTGGTAAAATACGTTAAACTGGCCCGCTCCTATGGGTATGCAGCCGATTATCGCACGGATGTAGGAACAGATGTCGTAGATGTGGCAACCAATCTCTGCCGAAATATTGTCCAGGAGTTTCCTAAATCGTCGGTTTTTACAGGACAGCTGGTCTTTCGCCAGGAGCATCCTTTCCAGAGAATTCTCCACAACGAAACGGCTTTCTCCATCCAAAGACGGTTACAGTGGAATGGTATCACAACCGTTATCCTGCCGGTTCGGGTGAATCTCTGATTCCAGATCAAAATCAAAGTCAATATTCGTTGGTGTCTGGTTATTTCAGAACTCGGGAGATTATCAATTTTGCATTTACCATTGAAGACAGGTATGGTAAACACCTGTCCAAATCGCTGCGATGCTACACTATCATTTTGGAGTATACCATATGGAAAAGTTTCAAAAAATACTGATCGCCAACCGGGGGGAAATCGCCGTCCGGATCATCCGCACCTGTAAGGATATGGGTATTCGCACGGTAGCGGTTTACTCACAGGCGGATGCCGCTGCCCTGCATGTCAGACTGGCGGATGAAGCCTATGAAATCGGCCCGCCGGAAGCGATGGAAAGTTACCTGAATTTCGAGAAGATCATTTCTGTTGTCAGGCAAAGCGGCGCCGACGCCATTCACCCCGGTTACGGCTTTCTGGCGGAGAATCCCGATTTTGTAGAGTGTTGCGAAAAGGAAAATATTATTTTCATCGGGCCTTCCAGTCAGTGTATGTACAAAGCCAAACCCAAAAACCGCGCTCGCCAGTTGATGAAGATGATCAATATTCCCGTCACACCAGGTTGCGACGACGCTATCACCAATGGCAATGAAGCAGGAACCCTCCGCGCCAGGGAAATTGCCGCCGAGGTCGGCTATCCGGTCATTGTCAAACCCTCCGGCGGCGGAGGGGGTATCGGCATTATGATCGCCCGCAACGAAGATGAGCTAAGCAAAGCCATTGCCGGCGCTGAAACACGCGGCCGCAAGGCATTCGGCACATCTTCCTTTTATATTGAAAAGTATCTACACGGCATGAAACATGTGGAGTTTCAAGTCTTGGGTGATCAATACGGCAACGTGGTTCACCTGGGGGAACGCGACTGTTCGGTGCAACGCCGTTTTCAGAAGTTAATCGAAGAAGCGCCCTGCCCGATTGTCAGCCCCTTCTGGCGGATGAAAATGGGTGCTGCGGCCATTGACGTTGCATTGGCGCTGGATTATGTAGGCGCTCTGACGGTGGAATTCTTCTATTTCCCGGAAGAAAGAAAATTTTATTTCAACGAAATCAATTCCCGCTTACAGGTGGAACATTGCGTCACCGAACTGGTGACCGGCATCGACATTGTCCGTGAACAGATTAGAATCGCTGAAGGTGAGGAACTTAGTTTCAACCAGGACGACATCCGAATGAATGTCCATGCCATTGAATGCCGCATTAACGCGGAAGACGCCTTGCGCAATTTCATTCCGTCTCCGGGTGTAATTTCCAAACTGCGCCTGCCTCATGGTCCCGGCATCCGTATTGACGAAGGCATTTACGAAGAATATAATTTCCCCTTTCATTATGATTCTCTGATGATGAAACTGATGAGCGTGGGAAAAACGCGAGCTGATGCGATTGCCCGCATGAAGCGCGCTTTGGGCGAACTGGAATTACAGGGACCTAAAACAACGATCCCTTTCCACAACGTCATTCTGAAAGAGGAAGATTTCATCAACGGCGGTTACACGACCGATCTTGCGGACAGACCGGATGTTAAAAACAAGCTCAAACCATAAACTGATATATAACATTTAATCAAACAGATGACCCAATAAAAAAGCCCCGTCGTGGAGACGGGGCTTTTTTATGATGACGTTATTTGTGAACAAAAGCCTAAGCGAATTCACCGGGCGGGATCACAGATTTGCCCGCCTTTTCCTTTGCTGCAATCAGGCGATTTCTCAGCATCTCCATGGAAGCGTAAAATTCAGCGGGAATGTTTTCTTCTTCGCTATAAGCTTTTTCCACACGGGCCAGTTTTTCCAGAAATTTTCCCACTCGAATGGAGAATTGTTTATCATAATCCTCGTGTGTATATTTCTTTCCAAAAATCTGCATGAACAGTTTAGCGATATCCTCGTATTTCGGTATATGGCCGATGGGCGTTTCAATCGCGCTGTACTCCCCGTGCACCCGTCCTTCCATCCACATGAGCCAGATTTTCTTATCCACCTTCTCGTTCAAAAACTTGCCATTCTCTTTCAGGAAATAATTGGTGGAAAAGACCAGCGGCTTGGTGCTTAATCTTTCACCGAATTTGAGGTGATTGCCCAGATAGGTCCCCAGCGGAACGACCAGGAAATCCAGGTTGGCCATGGGGGAGAGCTCACGTACGCCCACTGCGCCGATGGTTGCGGCGGTCGTTTCCGATTCCAGCGAAGCCCCGATAAACACGCCGTGCGCCCAGTCAAAGCTCTGATAGACCGGAACGGATGTATCGGAATCGCGTCCGCCGTAAATAATGCCGCTAATGGGAACACCTTCGGGATCGTAGAGTTTGGGATCGACATTCTTCAATTCGCTGAGCCGGATGGTATAGCGGGCGTTTTTGTGCGCCAGTAAAATTTCATTGCCTTTGTCATCTTTCTTATCTTTTTTCCAGACACCTGAGAAGTTGTAACCCTCTTCCGGGAGAACCTGCCCCATCCCCAGCCAGTAAGGCTTGTCGTCCTTCACCAACACATTGGAGAAGATCAGCTCGCGCGGCGTGGTAAGCGCTTCATAAATGACCGGATCATCAATGGGATTGACGTCCTCGATAATGCCAAAGATTCCCTGTTCGATATTGACCGCATACGCCTTGCCGTCATCACCATGCCGAATATAAGCGATATCGTCGCCGACAATTTGCTGGCCGGGAACCATGGCGGTGGATGTTTTACCGCAGGCGCTGGGAAATGCGCCGGTAAAGTAAGTCACCCTGCCCTTATTTTCAGGTTTTATACCCATGATAAACATATGCTCGGTCAGCCAATCTTCCTTATTGGCTTTGTGAATAGCCAACCTGAGCGCCAGTTTCTTCAAACCGACGCTGTTTCCCGCATATTGATTATTGACTGTCATCACCCTCTTGCCCAGAACATCAATAAAAATTCTTCGAGCTTTGATATTTTTGGTGTTGTTCTTTTCATCGAGTTGGCCTGCGGAATGGACCAGATAGAAGAAATCATCCGAGCCGTTCAGTGTCTTGAAGTGTTCGTATCCGACCCGGTAGAGCAAATCTTCACTGTGGGAAACATACGCGGAATCGGTAATCTGCAATGCGGCAATGGAGAAACGCGAACTGAGCGGCCCCAGGCAGAAGAATCGGACAAAACATTCTTTGTCCTTCATGATACCATCCATAATGCCATAAACTTCTTTAAGGCCTTCCTCTCGGTCTTTGACATCAATAATTTTGGAAACCTTCATGTCGGCCGTCACCAGGAGACAAGTATTCTTTTTATCACGCCCCTGGTCGTAAAAACTGTCGAAATGCACCGTGTGTCCCGGCATGGCCAGCCGCTTTTCCTCTCCCAGATCCAGCGACTGCTGACGGATGTAACCAATATCGGGGAGGCTGTCGGTAATCACGGATACTTTGGCCGGTTTGCATAAATTCACATATTCCTCAACAATTCTTTCCACATGGGGATTGTTGAGGGCTTTGATCTTCAGATGATTCTCATCACTTAAAACTTTCTTATCAATGTTCAATTGGCGCTCCCCCTGTTTCAATTTATTCTTGTCTCTTGTTCCGTATGCAATGCTCAGGCTATCACTTTTTTTGTTGTACGTTAGTGACATTGGGATTGGAAATTTTACTGCTGGCATTCTGAAAACGAAGGTAACCGAATTGAAAAACCCATTTACGGTGTTGATTTTAAAGGACAACAATATAAAAATCAATAAATATTTGCTTGCTCACGGTCAGCATTTAGAACTTGGTCTCGCTCTTCACATCGGCAATCGTTGTGAAGAGCGCGGACGTCTTATGCCTAGCGCTTTTGGGGAACAATTTCAACCCAATAATCATCCGGATCATTGATGAAATAAATACCCATCGCCTTGTTTTCAAAGCAAATACAGCCCATTTTTTCATGCAGAGCGTGTGCGGCCGCGAAATCATCCACCTTGAACGCCAGATGAAATTCATTATCGCCGAGATTGTAAGGTTCTTTACGATCTTTCATCCAGGTCAGTTCCAACTGATGGGGCGTCTGGCCGTCACCTAAGAAAGCCAGAATAAAACTGCCGTCCGGCGCTTCACGCCTGCGGACTTCGGTCAGTTGCAGTGCTTCCTTATAAAAGGCCAGACTTTTTTCCAGATTCAATACATTGAAATTGTTATGAGCAAATGTAAATTGCATGGGACCGGTTCCTTTCCTTGCTTGGTTATTTCTGCTTCAATATATTCAACCCAAACACTTTACTCATCATATTGTCAAGCATATCCACCGGCAGCTTTGTCAAAAGCGGCAGGCGCACAGATTCATTGCCGATACGAATAAGTTTGGGAATCTTCGGCCGGGAAAGTTTATCGACCAGCATTTTGGAAAATTCTTCCGCCGACGTCGGGTTTTTCTGTGAAGCGGCAGCCCTCGCTTTAATGTAACCGGCAATAGGAGCATAAACGGATTTATCATATTGCCCGATTTTTTGCGCGGCGGCATCCCCGAAGCTGGATTTAATTGCACCGGGCTGCACGGTGATAACCGAAATATCGAAAGGCGCAAGCTCCATCCGCAAGGAATCGGAAAGCAGATTGACCGCGGCTTTAGTCCCGCAATAAGCTCCGGCAAAAGGCGTGGCGCAAACCCCTGAAACGCTGGCAATATTAACAATCACTCCTGAACGCTGTTTGATCATATGCGGGGCACAGGCTTTGGTCAGAGCGATAAGTCCGATGACATTGGTTTCAAACTGAAGCCTCAAGTCGTCCATGGACAAATCAATGACCGGTCCCATCAGCGCATAACCGGCGTTGTTGACCAGCACATCAATCTTCCCGGCTTTGGCCATCACCTCCGCCACACAAGCGTCAATGGATTTTTGGTCGGTCACATCAAGAGCGGCGATGTCCATCCCTTCTTTTTTGAGGTTTTCAATAACCGATAACTTTCGCGCTGTGGCAAACACCTTGCACCCGCGCGACGCGAACTCGCGGGCCAGCGCCAGCCCGATGCCTGAAGAACATCCCGAAATCAATACCACTGAATTTTTATCCATGATTATTTTCCCCCATCTTGTCAATCCGCGGGATAGCCGACCGCCTGTACCAGAATAATCTTCTGCTTGTCGCGAAGCTTCATGTCTTTGGAAAGAGCTTCCTTATCCACCATGCCGCGAACCACTGTAGCCAGTCCCTCGGATGCGCAATACAGATAAACATTCTGGGCAATGAAACCCGTATCCGCCGACGAATAGAGTTTTTTATCCTCGTCTTTTACGAGAAAGCTCATCTTCTCATAGTCCGCCACATAGATCAATTGCAGCGGCGCACCGGCAACCGAGCTTCGCGACGGCTGAAGCAGTTGCGTTGTGTTCTTGCGCAGATCACTTTTCAGCACAGGTTCGAGTCTGTGGGCTTTTGCGTTATAAATATAAAGGCCTTCTTCCATGGCAACATAGACATCGACTTCCTGCCAGTTGACGGCGGACGGCGCTGTACGTTTACCACTGTCCGGTCGATTAATCCCACAGGCCGCCCACAGCAGATTGGAAAGCACCCCAACCGGCAGCTTCTTCGTGCTGAATGACCGGTCTGTCTTGCGGTCTTTCAAACACTGCATCAGCGGCTTCCCGCCTTTCATATCCGGCGGTGGAAGCTTGATCGGACTCAGATCGGCGGCAATGGAAGAAGTAGTAAAACAAAATAAAACGGCAATACTTAGTAATATCCTTTTCAGCATAATGACCTCCGATAAGTTACAAACATCTCACAAAACATTTCCTGGTTTATTCCCTTTTCGTCATGCCGGTGAAAACCGGAATCCAGAAAGGAAACCATATTAATTTTGTTCCACAATTTTGATTTCTTCTTCCGTCAAACCATAGAGTTGATAAAATCTAATTGGTCTATCTCTTTTTCCAGCGTGCTGGTATCAGCATTAGGGTCTTGTTTTTTGGCCGCGTGGATTTTTAAAACGCAATTAGATATTTGAACCTGTTCTGACTTTGAAGCATTTTTTATATACATATTATTTATATTTGGTGCCGAATGCAATAGATAACTGAAAAGAAACCGTCTGATCATCATGGAGTATAAGAAAACGATGATCCGTCATGGTGTAAAAATGCGTTATTCTACAGGCTCGTTATGCAAAAGATAGTTCTGTCAAGATAGTTCTTGCTTATACTAAATAATGTGCGTTATAATGTACAAAATAACGTACATATTTAGTTGATATATGAGATATGAGGTGTAAAATGCAAAGATTAAAAATCGATCAGGACATCAAGCCACTATCTGAGGTTAGGATAGGTATCGCAAACTATATCAAACAAGTTCGAGACACAAAGAGGCCTGTAATAATCACGCAACATGGAAAAGGTGTTGCCGTTTTATTGGATGCGTCTGAATACGAAAACATGCAAGAAAGGCTTGAACTTCTTACAGATGTTCAGACTTCTCTTGGGCAACTTGCAAACGGTCAGGGTGTTACGCATGAAGATGCAAAAAACAAAATCTTGAAAAGAGTCAAGAAATGAAAATTCTTTGGTCGCCGCTGGCTATCGATAGAGCTTCGGAAATCGCTGAATACATAGCTTTAGACAAGTCGGCAGCAGCAGATAATTGGATTAACACGTTATTTTCAAAAGTAGAGCAACTTAAATTTTCACCGAAAAGCGGAAGGGTGGTTCCTGAAATTGGAGATGAACAATTCAGAGAGTTGATCTACGGCAATTATCGCATCATATATCGTATTGAAAAAAAGCAAGTATCAATCCTCACAATTCGCCATGGCAAGCAAATATTGCCAATGGAAGATATTTTAGCATAACAAAAGCAATACACCCGATCGCTGCGCTCCGGCCGATCTCTGCGTTGGTCGCCCATACCATTTGCCTTGACACACCGGACGCTGCGCGATAAACCCGTGCAGCGCCGGTTAGCTCCACGTTGGACGTAAATAAAAAAACAAGAATCTGGGGGAAATTATATTCTTAGCTATATTCTTAGCTTGACAAGATATATACCATGATATATATCAATCGTGGAGGTACAAAATGCAAACAGCTAAATTATTTCAAAATGGACGCAGTCAAGCGGTTCGTCTGCCCAAAGAATACAATTTTGAAGGGACAGATGTGCTAATTCAAAAGATTGGCGATTCTGTCATTCTCTTTCCTAAAAACCGCGTGTGGGAAACATTTCTCCATGGCCTATATGGGTTTGCCGATGATTTCATGGAAAACGGGAGAGAGCAGCCTCAAATGCAGGAGAGAAAGGGTCTGTAATGTATTTGCTTGATACAAATATCTGTATTTTTATCAAGAACAGAAAGCCTCTTTATGTCCTGGAAAAATTGCGAAGTGTCCTCGAACAAACCGTTTATTTATCCAGCATCACGGTAGCCGAATTGCAATTCGGCGTTTACAACAGTCAAAACATTGAAAAAAACAGAATATCATTAACTGAATTTCTGGCTCCATTTGAAATTATCGATTTTGGTAACACCGACTCTGAACACTTTGGAATTATTAGATCGCAGCTAAAAAAAGAAGGAAATCTTATCGGCCCTTACGACATGCTCATCGCAGCTCAGGCAATTGCGCGCAATCTCATCCTTGTTACCAATAATACAAACGAATTTATAAGAATTAAAAACCTGAAACTCGAAGATTGGAAAGAATAGCGTCCAACAATTAAGAGCTTTTCATTACCCGCAAAAACATGCAACCAATAATTGCATAATGCAATATATTGCGATATAATGTAGTCATATTGCAATAAGGAGGAAGAGTTATGGCTACAGCAGTAAGAATATCAGAAGAACTTGTCGATGAGGCAAAAAGATTCAGCAGGATTGATCATCGATCCTTAGCTGGTCAAATTGAGCATTGGGCTCGCATGGGAAAATGCGCAGAGGAGAATCCGGATTTGTCATATTCCCTCATTAAGGAAATCTTGATCGGACTTGATGAATTAGATCAGGGCGAAAAAACGGAATACAAGTTTGGATAGGTTGCCATGAAAATCTACCAATCGAGATTATTCGAGAAAAAAGTAAAAAAGATGTCTAAGGCTGAAAAGGACTCTTTAGATCGCGAAGTAAGAAATATTGCCGAAAACCCAAATATTGGTGAAGAAAAAAAGGGAGATTTAAAGGGTGTTTTCGTGCATAAATTCAAGCTCAAGACGAATTTATACCTGCTGTCATATAGGAAAACAGCTTTAGATTTAGAACTGATCATGATTGGATCTCATGAAAATTACTATCGTGACCTGAAGAGTTACTTGAAAAGCAGATAAGCCGGGTAACAAAATCAATGAAGCCAAAACAGCCAAATCAGCCGCGCTGCGCTCCGGCTGATTTTTTCGTCATCCATCAGGCGCCATTTATTGCGTTTCGCCTTCGTCTTTGTCCCCCGGATGCACCGGACTGAAGCTCTGCGCAAAGCGCTCCGCCTCGCACCTTGAACTGTGAACCTGATTCCCTACCCCAGATCAAACTGTTTCATCTTCCGGTAAAGTGTCGCACGTGAGATGTTCATTTTTTCGGCGATGCGATTTTTGCGGATCTTCTGATTCAGCATTTTGGAGATCATCAGGCGCTCGGCCTCCTGCGGCGCGACAGGGTCTTCCCGGATTTCTGCGGCCTGACCGGGGCGCCGGATATGATCGGGAATGAGTTCAACCGTCAATTCCGACGTCTTGAGAAAATTGATCATCCGTTCGATGGCGTTTTGCAACTCCCGGATATTGCCGGGCCAGGGATAGTTCATGAAGGTCTCGATTACTTTCTTATCCACGCGCGCGATTCTCTTTTTCATCGTGCTGGCGTAACGTTTGATGAAATAGTCCGCCAAAAGCGGAATGTCATCGAGCCTGTCTTTGAGCGGAACCATTTCAATGGCAAAGACGTTGGCGCGGTAATAGAGGTCTTCACGGAAATTTCCCTTGCGGACTTCTTCCCGCAGATCCTTGTTGGTGGCGGCGATGATGCGTACATCCACCGGCCGGACACGGGTGCCGCCGATGCGCAGAACGGATTTGTCCTCGATCACCCGCAAGAGCGCCGTCTGCAGCTCCAGCGGCGTTTCAGCGATTTCATCGAGAAAAAGAGTTCCGCCGTCGGCCAGTTCAAATTTACCCTGATTGCCGCCCCGGCGCGAACCGGTAAATGCCCCTTCCTCGTGGCCGAAAAGTTCACTGGCGATCAGATCCCGGGGGATGGCGCCGCAGTTGATGGCGACATAGGGGCCGTTGCGGCGTTCACTCAAGTTATGAATAGCCTGGGCAAAGATGTCCTTGCCCGTCCCGCTCTTTCCTAACAGCAGCACATTGGAGCTGCTCTGGGAAACCATCTTGGCCTGATCCACCGTCATCAGGAACCGGGAATTCTGACCGTAAATATCTTCAAAACGGAGATTCGCATTGGCGCCCATCATTTTGGCGACCATGGACTTTGCCCGCTGAATCTCATTGAGGATGATAATCTTGCCGATGACGTTTTGATCGGGAGATAGAATCGGGTTACAGGTGAGCGTGTAGTCGCCCGAAATATTTTTGGAAAAGATCCGGACTTCCGTATCCGTGATAATCTCGTTGTTTTCAATCAGCGTGAAAAGCTGCGCGTTTTCATGGTTGAAGATGTCGCGGATTCGTCGCCCTTCAACCTTTGCGGTGTTGAGGCCGACTATTTTGCGCGCATTTTCGTTGATCAGCGTGACGCGGCTTGCGGAATCCACCGCAATGAGCGCCTCCTGAATTGAAGAAATCACCGTTTGCTGATAGCTTGCGGCTACACGGCTTTCGGCCAGTGCCTTGCGCATCCGCAATTCGTTTTCAATGGCGCCTGCCGCCGCCACGGCCATGCCCAGGGTGTGCGGATTGGCGCGGTAGTAGCGCCCGAAAAGCACAATGCCTCCGAGCAGGTCTCCCTCGGGACCGAAGATCGGCGAACTGGACCCTGTTGCTCCATGATAAATCCGGACATAGTGCTGCGCACCGAAGACCTGCATGGGCTTCTCATAGGTCATAACGGCGCTGACGGCATTGTTGCCCGCGTTTTTCATGTCCCAGCACGCGCCGACAAATCCTCTGGCTGCGCGGACCAGCTTGTCTTCTTCTGGATCGCCCAGAATTTCCAGCACAAACCCCCTGGGGTCAAACAAGCTGACCATGAAGCCCGAACCTTCCAGAAACCTATAGAGATTTGCCATGAAGGGACGACTGACATCGATGAATTCCTTATTCTTCGTAAGCAGCATCTCAAGGGTTTCTCCGGTCAGTATCTCATTATTCGGCTTGCCGAGTGGATCGACACCAATCTGGGCACAGCGCACCCAGGAATTGAAAACCTCTTGCGGAATAATGGATGGGGCAATTTTGGGATCGCCTGAAATAAATTTTCTCCACTCCAGCAAAGTCTGTTGGTAATATCGCTCATTATAATCGGCACCCATCAGATTGATGTCTCTAAGCAGCCGCCTTTTTTTCGACTTGGACTCGTCAGTCATTTTATCTCCCCGCTATTGAGGCTGTATCATAATTAGAAGAAATGTCATTCCGAACGTATGTGAGGAATCTTAAAGTGTTTAATTTATTGAAATAAGATTTCTCGCTTCGCTTCGAAACGTGTGACCTGAAAGGTTATGACACAAAAATGAATTGCGACACAGTTTCTATTGTAGCAAGAACAAAATATTGTCTCACAAACGCCTCAATATCGTCTCATTGAGACGGCAATGAATCATTTATTGATACAAAAATCCAACAGAAAATAAAATATCAAAACAAATCAACAACATAAATACATTCAACGATTGGCATGATGAATGCTAATACCAGAGAAGAAACATCGACTTCCTGCTGATGCAGAAATCTTTTGGTCGCCGGCCGTCGCCGGCTGCATCCGCAGGAAGCCATCGACACTCTGCTGTTTAAAACATTGTTCAAGAAGGAGGAATACCACATTGCAAGCAAGACCCTGGCAGAAAAATTATGACTATATCGTCCCCACCTCGATTCGCTTCCCGAAATTCCCCGTGCAGAATTTCCTGCATCTCGCGGCGTCGCAATTCCCTTTTAAAGCAGTCACTGATTTCTACGGATCGGAAATGACTTTCTCGCAGCTGCGGACACAGATGCTGCGCATGGCCAACGCGCTTACGCAAATGGGCGTAAAAAAAGGCGACCGCATCGGGCTTGCGCTTCCTAACTGTCCTCAGTATATCATCACCTACTACGCCATCCTGTCGGCAGGCGCCATCGTTGTGAATATGAATCCCATGTACACGCATGATGAACTCAAATTCATGCTGGAAAATACGGCAGTCAAAGTGCTGGTGACCTTCGACAGTGCTCTGCCTACCATGCGCCCCCTGGCCAAAGAGCTGGATATCGTCCTGATCGTAACACGGGTGACGGATTACATCACCGGACTGGGCGTCAGCACGGCTAAAGGACTGGAACTGGAAGAGGGTTGGCATCATTTTTCAGAACTGATCGAAGGCTGCTCCAACACCCAGATCCCCCACATCGACTTCACCCCGTCTGATGCCGCCCTCATTCAGTTTACCGGCGGGACAACCGGCCTGCCCAAAGGCGCGCTGCTGACGCACGGCAATGTCGTCGCGGCAACGCTCCAATCCTCCGCATGGGGCAGCTCGATCACAAACTTTACACCTTATGAAAAGCGCAACGTCCTCAGCATCATTCCCTACTTTCATATTTACGGCAACACTTGCTCCATGAACTGGGGCATGCTTAACGCGGCCACACAGGTGATAATGCCCCGTTTCGACATTGACGAGGTTCTGGGCACCATCAAACGCGTCGACCAGATCACCTACTTCCCGGCGGTTCCCACGATGATCACAGCGATTGTCAACCACCCCAAAGCAGCAGAAATGAACCTCGACCAACGCTTCCGTTTCTTTAATTCCGGCGGCGCACCCATGCCCCTAGAACTCATCCAGAAAGTGAAAGATCTCGGCATTTTCTTCGGTGAGGGCTGGGGTATGAGCGAGACCGCGTCGCTGGGCATCAGCAATCCGATCCTGGCCTGCCGCACCGGCGCCATAGGCGTTCCCCTGATGGAAAACGATGTCCGTCTCGTTGACATTGAAAATGGCGTTGAAGATGTTAAACCGGGCGATCCGGGCGAAATTCTCATCAAAGGCCCTTCCGTCATGCAGGGCTACTGGAATAATCCGGAAGAAACAAAAATTCAGCTCACCGACGGTTGGCTGCATACCGGCGATGTGGGACAGGCCGACGAAGACGGCTATATTTACATCGTAGATCGCAAGAAGGATATGATCATCGCCGGCGGCTTCAACATTTATCCGCGCGAAGTGGACGAAGTGCTTTATCAGCA
The DNA here is from genome assembly GCA_030690945.1 of Smithellaceae bacterium. Lineage (GTDB taxonomy): Bacteria > Desulfobacterota > Syntrophia > Syntrophales > Smithellaceae > UBA8904. The sequence continues at coordinate 10,740 of JAUYFM010000047.1, read as the reverse complement.
TCCCAAAATCGCCGAGGCGGTGACCGTGGGTGTGCCCCATGAATACCGGGGTGAAACGGTGAAAGCCTTTGTTGTTCTTAAGCCGGGCAAAACAGCCACGGATAAGGAGATTTCTGAATTCTGCCGCACCAAGCTTGCCGCCTACAAGGTTCCGAAACTGGTGGAATTCCGCGAGAGCATTCCGAAATCAGCCGTAGGCAAGATTTTGCGCAAGATTCTTCGCGAGGAGGAGATTGCCAAACTTAAAAAATAATATCCATGAAGAAGCCGCTCTCCAAATTATTTTTTGATTTATATCATGATGAAAGAAAGCAAGCGGCCCGTGAGACAAATTATTGAAATATACAGTTCATCCCCATGAGCTGTCACAGATCCCCTTTTTTCCTGCCAACGAGGGGGAGGGTTTCAGAGACATAAGGTATGTCCAACATGCTTTCCCTGTACCCTCTCCCTCACCTTCCTGAAGCACAGTGGTTATCTTCCGTTTATTCATGTCTCCGATTTTTTTTTAAATTGCATTGTTCGTTTAAAAATGTGTAAACTATTGCACAAATGAATAGAGCAGTTTTCAGAGCCTCATGCGGCAGGCGAAACAGAGCTAAGCGCTACCCGTCATTCTGTCAATAACCTGCCAGGCACTGTGCCTGTTTCTATATGACTAAAAAAATAAGGAGAATCATCATGAGCCACAAAAAGAGAAATGTTTTTAGAAGGACCGTAAAAGTGTTTTGTTTTGCCTGTGTCTGCCTTTTGTTTGGATCATCCCTGGTATTTGCCGCCACAGAGCCATCAACAGCAGCATCTTCAAAGGCCACGATCGTGAAGGCGGGAATCCCTGCAACATCTGACATGGATGTATTAACGGCTATTTTTACGCGACGCAGCGTCCGCAAATACTCAGACAAACCGGTTTCCGACGCGACAATCAAACTCCTTCTTCAGGCGGCCATGTCGGCGCCATCGGCAAAAAACACCCAGTCCTGGGAGTTCATCGTCATCCGGAATAAAAAAACCCTTGAACAGATTCCCAGCTTTCATCCGTTTTCCAAGCATGTCCCCGGCGCTCAGGTGGCGATTGTGGTCTGCGGCAACACAAAATTAGAAGCGGCGCCGGGTCACTGGATTCCCGATGGATCCAATGCATCCATGAGCATATTGCTGGCGGCTCATTCCCTGGGCCTGGGCGGGGTATGGACAACTTTCTATCCTTATGCGGATAGAACAGCGGGCATCCGAAAACTGCTCAACCTGCCGGATCACATCATGCCTCTCAACATCATTCCCCTGGGTTACCCTGTAGAGAAAGGCACGTATCAGGATCGATTCAACCCGGCTAAGATTCATAACGAAACCTGGTGAGCGGAACATAGAACATAGCTTGCCTTCCCGCTGTCGGATAGTATGGGAAGGCAAGCAAAGGATAAGTAAAAAGTCCGCTATGCCTGGTTGTTGAATATTATTTGACCCTTCGGCTTTTTCAGTGTAGGGAGATTCGCAATGCTCCGAAAAAAGAGGGCTGTTGAACTTACAGTTTCCGTAATTTTTCGGGGTAGACAAACAACAACCTATACAGAAGGAGACAACTCATGAATAACGCTAGCGGACCTAAAATAACGAACATCAAAATTAATCCTGATAACCTTTACAAGGAAGAGTCCTTCACGGATCTGACATATGCCACAATCCGGCGCCTCACACCCGTCAAGATTGACGGCTCGATTGATGAGAACCGGGAGCCCGTGTTTGCCGGAATGGCCCAGCTGATGTCCCCCAACGGACCAATTCCGGTTCAGTGCGTTATTGAGGGCGCCAAAACGCTCAGCGAGGCAGCGGCTAAATTACCTGATGCCATTGAAAAATCGGTTCAAGCGATGATTGCCGAGGCCGAGGCAATGCAACGTCAGGAATCGTCCCGAATCGTTATCCCCGGCCAATAAGCATGAGGTTTGACTATGATTGAAAACACGATCGCAGCATGGCACAAATTGATTGACGCGAGGGATGCAGAAGGATTGGACAATATCCTTGCTGAAAATGTGGTCTTCCATTCCCCGGTGGTTCATACGCCTCAGACGGGTAAGCCGATCACCACATTATACCTGACAGCGGCGCTGCACGTCCTCAACAACAACACATTTAAATATCTGCGGGAAGTCATTTCCGGCAACCATGCCGTGTTGGAGTTTCAGACCGTGATTGACGGAATCACCATCAACGGCGTGGATATGATCACCTGGGGCAAAGACGGCAGAATCACCGACTTCAAGGTCATGCTCCGCCCGTTAAAAGCCGTCAACCTGGTCCACAAAATGATGGGCGACATGCTGCAAAAGATTAAATGACAAATATTGCGATAAGTTATTGTCGGAGTAGTCGTACAGGATAAATCAGGCGAAGTACTCAGCGCCTGTATTTTTTATAGCCGAACCACACCCAGACGCCACCCCAGAAAACAAGTGTCGGCCCCAAAGTCATACAGAAGTATAGAAATTTGTTGCCCTCCCAAGGCTTCAGAAAGGCGGTGCACCCGGCAATCCATAAGATAGTGACCAAGATGGCAAGACGTATTCGCCCCGTCAGATTGATTTTAAAGACACGGTTATTGGACTGAGGCTGGGGCCGAGTTTGGGTCCTGGGCTGCTGTTCTACTTCAGATGAGGATTTGCGCCCCATCAACCGGGGAAGGAAAAAAATCGCCGCGCCAATCGCAGCCACAATCAGAATTTCTTGCATAAAAAACACCTCATCGCATCAGGACTTCGCGGATCATCTGCGGATTGACAGACCAACCGGCGGACTGGCTATAGCACATATTTATCAATAATCCTATCGCTTGAAAAGATTGAAAATAGATAAAAAATGGCGGGAATGAGGATGGACAAGCGGCTTGCTTTCCGATAGTTTTAATTTCGATGATGGATTATGATCGGACAGTCAGGCCACGAGGAGAAAACCATTTCATGACAGACGACCCAATATACAGGCAGCTTCAGCTTCAATTAGACCAGTATCCGATTGGATATCCCGCAACAGAAAGCGGTGTGGAAATTGATATTCTGAAATATTTTTTCACCCCGCTTCAGGCAAAGATTGCTTTGTGCCTGACGCTGCGATCCATCGGCATCCCTCCCATCCACAAAAGGCTTAAAAATAAATTTCATATTGAATTGTCCTCTAATGACCTGTCTGCGATGCTGAATGAAATGTTTATGAAAGGCGTCATCAGCCGCTCCGGCAGAACCGGGCCACCACGCTATAGCATCGCCATGCTGGCCATCGGCATGTTTGAATATCACGTGGATGATCTCACCCGCGAACTGGTGGAAATGATCCATCAGTATTTTGACGAAGCTTTCGGTGCGGAATTCTTCCGCTCTTCCCTGCCCCAGTTGAGAACCAGCCCGCATCTGAAGGCGATTATTCCGGAATACATTGTCGATACATATGACAACATGCGGCACTTCATCACGCATACCGAAGAAACGCTCCATGTGACCAACTGCGTTTGCAAACAGGGCGAGGCCCTCATGGGAAAACTCTGCAAGCAAACGGATCATTATGAAGTCTGCATACTTATCGGCTCAACCAGCTACGCGGCGCGCCACAGAGCCAGACAGGTCTCCAAAGAGGAGTGCCTGCGTATTCTGGAAATGGCCGAAGAAAAAGGAATGGTGCTGCAGCCCGGGAATTCCAAAAAACCCAACTGCATCTGCATTTGCTGCGGCTGCTGCTGCGGGGTTTTGACCACCGCCAAAAAGCAATCCCGGCCCGCCCGGTTTTTTGCCACAAATTATTCCGTCCGCATCGACGCGGCTTCCTGTACGGGATGCGGTGTCTGCGTAAAACGCTGTCAGATGGACGCGATCATCGTGGACGGCAAAACATTCCGGGTGGATTCGGACCGGTGCATCGGGTGCGGCCTTTGCGTAACCACATGTAAGCCCAAAGCTGCCAAGCTGATCAAGAAAGATAAGGTGACCGTGCCGCCAATGAATACCGAGATTTTATATTTAAGCATCCTGATGGAAAGAGCCGGCAGAAAAAAGATGATCGTCAACATGCTGAAGCTGCTTTTCGGGAAACCCTTATGATATCTTTTTCAAGGTGGTGACCCAGAATAAGAAAGGGTTACAGAAAATGATCTGTAGCTCCTTGAAGAAAACGCTTGATTTCGATCGTTAATAAATAATGCTTTTTCTTCCATAGTTATGATATGCAGGACGCAGATGTTGACAGTTGGATGAGAAGAGGGCTTGCAAAAACGCGGGCATGGTGGAATTAGGAACCCACTGCGCATACCGAAAGGGTGCATGAATTGGGAACTCTCCATCTAAAACCGCGCGCACCGTATTTCGATCTCGACATCGACTCAAATCAAGGGACATAAGTGCTTTTACCCTTTAACCCTGAGGCGGTAATTGGAAAAATGTTGACCAAGAGGAGATTCCCCTGGCTTTATGACCGGATTGCCGGTAACAAGCCGCAACGGCCAACTTTCGTTCCTCACTGGCAGCTGATGGGGATGATTGCATTGGCCGTCCTCGTAATTCTTCTGGCCATCCTCCTCCCCCTGTTCAATCAATGATTCCCTTGGCCTATAAGACCATTCTTCTTGAACCTGTTTCAAAATAGTGGTGAATCAGATGAAAGGCGATAAGAAATAAAGCCTGTTCATCAATGGGTATCCGGTAGCCATCAGAAGGCTTTATTCACGCACGCAACAAATACGGTCTATTTTTGTTTCCAGTCAGCATCGTTCATCGTGGCAGAGGGCATCAGATGAAAGATCCATCGCGAAACAACCAGACACTCATAAAAGAACCGGAGTCCATGAAACGCAGAATCCGGGAACTTGAACAATTGGAAACCGACCGCAAGCAAGCGGAGGAGGCGCTACGGAAGAGCGAGGAAAAATATCGTTTGATATTCGATAATGCTCCGTTGGGCATCCTGCACTTTAACGGAAAAGGAATCATTACGTCATGCAACGATAAATTTGTTGAAATCATCGGGTCATCACGAGATGTGCTCGTGGGTCTGAATATGCTTACTCTTCCGGATCAGCATCTTGTTGCGGCCGTCAAACTGGCCCTCGATGGGAAACCGGGCTATTATGACGATGATTACCGTTCCGTTACCGCAGACAAAGTCACGCCGGTGAATATTCTTTTTGCGCCAATTGCTTCTGAAAAGGGTGAGATTGTTGGCGGTGTTGGTATTATTGAAGACATCACCGAACGCAGAAAGACGGAGAACGCAGTGGCCCAGGTGGCGCGGGAGTGGCAAAAGACTTTCGACGCCACAAACGATGCCATCTGGATTCTGGATCAAGACCAGCGGGTGTTGCGGTCAAACAAAACTGCGGAGCTGTTCTTTCATCGCCCAGTCGGCGAGATGATCGGCAACCACTGCTGGGAAATTGTCCACGGGACGAAGCAGCCGATCCCCGAATGTCCTATCCTCCGTGTGCGCAAGAGCCTGCACCGGGAGACTATGGAACTGCAAGTGGGAGATCGTTGGTTTGAGGTGACCGCTGATCCCATGCTGGATGAGGCCGGCCGGTATTCCGGCGCCGTTCATATCGTGAGTGACATCACCGATCGTAAAAAGGCGGAGGAGGCGCTCCGGGAGAGTGAAAAAAGATACCGAGAACTCAGTATCATTGATGACCTCACCCAGCTTTACAATTCCCGGCATTTTTATCAGCAGCTCAGGATGGAGATTGATCGGGTTGACCGCTATGGGCAGCCCTTAACTCTGCTGCTTCTCGATCTTGACGATTTCAAACGGTTCAACGACACCTACGGCCACATCGAGGGAGACCAGGTCTTGTCGCGACTTGGCCAGGTGGTCAAACGATGCCTGCGCCAGACCGATTCCGCCTATCGTTATGGCGGCGAGGAATTCACCATCATCCTGCCGATGACAACCAGTGCGGATGGCGCCGTTACCGCGGAAAGAATCCGGATGGAATTCAGAGATGAGATATTTTCTCCGGCGCCGGGCCACGACGTCCATGTGACGGTGAGCATCGGGCTTGGGCAGTACAAGCCACAGGAAGACATGAAGGCTTTCGTTCACCGGGCTGACCAGCTCATGTATCAGGGAAAAAAGAACGGGAAAGACAGGGTTTATTCTGAGTCATAACCGAAGCTCAACGGTTAATCAGTCCTTCCTGTAAGCGTTAAAATGTATTTCCTCTATCCATTCAACATTTCAATCCGTAATCAATGAAGTTGTGTATTTTTCTGTTTTTAAAAATGAATAGTGCTATGATGATGCTCACCTCATAGGAAAACGAAGTTCGGATATTAATTGTTGGGCTTTAAGGTAATCTATGGCACTGTTCACAGACAAAATCTTTTAAGATTAAATAAATCGACAGGGCTACTGTTCTATTCGCAATGAAGCCATGCAGCTTGGATAAGTTCAAAAGTTAGGCCGCTAACAAAGGAGGTGTCATATATGAAAGGTAAAGGTTTTAAGACAGCTGCCATAAGAGAAAATGTGAGAGACAGGTTAAATCTTAATTTGTTTTATACAGAAGCATTTTTGAATTATGCTGGGAACCCTATAGATAGCAAGGAACTTTATACGGAGATTATTGCTGATGAACTGATTAGAAATTATGATCAAGTAAGCAAGATCGGAAAGGATATTATTATTCGCAGAACGAAGACTTTCAATGCTCATCCTAATCACATTCCAAACGTAAAGTCCCGATTACAAAAATTTAAACAATTAGAATATTGCGAAAAGCTTTTAGCAATTGCATTATATAATTCAAATGAAACATATTGTTTAGGTAAAATATTGGATTATGAAGTTCCTTTAAAAGAAGAAAAATCTGATAAATATGGGAGAATAGATCTCGTATCAAAAGATGCTAATAAACAATCTATAAAGTTAATTGAATTGAAGATAAAGGCTAAGAATGGCAAAGACGAAACATTATTGAGAGCACTATTAGAAATTTATATATACTATAAGTTAATTAAAAATTCATTTGATAAATTCTTGGAAGATTATCACTTGTCATCAGAAGAATATAAACGATTTCAGCCGGCGATATTAACAGATAAGCAATCATTATCTGGGAAAACTCTACTAAACATAAAAGAACATCCATGCGTTCAAGCGTTAATTTCGAAGATGAATAATGAAATAAGTAGCCAAATAGAAGGGTTTGTGTATGATTATCCAAATAGAAATAAACCATTTCAATACAATGGAGAGATTAAACAGAAAATAATATTGCAAGGGGATATCAAGATCGAACAAATTGACATAGCGGGAAATTAGAAATACGACAGATACAAGAAATTGAAAAGATTGTGTTTCTGAAGATGCATCACAAGGGAACAATAATTAAAAATATCTAAAATTATGAACTTAACTATTCGCAGGGGTACTAATGAAATCGGAGGAACATGCATTGAGCTTCAATCAGATACAAATAAAATACTGATTGATTTCGGAATGCCTCTAGTAAACAAATTAGGGAATAGTTTTGACTTCGCACCATACATAAAATTATCAATTCCAGAACTTGTTAAGCAAGGAATCTTGCCCAATGTTCAGGGTGCTTATTCGGATAAACCTGAAATTGACGGAGTGATAATTTCACATCCGCATGCTGACCATTATGGATTAATGCAATATCTGAATAAGGAAATTCCCATATGGCTTGGTGAAGCTACGCACAGAATATTGGAACTAAACAACATTTTTCTTCGTCAAAACAATAAAATACTAAATCCGAAATATTTTGAAAAAGAGAAGCCTTTTACTGTGGGCAATTTCACGGTTACCGCATACTGGGCAGACCATTCGGCATTTGATTCATATTCATTTTTAATAGAAGCAGAAGGTAAAAGGATTTATTATTCTGGTGATTTCAGGTCTCATGGGCGTAAAGCAAAAGCCTATAAGTGGTTTCTTCACAATGCCCCCCAAAGTATTGATTATTTGCTTATCGAAGGCACAACAATAGGCAGGAAAAGAGGAAATCCAAAAACCGAAGAAGATATTACGGCAGAACTTACTAAACTATTCAAAAAATCTGCTTCGATAAATTACATATATACTGCAAGCCAGAATATCGACAGATTGGTTTCAATATACAGAGCATGCTTAATTTCTCGAAAAACTTTCGTTGTTGATATTTATACAGCAAATGTTCTTGAAACACTTTCTTATTTTGCCACACTTCCTTCACCGCTGAAGGGATTTTCTAATTTAAAAGTTCTTTACCCTTATCGTTTGACAACAAGCTTATTCAAACGCGGATATGGCGCAATGGCTATTAAATTCTCCAAACACAAAATATCGAAAGATTATATTTCTGAAGATCCATCAAATTATGTGGTGCTTGTTCGTCCTTCAATGATAATTGATTTGGAAAAAATAATTGCCGATAATGGTAATTTGATTTATTCAATGTGGGAAGGATATAAAGAGCAAGCAGAAACACAACAATTTATCGATTGGCTTAAAAGTAAAAACTTTACGATTTATGATATTCATACAAGCGGTCATGCTGATACTGATACATTGAAGGAATTTGCAGACACTCTGGCACCAAAATCAATAATACCAATTCATACATTCAACAAGAAAGATTATAAAAATATTTTTAGTCAAAAAGTCATAGAATTAAATGATAATGAAACTCTGAATATATAATCGAAGCAACACGATAAACAATTTATTGTACATTAGGTCGCAACGCTAAGGGAATACTGCAATGAATGATTATAAATTATTTTTTGAAGCATGTAAGAAGGGACTGCTTAGCGAGATCGAGAATTATTTTATGGCACCATCCGTCGATGTTAATGCTATTAATTATGACGGTTGTACAGCACTTCGTATCGCTGCCAAGAGCGGAAGGAAAGACGTTGTGGAGTATCTCATTGCGAGGGGGGCAGATGTGAATGCCAAAGATGAAGGAGGATATACTTCTCTTCATTGGACTGCTTTAAAAGGACATAAAGATGTATCTGCGCTTCTCATTGCAAAAGAGGCAGATGTGAATGCCAAAGACAATAGTTGCGTGACACCGCTACATTTAGCTGCTTTTAATGGTCATAAAGATGTAGCAGATATTCTTATTGTAAAAGGTGCGGATGTGAATGCTAAAGATATTCGTGGAGCGACACCTTTATATTTTTCTGCTATCAGTGGAAATAAAGAAGTGGCAGAAATTCTCATTGCAAAAGGCGCGGATGTGAATGCCAAAACAGATTTGATGCATACCCCGCTGCATTGTGCTGCCTCAGAGGGTCATAAAGATATGGCGGACCTTCTTATTGTGAAAGGGGCGGATGTGAACGCAATAGATAGTGTGAAGCACACCCCGCTTCATGATGCCACCATTAAGGGTCATAAAGATGTTGCAGAACTTATTGCAGCCAATAAAGGGAGTTGGCTGAGATTATTATAATAGAACCTATAACACGTAGAAATGTTTGCGCCCTGTCATCTTTCAACTTATAATCATCAATTTTATTTATTCTATAAGGTTAAAATTTTATAGATGAATGCAGCAAGCACTGCTTCCTGAAATGTTAATTTTCTAATGCATTTTATTTTACAATATTTCAATGAGTAACATCGGAAAAACAAAAAGCTAACTTAAATATAATATTTTTTAGCTTGTCGGATTTTACCTTGAATTATCAAATATTTTGGGTTAATTGATAAATACACACCATGGCTTTCTTCACCCTAGTAACTTAATAAAGGGATTCGAAATGAAAGACTTAAAATCAAATAAACCCACGATCTCAAATGTGAGAGAAGCTTTGTATTTACGGCTCATAACTTTGAGCTTGAAGATGAGATTATGGGGTTTAAGAATTCGATTTAAAAAAATCCTGAAAATTAGTGGAGCTAATTTTAGTCTTTTTAACCTGACTTTAAAGAATGTTTTTCTACAAAAATACAAAGATAAAAAAATTCCTTATATTACAAATTTGTCACTTGTAATATCGACCTACTATATGCATGAAAAAATTCCGGAGGAGTATTTAGATTTTGTTCAAAAAGAAAGAGATATAATAGATAATGAAAAAAGTTTAGTTTTGGAAAATGATGATTTGAAAAGAATTATATCTGATTATCATTTAATTGAAGCTTTTTACCATTCTTCTTATTCTTCATCTAACTTTTCATCAGAGCGTTCAAAAATTTTATCCGACGAGTGTTTCGATAAATCAATTAAATACAATCAAGATGCAAAACCTTTAGCAAATGAATCATTCAGAGAAAAGGAAATCGAAATAAGGAATAGGCTGAAAAATGAAAAGAAGAAGTATCGAGAGAATTTAAATCACATAAGATCTTCACGTATATCTGCCATCCTTCCCAAGATTCATTTTTCCTCTCAATTAGTCACCTTTCTATTTGCAGTTATATCAATGATGTTTCTATTAACTGGATATATCTATAATAAATATTTTTTAGGTTACTATAATATTGAAGTATCATATTTTTTTTCATCTGGTGACTATCTATCAACTTGCGTCGATAAATTCTATATATCTGGGACGTCCGTTTTATTAGCATTAATTTCTATGATAATTGGAGGTTATATTGGACCCGGATGGCCACTTGAAAATCCCCCATCCGTGGCCGGGTCAAAATCCCCCACCCCAGTGTCGGCAGAACGGAGTTTTATTTAGTTGTTTTTCTTTTCTAACGCAAGTCTTTTAGAAGCCTCCCTGAGCCGGTAGCTCT
>JAUYFM010000014.1 GCA_030690945.1 Smithellaceae bacterium | reverse complement strand
TCAACTGGGATGCTTAATCGTGGGCGGATTGATCCTGGTTTCTTTAAAAAGAAAATATAACAAGATGTACACGGCGGAAGTTGTTGGCGCCTTTGCCCTCTACACCATTTTGATGGCGCTGTTTACCAACCCGGTTATTGATGCTGTGAAGAACATTGTGACCTGATAGAAAGTAGTAAAGAGACAGCCGCTACAAAAAAACATGATCTGTGTAATATAGCCCCCTCAGGTCCATATAGACTGAGGGGGTTTTTTATGGTTTGAGCAAACCGATTTTAAAGCGAACGGCTTTTTGATCTTCAACAATGACCGCTTATTTTATCATTTCTATTTCCCGGCGCCGTCCAATTCCGCTGAAGCGAGTTTGATACATACGGCCAGCACTTCGATGGCTTTTTCCAATTCGGCAACCGGCGGCCGGGTCGGTGAAATGCGTATGTTGGTATCTTTCGGGTCCTTGCCAAAAGGAAACGTCGCGCCGGCCGGTGTGATGGCCACGCCTGCTTCTTTGCATAACGCCACGGCTCGTTTGGCGACCGGCTTGACCGTATCCAGGCTTATGAAATAACCGCCTTCCGGCTTGCTCCAGGTAGCCAGTCCGCTAGAACCCAGTTCCTGAGACAACACTTTTTCAGCGATGTCGAATTTGGGTTTCAGCAATTTGGCGTGCTCTTTCATCAGACCGACCACCCCGCCCGGATACGCACTGAGGAATTTCACATGACGCAATTGTTCCGCCTTGTTGGGGCCGATAAACATCGTTCCGAAGAGCTTGGAAATATACGTAAGGTTTGCGACGCTGGTTGCCATAAAACCCAGACCGGAACTGGAGAAGGTAATTTTGGATGTTGAGCTGAAGAGGTACACCCGGTTGGGATTACCGGCTTCTTCGCAGGCGCGCAGCAGATTTTTCGGCTTTTTGGGATCACCAACCAGATGGTGGACAACATACGCGTCATCGGCGAAAATGGTAAAGTCCGGCGCGGCTGTTTTCATCGAAGCCAGCCTCGTTACCGTTTCATCGGAAACCGTATCACCGGTGGGATTGGAGTAGGTGGGGACAAAAAGGATTCCCTTCACGGCCGGATCCGCCACGGCTTTTTCGACTTCCGCCATATCAGGCCCGTCCGGGGTCATTTTAACCTGGATCATCTCGAATCCCATTTCGGAAAGCAGCAGGAAATGACGGTCGTAGCCGGGCACGGTGACGATCATCTTGGGCTTGTCGATTTTGTTCCAGGGCGCGGGACTTCCCACCAGGCCGCGCAGCAGTGCCCACATCAGGACCTTGGAGAGGATGAGCAGGCTGGCATTATTGCCGACCAGTGTTTCCTCCGGTTTAGCGCCCAAAATGCCGCAAAACAATTCACGAGCCTCCGGCAGGCCCAGAACGCCTCCCGGGTAATTGCGGATATCGAAACCGCTCTTGGTCATAATGTCCTTTTCCGTCACAATGTTGAGCAGGGCATTTGATAAATTAAAATTATCGTCGCCGGGCTGTCCGCGTTCGATATTCAATTTCAAACCCAGCCCTTTAAGGGATTCGTAGCGCAATTGCAGGTCTTTCAAGCTTTCCATATTATAGTAGAACCTCCCATGATGTTATGTTTTGCTCACATTTATTTACTTCTGAACATGGTTGCAGAATTTTGTCAATCGGGGTTTTTAGCGGATAGTGGATAGCTGATAGCTCATAGCATAGCGGATGGCTCATACCCGCTTTGTCGCTACCAGTTCGGCGAAATTTTCAAAGGAACGATTGTATGTTTTTTCCGCGTCTTTCGGAAAAAAGCATCCCGGCAACTGCCTTTTGGGAAGATGATACGCCATACAATCGCAGCAGATTCCTTTCCGGCTGCACGGCTCGTAAGAGCAACTGCATATTTTCAGATTGGATTCCTTTTTGCATTCCATAATTTTACCTGGGAAGGATATGTTAACGTAGCGATCGACTGGATTGATCTTGTTGGGCTTTATTTTTTGGGAAAGTACTTTACCTTGCTAATATTTTTAAAATCTGAATCTTGTGTCCATATAATGGCCTTGAATTCTTGCGCTGTTACGAGAATAATGCTGTCCGCCATTGGAAGTTGATGCTCTAAGCTCAGCCTTGAAGCCGCTATTGCCAGTGGTGTGCTTAGATCCACAACCTTTCCTTTTTGCATAGCAACGACCGCCTGCAATGCTTCATTCTCACTGGACTCCCGCAGAACGACCTTGAAGACTTCGTATATTGTGATCACTGGAACAACAAGTAAATCCGAATCACTCAGTGGGGGAAGGAAATGCTTGGCATTAGGCTCATCGGCGAAGTATGCAAGCCAGCCGGAAGAATCTACAATATTCATACCCTATCTTCCTCTCGTTTGAATTCAGTGTTGATGCCTTTGAGAAATCCACGAAGTTCTTTAATGTCTCGTTCCGGTATAAGTTCAATGCGACCGGCATATTCAACAATTTGCATTTTTTGGCCCGGATGAAGCTTTAATGCCTCCCTGACGGTTTTAGGTATAACGACTTGATATTTTGGTGATACAGTTACCGTTTGCATGCCAATACCTCCATCGATCTATTTTGTGCTACGGTATCATGATCGATATGGTTTTGTCAATTATATTGATGCCGAACGAAAAAATCACCCGGAGCGTAGCGATCGTCTGGATTGCTTTTTTTACGCAATAATTTCATTCAATCCTTCTATGGCCTGATTCAACTCTTCCAGAGATGCTTTGCCAATGACTTTCCCAATTCTTTCTACAGACAGGGTTCGGATTTGACTAATTTTAAGCCATGATTTCTTGGGTAAATTTGGAGATTTCAGTTCAAGGGTTAATGGGAATCCAGCTTTTTGTGGTTGGCTTGTAATAGCCACGGCTATAACTGTGCCTGAGCTTTCATTAAAAATGTCGTGGCTCAGAATGAGCACAGGACGCAAGCCTGCCTGTTCATGACCTCGCACGGGATTCAAATCCGCCCACCGAATTTCACCTCTCAATATTCTGGCCATTGGCTCACATCCTCAGCTAATCCTTCTTCCGCCATAGCTTTTTCAAATTTCGGATCGAGTTTTGCGCATTCAATAGATAGCCGACTGCGCTTCATTCTGGCGAGTTTTTCGCGCACAGCATCACAGATTGCCTGGCTGCGATTTTGAAAATAATTCTCCTCGACCAGTCTATCCAATTCACCGATAAATTCGGCGTCCATTGTAATTGCTATTTTTGCTTTTCCCATAATCAACCTCCTTACAGTTCAGTGGTATTCCATTATATCATACCAATGAAAAGGGAAGCAAATTAAATTTAGTATTCTTTTCGCGTAACAACGAAATCAGCCGGAGTGCAACGATCGGCTGGATTGCCTTAAGTTAGCACTTTGCCAAGAACCCTTCATGAAACACAACGATGCCTTTTGAAACCTTTTCGGTAAACGGCAAGGCAAAGAAAACTTCTTGAGGAACTCCCTCGCAAACCAGTTCCGGGAAATTCTGGAAACCTAACCGCTTATAGTAGGCCGGATGACCCACGAGAACGCAACCTTGGCCGCCCAACTCTTTAAGTAAAGACACCCCTTCACCGATAAGGGATTTCCCAATTCCTTTTTTTTGATACTCCGGCAATACAGAAACCGGACCGAGGCCGTACCAACCTATTGTACCGTCGGAAATTGTTACCGGCGAAAAAGCAATATGACCTACCACCTGCCCATCAATCTCCGCGACCAGCGAGATAGTCAACGCATTGGCCTCACGTAGTGCATTTATTATGTATTGTTCTGTATGATGACTAATTGCAAGATTCTCGAAGGCGGCACTGGTTACTTTCGATATTGTTTCAATATCTGAACTTGTTTCATTCCTTATGATCATTTTAAACTCCATATCTTTTATTTTTATGACGGCTCACGCCAAAGCTCACCGGGAGGCGTGCGTGCACGCCGATCCTGTGAAGCGTTTTGTTAGCGGCTTCAAAAATTATTCCTTTATGATTTCAACAATCTTGTTGATGACTTGGTCAAGTTTGATTTTCTTTATGTTGCCGATACGGTACAGAATGATCTGATTATCTGCGGTGAAGAGTCTGTTGGGTCTTATATTGCCCTCCTGGTTTAGTTTACCAGACTCGAAATCGTTTTGGTCGACAGAAATCGCATAATTGTCCTTAATACTTTTACTTGTTATCTGGCAGAGAATGAGGTCGCTTCCTTGAAGCACAGCCAAAACAAGAGCCGGGCGTCTTTTGGATTGGCTTAGATCAGAAAAGGGGAAAGGAATGACAACAACATCACCCTTCACAAACTTTGCCATGCTTCATCCTCCTCCTGCTTCAGCCAATCTTTTGCTAAAGATGATTCGCTCATCACGGCGATATCCAACTTTTCCCGGCTGGCTTTTGCTTTCAGGAAGTGGACAAAATCGAGGACCTCAGAGAGAAAAGGCTCGGGAGTTTTCTCGATCTCGCTTATAAGTTCCTCTTTGGTATTCATGGCAACATCCTCTCTTTCTGATTATTCCTTTTCACCTTTAGTATACCATTGATATCCTAACCTGTATATTCGGAATTTCGGGAAGATGATTCCTTCAAGACTAATTATTCACCTTTTGGTTTTGATTTTTTATCGAACTCTCCAAGACATAAAGCCAGACTTCTAAGGATTATTCATACCGCTAACGAGCCGCATCAGCTGCCCGCGAAGCGCGTCAGTTGCATGCGGTTATAAAATTTCATTCAATAGAGTCATCTATTGAGCAACTTGATGTATAATTTCCGAAATATATGATTGGTACTTTATACCCAATTTATTTGCTTTATCTTTTATTCTTTCAATATCTTCGCTATTAACTCTGATGGTCATAGTTATGTCTTTTTTTCTTGCCTTGAGAACGTTTTCTATTTTTTCTAGTTCCTTGCCCTTTAATGGTTTGAACTCTCCGCCTAACAAAGCATTTTCAATTTCTTTTTCTTCTTTTGTTAATCTTAGTTTTTTCATTTTTCACCTTCTTTACTTTTAAACATTTTTGTATATTTGCGACCAGGAAACATTGTTTTCAGAAAAATATATTTATCCTCAACAACACAAGGCACAACCCAGACATATTTCTTGTATTCATATAACAAAACCATTTGATTATTTCTCGTACGATGTTTTTCAGCTCCTAAAAATGTTGAATCTAAAAGTTCTTCAAACGAAACACCTCTCTCTTCCTTGAGAATCTTATTTTTTTCTTCATCCCATCTAACTTTTTTCATGGTTCAATAATATCACAAAATCAATATATTTACAAATGTATTTACAATATATTTTATAACGGCGGCATCACCGGCGGCTGAAAGCTGTCCGGTGGGTTAGCTGGTTATAAGAATCATAACCTTTCATAGACGAATCCGGGCAACAACTTTATTAGCCAAGCTATTAATCTCCACCGGCGCGTAATATAGGCATGGGCTTTCTTTCTTTTTATTGCATCGTAGATTTGCATAGCTGCTTTATCCGCCGACGCAGCCCAAAAAATACCTTCTCCCTTGGCCATGTCCGTCTTGACAAATCCAGGTTTTATATCAGTGATTGTGATTGGTAGCCCCAATTTCCTAACCTTCTGTCTAAGGCCTTCCAGATAATTGGATTCAAAAGCCTTCGACGCATTGTAAGCTGGTGACTCTCTCCCCCCACGCAGTGCGGCTATCGACGAAATACATACAAGATGTCCTGCGCCCTTATTAATGAAGTGGTGAATGGCAACATTAGCAAGAGCAGCAAACCCGGTGACATTTGTCCTGATGGTTTCACGTTCCAACGGCCATTTAAGATCGTCATTTATATCTCCTATACCTGCACTTATAACAACAAGCTCTATGTCGCCCATTTTTTCTATGAAGCTTGCCAGTATTCCCATTGCTGTTTCGGTATCTGCCGCATCGATTTCCTGAACAAGGAGCCGGCCCTTGATTTCGTTACGGAGTTCATTTAACAAAAGAGATCTTCTCGCCATGACACCAACTGCATAACCGTTTCCGGACAGAACCTTGGCTAACTCGCGTCCGATTCCTGAGCTGGCTCCAATCACAATTGCTTTTTTCATGATCTTCCTTATAACGCAAAGCTGATCCGGAGCGATCGGCTGCATTGCGGTGTTGGCATTTTTATTTCAATGCGATAAGTCTTTGCAGAAGAATATCCTCAACATTTTGTCGCGAATCCAAAACAGATAAAACATAAACGCTGTCTTCCGATACTCTATACATTACGCGCCATGGCCCGATAATGAGTTCACGATATAA
>JAUYFM010000041.1 GCA_030690945.1 Smithellaceae bacterium | reverse complement strand
CCCAGGCCGGGACGATAGGGCCGGTGGGAGGCCATGGCTTCCACCACGTCGGCAACCATGAGAATACGGGCCTCCATGAGAATTTCTTTTCCCTTCAGATTTCTGGGATAGCCGGAGCCGTCCATTCGTTCATGGTGCTGGTAAACAATCTCTGCCAGGGGCCAGGGAGATTCCACATCCTTCAGCATCTCGTACCCTTTCCGGGAGTGCTCTTTGATCAGGGAAAACTCAAGGTTTGTCAGTTTGGTAGGCTTCGACAATATCTCCGCAGGAATAGATAGTTTCCCGATGTCATGGATGGCCCCTGCCATACGGAGTCCCTCGATTGTATTTTGAGGTAATCCCATCTCCGTGGCTATAGCGCGGGCAAGATCGGCCGAACGGATCTGATGACCGGCCGTATAGGGATCTCTTGACTCCACAGCCGACACCATGACCTGAACTATGGCGCCAAATGCCTTCCTGAGACTGTCGAGGGTTTCCTTCAGTTCCACCTCGGCCCGTTTGCGGTCGGTAATGTCACGGGTTAAGCCAAGAATGCCGACCGGTTGCTGATCTTCATTTCTGATAAACGAAAACTTCATCTCCGTCCACACGGTGGTCCCATCTTTTCGATTCACTTCCAGTTGAAGCGTCCGGGAGCTGGGAATATCCGTATGTTCGGATTTTCCCAGCTCCATAACCTCAGATAGGGTCCTCCTGGCCAGATCCCAGGAAGCGGGCGTCAACGAGTTAATGGTCGGTTGTTTCAACACCTCTTCTGGTTCATATCCTCTCAGGACTTTTACAGAAGGGCTGATATAGGTGTATTTCAGATTCATATCCAAAACGAAAATGACGTCACTGACATGATCAGCGAGCAGGCGATATTTGTTTTCACTTTCCTTCAACAGCGATATGTTCGTTGATTCCAGGGCGCGCGCCTGCATCCTGTTTTCCAGGAGGACCGCTAGAAATTGGAAGGCGGTTCTGAAGATGGCTCGCTCGGCCTCTGGGGTTTCCGGTCCTTCCGCCATTACGGCGTACCCGAAGGATGAGCGAAGTGTTGCAATGGGCAGGACGCGGTATTCCGGAACTCCGGGAGGAAAACAATCAACAAACTCGAAGGCGAAAGCCTTATCGAGCGCGTTGAGAGATTCGATAAATCGTGATCTCACCGAATCGGGATCGGTTATCTGCGACACGTATGCGAGAGCCAATAATACTTCGTGTGACAGCTTCATAACCGGCTCTCAAGGATCTGGAGGAATTCCGGCGCGTGTTCGGCAAGCCATTGCTCGGGGCGAACAAAATAGGGGTTCTCGTAGATGCCCCCTCCCGTGATGACGAACGGGTGGACCTGCAGGACCTTCATGATTGTAGATCCCGGGAAACGGTTGACGTCATAGAGACAGATACTGATCCAGGCCTTGCCCCAGATGAAGGTATTGAGAAGCGATTCGTAGGCCATGAGATGCTCGATCCCCGGAATCTTTGTCAGGGCCCAGAGCATCTCCGCCGTTCCCCGCACGTTTCTCTCGCCGTTTTGCAGGTTCTCATCCCAGATATCGTTATGGGCCTTCAGCATGTCCTGTGGGGAAAAGTGGCCCTCGGGATAGTACAGCTCATGGGAATGAAACAGCCTGAAGGAATCCGGATCTGGACGTTCAACATCCGGACACAGCGCGTGGACACTGTCGAGCGCGTGATCGTAGTGCTTCTCGTCGGGGCAACAGACGAGAAGCTCTCGTTCCCGAAGGCCCTGGGCGAGGTAGCCGAACATGATCAAGTCTCTTTCAGCCTCTGATTCATACAGCCCGCAGAAATGCGTGCCCCAATTGCAGGTGTATCCGCCAAACCCAAGACTCATGACCGCAAGATCCGAAGTTCTCAGATGCATGACACCCTCCTGGATGTTCACTTAACTTGTGTTGATACTATACGCTACAATATTAAAAAGTCCACTAATCTGTCATTGAAAACTGACCGCAAGATGTTGGGGTGCGTCATCGATGACTGCATTGGATGTATGCATTCGGTCCTTAATTTCCGTTTCATTCGGAAATTCCCGACAAAAACTTCCTGATTAAAATAATTGACAAATCCGGTCCTTAGTAATAACATCCCCCAACTTTTTAAATCAAAAACCTAGCGCATACGGCGCTTTTTTCTTTTTAGGATCTTAATTTTTCAGGAGTTTTTTGACACGTGGATAAGCGGATCGCGAAAAAAAAAGCTTTGGAAATCATTGCGAATTTCCCGAGTTCCGGTGTGCTGGTCGTCGGAGATGTCATGGTCGATCATTTCATCTGGGGTAAGGTAGCGCGAGTTTCCCCCGAGGCGCCGGTGCCGGTGGTCGATGTTCAGAAAGACTCTGTGATGCTGGGCGGCTGTGCCAATGTGCTCAATACGATCTATGCCATGGGCGGTCAGGTTTTTGTGGCCGGTGTGATCGGCGCTGATGATATCGGCAAGGGTTTAATCAAACAGTTGAGAGAACGTGACATCGATACGGGTGGTATTATTGTCGAGAAGGGAAGGCCGACAACGCTCAAGACGAGAATTGTCGCACACGGGCAGCAAATCGTTCGGTTTGACCAGGAAAGCAGAAAGCCTATTCCCATGGCTAGTTGCGACAAAATTCTTGCCTATGTGAAATCCCTGCGCGGTAAGATCGGCGCCATCGTGATTTCCGATTACAGCAAAGGGGTCATATCCAAAGAGCTGATGGACGGCATAAAAAGCATTGCCCGGGATGCAAAAATATTTTTGTGTGTTGATCCGAAGCAAAGTGATTTTTCAATTTACGCGGGCGCCCATGTCATTACGCCCAATCATCATGAAGCCCAGCGCGCCGCCGGTATGGAGATTGCCAACGGAGATGATCTTTTAACGCTGGGGGAAACGCTGCTTACAAAATTTGATTTCCAGGCCCTGCTGGTGACGCGGGGTGAAGAAGGCATGAGCCTTTTCGAAAAGGGGCGTAAGATCGACCACACGCACTTTCCGGCGCAAGCAAAGGAAGTTTACGATGTGACGGGCGCGGGGGATACCGTCATCGGTGTGCTGGCGCTGGCGCTGGCTGCGCAGGCGAATCTGAAGGAGGCAACATCTCTGGCCAACCATGCCGCAGGTATTGTTGTGGGTAAGGTGGGAACGTCCACGGTCTCCAGGGAAGAATTGATCAGCGTATTATGAGCAAACCGACGCAGGCCCTGCCGGTCAAACTGGTCTTCAGCGTTTTTGCCCCGGCGGCCGGGATATTAAACGATACCATCAACAGGTTGTCTGCTCTTTATGGTCAGCCTGATTTCGTTAGCGAACAGAACCTCTTTGATTATACGGATTATTATAACCCGGAAATGGGGCAGGGGCTTGTCCGGCGCTTTCTGTCGATGGAAAAGTTAATCCGGCCGGAAGCATTACCGGATATCAAGCTTGCGACGAATGATATTGAAAAAGAATCGGCCGTTGATGATCGCAGGCACGTGAACATTGATCCCGGTTATCTGTCTCAGGCTCATCTGATTCTGGCCACCGGTAAGGGTTATTCGCACAGGCCTTATTTGCGCGACGGAATTTACGCGGATCTGACATTGATTTATCAGGGAAAGAAGTTTTGTTCTTTGCCCTGGACGTATCCGGATTACGCAGACGAGAAGCAGTTATCCATGTTAAGCGCTATCCGGTCGCGGTATTTATTGCAGTTAAAAATGATGGTCTCGTAAAAAGTCACATTTTGTCATTTCGAGGAGCGAAGCGACGAGAAATCTTCAATTATTTCAAGATTTCTCCCTTCGGTCGAAATGACATAATGTGCATTTTTCGCCTTTTTACGAGGTCATCGAAAATGACTGAGCCGATATAGAACAAAATAATTTCGCAAGAAGGTTTGAACATGATTAAAAGTATGACCGGTTACGGCCGGGTGGAAGCGGTTTGTGACGGCCGGAATATTGTGGTGGAAGCCAAATCCGTCAACCATCGCTTTCTGGAAATTGCTCTCAGAATGCCCGCCGCGATTTACCCGCTGGAGATGGAGTATAAAAAGAAAATAGGGGAAAGATTCAAACGCGGCCGCATTGATATTTCGATCCGGTTGGAGGGAGAGGGCGCCGAACCATCCAGGGTGAATTTGAATATGGAGGTTGCGCGCAACTACTTTGATGTTTTGATCCGGCTGAAAAATGAATTCAATATAACCGAACCGATCAGTCTTAAGAACCTCAGCAGCTTTCGGGATATTTTCACGCCGCCTGCGGATACGCAGTTGGATGCCGTTTTTTTAAATCAGGTGGAGATGACACTGCAAGAAGCGCTGTCGATGCTGGTCAACATGAGACAGGATGAAGGGATTTCGTTGTTCTCGGATATGCAAATGAGACTTCGGACCATTGGCGAGACGATGGAAACCATTCGGTCGCGTGCGCCGCAGGTTGTGCTGGATTATCAGAAACGTCTTGCAGACAGAATTAAGGAACTGACGGCGGGATTCGATCTTGACGCTGCCCGTCTGGCTCAGGAAGTGGCGCTTATGGCGGATCGATGCGATATTACCGAAGAGATTGTCCGGATGCAAAGCCATATAAGTCAATTTGAAACTCTACTGCAAAGCGACGAGGCGGAAGGCAGGAAGATCGACTTCCTTCTGCAGGAAATGAACCGTGAAATTAATACGATAGGGTCCAAAGGCAATGATGTGGAAATTGCCCGTCTGGTCATCGACGCCAAAAGTGAGTTGGGCAAGTTGCGCGAGCAGGCGCAGAATATCGAGTAGGAATATGTCGGATCAGGGATTATTCATCGTGCTGTCCGCGCCTTCAGGGGCGGGAAAAAGCAGTATTTGCCGAAGGTTGCTTGCGGCATGTCCTGAAATTGAATTTTCCGTTTCCTATACCTCAAGGACGCCGCGCCCCAATGAGGTGAACGGAAAGGACTATCATTTTATTTCCCGTGAAGATTTTCAGCGACGGATTGATCAGGGTGAGTTTGTCGAATGGATAGAGAATTACGGACACTTTTATGGTACGTCCGGCAAGGCGATGCATGAAGTTTTAGGCAAAGGAAAAGATTTATTGCTCGATATCGAGCCGCGTGGCGCAAAAGAAATTAAGAAAAAATTTGAAGACGGCATTTTTGTTTTTGTGCTCCCTCCCTCTTTAGACGAGCTTCTGAATCGGCTGAAAAAGCGGGGACATGAAAGCCCGGAAGCGATAAAAACACGGTTTACGCAAGCCGAGAGTGAATTAAAAGAAGTTTTGTGGTATGACTACACCGTTTTTAACGAAGATCTGGAAACGGCTGCCCGAGAGCTGATCGCGATTTACCGCGCAGAAAAATGTAAAACAAACCGTTTACACGGTAAAATCGATCGTTTTTTTAAATCATGTTAGATAGAGATGTTCAGGAGGTATCAGATTCATGGCAAGAATTACAGTAGAAGATTCCTTATTGGTGGCCGAAACCCGATTTGGTCTGGTGTCGCTGGCTTCCAAGCGGGCGCGCCAGTTGCTCAAAGGTTCCAAACCGCTCATGGAAAGTAAAAATCGGGAAATTGTGCTGGCGCTGAGAGAAATTGCGGCAGGGAAGGTTGTTTACGCCCATCCTGAATTTTTAAAAGGATCCCAGGAAGATTTTAAACCGATTCCGGATAACACAGAGTTCATTGGCGATGAAGAATATCTCGAGTAGAGAGCCCGCAGATAAGCTGATTTTTGCTTTGGATGCCGCCGGATACGAGGAGGCTTTATCCTGGATAGAGCTTCTTTCCGGTCATGTGGGCATGTTTAAAGTCGGCAAGGAATTGTTTACAGCTGTCGGGCCGAAGATTGTTGAAAGCATCAAGCAAAAAGGCAGCCGGGTATTTCTGGATTTGAAATTTCACGATATTCCCAATACGGTGGCCCGCGCCGCTGAAGCTGCCGTTGGACTGAATGTGGATATGTTCAACATCCATGCGGCGGGCGGCGCGAGGATGATTCGGGAAACCGTCGACGCTGTGGCCGCCTGCGCCGAAAAGCGCGGCATCGAAAGCCCCGTTGTTCTGGCGGTGACGGTGTTGACCAGTTTGAATAACAGCGATCTTGCGGAGATTGGATTTGAAACCACCACGAGTGAGTTAGTGCTTCGCCTGGCGAAAATGGCGAAAAAGTCGGGGGCGTCAGGCGTCGTGGCCTCGCCCCAGGATATTGTTGCGCTTCGACGTGATTTGGGAGAAGATTTTGTTATTGTGACGCCTGGTATCCGTAGCGCCGACGAGCCGGTAAAAGATGATCAAAAAAGGACGCTCAGTGCCTTTGAGGCGATTCAAGCAGGCGCCGATTACATTGTTGTGGGCAGGCCCATCCGACAGGCCAAAGATCCGCTCACCGCATGCCGCCGGATCATCCAGGAGATTGCCGACGGTCTGGCTCAACAAAACAGCATATGATTATTTCGTTTTGTGAATAGAAGGCAAAGTATGGAGGTCGTTTACGGCATCAATCCCATTAAGATTCTTCTCGCCCAAGAGGCTTCTCCCCTGAAAAAAATTATTATTGCCAGCGGTCGCGGCGGTTCGTCCGCCAAAGAAATTGTGGATGCCGCCCGTCAAAAGAAGATACCGGTGGAGTGGAGAGAACGTCAATATCTTGATGAATTGACGGGTGGAACGGATCATCAGGGGATGGTCGGGTTTCGCGATTCATTTGTGTACGCCGAGTTAGACGACTTGTTGAAAAACCGCAATCCTCATTTATCGCAAGATCTTGTTTTAATACTCGACAGCATTCTCGATCCGCAAAATCTGGGATCGATTATCCGCAGCGCTCATTGCCTGGGCGCCAATGGCGTGGTCATTCCGACCGATCGCGCGGCCTCGGTCACGCCGGCGGTGATTAAAGTGTCTGCCGGCAGCGCCGAACAGCTGCCCATTGCCCGTGTGACAAATTTATCCCAGACGATTGATTATTTAAAAGATAAAGGTTTCTGGATTTATGGCGCTGATGCCCAAGGGGGAAAGAACATCAGAGAACAGAATTTTAACGGTCCGGTGGTCTTGGTTCTGGGGAGCGAAGCCAGGGGAATACGACCGCTGGTAAAGAAAAAATGCGATTTTTTAGTCACGATTCCGATGGCGGGAAACTTTGACTCCTTCAATGTCGCTGTTGCGGCGGGGATCATTCAGTATGAAATCTTTCTTCAGCGCAGACAGGAAAAAACACCAAATAGTAAGTAAAGGCAGCTCGGGGATAAAGTATTTATTTTTAATTTAACTTGTTGAAACGACATGGAAGATAGTTTATGATGCATCCGTAAATAAGCTACTCCTTAAAAAGAAGGGTTGTCAACTATGCCGGTCTTCCTTTGGGCGGGAACAACGAAAAAGGACGAAACGAAAAAAGGCGAGATAGAAGCTGCCGATGAGTTGGCTGCCCGTTCGCTTTTGAGACGGCAGGGATTTAAGTCCATCGATGTTCGAAAAAAGCCGAAAGATCTGCTGGAGTATGTTCCGTTCCTGGCAGGGGGTGTGAAAGAAAAAGACGTTGTGGTTTTCTGCCGGATTTTTTCTACGATGATTAATGCCGGCTTGCCGCTCATTCAATGCCTGGATCTGCTGGCCCAGCAGGAGAAAAATAAGGCTTTTGCCAAAATTATCCGGTCTGTTAAGGAAAATATTGAGGGCGGCACCAGCCTGACGGATGCACTGAAAAAATATCCGAAAGTATTTGATGAACTGTTTGTCAACTTAATTGCTGCCGGCGAAGCGGGCGGTATTTTGGATGTTGTTTTGGAACGTCTTTCCAATTATCTGGAAAAAGCGATGAAATTGAAAAGAAAAGTCAAAAGCGCCATGACATACCCGATAGCGGTTCTTGTCATTTCTGTTGCAGTCGTTGCTTTGCTTCTGATCAAAGTTATTCCCGTATTTCAGAAAATGTTTGAAGGGATGGGTGGTGAACTTCCCGGTCCGACGGCGATGATTGTGGCGATGAGCGAATTTGCCCAGACTTATTGGTGGGCGATCTTTGCTGTGATCGTTGTGCTGGTGATTGCCTTTAATCGATTTTATAAAACAAAGAAAGGCCGCTGGATGATGGATTCGGCCCTGCTCAAAGCGCCGGTTTTCGGACCGGTGTTTAAAAAAGTGGCTGTAGCCAAGTTCTCCCGGACGATGGCGACGATGATGAGCTCCGGCGTGCCGATTTTGGAAGGATTGAATATCGTCAGTAAAACATCGGGCAATGTGGTGGTTGAAAATGCTTTGATGAAAACGCGTCAAAGTATCAGCGAAGGCCAGTCTATAGCAGAGCCGTTGTCTGAAACAGGCATTTTCCCGTCGATGGTTGTCCAGATGATTGCGGTGGGTGAAGCCACCGGTGCTCTGGACTCCATGCTCAATAAAATTGCTGATTTCTATGATGATGAAGTGGATACGGCGGTGGATGCCATGACATCCCTGTTGGAACCGGTGATGATGGTTTTCCTGGGAGGAATTGTCGGTGGGATGATTGTCGCCATGTATCTGCCGATCTTCAAGATGGCGTCGGTTGTGGGCTGAAGAAGAAAAAAATGGTCGGGATGGCGCGATTTGAACGCGCGACTCCTGCGTCCCGAACGCAGTGCCCTACCAAGCTGGGCCACATCCCGACACGGGCAGGGACATTATAAAATTTATCGCGAAATGTCCACATGTTTTTATTGAAGATGATATTTAGTTATTTTTAGCAAAGAGAGACCTTTGAATTTCTGTCCTTTCTGTCATTGCGAGGCGCGCAGCGCCGTGGCAATCTCATGAATCATCGAATGCTTACGAGATTGCTTCGCTTCGCTCACAATGACAAATGAGGCGTTTTTCAAAGGTCTCAAAGAGGGTATCCGACACGTGATTATTTACGATGTGAAATGTGAGAACGGTCATAAGTTTGAAGGCTGGTTTAAAGACCGCCAGGCCTGGATTGAGCAAAACGCTCAGCGGTTAATCTGCTGTCCCGTTTGTAATAGTTCCAATGTGGAAATAGCGCCTTCTTCCATTACCATCATGGGGAAGGATGCAAAAACGGCGGACAAGAATAATGAGAAAGATATTCCCCCGGGCAAGGCTCTTCAATGGTTGCAGCAGTTTATTGAAAACAACTTTGAAGATGTTGGAAATAAATTTGCCGAAGTTGCGCTGAAAATACACTATGGCGATGAAGAAAAACGAAATATTAAAGGGACGACGACGTCGCAGGAAGAAGCGAGCTTAAAAGAAGAAGGTATTTCGTTTATAAAAATTCCTCTGCCCAAAATGGACAGCTGATCCACCATTTATCCAGAATGATTTTTTGACCCCTCAAGAACCTTTTGTCGATAAAAGAATGATTATTTATAAACAGGCCGTATTTTATGATGAACGCTTATAAAAGTATTATTGATCGTATCGGCAACACGCCTCTTGTTGAAATAACGAGACTCAATCCGAATAAAAAGGTGAAAATTTTTGCCAAGCTCGAGTCCGCCAATCCGGGTGGTTCCATTAAAGACCGCACGGCCCTGGTTATGGTTGAAAATGCCGAAAAAAGGGGAGACTTAAATCACAATAAGATTATTCTGGAGGCAACCAGCGGCAATACCGGCATAGGACTGGCCATGATCGCGGCGGCCAAAGGATATAAGCTGTGTCTCACGATGTCCGAAGCGGCAAGCGAAGAGCGCAAAAAAATTCTGCGGGCGATGGGCGCAGAACTGCATTTTACCCCGGCGGCGCTGGGAACCGACGGCGCCATTGAAGTTGCTTATCGGATGCTGAGAGAAAATCCCGACAAGTATTTCGGTACCGATCAATTTAACAACGAAGACAATATTGCCGCCCACTATCTGGGAACGGCTCAGGAAATCTGGGATCAAACCGCAGGTCAAGTAACCATGGTCGTAACCACTCTCGGCACGACCGGCACCGCGATGGGTCTTTCCAAAAAGCTCAAGGAGTTGAGCGGCCGGATTCAGATTATCGGTGTCGAACCTTATTTGCAGCATAAGATTCAGGGGCTCAAAAATATGCGCGAGTCCTACCGCCCGGGGATCTTTGATAAGAAGCGTCTCGATGAAAAAGTGAACATTCTGGATGAAGACGCTTTTGAGATGTCCCGCAGGCTTGCCCGTGAAGAAGGCATCCTGGCGGGAATGAGTTCCGGCGCGGCCATGTTTGTGGCCGCCGAGAAGGCCTGCAAAATGGAAGAAGGTCTGATCGTGGTCATTTTTCCGGACAGCGGCGAGCGTTATTTAAGCACGGAGTTATTTGCGGTCAAAGAAGAACTGGCCACGGTGAACCTTTACAATATCTTGAAACGTCAGAAAACACTTTTCCGGCCGCTGAAATCTGAAGAAGTGTTAATGCGTACCTGCGGCCCGACCGTCCATGACGCGCCCCACCTGGGAAATTACCGGCGTCTGGTGGTGTCTGACTTGCTGTGTCGTTATCTGACGTTCAAAGGATATAAAGTTAAACATGTTCTCGACATCGTTGATTTTACGGATAAGTCGATTCGCGGCTCGGAAAAGGCGGCGATGGATCTGTCTGATTATTCCAATAAATATTTGCAGATTTTTCTGGACGATGCGCGATATTTAAATATTCGTCCGGGCAATGTTTACGTGAAAGCTTCCGAAAATATTGATGCCATGCTCAAGATTGTCGAGAAATTAGTCGATAAAGGCTATGCCTACGAGAAATTGCATTCCGTTTATTTCGATATTTCCAAACTGGCTGATTATGGCCTTCTCTCCAATGTCGATCTGGCAAAAACCCGATTAGGCAAATCCATTGACTTCGACGACTATGAAAAAGACAGCCCGGCGGATTTTGCGCTCCTGAAAAGGGCCGGCCTGGGGGAGTTGAAAAGAGGAATTTATCATAAGACGAAGTGGGGCAATATTCGGCCGGGCTGGCATCTGGAATGTGCGGCCATTTCCCAAAAATATCTGGGAACGGCTTACGATATTCATATCAGCGGGGCTGATGAAACTTTTCCCCATTGCGAAAATATCGTCGCGATTAACAAGGCGTTTTCCGGCCATAGCGGTGCAAATTACTGGATCGGCGCTGAGCTGATCCTGGTCGATGGGCGGAAGATGTCACGCTCGCTGAATAATGCGGTGACGATCGCCAATCTGAAGCAAAATGGTTACAACGGCAGGGATATCCGGTTTTTTCTGCTGGGGATGAATTACCGCAAACCGATCAGTTATTCTGAGAAGGCCTTGCAGATGGCGAGGAACACCATTAAAAAAATTGATACTTTCATTTACCGGCTTTATGCAATGGAGGATGATGCTCAAAATTTTTCTGATGTCGATCAAATGATTTACGATCTTCATCATGGTTTTGAGAAGGCCTTAGACGACGATATAAATATATCCGGTGCTCTGGCGGCGCTTTTTGATTTTATTGGTAAAGTAAACGCGCCTTTGACTGAAGGAAACATCAGCAGGTCGGATGCCCGGAAAATTGTCAAGGCACTTGAAAAAATAAATGAAATACTTGGCATAATAGATTTTGGACAACAAACACTCCATCACGATATTACAGAACTTATTCAAAAAAGAGAAGCGGCCAGAAAAGCAGGCCTTTGGCAGGAAGCGGATGTGTTGAGAAATCAGTTGGCAGCGGCAGGCGTTGAGGTTTTAGATAGTCAGCAGGGGACAATCTGGCGTTTTAAATAAAAATAAACCCATGGAAAAATTAAGAAAGTCTATCATAGCCGGTTCCTGGTATCCCGAAGATCCTTCCATTTTGAGGGGTGATATAGCCAGATACATAAAAAATGTGCCTGATAGGGAGCTTACAGGCGATGTTGTCGGCTTAATTGTGCCTCACGCCGGTTATATGTATTCCGGCCAGGTGGCGGCACATGCCTATAAGCTGATCCAAGGTAAAAAATATGATGCAGTTATTCTCGTCGGGCCAAGTCACAGGGTTACTTTTGGGGGGGTTTCCATATACAGTCAAGGGGCTTATGAAACACCCCTGGGCGTGATTCCTGTCGATGAAAATATCGCCTGTGAAATGAAACAGCTCAGCAGCATCATGATCGATCTCCCCGCCGCTCACGCGCAGGAACATTCCCTGGAGATTCAACTTCCCTTCTTGCAAGTTGCTCTGGGGGCTTTTCTCTTTATTCCGTTAGTGATGGGGGATCAGAACGCTGCAACCTGTCGGGAACTTGCTGATGTTATCTGTCAGGTGGCTAAAGATCGCCATGTATTAATTGTTGCAAGCAGTGATCTGTCTCATTTTCATGATTATAAAAAGGCAAAAGAGCTGGACGGGATTGTGCTCAGGCATATTCAAGATATCGATGCT
Organism: Smithellaceae bacterium; assembly: GCA_030690945.1. Taxonomy (GTDB): domain Bacteria; phylum Desulfobacterota; class Syntrophia; order Syntrophales; family Smithellaceae; genus UBA8904. The sequence continues at coordinate 103,903 of JAUYFM010000041.1, read as the reverse complement.
GAAGGACTTTTAGACAGTTTGGCTCATGATAAAACCGAGGCCTGTGGCGGTGGGCCAATGGCGGTGACCATGCTGGCCGCACACAAACTGGGTGCCCGTCATTCGCTGCTTCTGAAATATGCAAATTCCGGGGATGTAACGGGCGATAAAAGTTCAGTGGTGGGGTACACATCAGCCGTTTATTATCGATAAAAAACAGAGGATAAAATGGAATTAACTGATCAGGAAAAAAAGACGCTTCTGGACATAGCCAAAAGGGCGATTATTGCGAAGGCCGGCAATAGAGAATTGCCTAAATTAACAATTGATTTGCCGATACTTAAGGAAAAAAGAGGCGCTTTTGTCACCTTAAAGAAACGGGGACACCTGCGTGGTTGCATCGGTTATATCAAGGCGGTTAAACCGCTGGGAGACACTGTGCAGGAAATGGCTGTTGCTGCGGCCTTTCATGATCCGCGTTTTCCGTCCGTCAAAGGCGAAGAGATCCGGGATTTGAGCTTTGAAATATCTGTTTTAAGCCCACTGCAAAAAATTAAAAATATTGATGAAATAGAAGTGGGCAAACATGGCTTGTATATTGTTCGAGGTTATAATTCCGGCTTGCTCTTGCCGCAGGTGGCCACTGAATATGACTGGGACAGGGAAAGTTTTCTAAAAGAAACCTGCTATAAAGCCGGTCTGCCGCCCAAGGCGTGGAAAGATAAAGAAACTGAAATATATATTTTCTCGGCAGATTATTTTAGCGATAAGGATTAGATTCTCTCTTAGTTCTTCTCCCGAATCTTTTTGTGAATAATTTAAAAATTTGCTTGACAAAAACAAGCATAAAAATTAGAGTCCGCAATTCGCACGAAGCAGTGTAGTTGTTTTTTTGCGTTTAAAGCAAAGAGGGGCTCATGCGAAATGGTTTAAATTAAAGGGTTTGCTGGCGTAGCTCAATCGGTAGAGCAGCTGATTTGTAATCAGCAGGTTGCGGGTTCAAGTCCCATCGCCAGCTCCAGATGAGTAATATCACTGGAGGGGTTCCCGAGCGGCCAAAGGGAGCAGACTGTAAATCTGCCGGCGGAGCCTACGGAGGTTCGAACCCTCCCCCCTCCACCAGTTTTTATGAATGGGTAAGCGGGAGTAGCTCAGGGGCTAGAGCGTCAGCCTTCCAAGCTGAGGGTCGCGGGTTCGAATCCCGTTTCCCGCTCCAGGTATTTTTTTGAATGCCGGTTGAAAAGTTTAAGAGTCGTGCCCACGTAGCTCAGTTGGTAGAGCACATCCTTGGTAAGGATGAGGTCACCAGTTCAATCCTGGTCGTGGGCTCCAGTGAAGGAGAATTATGAGAAATAATATTATTTTAGCTTGTACGGACTGTAAGCAGAGAAATTATACAACGACAAAAAATAAGCGTACCATGCAAAACCGCCTGGAAATGAAAAAATATTGCAAGTTTTGCCGTGGACACAAACTGCACAGGGAAACGAAATAGTTAAAATTCGGATAGGCCAGTAGCTCTAATGGATAGAGCGCCGGACTCCAAATCCGGATGCTGGGGGTTCAAGTCCCTCCTGGCCTGCCAGTTTTCCCGAAAAAGGGCTGATGATATGGAAAAAATAAAGTTGATCATGAATAAGGCAGTACAGTTTCTTTCCCAGGCGAAGTCTGAGTTAAAAAAGGTCACCTGGCCGACCCGGAAACAAACATTAGCATCCACCGGGGTTGTCATTGTTATTGTTGCGATCATAGCTCTTTATCTGGGAATTATTGATTTAATTCTCTCAAAATTAGTCAAGTTTATTTTAGGTTAACTTCATGGCTTTTAAATGGTACGTCGTACATACTTATTCGGGATTTGAGAATAAGGTCAAGATGAGCCTTCAGGAAAGAATTGAACTGGCCGGTGCGCAGGATTGTTTTTCCGATATTCTTATTCCGGAAGAAGATGTTGTGGAGTTGATTTCGGGAGAGAAGAAAACATCCAAACGCAAGTTTTTCCCAGGGTATATTCTGGTGCGTATGGAAATGAGCGATGAAAACTGGCATATCGTCAAAAACACACCGAAAGTAACCGGTTTTATCGGCAGCAAGGATAAGCCGTCACCGATTCCGGACAAAGACGTTGAGAATCTGAAGATAAGAATTGATGAAGGGACCCTTAAGCCGAAACCCAAATTTAAGTTTGATGTCGGTGATCATGTCAAAATTATTGATGGCCCTTTCACCAATTTTGATGGGGTCATTGATGAAGTCCGGCCCGAAAAAAGCAAGCTCAGGGTGATCGTCAGTATCTTCGGCCGTCCGACACCGGTGGAATTGGATTTCATCCAGGTCATGCAAGGATAAGTGATTTCAAGGCGTAAGGTTAAAGCCTAAAAAATTTTTAGATCAGGTGATTGTTATGGCAAAAAAAGTTATTGCGAATATTAAATTGCAGATTAAAGCGGGAAAGGCGACACCATCACCCCCGATCGGACCTGCGTTAGGACAGCACGGCGTTAACATTATGGAGTTTTGCAAGGCCTACAATGCCTTGACGCAAAGTCAGGAAGGGATGATTGTTCCCGTTGTGATTACGGTTTACGCGGATCGATCATTTACCTTCATCACTAAAACACCGCCTGCTTCCGTCTTACTCAAACAGGCGGCCAAAGTCGCCAAAGGTGCGGCTGATCCCAAGAGGGAAAAAGTGGGAACCGTCACGGCCAAGCAGGTTCAAGACATCGCGCAGTTGAAATTCAATGATTTGAACGCCGTGGACATCGAAGGTGCGGTCAAGATTATTGCCGGTACGGCAAGGTCAATGGGAATTGAAATAGCAGGTTAATAAAGACGAGGTTTTATTATGTTAAGACGAGGCAAACGCATCATAGCTGCGAAAGCTAAGGTTGAGCCGACCAAGCGCTATACGCTTAAAGAGGCTACGGAAATGATTGTATCAATGGTTGGGGCCAAATTCGACGAGACTGTGGATGCCGCCGTCCGTTTAGGCGTTAACCCGGCACATGCCGATCAGATGGTTCGGGGCAGTGTTGTTCTTCCCAATGGCCTGGGCAAAACGGTGCGAGTGCTGGTTTTTGCCAAGGGCGATAAAGAAAAAGAAGCGCTGGAAGCCGGTGCGGATTTAGTCGGCAACGATGAAATCATTGAGAAAATTAAAGGTGGATGGCTGGATTTTGATCGCGTGATCGCTACGCCGGATATGATGGGTTCCGTGGGCAAAATTGCTAAAATTTTAGGTCCGCGTGGTTTGATGCCCAATCCTAAGGTTGGAACGGTAACGTTTGATCTTGCCAATGCCGTGAAAGAGCTTAAGGCCGGCAAAGTGGAATTCCGCGTGGAAAAAGCGGGCATCGTTCATTCGCCGGTCGGTAAAGTTTCTTTTGGCGCTGAAAAATTAAGCGAAAACGTCAATGCACTTTTGGAAACCATCATCAAGTTGAAACCGGCATCCAGCAAGGGAACTTATATTAAGAGTATTGCAATATCCAGCACCATGGGTGCGGGCGTGCGAATTGACCCTCTGGAGATTAAGAGCGCAAGTTAAAATAGCAAATACGAATTCGCGCCGCGAATGAGTAGCAGTAGTATAGGTCGAAGACAGCAGGTACGGAAGTTTAAACGGAAAATGGCCTGCCGAGACTCGTGGAATAGAAAATAGTTACTGAATTTTTCGAGGTAATCATTTTTCGGGAAACGGGGATCGGCTTTGGGCGGATAAACCGTTTTCTACTCTGTATGTGGCTAGATTCTCCGGCCTCAAGTAAAAATAATTTTGAAAGGAGGCTGATATATTGGATAGGAGAACGAAAGAACAAATTGTATCCGAGCTTCAGGAGAAACTCAAGCAGGCCAATCTGGGCGTTTTGACCAGCTTCAACGCGATGACCGTTTTAAAAATGGAAGCCCTGAGAAGCGTATTGCGTAAGAACGATGCTGAATTGAAAGTTGTTAAAAATACCCTTTTGGGCATTGCCTCGAAAGAGACTGACTTCCAAATTCTTTCGGATCATTTCAAATGGCCTGTTGCCGTTGTCTTAAGCTATAAAGACCCGGTAGCACCGACGAAAGCTTTGATTGAATTCGCCAAGAAAAATCCTGAACTGGAAATTAAAGTCGGGGTGCTCGACGGCAAGCTATTGACGAAAGCGGATATTAGCGCTTTGGCCGAATTACCCAGCCGGGAAGTTCTCTTGGGCAAACTGGTTTCAGTCATGGCGGCTGTGCCGACCTCGTTTGTCACTGTTTTGAGCGGTGTTCCGAGAAGCTTTGTGCAAGTGCTCAATGCCTATTGTGATAAGAAAAAAACTTTAAACTAAAAAATACATACTTAAAGAGGAATAGAAAAATGGCTGATCAAATAACGAAAGAAGATGTTGTCACCTTTATTGCAAACATGACCGTGCTGGAGCTTTCCGCTCTGGTGAAAGAACTGGAAGAAAAGTTCGGTGTATCCGCTGCTGCCCCCATGATGGCCGCTATGCCGGGTGTTGGCGCAGCGCCTGCCGCCGTAGTTGAAGAGCAGACAGAGTTCAATGCTGTTCTCACCAGTTTCGGCGCTGAAAAGATTCAGGTTATTAAAGTCGTTCGTGCAATTACAGGTTTAGGCCTGAAAGAAGCTAAAGACTTGGTGGAAGGCGTGCCCAAGGCGATTAAAGAAGCCGTCACGAAAGACGAAGCAGCTGATATCAAGAAGAAAATTGAAGAAGTGGGCGGTACTGTCGAGATTAAGTAATATAATCTCTTATTTTATTTAAGGATACTATGGGCGACTTTAGAAAAAATTTTGGCCGTGTAAAGCAAATACAGGATATTCCCAATCTGATTGAAATCCAGACGCGATCTTATGAAAAATTCCTGCAAGCCGACGTGCCGCTAGCCAAGCGGCGCAACATCGGCTTGCAGGGCGCTTTCAAGAGCGTTTTCCCCATTTCGGATTTCAGCGGAAAATGTTCGCTGGAGTTTGCCAGCTACAAGATTGGTCATGTCCGGTATGATATGAAGGAGTGTATTCAGAAGAGCATGACCTATGCCGCTCCTTTAAAAATTGTGGTCAGACTGGTGGTGTTTGACACTGACCGGCTCGCCGACGGCAAGATCAATCGTGAAGCGGCTGAGACTAAGCCGATCCGCGATATTAAAGAGCAGGAAATTTACTTCGGTGAAATTCCGCTCATGACGGAAAACGGTACGTTTATCGTCAACGGATCGGAGCGGGTGATTGTCAGTCAGCTGCACCGGTCGCCCGGTATCTTTTTTGATCATGATAAAGGGAAGACGGTTGCTTCCGGCAAACTGATTTATTCGGCGAGAGTGATTCCTATCCGGGGTTCCTGGCTGGATCTGGAATTTGATTCCAAGGATCTGCTCTATGTGAGGATTGACCGCCGTCGAAAAATGCCTGTCACCATTCTGTTGAAGGCCATGGGTAATTCGACGGAATTTATCTTAAACTATTTTTACAATATTGAAAAAATAACCATCGAAGGCGAAAAGATTTATTTTGCGGTTGACGATTCTCTGTCCGGACAAAAGGCGCCGGAAGATATTAAATATCCGAAAAGCGATGAAGTCATCGTTAAAAAAGGCCGCAAACTCACCAAACCGCTGCTCAAGAAAGTCTTGGATGCCGGAATTAAGCGAGTGGCTATTCAAGAAGCTGATTTGACAGGGAAAGTACTTTCAGCGGATGTTCATGATCCTCGGACCGGAGAGATTCTTTTCCGCTGCAATGAAGTGTTGCCGTTAAATGGGCTCGAGATCGCCGAGGAGAAGGGCGTCAAAGAATTAAAGTTTATTCATATTGATGAAGACCTTGATAACGCCTCCATTCGTGACACGTTGCTGATGGATCGCATCGATACCGCAGAAGATGCAATTATGGAGATATACCGCAGGCTTCGCCCCAGCAATCCTCCCACACCGGAGACCGCGGCGAAGTTTTTCAACAGCCTCTTTTTTGAGCCGGAAACCTACGATTTGTCGGATGTCGGCCGCGCGAAGATGAACTATAAGCTGCGCTTGAATGTTTCGACCGATTTAACTGTGTTGCGTAACGATGATATTCTGGCATCCGTTAAATATCTCATTGATTTGAAAAACGGCACCGGCGAGTGCAGTGTTGATGATATCGACCACCTGGGGAACCGCCGCGTGCGTTCTGTAGGCGAACTTATTGAAAATCAGTACCGCATCGGTCTGGTACGCATGGAACGGGCCATTAAAGAAAAAATGAGTCTGCAGGATATCGAAACCATGATGCCGCACGATCTCATCAACGCCAAACCGGTGTCGGCGGTGGTTAATGAATTTTTCGGTTCCAGCCAATTGTCCCAGTTTATGGATCAGACCAATCCGCTGTCGGAAATCACGCATAAGCGCCGTCTATCCGCTCTGGGACCGGGCGGTTTGACGCGGGAGCGCGCCGGATTTGAAGTCCGCGACGTTCATCCGACGCATTACGGCCGCATCTGTCCCGTCGAAACACCGGAAGGTCCGAATATCGGCTTGATTGTGTCACTCAGCACTTACGCGCGTGTTAATGAATTTGGCTTCATAGAAACACCCTACCGCCTGGTCGAAAATGGCAAGGTGCTGCAAGATGTGAAATTTATGACAGCCATCGAGGAAGAAAATCAGATTATTGCGCCGGCAGACCGACCGCTCGATAAAAAAGGTAAATTTGAAGAAGAACTCATTTCGGCCAGAAAAGGCGACGACTTTCTTTCAGTGATGCCGGAAGATATTAATATGATGGATGTCGCCCCCAATCAGCTCGTTTCCGTGGCCGCGGCTCTCATTCCGTTTCTGGAGCATGACGACGCCAACCGCGCGCTCATGGGGTCCAACATGCAGCGTCAGGCCGTGCCGCTCATGTGTCCCGAAGTGCCGGTGGTCGGCACGGGAATGGAAGCCATTGTTGCCCGCGATTCCGGCGCCGTTGTGGTGGCTAAGCGGCCGGGCGTTGTCGAAAGTGTGGATGCTTCGCGCATCGTGATTCGCGCCGATAAGCCGGAAGAAGATGGCCTGGATACCGGCGTGGACATTTATACTTTATCCAAGTACCAGCGCTCCAATCAGGACACCTGTTTTAACCAGAAACCGATTATTGCCGTCGGCGATCGTGTCCGGAAGAGGGATATTCTGGCTGATGGTCCTGCGACGGATAACGGCGAACTGGCCCTGGGGCGCAACGTAATGGTTGCCTTCATGTCCTGGGGTGGATACAACTACGAAGACTCCATTCTGGTCAGTGAAAGAATCGTCAAGGAAGATGTTTACACATCCATTCATATTGAAGAGTTTGAAACCATGGCCCGCGACACCAAACTGGGCAAGGAAGAAATAACACGGGATATTCCCAATGTTGGTGAGGAAGCGCTTCGTAACCTCGATGAAAGCGGTATCATCCGCATCGGCGTCTCCGTAAAGCCGGGAGATATCCTGGTCGGCAAGATCACGCCCAAAGGTGAAACGCAGTTATCCGCCGAGGAAAAACTCCTTCGGGCGATTTTTGGCGAGAAAGCCAGCGATGTGCGAGACACATCTTTGCGTGTCCCGCCCGGTGTGGAAGGAACCGTTATTGACGCCAAGATTTTCACGCGTAAAGGCGCCGACAAAGATTTGCGTTCACAGGCGATTGAAGAAGACGCGATTGAGCAGTTGACGAAGGATCGTGATGATGAAATCCGTATTCTGGCGGAATCCATCAAAAAAGATATCGCGAAACTGGTGATCGGTAAAATAGCAGCAGGCAAAATTGTCGACGTGAAAAAGAAGACGCTTCTGAAAAAAGGCGATAAAATAACCAAAGAAATCTGGTTGGATATTCCTTTTACGTATTGGAAGGAAATTACCCTTGCTGAAAATGACGGTTCGGAAGAAAAACTGACGAATCTGCTTTCTATGATGGAAAGAAAAATAGACTTTGTTAAGGCGCATTTTGAAGAAAAGCTCGATAAAATTAAAGCCAGCGATGAGCTGCCGCCGGGTGTCATCAAGATGGTGAAAGTCTATATTGCTATTAAAAGGAAATTGTCCGTCGGTGATAAAATGGCGGGCCGTCACGGCAACAAAGGTGTTTTATCCAGGATTCTTCCGGAAGAAGACATGCCTTATTTTGCCGATGGTTCAACGGTCGATATCATTCTCAATCCGCTGGGCGTTCCGTCCCGTATGAACATCGGCCAGATTCTCGAAACACATTTAGGCTGGGCGGCAAAATCAATTGGTGAAGGTTTAAATGAATTACTGGAAAAGAACAACAACCTGAATTCAATCAAAAGCGAATTGAAAAAAACGTATTCTTCCCCCGATTTTGATGAATTTCTGGAAAAAGCATCTGCGGAAGATGTCAAACGATTTGTCAGCCGCCTGAAAAAGGGCATGCTGGTGGCCAGTCCCGTTTTTGACGGCTGTCCCGAATCCCAGATCCGCAAAATGCTGGATACGGCGGGTTTGCCTGAAACCGGCCAATCTTTATTATTTGACGGCCGCACCGGTGAACCATTTGATCAGGAAGTGACCGTTGGCATCATTTACATGCTGAAACTGCATCATCTGGTTGATAATAAAATTCACGCCCGTTCCATCGGGCCCTATTCACTGGTCACACAGCAACCTTTGGGCGGCAAGGCACAATTCGGCGGTCAGAGACTGGGAGAAATGGAAGTCTGGGCCATGGAAGCCTACGGCGCTTCCTATGCCCTGCAGGAATTCTTAACAGTCAAGTCTGACGACGTTGCCGGGCGGACGAGGATTTATGAATCTATCGTCAAAGGCGAACATACATTCGAGCCGGGTCTTCCGGAGTCCTTCAACGTACTGGTGAAGGAACTTCAGAGTCTCGGATTAGACGTGGAATTGATTGAGGAAGAATAAACTTCCAAATTTCACTTAAGTTTTTAATAGTAGGAGAATAATCTGTGGAAGACGTTTTCAGTTATTTTGAAAAACCAAGAAATCCGATCAGATTCAATGCAATAAAGATTTCGATCGCCTCGCCGGAAAAAATTATTTCCTGGTCCAACGGCGAAGTTAAAAAGCCGGAGACGATCAATTACCGGACATTTAAGCCGGAACGCGACGGTCTTTTCTGCGCGAAGATATTCGGGCCGGTGAAAGATTATGAATGTCTTTGCGGCCGATATAAGCGCATGAAGCACCGTGGTGTTGTGTGTGAAAAGTGTGGTGTCGAAGTCATTCAATCCAAAGTTCGCCGCGAGCGAATGGGGCATATCACGCTGGCCACGCCGGTTGCTCATATCTGGTTTTTGAAGAGTCTGCCCAGTCGTATCGGCAATGTGATGGATCTGACGCTCAAAGAACTGGAAAAAGTTCTCTACTTTGAGTCCTGGATCGTACTGGATCCAAAAGACACACCGTTCAAAAAGCAAGAGCTCCTCACGGATGAAGAATATCTCGAGGCGAAAGAACAATACGGAGAAACCGGATTTGTCGCGGGAATCGGCGCTGAAGCCGTGCGGCAGCTGCTCGAAGAAATTAATCTGGAAAAGCTCTATGAAGAACTCCGTGCGGAGGTGGTTACATCGATCTCCGATACCAAAAAGAAAAAAATTGTCAAACGACTCAAAGTGGTCGAAGCGTTGCGCAAGTCCGGCAATAAGCCTGAATGGATGGTTTTAACGGTCCTGCCGGTTATTCCACCTGATCTGAGACCGCTGGTTCCGCTCGACGGTGGACGGTTTGCCACGTCTGATCTCAACGATTTGTATCGACGCGTCATTAATAGAAATAACCGTTTGAAGCGTCTCCAGGAGCTCAACGCGCCGGAGATTATTATCCGCAACGAAAAGCGCATGTTGCAGGAAGCAGTCGATGTCCTTTTTGACAACGGTCGGCGCGGTCGGGCGATTACCGGCACCAACAAGCGACCGCTGCGATCGCTTTCGGATATGCTCAAAGGCAAGCAGGGGCGTTTTCGTCAGAACCTGCTGGGAAAGCGCGTGGACTATTCCGGCCGCTCGGTTATTACCGTTGGTCCCGATTTAAGATTGCATCAGTGTGGTCTGCCCAAAAAAATGGCGCTCGAACTTTTCAAACCCTTTGTCTATAACCGCCTGCTGGAAAAAGGGTATGTCACTACGGTGAAGAGCGCCAAGAAAATGGTTGAAAGAGAAACGGCCGAAGTATGGGATGCCGTAGATGAAGTTGTTCGTGAATACCCGGTCATTCTGAACCGCGCGCCCACGCTGCACCGTCTGGGTATGCAGGCTTTTGAGCCGGTCCTGATTGAAGGAAAGGCTATTCGTCTGCATCCGCTGGTGTGTACCGCTTTTAACGCTGACTTCGACGGTGACCAGATGGCCGTGCACGTGCCTCTGTCTGTTGAAGCGCAGACGGAAGCGCGCGTGCTGATGATGTCCACGAACAATATTTTGTCTCCGGCCAACGGCAAACCGATCATTATTCCCAGTCAGGATATCGTTTTAGGAATTTATTATATGACGCGGGTGAAGAAGGACGTAAAGGGCGAAGGAATGATTTTTTCCGGGCCCGAAGAAGTTCGCTCAGCCATTGATGCCGGCGCCATTGATTTACACGCGCGGATTAAAGTGCGCATTGATTCCGAATTGAAAGAAACGACAGCCGGACGCATTATTCTTTATGAAATCATTCCGGAGGAAATCGGCTTTGATGCGGTCAATAAACTGATGAACAAAAAGGAACTGGCCAATCTGATTGACTATTGCTACCGCCTCTGCGGGGATAAGACAACGGTTCTTCTGGCTGACCGCCTGAAAGACTTGGGTTTCAAATATGCCACGATTTCCGGCTTGTCGTTTGCCGTAGGCAACATGATTATTCCTGAAAACAAGAAAAGTATTGTTTTGCAGGCCGACAAGGATGTGCTGAAAATTCAAAAACAATACATGGACGGCTTGATTACCGATGGTGAACGTTACAATAAAGTTATCGACATCTGGGCGCAAGCCACTGAAAAAATCGCCTCGGAAATGTTGACCGGCATCAGTACGGAAGAAGTTGCAGGTCACGACGGCAAGAAACGCAGAATTGAAAGTTTCAACCCGATATACATGATGGCCGATTCCGGCGCCCGTGGCTCGGGGCAGCAACTCAGGCAATTGGCCGGTATGCGCGGTTTGATGGCCAAGCCTTCCGGGGAAATTATCGAGACGCCGATCACGGCGAATTTCCGTGAAGGCTTGACGGTGCTCCAATATTTCATTTCAACGCACGGCGCCCGCAAGGGTTTGGCGGATACGGCTTTGAAGACAGCTAATTCCGGTTATCTGACCAGACGCCTGGTGGATGTGGCGCAGGACTGCATTATTACCGAGCAGGATTGCGAAACCGTTGACGGACTCTATGTGTCGGCGTTGATGGAAGGCGGTGAAATGATTGAAACCGCCGGAGAGCGTGTGTTGGGTCGTGTCGCTTTGCGGGAAATCAAGGATCCTTTTACTGATGAAGTGATTGTAAAAACCAATGAAGCCATTGATGAGGCCCTGGCCGAGAAAATCGACCGTGCTGGTGTCGAGAGGGTTAATATCCGTTCCGTTTTAACGTGTCGTGCCAAGCACGGTGTTTGTGCCATGTGTTATGGCCGCGACCTGGCCCATGGCCACATTGTGAACATCGGTGAAGCCGTCGGCATTGTTGCCGCGCAATCCATCGGTGAGCCCGGTACGCAGCTGACCATGCGAACGTTCCATATCGGTGGTACGGCAAAGTTTGACGAGCATTCCACGCTCGAGGCGCGTCATGACGGTTTGATAAAGTTTGTAAATTTGAATACCGTTAAAACCAGAGAAAACGATTACGTGGTTATGAATCGTCATGGTGAAGTTCATGTTCTCGATGAGCAAAATCGCAGCCGCGGTAAATACACCGTGCCTTATGGTGCTCACCTCAAGGTAAGCGATAACAGCTCGGTAAAACGCGGGCAGTTGATTGCCGAATGGGATCCTTTCTCCATACCGATTCTGTCGGAAGTGGATGGTACCATCAAATACGGTGATATCATTGAAGGAAAAACAATGCAGGAACAGGTTGATGAAGTCACTGGGTTGTCCCGTAAAGTCATTGTCGAATTCAAAGGCGGCGATTTAAGACCACGCGTTTCCCTTAAAGACAGTAAGGGAAAGACAGCTAAACTGGTCAGTACAAATTCGACAGCCCGTTATTTTCTGTCGGTTGGCGTCAATATTGTTGTTTCCGAAGGAGACGAAGTACGAGCAGGCGATATTCTGGCAAAAATTCCTCGTGAAACAACAAAAACGAAAGATATTACAGGTGGTTTGCCGAGAGTTGCTGAATTATTTGAGGCGCGTAAACCAAAAGATTTTGCCGTGATCAGCGAAATTGACGGTATTGTCGCTTTCGGAAAAGATGCCAAGGGCAAACGAAAAATCATTGTTACGCCGGAAGTTGGTGAAGAAAAAGAATACCTGATTCCTAAAGGCAAGCATATCAGCGTTCAGGAGGGCGATCGGGTGACGCCTGGCGACGCTTTGATGGATGGCGTGAATAACCCCCATGACCTTTTGGCGATTAAAGGCGAAAAAGAGTTGGCCAGATACCTGGTCGATGAAGTTCAGGAAGTTTATCGTTTGCAAGGTGTTAAAATTAATGATAAGCATATGGAAGTTATTGTCCGCCAGATGCTCCGTCGAGTCCGGATAACCGATCCAGGTGATGCCGTTTTTATCGCCGATGAGCAGGTTGAACGTTACCGCTTCCAGGAAGAAAACGATAAGGTGATAGCTCAGGGTGGGCGGCCTGCTATTGGGGATCCATTACTGCTGGGGATTACCAAAGCATCGCTCAGTACCCAGAGTTTCATATCGGCTGCTTCATTCCAGGAAACGACACGAGTGCTGACTGAAGCATCGCTTTCCGGTAAAACAGACTACTTGCGGGGCCTCAAAGAAAACGTCATTATGGGTCGTTTAATACCCGCAGGTACCGGCTTGGTAATGTATCGTAAGCTGGGCATTAAGGTGGAAGCTGACGACGTGGAAGCGATTGCAGAATAAATGAAAAAAAAGAAGAAATTACTTGACAGAAGAGGCTTGAATTGATAGTTACCGCAGATTTGCTGCTGCTTGCAAAATGCAGCGAAACGTTCGGGAGGAGAAATGCCGACAATTAATCAACTGGTTCGCAAAGGCAGAACCCAAATTAAAAGAAAAACAAACGCTCCGGCTTTGGCCGGTTCACCCCAACGCCGCGGGGTGTGTGTGAGAGTTTATACGACAACACCTAAAAAGCCGAATTCGGCTTTGCGTAAAGTGGCCAGAGTGAGACTGACCAGCGGCTATGAAGTATCATCCTATATTCCTGGTATCGGTCACAACCTGCAGGAACATTCGGTTGTGCTGGTTCGCGGCGGCAGAGTGAAGGATTTGCCCGGTGTAAGATATCACATCGTCAGAGGCACTCTGGATGCTGTTGGTGTTGCTGACCGCAAAAAGAGTCGATCAAAATACGGTGCTAAAAAGCCCAGCTAAACGAAGGACAGGAAAATGCCTAGAAGACGCGAAGTTGAAAAAAGGGAAGTTTTACCGGATCCCAAATATAACAATAAACTGGTTGCTAAGTTCGTGAACTCTTTGCTAAAAAGAGGGAAAAAGAGTGTTGCGGAAAGTATTTTATACGGCGCTTTTGACATCATTGAAAAGAAAGTCAAGGAGCAGCCGGTTGAATTTTTCGAAAAGGCCGTCAATAACGTAAAACCGGTTATTGAAGTAAAGTCACGGCGGGTGGGTGGTTCAACCTACCAGGTGCCGACTGAAGTTATGCCGGCCAGGCGCACTGCTTTGGCTATCCGCTGGTTGATTTCAAATGCCCAGGAGCGCACCGAAAAAACCATGCGTGAAAAACTGGCGGCTGAATTAATCGACGCGGCAAATAATAGAGGCGGCGCCGTCAAAAAAAGAGAAGCTGTGCATAAAATGGCGGAGGCGAATAAGGCCTTTGCGCACTATAAATTTTAAAAGAATTGTAAATTAAACGACAAGGCAACCAACCATACAAAGTTAAGGAGGAAAGGTGAGATGGCAAAGAAAAAATTTGAAAGGACTAAGCCGCATTTAAATATAGGAACAATCGGTCACGTGGATCACGGCAAGACCACATTAACAGCAGCAATTACCAAGCAGCTGGCGAAAAAAGGTTTTGCGGAATTCCGGGCTTTTGATTCTATTGATAATGCTCCGGAAGAAAAGGAACGTGGTGTTACCATCAATATCTCTCACGTAGAATATGAGACGGAAACAAGACATTACGCTCACGTGGACTGCCCGGGGCATGCCGACTATATCAAAAACATGATTTCCGGCGCTGCTCATATGGATGCAGCTATTCTGGTTGTGGCCGCTTCTGATGGTCCGATGCCGCAGACTCGCGAGCATATCCTCCTTGCCCGTCAGGTGCAGGTTCCTTACATGGTTGTTTTCATGAATAAAGTTGATCTGGTTGATGATCCCGAACTTTTAGATCTTGTCGAACTTGAACTACGGGAACTTTTGACACAGTATGAATTTCCCGGCGATGATCTTCCCATCATTCGTGGTTCAGCACTCAAAGCACTGGAATGTGAAGACGTCAAAGCCCCCGAAGTAAAATGCATCTGGGACCTGCTGGATGCCGTGGATACCTATATTCCTCAGCCTAAGCGAGATACAGATAAGCCCTTCCTGATGCCGGTTGGCGATGTTTTCACCATTTCCGGTCGTGGAACCGTTGTGACAGGAAGAGTTGATCGTGGTATTGTTAAGGTCGGCGAAGAAGTTGAAATCATCGGCATACGCCCCACCATTAAGACAGTTGTTACAGGGGTGGAAATGTTCCGTAAAACCCTCGATGAAGGTCGTGCGGGCGACGATGTCGGTTTGTTGATTCGCGGCATCAAGCGTGAGGATGTGGAAAGAGGACAGGTTGTGGCTAAGCCCGGTTCGATTACACCCCATACAAAATTTGAAGCGGCTGTTTACATTTTGACCAAGGAAGAAGGCGGTCGTCATACACCGTTTTTCTCCGGTTACCGTCCGCAGTTTTATTTCCGGACAACGGATGTGACGGGCGTCGCGACGCTTCCCGAGGGCGTAGAGATGGTTATGCCCGGTGATAACGTCAAAATGAGTATTGAATTAATTATGCCCATCGCCATGGAAGAGCAATTAAGATTCGCTATCCGCGAAGGCGGCAGAACAGTTGGTGCAGGTGTCGTAAGCAAGGTTGTTGAATAGAAACTGGAAATAGGTTACCCGATCAATGAAAGAACAAAAGATAAGAATTCGTCTCAAAGCTTACGATTATAAACTGCTGGATCGTTCTGTTGAAGAAATAGTGGACACTGCAAAAAGGACCGGTGCGCGTGTCGCCGGTCCCATACCTCTTCCTACGGAAATCAATAAATACTGTGTCAATCGTTCACCGCACGTGGACAAGAAGTCCCGGGAGCAGTTCGAAATTCGCACACATAAAAGATTGATTGATATTGTTGAGCCGACGCAAGCCACCGTGGATGCATTGATGAAATTGGATCTATCGGCGGGAGTGGATGTCGAAATAAAGGCGTAGGCGTTGAATAACGGCGGTGGAAAGTGGCCTCAAGTGTTACCATTTTCCAGAATTATTGAATATCGTGGCTCTTTTTATATAAAAGTTGGATGATAATGAACAAGGGAATCATTGGAAAAAAATTGGGGATGACGCAGGTATTTGCTGAGGATGGCGCTGCTGTCGGTGTTACGGCCATTGAGGTTGAACCGTCAGTTGTTGTTCAGGTGAAGACAAAAGAGAAGGATGGCTATGATGCCATTCAAATCGGATACGGTCGCGTGAAACAAAAGAATGTAACGAAACCGCTTCAGGGCCATTTTAATAAAGCAAATAAAGGGTTTTTCCGTATTGTTAAAGAACTTCCTGGTGAAGCCGGGAAATACGAAGCCGGGCAGGAAATAGCCTCTGATATTTTTCAAGGGGGCGACTATGTCGATGTGGTTGGAACATCGAAAGGCAAAGGCTTCCAAGGTGTTATAAAAAGACATGGTTTTCACGGCGGCCGCGCGACTCACGGTTCAATGTTTCACAGGGCTCCGGGTTCCATTGGCGCCAGCGCTGATCCGGCGCGTGTCTTTAAAGGAACAAAAATGGGCGGTCATATGGGTGCTGTTCGTAAAACCGTTCAGAATATTCAGATCTGGCAAGTGCGTCCTGATAGAAATTTATTGTTATTGAAAGGTTCCATTCCCGGCAGTAAAAACGGTTATGTGATCATTAAGCAGGCCCGGAAAAAAAGTGCGTAAATCAGTGGAGTTATAAACATGGCAGTCGCAAATGTTTTTGATATTGAAAAGAAGAAGGTTGCAGAGGTCGAGTTGAACGACGCTGTATTTGGCGCTGAAGTCAACGAAGCAACGATCCATGATGTTGTCAAGATGCAACTGGCATCGCGCCGGTCGGGTACATCTTCCACCAAGGGGAGAAGTGATGTCCGTGGCGGCGGGAAAAAGCCCTGGCGTCAAAAAGGAACCGGCCGCGCCCGTTCAGGGAGTTCACGATCGCCAATCTGGAGAGGGGGCGGTATCGTTTTCGGGCCTCAACCTCGCGATTATTCATACAGCGTTCCTAAAAAAGTGCGGAAGAGAGCTCTTATCTCAGTACTCAGCATGAAAGTAAAGGAAGAAAAAATGACGGTTCTGCGGAATTTCCCGATGGAAACGATCAGTACGAAAGCCTTTAAGAAAGTGGTCGATCTCTTCGGTCTGAAAAAAACACTTTTTGTTATCGATCAGGACAATGCCGTTCTGATGAAATCATCGCGTAATTTAAAAAATGTAAAAATGATTCGGTCGGAAGGAATCAATGTTTATGATGTATTGAAATATGAACATCTGGTCCTTCTTGAACCCTCTATAAAAAAAATTGAGGGGGCATTGCTGGCATAATGGAACTGCATCAGATTATTAAAAAGATATTAATTACGGAAAAGAGTAACATGGACCGCGAAGCAGCGAATAAGTATCACTTTGAAGTCAATCGCAAGGCCAACAAAGTTGAGATTGGCAATGCCGTGGAAAAGTTATTTAAAGTAAAAGTTGCCGATGTCCGTGTCTTACATGTTTTAGGCAAAAAGAAACGAACGGGCAAGGTTACCGGACAGAAGAGTTCCTGGAAAAAAGCAATTGTGACTTTAGCTGCCGGCAGCCGTATTGAAATCGCCGAAGGCGTATAGAACGATTTAAGGATTAAGCAAATGGGAATTATCAAATATAAACCGACATCACCCGGCAGGAGATTTCAGAGTGTCTCGGATTTTGCAGAGATTACGTCAACGGAGCCGGTAAAAAGCCTTTTAAAGCCGATCAAGAGAACAGGCGGTCGAAACAATTATGGTCGGATCACGGCGCGTTACATTGGTGGCGGTCACAAACGTAGATATCGGATGATTGATTTCTGTCGTAATAAGACGGACATTCCGGCAAAAGTAGCGGCCATTGAATATGATCCAAACCGGTCGGCCAGAATTGCACTGCTCAACTATCGTGACGGTGAAAAGAGATACATTGTGGCGCCGGCGCAGATCAATGTTGGTGATGTTCTGATCAGCGGTCCAAAAGCGGATATTAAGCCGGGCAACGCCATCCCCTTGAAGTATATACCGCTGGGTTCCTTAATTCATAATGTGGAATTAAAAGTAGGTCGTGGTGGACAACTGATTCGTTCGGCAGGTGCCTATGGTCAGTTGATGGCTAAAGAAGGCACATATGCCCAGGTGAGACTCCCGTCCGGTGAAGTCCGCAAGGTGTTTATTGAGTGTATGGCAACGATCGGTCAGGTTGGCAACAACGATCATGAAAATATCAGCATTGGCAAAGCCGGAAGGACTCGATGGCTGGGCAAGACGCCCCATGTGCGGGGTGTTGTCATGAACCCGGTGGATCATCCAATGGGCGGTGGTGAAGGCAAGTCATCCGGGGGCCGTCATCCCTGTACGCCTTGGGGGGTTCCGACAAAGGGACACAAAACAAGGAAGAACAAGAGAACTGATAAATATATCGTCAAGAGAAGAGGTTAATAAACCGTGGCACGTTCGATCAAAAAAGGGCCTTATATTGAAGAAAGTTTGCTCGCCAAGGTCAGGAAAATGGAAGCCGAAAGCAGCAAGAATGTGATTAAGACTTGGTCGCGGCGTTCAACCGTAACACCAGAATTAATAGGGTTCACGTTTGCTGTGCATAACGGAAAAAAGTTCATTCCGGTTTATGTGACAGAGAATATGGTGGGTCATAAATTAGGTGAGTTCGCACCGACGAGGACTTTTTATTCACATTCCGGTGATCGGAAAACGAAGGTTCGCAAGTAATATTTTCGCGCAAGCGGACAGGTTTGGAGTTGATAAGATATGGAAGCAAAGGCAGTTGCAAAATATATTCGGATGTCGCCGCAGAAAGTCAGATTGGTTGTTGATCTGATTCGAGGAAAGAAGGTGCAGGAAGCGCGTAATATCCTGCTTTATACCAGGAAATACTCGGCGGGTATTATCGCCAAGGTGCTGAAGTCAGCTGTTGCTAACGCGGCACAGAATCCCAATATTGACGAAAATACGCTTTACGTTAAAGAGATATTTGTGGACCAGGGACCGTCGCTGAAAAGATGGCGGGCCAGAGCCCAGGGAAGAGCGGCGGGAATTAAGAAGAGAACGTCACATATAACCGTTGTCGTGGATGAAAAGTAGGGAGGAACGATATTGGGTCAGAAGGTTAACCCGGTAGGATTACGATTAGGTTACATTAAAAAGTGGCAGTCTGTATGGTTTGCCGAAAAGAATTATAGTCGAATGCTGCTTGAAGACTTAAAGGTCAGAAAGTACCTTAAGAAAAAGCTATATCATGCCGGTATTTCGCATATCGAAATTGAGCGGGCGGCGAATAAAGCCAAAGTGAATATTTATGCGGCCCGGCCCGGAGTCATCATCGGGAAAAAGGGATCGGAAATAGAAAAGCTTAAAGTGGAAATTGAAAAATTTTCGCAGGCGGAAATTATTATCAATATTTTAGAGGTCCGAAAACCGGAAACGGATGCCCAACTGGTGGCCGAGAATGTCGCCATGCAGCTGGAAAGACGAGTTGCTTTCCGCCGAGCGATGAAAAAGTGTGTTGGTTATGCCCTGAAGTTCGGAGCCAAAGGCATCAAAATAACCTGTTCCGGAAGGCTTGGCGGCGCTGAGATTGCCCGATCGGAATGGTACCGTGAAGGTCGTGTGCCACTACATACCCTGAGGGCCGATATCGATTACGGTTTCATTGAAGCTCATACGGCTTATGGTTTGGTCGGCATTAAAGTGTTGATTTTTCACGGAGAGGTATTGCCAACAAAGAATGAAAAACAGTCATGATTCCAACAAGGGGATTTTTCCAGACCATGGAAGATCGCTGTGAAGGTAAACGGGAGTTATAAATTATGTTAATGCCAAAACGGGTAAAATATAGAAAATTGCAGAAAGGCCGCATGGGAGGAAAAGCGACCAGAGGCGGCACCATTGCCTTTGGCGACTATGGACTACAAGCGGCTGAATGCGGATGGGTCTCCGCGAGGCAGATCGAGGCAGCGCGTGTTGCGATGACTCGTTATGTGAAGCGCGGCGGTAAAATCTGGATTCGGGTATTTCCGCACAAATCCATCACGAAGAAGCCTGCTGAAACTCGAATGGGTAAAGGAAAGGGAGCGCCGGAGGGATGGGTGGCGGTGGTCAAACCCGGTTCGGTTCTCTACGAGATGGAAGGTGTAACCAGAGAAGTAGCCAAAGAAGCATTTCGCTTGGCATCGCATAAACTGGCCATTTCGACAAAATTTTTATCAAGGGAGATATCTGATGAAAATTAGTGAAGTCAGAGGTCTCGGTATTAACGAGCTTCAAATAAAAAATAGTGAATTAGTGGAAGAATTGTTTCGGTTGAAGATTCGGCATTCATCGGGTCAACTCGAATCAACCGCGACGCTGGGCCGCCTCCGTAAGGATATTGCCCGTATCGCAACGGTGCTGAAGGAAAAGGAGGCCGCAGGTTAATATGGCTGAAAAAAGCAATAAGCGCACGATTAAGGGCGTAGTGATCAGTGATAAGATGGACAAAACCATTGTGGTGAAAGCCGAAAGATTAGTCAAGCACTCTGTGTTTCACAAATATGTGCGCAGGCATGACAAATACAAAGCCCATGATGAACAGAATCAATGCAAGACGGGGGATACCGTGTTAATCATTGAGGCGCGGCCGATGAGTAAAGACAAACGCTGGCGGATGCTGGAAATCCTGGAGAGAGCAAAATAGAAACTTGGCTTCATAAGCAAGTAGCTTGTTATAGTGGAGTTTATTTTATGATTCAGATGCAGACAATTCTAAATGTTGCCGACAATTCCGGCGCCAAGAGAGTCGCTTGTATTAAAGTGCTTGGCGGATCGAAGCGGCGTTACGCCTCCTTAGGCGATGTCATAGTCGTTGCAGTGAAAGAGGCGATTCCGAATTCCAAAGTAAAAAAAGGTGATGTGATGAAAGCGGTCATCGTCCGCACCGTGAAAGAAGTGAAACGGCCGGATGGTTCTTATCTCAAGTTTGATGACAACTCCGCTGTTCTCATTAGCAATCAGATGGAACCGATCGGGACAAGAATTTTTGGACCTGTTGCCCGTGAACTGAGAGCAAAGCAGTTTATGAAGATTATATCTCTGGCTCCAGAGGTTTTATAAGCCTGTTTTGAAGAGGGGAAAAATGAGTTTAGGCAGATTGAAAAAAGGAGATATGGTTAAAGTTCTTGCCGGTAAGGACAAAGGGAAGACCGGAAAGATTCTGAAAGCTATACCCGAGAAAAACAAAGTGGTCGTCGAAAAGATCAACGTGATCAAGAAGCATAAAAAGCCTGATCAAAAAAGCAAAGGTGGTGTCGTGGAAAAAGAGGCGGCGATGTGTGTCTCCAAGGTCAGCATCATTTGTGGCAAGTGCAAAGAAGCGACCAGAATTAGAAGTCGCATCCTCGATGACGGCAAGAAGATTCGTATCTGTAGCAAGTGCAACGACGTAATCGATGTGGGTTAAGAAAAAATGGCAAGATTAAAGGAATATTATTTAAAAACAGTAGTGCCGGCTCTGGTCAAGGAATTTGACTACAAAAATCCCATGCAAGTGCCCAAAATGGATAAGATTGTTGTCAATATGGGTTTGGGAGAGGCCGTTTCCAATGTAAAAATTATTGACGGTGCCGTGCAGGAAATGGCGATGATCACAGGACAAAAGCCGGTGATCACGAAAGCGAAAAAATCCATAGCGACATTTAAACTTCGCCAGGGCATGCCGATCGGCTGCTCGGTGACCTTACGAAAAGAAGTCATGTACGAGTTTTTTGATCGTCTGGTGAACGTAGCGTTGCCGAAAGTTAGAGACTTTCGGGGAATATCGCAAAGCGCGTTTGACGGCAGGGGGAATTATTCCATTGGCCTTCATGAGCAAATCATTTTCCCTGAAATTGAATATGATAAAATTGAAAAGGTCAAGGGGATGAATATTACTATCGTAACGACGGCTCGGACGGACGAAGAAGCCCGTGTGCTGCTGAAATTGATGGGTGTCCCCTTCAAGAATTAAATGAGGAAGCTCCGGAGGAATTTCGCGTGGCAAAAAAGTCATTAATAGCAAAAGCAAATAGAAAACCGAAATTTTCGGTCAGGGAGTATAACCGCTGTCAGATTTGCGGTCGGCCCCGAGCGTATTATAGAAAATTTGAAATGTGTAGGATATGTTTGAGGAAACTTTCCTTACAAGGTGAGCTTCCGGGTATGATAAAATCAAGTTGGTAATTTTAGTTTAAGGAGAAAAAGCATGGGGATGACTGATCCTATTGCCGATATGCTGACAAGGATTCGAAACGGGAATAAAGCTCGTTTCAAAAATGTCAATGTTTACATGTCGCAAATGAATATGAATATTGCCAAAGTCTTGAAAGCGGCTGGATATATAAATAACTTTGATGTTATAAAGGATGAAAAGGGCCATCCGATGCTGAAGATCACCCTCAAATATCCGGATGCAAAACGGACGGTGATAACCGACATCAAAAGAGTCAGCAAGCCTGGGCGGAGAGTCTATGTTGCCGCTGATAGCATCCCGAAAGTGCTCAACGGTTTTGGTATTTCCATTCTTTCAACTTCACGCGGTGTCATCACCGATCAGGAAGCCAGAGAATCCAATGTCGGCGGCGAAGTTCTTTGTAGTGTTTGGTAATTAAACTTATATTTTAAACGGGAGTTCTTGTTCATGTCGAGAATAGGTAAAAAACCGATCACTTTCCCCAAGAATGTAAAAATCAGCCAAAGTGGCGGTATTGTTAAAGTCGAAGGGCCCAAGGGCACGTTGTCTTCGAAATTGCCCGATGGCATTTTGATGGTCGTTTCCGAAAATAATTTGGACATCGAGCGAAAATCAGAGGATCGTATAGTCCGGTCATGTCATGGCTTAGCCAGAACGTTGATCAACAACATGGTGATCGGCGTCAGTACCGGCTTTGAAAAGGGACTGGAAATATCCGGTGTTGGTTATCGTGCGGAAGTTACCGGCTCGACCTTAAAAATGGTTTTAGGTTTTTCCAGTCCTGTGGAATACAGCATTCCCAAAGGGATCGATGTGAAGGTCGATAAACAGATTAATCTGGTTGTTTCCGGAATTAATAAGGAACTTGTTGGCCGGGTGGCCTCGGAAATTCGGTCGCTGAAAAAGCCTGAGCCATACAAAGGCAAGGGTATTAAATATGTGGGTGAGTATATTCGGCGTAAGGCCGGTAAGTCGGCGGCTAAATAAGAGTTTTTAAAATTATATTGCCTTAAAGAGGTAGAACATTGGCTTCCAAAAAGACACTAAAAATCAGAGATAAAAGAGAGAAGAGAGTAAGGGGCAAGCTTACGGGAACATCGGAGCGGCCGCGTCTTTCTGTTTTTCGTTCGGATAAACACATCTACGCTCAGGTCATCAACGACGCTCAGGCAACAACCGTTGCAACAGCTTCTACTTTGAGCAAAGAACTGGCCGGTAAATTCAAGGGGATCAAGAAAGTTAATGTGGCCAAGGAGGTGGGCAAGTTGATTGCAACGCGGTTGCAGGCCTTGGGCGTGGAAAAAGTCGTTTTTGATAGAGGAAGATTTCTCTATCACGGCCGCGTGAAAGCTTTAGCTGATGCTGCGCGGGAAAATGGTCTTAAATTTTAAACCAAGCTTAGTGTATAGAATTCATGATAAGGGAAGAATCGTTGGATAAGAAAGAAATGAAAGATGTGGAGCTCCTCGACCGAGTGATTGCCATTAATCGTACGGCAAAAGTCGTTAAGGGAGGAAGGCGGTTTCGTTTCAGTGCGATCGTAGTTGTCGGTGACGGCAAGGGTTCGATCGGAGCTGGGTTGGGCAAAGCACATGAAGTTCCCGAAGCGATCCGCAAGGGGATGGAAATGGCCAAGAAGAACATGGTTAAAGTTGCGGTAGCCAATAAAACAATCCCTTATGAAGTTCTTGGAAAATTCGGGGCGGGTAAAGTATTGTTGAAACCGGCATCGGAAGGAACGGGCTTAATCGCCGGCGGTGCAGTAAGAGCCGTTTTGGAGGTTGCCGGCGTTCATAATATTTTGACAAAATGCTTAGGTTCACACAATCCGCACAATCTGGTCAAGGCTACTGTACAAGGGCTTTGTCAGTTAAAAGATCCGGCGGAAATTGCCGCTCAGAGAGGCAAGTAAAAAAAATGACGAGGGTGTTTATACAGTGGGCAAAATGTTAAAAATTAAAATGGTAAAAAGTGTAATTACCCGGCCGGAAAAGCAGAGAAAAATTATACGCGGCTTGGGATTGAAAAAATTAAACAGCACGGTGACTCTGGTGGATACACCGGAGATTCGCGGCATGATTAATAAAGTGATCCACCTCGTTTCTGTGGAAGAGTCAAAGGAGTAGGTTATGGATTTAAGTTCTCTGAAAGCGCCCTGTGGTGCGACAAAGAAAAGAAAAAGAGTCGGCCGTGGTGACGCGTCCGGGCACGGAGGAACATCCGGTAAAGGCCATAAGGGCCAGAATGCCCGTTCAGGTGGTTATACACGAGATGGTTTTGAAGGCGGTCAAATGCCCATGTCCCGGAGACTGCCGAAAAGAGGTTTTAGAAATCCCTTTAGAGAAAGTTATGTTGCTGTGAATCTGATGGATTTATGTCGTAAATTTGAAAAGGGCTCCGTCATTGATGAAGCGGCAATTTTAGCAAGCGGACTTGTCAAGAAGAAGGGTGACGGCATTAAGATCCTGGCAAAAGGCAATATTGATTTTCCGGTGACTGTCAAAATAGCTAAAATCAGTACAGCCGCGAAAACAAAAATAACCGCCGCAGGCGGATCTGTTGAAGAGGTAATGTGACTTGCTAGAGGGATTAGGCGGCGTTTCTAAAATACCTGAGTTACAGAGAAGAATCTTGTTTACCATGCTTCTTCTGGCGGTTTACCGTGTCGGTGTGTTCATTCCAACTCCCGGAATTGACAATACGGCATTGCTGGCGTTTTTTGACCAAGCCAGAGGGTCTATGCTGGGATTGATGGATTTATTTGCCGGCGGCGCGCTGAGCACATTTTCGATTTTCGCTTTGGGTATCATGCCCTACATTACATCGTCGATTATCATCAACCTGCTGACCGTCGCCATTCCCCATTTGGAAAAGCTTTCCAAAGAGGGTGAAAATGGACGTAGAAAAATTACGCAATACACACGCTACGGCACCGTCGGACTGAGTATCGTTCAGGGATTCGGTATTGCTTGGGGATTGCAGCAAATGGCCAGTCCTTCCGGGGCCCCGATTGTCTTAAATGCCGGCTGGTCTTTTATATTAATGACTATTATTACGCTCACGTCCGGCACAGCATTTTTAATGTGGCTCGGTGAGACCATTACGGAAAAGGGTATCGGTAATGGGATATCGCTGATAATCTTTGCAGGAATTGTGTGTAATTTGCCTGGGGCAATCGGGAGCACCTGGAGTTTGTATTCGTCCGGCGAATTACATTTCATAGTTTTGCTTTTATTAGCGGTATTCATGATCGCCGTGATTGGAGCGATCGTTTATGTGGAAGCGGCGCAAAGAAGAATTCCGGTGCAATATGCAAAGCGAATCGTGGGCAGAAAAATGTACGGCGGACAGACAACCCATTTGCCGCTCAAAATTAATTCTGCCGGTGTTATTCCGCCGATTTTTGCATCATCGGTGATCATGTTCCCGGCGACCATCGCTAATTTTGCGCCGCAGGGTTGGATGCAGACCGTTGCCGGACTTTTAAAACCAGGACAGGTTGGATATGAAGTCCTTTTTGTGGCGTTGATCTTCTTCTTCTGCTTCTTCTATACGGCCGTTACAATTAAGCCGGATGATATGGCGGAAAATATGAAAAAATATGGCGGTTATGTTCCGGGAATTAGACCCGGTAAGAAGACTGCAGAATATATCGAAGAGATTCTGGAAAGGTTGACTTTTAGCGGGGCTGTCTATGTCTCCATTATTTGTGTATTGCCAAGTGTATTGATTTCTCAATTAAATACGCCTTTTTATTTCGGCGGCACATCGCTTCTCATTGTTGTTGGCGTAGCGATGGATACGGCGAGCCAAATTGAATCACATTTACTAACCCGTCAATATGAAGGGTTTATGAAAAAAGGACACATTGCTCGCAGGCGATAAGAAATATTATTTTAAGGTTGGGGCTCATGGTCATTCTGAAGCAGCCGGATGAAATCGATAAAGCCAGAGCAAGTAACCGTATTGTTGCAGAAGTATTGAATGTCCTTCGCGAAAAAGTAAAACCGGGTGTGACGACCAGGGAGTTGGATAAAATAGCTGAAGGTGTCACCGAAAAAAGAAGAGCAAAACCGGCGTTTAAAGGTTATCGAGGTTACCCCTTTTCGCTTTGTACCTCAGTTAATGAGGAAGTGGTTCACGGGATGCCTTCGAATCGAATTTTAGTTGAAGGCGATATTATCGGACTTGATTTTGGCATTTATCATCAAGGCCTTTATGGCGATGCGGCGATAACGCTTCCTGTCGGCAAGATTGGCGAGCAGGCGGCCAATCTGATGCAGGTAACTGAGCAGAGTTTATATTCGGCAATAAACCAGGTCTGTGCTGGAAACCGTCTTGGAGATATATCGGCGGCGGTTCAGGAAACAGTAGAAGCAGCGGGTTATTCCATTGTCAGGGATTTTGTCGGTCACGGTGTTGGTAAAAGTTTACACGAAGATCCGCAGATTCCTAATTTTGGAAAAAAAGGACGAGGAATCGAACTGAAAAAAGGGATGATTTTAGCCATCGAACCGATGGTAAATGCAGGGCAATATAAAGTAAAGATTTTATCAGATGGCTGGACGGTGATTACAGCGGATGGGAGTTTATCGGCTCATTTTGAGCATTCGGTGGCAATCACTGATAACGGGCCGGAGATATTAAGTAAATTAAATTGATTGATTTCTTAATTTAAACGGCAGGAATGAAATAGTATAAATGTATGGCCAAAGAGGAAGCAATAGAAGTTGAAGGTCGGGTTCTCGAGCCCCTGCCGAATGCCATGTTTCGGGTAGAGCTGGAAAACGGGCATAAGGTTTTGGCGCACATATCCGGCAAAATGCGAATGCATTTTATTAAAATATTGCCGGGGGACAAAGTGACGGTAGAACTATCCCCATATGATTTGACCCGGGGACGGATCACTTACAGGACGAAATAAAAATATTTTTTTACCGAGGATAAGGAGTTGGAAGCGTGAAAGTTAGATCGTCAGTGAAAAAAATATGCGAGAAGTGCAAAATGGTTAAACGCAAGGGTGTTTTGCGTGTTATTTGTGAAAACCCAAAACATAAGCAGCGTCAGGGCTAGTTTTAAACATTTCAGGAGGTTATAGGTGGCACGAATTTCAGGTGTTGATTTACCGAAAAATAAGAGAATGGAAGTTGCCTTAACTTATATTTATGGTATCGGCAAGACAAGGGCAAAGCAGATCCTGAAAGATTCTGGTGTTAGCCCGGATACAAAAACTGACCAGCTCGCCGACTCCGAAATATCGGCGATCAGGGGCATTATCGATAAAGAGGGTAAAGTGGAGGGTGATCTCCGCCGTGAAATATCCATGTCGATTAAACGCCTGATGGATATTGGTGCTTATCGTGGCTTACGCCATCGCAAAGGACTTCCGGTCAGAGGGCAGAGGACGCACACGAACGGAAGAACCAGAAAAGGACCGAGAAGAGCAATCGCAGGCAAGAAAAAGTAGCTGGAATTAATTTTCGACCGGAGGAGAAATGGCGAAAGCAGTCAGAAAGACAGGTAAGAAAAAAGAAAAGAAAAATATTACGGAAGGGGTTGCCCACATTCAATCCACTTTCAATAATACCATCATTACGATTACGGACATGACCGGCAACGTCATTTCCTGGTCATCATCAGGATTACAGGGTTTCAAGGGTTCACGCAAGAGTACGCCTTTTGCCGCACAGATGGCCGCGGAAGACGCGGTGCGCAAAGCCAAAGACCAGGGCATGCGACGGGTTCAAGTTTACATCAAAGGTCCGGGCGCCGGACGGGAGTCGGCATTGCGTTCTTTGCAGCTGGCCGGATTGACCATTACCATGATACGCGACGTCACGCCTGTTCCGCATAACGGTTGCAGACCGCCGAAGCGGCGCAGGGTATAAGATAAATATTTTTAGAATGATTTAAGACTAAAGGGAGGCGTTTTTTTGGCAAGATATACGGATTCCTCATGCAGGTTGTGTCGCCGGGAAGGCTTGAAGCTTTTTTTGAAGGGCGATCGTTGTTATTCGGAAAAATGTTCCTTTGAAAGAAGGGGCTTCGCTCCGGGAGATCATGGTCAGTCCCATAAGAAACAGCAGTCGGACTATGGAACTCAGTTGCGCGAAAAGCAAAAGCTCAAAAGAATGTATGGGCTTTTAGAAAAACAGTTTCACGGCTACTTTGAAAAAGCCGATCGGCAAAAGGGTATCACGGGTACGAATTTGCTGGTGCTTCTGGAACGCAGACTGGACAACATGGTTTTTCGCCTTGGTTTTGCCAATTCGAGAGTTGAGGCAAGACAGTTGATCAGCCACAGCCATTTTCTGATTAACGGCAAAGCGGTCAATATCCCTTCGTACCTGCTGAAAGCCGGTGATGAAGTCACCATTAAAGAAGGCTCTCGTAAGATTAATCGGATACTCGAAGCAATGGAAACCGTCGCGAGACGTGGTGTGCCACATTGGCTGGGATTGGATAAAGATAACTTTAAAGCGACCATAAAAATGCTGCCGGTTCGTGAAGATTTGACGATGCCGGTACAGGAACAGCTTATTGTAGAACTTTATTCGAAGTAAGCAAATAAAATATTTAGTAAACCAGCTAGAGGGTGGGTTTGATTATGCAGAGAAACTGGTCGAGTTTGATTCGTCCCAAACGTGTTGACGTTGATGAAACAACGCATACGCGGTTCTATGGAGAATTTACAATTCAGCCTCTGGAAAGAGGATTTGGAGTAACGCTGGGCAACGCGTTAAGAAGGGTGCTTTTGTCTTCCATTCAGGGTGCGGCGATTACTTCCATAAAAATTGACGGTGTCTTGCATGAATTTTCTACGATTCCTGGAATCAAGGAAGACGTCACAGATGTTATTTTGAATCTGAAGGGTGTTCGCTTTAAACTGGGGGTGGCGGATACAAAAGTCGTGAGATTTAATGTGACCAGCGCCGGCGTTATTACGGCAGGCGACATCATTACGGATGGGACCATTGAGGTTTTAAATGCCGATCATTATATCGCCACCATGTCCGGCGGCGGTGCATTTAACGCGGAAATGGTCGTGAAGATGGGTAAAGGATATACGGCCGCCAGGAAGGAATTGGAAACCGATCAGCCGGAGGGGACTATTAATATAGACGCAATTTTTTCGCCGGTCAAAAAAGTGAACTATGTGGTGTCGCATGCCCGTGTCGGCCAAATCACGGATTACGACAAATTGGTGATGGAAGTCTGGACGGACGGTAGTTTGAATCCGGGCGATGCCATCGCTTATGCAGCAAAAATATTAAAACAGCAACTGGATGTATTCATTAATTTCGAAGAAGTTGACGAAGAGATTTTGCCGGAAAAGGAAGATGAAAAAGGAAATGTTAACGAAATTCTGACGAGATCCGTTGAAGATCTGGAACTTTCCGTTCGTTCAGCCAATTGCCTGAAAAATGCGGGGATAAATACGATTGGAGAATTGGTGCAGAAGACAGAAGCGGATATGCTCAAAACAAAGAATTTCGGCCGCAAGTCACTCTCCGAAATAAAGGATATTCTCAACGAATATGGTCTTGTTTTTGGAATGAAGCTGGATATCAATCCGTAGAAGACAGCGGCATGAATCAAGTGACATGGCGCAAAAAAGGATTTGATCAATCATCAGGATTTGACAGTCAGGAAAGGAAAAATTAGCAATGTATCATGGTAAGGCGGGCAGAAAATTAGGACGAACGTCCAGCCATCGGGAAGCCATGTTTCGCAATATGGTGACATCGATTATAAAACATGAAAGTATTCGGACGACGGATACAATGGCCAAGGAAGTACGTAAACTGGCAGATAAGATGATCACGCTGGGTAAAAAAGGCGATCTTCACGCGCGGCGTCAGGCGTTATCGATTGTCCGGGATAAAGACATGGTCGGTAAACTTTTTGGTGAACTGACCGAACGATTCCGCAATCGCGCCGGCGGTTATACACGCATTATCAAAGTGGGGTATCGCTTCGGAGATAACGCACCTGTTTCTATCCTGGAATACATTCCGGATGAGAAAAAGAAAGAAAAGGCGAAGCCGAAGGCAAAAGCAAAAGCCAAGACAGCGGAATAGTTAGCAATATTGAATAATTAAAAAGGCAGGGTGGAAACCCTGCCTTTTTTTGTGATTGTTTTTTAAATATAAAAAATGTATTAAACTTACAGAAAATGAAGCTAAAGGTCAGGTTCAGTCAGGTTTGGCCGTATAATAAAATGGTCATGATTTTCCTGAAAGATACCAAAAAATATTCAACGTAGTGGAAGGAGGATTCCTTATGGCAGAGAAAAAAATAGGCGAAGTGGTCAAATTCTTTGCGAAGCCTTCGGTTGCTGCTGTTCATCTGACAGAAGGTGAATTAAAGGTTGGTGACAGCATTAAATTTTCCGGCCACACCACAGAATTTGTAGATGTTGTTCAGTCGATGGAAGTGGATAATAACTCGGTGCAGAAAGCTATTGCCGGAGATTCCATTGGCCTCAAGGTATCGGACCGTGTGCGACCCGGCGATGAAGTATTTATCGTTAAGGCTGATTAATTATCGCATAGCATTATTATTTTTGATGGAAGACAGCACACGATGCCGTTGGTGATGATTTCTGCAAAAATATTGTAATATGGATTGAGAACATGGCGAAAATCCTGATCGTAGACGATGAACAAGATATTGCGGATCTGGTATCCTACAATCTGGAAAAGGAAGGGTTTGATACGATCAAGGCTTATGACGGCGCAGACGTTCTCAAAATCGTTAAGACTCAAAAACCAGATCTTATTATTCTGGATCTAATGCTCCCCCACATGAACGGTCTGGACATCTGCAGGGCTATTCGCGCCAATCCTGAGATTGCCCATGTACCGGTTATCATGCTCACGGCCAAAGGCGACGAGGTGGATAAAATTATCGGTCTGGAAATCGGAGCGGATGATTACATCACCAAACCATTCAGCGTCAAAGAACTCATTGCCCGGGTCAGAACGGTTCTCCGCCGCTCGCAGGAAAGGGAAAAACCGTCGGTGAAAGACATATTTGAATACGACGGCCTGACGATCAATTATGGATCCTGTGCAGCGAAAGTGAGTGGCAGACCTGTCACGTTGAGCCCTACTGAACTTAAACTTCTTTTCTTTCTATCTCGCAACCCCGGCCGGGTATATTCGAGAGATCAAATTCTGGATCATGTCTGGGGCGATGATACGTTTGTCACCGATCGCGCCGTTGATGTGCATGTCCGGCGGTTGCGCAGTCAGATTGAACAGGATGTGGAAAATCCGCGCTATATTTTAACCGTCCGCGGTTTTGGCTATAAATTTGCCGAGATCCAATAGATTGCCAGTCGTTTTCAGGCGCGTTTGTTTCGCTGCCTCAGATTGTTTCTGCATTTTCTTCAATCTGTCATCCAACTGTAACATTGACCCTGTATAAGTATTAAACATAAAATAATCAGGAGGAAGTCTCAATGCTAAGCATTTTAAAGAAAGCGATATTTGTCATGGCCGCGTTTGGTCTGATGAGCGGTGCAGTCATGGCCGCCGAATCCATCGTGATCAAGGGATCGACCACGGTTCTGCCGGTGACACAGGGTACATTGGAGGCCTATATGAAAGTCAATCCCGGCGTCCAGATGTCCCTTTCCGGTGGTGGGTCCGGGGAAGGTGTCAAAGCGTTAATCGATAAAACAACCGATATTGCCAACTCATCGCGGGAAATCAAGAAGGAAGAAATTGCGTTGGCCGAAGCGAAGGGCATCAAGCCGGTTGCTCATGTTGTCGCCTTCGACGCGATTATTCCTGTCGTAAATCCCAAAAACAAAATTACAAATCTGTCCATCGATCAGTTAAGTCAGATTTACCAGGGGAAAATAACCAACTGGAAAGAAGTCGGCGGTGAAGATTTAAAGATCGTGGTCATTTCCCGCGATTCATCATCCGGCACCTTCGAATCCTGGGATCATTTCGTCATGAAGAAAGCCAAAGTGACACCCAGAGCGCAGATGCTGGCTTCCAATGGTGCTCTCGTGACCGCAGTGGCAAAAAATCGTTATGCCATTGCTTATCTGGGAATCGGTTATGTCAATAAAAGCGTAAAACCATTACAAGTCAACGGTATAACCGCATCCATTCAGACGGCGATGTCCAAAGAATACCCCCTCTCCCGTGAGCTTTATATGTACACCAATGGCGAGCCAACCGGCTATGTGGCGAAATATATTGCCTTTGTTAAATCAGCGGACGGCCAGAAAATTGTAGCTAAGGAAGGATTTGTTCCCCTTGTTGAGGTGAAGAAAACGGGTAAGAAAAAATAGTCAGGGTTTGTCTAAAAAATGGTTTCGCCGCGGATGCAAATGTTATATAAACCGCAGCGAGCCATTTTTATTTTAAGAGAGGCCATAAGCAGATAGAAAGGCCTGATCAGGCCGCTGTTTTATAGGAAAATAATGACTCGTCAGACCAAAGAAATCATCATCAAATATATCTTTTTCCTTTTTGCTCTGGTTTCAGTTATCGTTCTGGGGCTGATTGTGTTTTCTCTTTTTCGGGAAGGTCTGCCGATATTCGGTAAAGTTTCTGTAAAAGATTTTATTTTCGGAATGGAGTGGTATCCCACCTACGATCCGCCAAATTTCGGCATTTTTCCGCTGATTGTCGGCTCTTTGATTGTCACACTGCTGGCCACCGTGATTGCCGTGCCGCTGGGCGTGATGGCCGCCATTTATATTTCAGAAATTGCTCCTCAGGCGATTAAGGAGATCCTCAAGTCCGTCATCGAGCTTTTGGCCGGCCTGCCTTCCGTTGTTCTGGGTTTTTTCGGAATGGTCATCGTTGCACCGTGGTTGCAGGATACGTTTGATCTGCCCACAGGCCTGAATATCATCAATGCCTCAATGATTCTGGCCCTCATGGCGATCCCGACGATATCCAGTATTTCCGAGGACGCCCTGTATGCCGTGCCGCGGGAATTCAAGGAAGCGTCTTATGCACTGGGTGCGACGAAATTTGAAACCATCGTCCAGGTGATTTTACCCGCGGCGATGTCTGGTATTTCCACCGCGGTTATGCTGGGGATGGCTAGGGCTATCGGCGAGACGATGGTGGTTTTAATGGTGGCCGGAGGCGCAGCCGCCATTCCCGAGAGCCTGTTTGACTCGGTTCGGCCGATGCCGGCCAGCATCGCTGCGGAAATGGGCGAAGCGCCTTTCCGTAGCGGTCACTATCAGGCGCTTTTCGCCATCGGCATCGTTTTATTTTTCATGACATTATTTTTTAATCTGGTTGCCGATTATGTTTCACACAAATTCCGGCAGATCGGGTCCGGGACGCTTTAGGCGGAAGATGCATGAATACATTTAATAATAATTCAATGAAGTGGCGTTATCTCAAACAGCACATTTTTTTTGGTCTGGTGCGCGCGTCGGCATTGATCATTACATTGGCCCTGGGTGGGATCATTTTTTATATTGTGTATAACGGTATTGGTGCAATCAGCTGGGATTTTATCACCAAACCGCCAACGGATTCCATGACG
Organism: Smithellaceae bacterium; assembly: GCA_030690945.1. GTDB lineage: Bacteria > Desulfobacterota > Syntrophia > Syntrophales > Smithellaceae > UBA8904. Next base: position 70,541 of record JAUYFM010000041.1, on the reverse strand, counting down.
AAGGGCGGCATTATGCCGGCCATTCTGGGGACGATCTATCTGACGGTAGGTGCTATCGCGATTGGCCTGCCGCTGGGCATCGCGTCGGCCATTTATCTGACGGAATACGCCAAGCAGGGTAGGATCGTCCGCTTCATCAAAGTAGGGATCAATTGTCTGGCAGGCGTTCCTTCGGTTGTTTTTGGCTTATTTGGGCTCGGCTTTTTTGTTATCTTGATGAAATTCGGTTCCAGTATTCTGGCCGGATCACTCACGCTGGGCTTTCTGATTCTGCCGACGATCATTGGGGCGTCGGAAGAAGCCCTTAAATCAGTGCCGCAGACCTTCAGGGAGGCATCGTTATCGCTTGGTGTCTCCAAATGGCAGACAACTTTTCGGATTGTTTTACCCAACGCCCTGCCGGGCATTCTGACCGGATCTATATTAGGAATAGGCAGGGCTGCCGGAGAAACAGCGCCCATCATGTTCACTGCCGCCGCGTATTTTACGTCCAAACTGCCCGGCTCGATTTTTGACGAAGTGATGGCTCTGCCCTATCATATTTATGTGCTGGCGACGGCCGGAACAAATATTGAGGCAACCCGCCCCATTCAGTTTGGAACCGTGCTTGTTTTGGTGGCGGTGGTGTTGGGAATTGATCTTGTGGCGATTGTTATTCGCAGCTATATGAGAAGGAACAAAAGGTGGTAAGAATGGAAACAAACATCATCATCAAGCTGAACAATGTGAACTTCTATTACGGCCAGAGCCGCGCCCTGACGGACATATCGATGACGTTCGGAAAAAATAAAGTGACGGCGCTTATCGGGCCTTCGGGATGCGGCAAGTCCACACTGCTTAGGCTTCTGAACCGAATGAATGATTTGATTGACGGGACAAGAGTTGAAGGGGAAATCCTTTTTGAAGATAAAAATATTTATGCGCCCGATATCGATCCGGTGGAAATCCGCCGCAAGATCGGTATGGTTTTCCAGAAGCCCAATCCGTTTCCGAAAACGATTTATAACAATATCGCCTACGGTCCGAAGTTGACGGGTGTCAATGCCGGCGACCTGGACACGCTTGTGGAACAAAGCCTGAAGCAGTCTGTTTTATGGAATGAGGTGAAAGATATTTTAAATAAATCCGCTATGAATCTTTCCGGCGGCCAGCAGCAGCGGCTCTGCATTGCGCGTGCGCTGGCGATGAAACCGGATATCTTGTTGATGGATGAGCCGACGTCTGCGCTTGATCCCATTTCCACCGCCAAAATCGAGGATTTGATCGAAGAGCTAAAAAAAGATTACACAATCATCATCGTTACCCATAATATGCAACAGGCGGCGCGTATCTCCGATGAGACAGCTTTCTTTTATATAGGAAATTTGGTCGAGTATAATAAGACAGAGAAAATATTTACCAAACCCGATGTCAAACAGACGGAAGATTACATAACTGGAAGATTCGGCTGAAAATCAACAGGAGGGCTAAAGATGGAAGAAAAAAGACACACCAGTTCACACTACGAAAAAGAACTGCAGGAGATCAAGAACGGCCTGATCTATCTCGGCGTTTTGACGGAAAAGGCCATTCAGCAGGCGATGAAATCTCTGTCTGAGAGAAATTCGGACATCGCGCGAAAAATCATTAAGGATGACAATGAAATTGACAAGCTGGACACAAACCTTGAAGAACGGTGCATCAAGATATTAGCCCTGCGGCAGCCCACGGCGATTGATTTGCGGTTTATCACCACTGCGATTAAAATTACCGGCCATCTGGAAAGAATCGGCGACATGGCGGTGAATATTGCCGAGAAGGCTTTACAATTAAACGAAGAACCGCAGCTCAAACCCTATATTGATTTGCCCCGGATGACCGATCTGGTCGGCTCGATGATCAAGGATTCCCTCGATAGTTTTATTCGAAACGATCTGGGCATGGCCGATAAGATTCGACAAACAGAGCAAGTCGTCGATGACCTAAACGAGCAGATTTTCCGCGAGTTGTTAACATTTATGTTGGAGGATTCCAAATCGATTCATCGCGCCCTGTTGATCATGCAGGTTTCCAAAAATCTGGAGCGCATCGCCGATCATGCCAAAGGCATTGCGGATATGGTTATGTATATGGTGACAGGCCTTTGCGTCCGTCATCAGACATGTCCCTTAAAAGAATAAGGAGCCGGCGTGAAGCGCAATCTGTTTTTAAAGATATTTATCTCCTATCTTGTCATTATCTTTTTTTCTTTTCTCGTTTTGAATATTTTTATCAAAGACGAGATTCGAAAAGTTATGACCGGCAAGATTGAAGGAGAACTATTAACCTATGCCGAACTGATTGATTTGAGTTCCGCAACGGAGATGTCTGATCAATTGCGTCAAATTGCCAATATATCTGGCTCCCGGGTGACACTGGTGGACGCACAGGGCAAGGTGTTTGCCGATTCGGAAAAAGAGATCGCCCAGATGGAAAATCACTTCAGCCGTCCGGAAATACAGGAATCGAGACTGCGGGGCAAGGGGAAGTCTATCCGGTTCAGTCAGTCGCTGGGCGTGGATATGCTCTATGTTGCCGTACCCATCAAAACAAAAGCGCAGATTACCGGTTATGTAAGATTAGCCCGTCCTCTTCATGATGTGCAGAGCCTGATCGAGAAAGTTTATCAATCCATTTTCCTGACGATTATTGTCGTGTCCATTATTTCGCTGATCATTGCGCTCTTCATTTCTTATAAAATCGCCGAGCCGATTCGGGTGATGGAAAGATTTACCGAAAGACTTCGTCAGGGTGAGCCTTCGGGCAGCATAATTTTGAAAACCTCTGATGAAACCAAGAAGCTGGCCGATAATATCAACTATCTTGTGGAAGAGCTGCAGCGCAAGATTCGGCAGGCTATTGAAGAAAAAAGCAAACTGATGACTGCTTTGACCAGTATCAACGAAGGAGTTTTAATTTTAAATACCGCCGAGAAAATTGAATTTGTCAGCCCGTCGCTGGCTAATATCCTGGCCGAGCAGTATGGTGATGTCGGCGGCAAGACATTGATGGAAGCCTTCCGCAATGTGGAATTACAAAAAGCGTTCCAGCAGTTTAAACAATCACACGGTACGGTATCCAGCGAAATTATATTGGGAAACACTGATCCAGTCATTATGAGCGTTAGCATCTCGGAAGTTCACGGCTATCCCGGAGAAGAAAAAGACATGGTCGTTTTTCATGATGTTACCCGCTTAAAAAAACTGGAGAGGATTCGTACGGACTTTGTCGCCAACGTCACACATGAAATCCGCACGCCGCTGACGGCCATCATCGGGTATCTGGAGACGCTCCAGACCGGCGCCATCGACAATACCGAAGATGCCAAGCGATTTATTGATATCATACTCAAGCAGGCGCAAAGGCTGAACCGCTTGGTGGAAGATCTGATGACCATATCGAAGATCGAACTGGGTGAGATAAACTTTCGTTTTGAAAATGTGTTTCTGCCGGATATTATCGGCAGTGTTCTGCCGCTTCTAGAAGCCAAAGCGGCGGCAAAGAAAATCCGCATTGAAAATCATGCGCCGGGGAAAACAGTGCCCGTGCGGGCAGACCGCGACAGACTGAGTCAGGTCTTCGTCAATGTGCTGGATAACGCCGTGAAGTTTACTCCCGAGGGAGGCAGCGTAATAATTAACGCTGAAGAAAAAATGGGGAACGTGGTTGTAACGATTACCGATACCGGAGCGGGTATTCCCCGGGAAGAAATCCAGCGGTTAGGTGAACGATTTTATCGTGTGGATAAAACGCGTTCACGCGATCTGGGCGGCACGGGCCTTGGCCTGTCGATTGTCAAGCACTTGATGCTGGCGCATGGCGGCAAAATGGAAATCGAAAGCCAGTTGGGACGCGGCACAAAAGTATCTTTATTTTTCCCGATACAAAAAGTATAAAGTCCAATAGGGAAAGTTCAATTGCCAACGCCATTCAATTTCAATTATGCCGCCGGTTGCCAGACCATCGGTATTTACCCTTGCCGCGAGGCCAAATCGGGCAAGCCCCGTGCCGTTGTGGGGCTCACCGATCTATCCGCCTGCGGCTATGTCCGCAAACAACTGGGTGACCCCCATTTCATGACCTTCGCCGCTCCTTTTGCGTTCTTCGAAGAGATGGAACAAAACGTCCCCGGATCCTTCCTGGAGCGGCATACGTGGCTCAGTCTGATGAAGGAGAAATCATGAATCGAAATACTATAAAAATTGTTTTGGCCATCTTGATCTTGATGTTTTCCGGCCTGTGTTTTGCGGCGGATGTGCAACAATCTGAAATTAATCATTTACTGCAATACGTCGAAAAAACCGACTGCAAGCATGAAAGAAACGGCACGAAATATTCGGGCACGGAAGCGGTGGGCCACATGCAGAAAAAGTACGCGTATTTCAAAGACAAAATTCATGGCACTGAAGAATTCATTATGTATAGCGCGACGAAAAGCGAGGTATCCGGAAAACCCTATACAGTTCATTGTCCCGGGCAGCCGGCCATCAACAGTCGTGACTGGCTGCTTAAGGAACTCAGCCGTTTCAGGCAAAAGAAATGATTCTGAACGGCGGTTGAGTCGGGAACTTACAATAAGCGACTATGTCCGATTTTCGCAGTAGATCTTTTCTTGAAAATGTCGTAAAGTCCTTCTCGGAAATTATAGGATATTGTCCTGACGACAATATGAAAATGATTGTATTTACCTGAAAGGAGTGTCCAATGAATTATCTGTTGCAGCCGAAAAAGTACCAGAGTCTCATGGCCGATGAAGGTTCAAAGGTTATCATGAGCAAAACAATCACCTTCTTCGAGAAGATGGGTAAAACCAGGATTACCGAAGATTTCAACAAAAAGGTTTGGTATCGGGAATTTGTCGATTTTATCGCCAAAGAGCAAATCTTTGCCAAACTGCTTACGCCAAGTCAATACAGCGGAGGTGATCCGGATTGCCGCTGGGACACGGCCCGCAACAGTGAATACAGCGAACTGCTGGCCTTTTACGGTCTGGGTTACTGGTATTGCTTCCAGGTCAGCATCCTGGGGCTTGGTCCCATCTGGATGAGCCCCAATGAAAAAGCCAAGAAGAAGGCCGCCGAGTTACTTAAAAAAGGCGCGATCTTCGCCTTCGGTCTTTCCGAACGGACGCACGGCGCGGATATCTATTCCACCGAAACGACATTGACGCCCAAAGCCGACGGCACCTGGGTAGCCAACGGAGAAAAATACTATATCGGCAACGGCAACGAAGCGGAGATGGTCTCTACGCTGGGTAAAATCAAGGATGGCACGGATGATTACACTTTCTTTGTCACCAATTTTCATCACAAAGCCTATGAGCTGAAAAAGAACGTTGTTTCTCATCAGCAATATGTCTCCAATTTTGCCCTTCACGATTATCCCATCACGGAGGACGACATTCTTTCGCGGGGATCGCATGCCTGGGATTCTTCGCTCAACACTGTGAACGTCGGTAAGTTCAATATTGGCCCGGCGTCTATCGGCGTGGCCGAACATAGTTTTTATGAAGCCATTACCCATGCGGCAAATCGTATACTCTACGGCGTTCACGTTACGGACATGCCGCATGTGAAGAAAAATTTTATGGATGCCTGGCTTAGGATCGTGGGAATGAAACTCTACCAACGTCGCTCCACGGACTATTTCCGCAACGCCAACGCCAATGACCGCCGCTATCTTCTCTACAATCCCACCAGCAAGATGAAAGTGACGACGCAGGCCGAAGAAGTAGTCAACCTGCTCTGGGAAGTGATTGCCGCCAAGGGATTTGAAAAGGATACCTATTTCTCCCTCGGCGCTTCAGACATCCGCGGGCCTTCCAAACTGGAAGGCACGGTCCATGTTAATGTTCAGCTCATCCGCAAGTTCATGAAGAACTACTTCTTTAACCCCGCAGAATATAAACCGGTGGCGCAGGATTTTTCTACCAAAGACGATCTCTTCCTGTTCAACCAAGGGCCAACAAAGGGTTTGGGGACCGTTCAGTTCCACGATTATAAGCCGGTTTTCGAAGCCAATAAGCAACTGCCGAATGTGGCCATCTTTATTCAGCAGATCAATCTATTCAAGGCATTGCTGGAGAAAGCCGGTCCGGACAAGGCCCAGGATATGGATCCCATCTTTTCTCTGCCGTTGGGCGAGATGTTCTCCATCGTGGTCTATGGGCAGCTGATTCTGGAACAGGCCAAATTTGATAAGGTTGATCCGGATATTGTCAACCAGATCTTTGATTTCATGGTGCGCGACTTTGCCCGCTTTGCCCTGCAAATCTATGGCACGCACACCACCAAGGACGAACAGCGTGCCTACTGCAAGGACATCATGCTGATCAAGTCACAGGGAGACGATGACCAATATAACAGGGTCTGGAATAAATATGTATTTACCTTAAATGGCGAATACGCGATGAATGAATAGGCTGTGGCACACTCACTGACCGATGTTGTGTGCTTTGCGTGCTTCATAGTGGCCTGTGTTCTAATAGAAACGTAACGGGTTATTGCAAGCGACGCGGCAATCTCTGGTGCTTCGGGATCGCCGCGTCGCGAGAATAAACCGTCCGTATGCAACCAATCATAGCTGTAGCCTAAAAGAGACGTTACAAAATCATTGCCTGCCTGCCGAAGGTATGGTATCCTCATTCTCGATTATTCCAGTATCATGGACGTCGAGGATCTCTACATGAAGATACGGGTATTGGGTTGCCACGGGTCACAACTGCCTTATCACAATACAACAAGTTTCCTGATTGAAAAAAATATCTTAATCGATGCGGGGACTGTCACGCCCGTGTTGACAATGGAGGAACAACTCCGCATTGATTACATTTTTGTAACACACACCCATCTGGATCATGTGCGCGACATCATGTTTCTTGCGGATAATCTTTATTATGCGAAACGGGAAAGACCGCTGATTGTCTGCAGCAGCCGGGGGATTATTGAAAATATCCGCCGCCATTTGTTCAATAATATTATCTGGCCTGATTTCTCCAAAATTCCCAGCGCCAAAGCGCCGCTGATTAAGTTTGAGATTCTCACGCCCGGTAGAAAAAAAATATTGGGCGATTGGCAGGTGCGGGCGATGGGTGTTCATCATACCGTGGAAACCATGGGATACATGATGGAGTCGAAAGACAAGGCGGTTCTTTTCCTCGGCGACACGGGGCCCACAGAGGATGTCTGGAAAGTCGCCAGGACCGTGAAGGGGTTGCGGGCGATTTTTGTGGAAACGTCCCTGCCCGGCAGCATGCAAGGTATCGCGGATAAAACCGGGCACCTCACGCCGGTGACGCTCGCGGCGGAACTGAAAAAATTGAAAGACGCAAAACCGGAGATTTATCTTTATCACATGAAGTCCCAGTATGCCGAGGCGATTCGCCGAGAAATCGCGGCAATCGGGGATAAGAAAATCCGCATCATTGAAGATGGTCAGGTCATTCGAATATAATTAACAGGCAATCCCATGAATAAATTTAATCCCGACGCCTATCTTTCCGGCCTGAATATTGACGTGATGCGTTTTGGCCTGGAGGCGATCAATGAATTGTTGTCTCGGATGGGGAATCCGCAGGACTCATTTCATTCGGTCTTAATTGCCGGCACCAACGGCAAGGGATCCACCGCCGCCATGCTGGCTTCGATTCTGCAGCAAACAGGTTTAAAAGCAGGTCTCTATACATCGCCGCATCTGATCGATATTCGTGAAAGAATCGTCATCAATGGAATAAAAATATCCCGCAAGGACCTGGGAGGGCTGATTGCTGAGATCAAAGATCACGCCGTGCAGCCGGTTACTTATTTTGAGTGCTTGACGGCTGCCGCTTTTCTTTATTTTTCCCGCCGGAAAGTGGATATTGCCGTTCTGGAAGTGGGCTTAGGCGGAAGGCTGGATGCAACCAATATCTGTCGGCCGCTGGTTTCGGTGATCACCAATATCGCGTTGGAGCATACGGCCTATCTGGGTAAAACGCTGGAAGCGATTGCCCGTGAAAAAGCCGGGATCATCAAAAAAAACGGGGTTTGTGTCACTGCTGCGACACAAAGAAAAGTCATCGATGTTTTTAACGGGATATGTCACAAACAGCAGGCCGGGCTTCTGCGTCTCGGTATTGATTTTAAAATGAAAATCCATCAGGACGAATCAATATCGTATGAAGGACAAAGCCGTAAAATTAACCAACTTACCATGCCTCTGCGGGGGCCGCATCAGCTGTCCAATGCAGCCCTGGCCCTGGCAGCCATTGAAATTTTGGAGAAGAAGGGTTACCGGATTGATGATCAGGCTGTTCAGAAGGGACTGGCGCAAACCCGCTGGGAGGCAAGACTGGAAGTCCTGCGGCCAAGTCCGCTGTTCCTGCTGGACGGCGCGCATAATCCGGCGGGCATCGTATCGCTTTGCCGCGCATTGGGAAAGGATTTCTCCAGCCGTCGGCTGATCCTAATCTTCAGCGCTCTGACCGATAAGGATTATCGCCGGATGATGCGCAAGATAGCGCCGCTGACTCATCAGATACTTTTGCCGCTGTTAAAGACGAAGCGCGCTGTGCCGCCAACGGTACTGGCGGCATTCCTGGAGAGCCTCGGTTATCCGGCCCTGATATCCGACAGTGTAACTGCATCCGTTCGGCAGGCGCTCCAATACGCCGGTGAAAACGATTTGATCTTAGCTTGTGGTTCGCTTTATCTTGCCGGAGAGGTTAAAACAGACATTTCATCAAATGCGTTCTTGTGGTAAGGGACGAAGCGCATACAAGAGTGCGAAGCGTGAAGTATAAGGAACAGGGAACGGTCAGCTTGCCCGGCGCATGCTCGGGTGATAATTTCCGTTATGATTCAAGAATCATAAACAAGGTTGATGAATTTGCCGATCAGATTGGGACAATATACCGGAATGGTAACGGGGGCGATTTTTGTCCTGTGCGTGAGCAGCAATATTTTTGCTCAGGATGTTAAAGTGCCCGCTGACGCACCGGTAAAGATCGAAGCGGATAACCTGTCTTACGATAACGAACGCGATGTTTATTCGGCTTTTGGCAATGTCGTCATAACTTATGGCGATGGTGTCTTAACCGCTGCCAACGTTGAGTTTGATCGAAAGAATAATCTTGCGACTGCCGAGGGCGGTGCATTTCTGAAGATGGCGGAGGATTCGCTCGCGGGCGATAAAATAGTTGTTAATGTGCAGGATAAAACCGGTGCGGCCTATAACGCCAAAGCCTTTTACGCGCGCAATCATTTCTACATAAAAGGGGACAGGATCGAGAAAACCGGCGAGAATAGCTATCTTATTGAAAAGCCTTTGGCCACTACCTGTGACGGCGATAATCCCGATTGGCAACTGGCCGGATCGGAAATGAAAGTGACCGTTGAAGGGTATGGCTGGGTGAAGAATGCCCGCTTGCTGACCAAAGGCGTGCCGGTAATCTATACCCCCCTCATCGCGTTTCCCGCGAAAACCAAGCGCCAGACAGGATTACTTTTCCCTTATCTTGCCTACTCCAGGGATAAAGACGGTGTGGATGTCGAGATTCCTTTTTTCTGGGCGATTAATCCCCAAATGGACGCGACATTTTATTCGCGTTACATCGAAAAAAGAGGATTTAAAGAAGGCGCGGAATTCCGGTATTTCGCTGGCAGCAAGTCTTTTGGCACGCTCTATGGCGACTACATGGAAGACAACAAACACGTTACGGAGACCATCGGCAACACGTTAAGCCGCGACTGGCAGGAGATGCACAGGCGTTGGTCTTTCATGGCCAATCATCAGACGAATTTTGATTCGCAATTTTATGTCCGGACGGATTTGCGTCGTGTTTCCGATGCGTGGTATTTTCGTGATTTTAATGCTCATAACTATTATTTGACTCATTCTGCCGGTTCAGAGGAAGACCCGTTTCGGAAAATTTCTTTTCAAGGGAATGAGTCCCTGCGTTCCCTCGAATCATCGGCGCGTGTGTTCAAGGGATGGAATAACTATAATGTGATGGCGCGCGTCAGCTCAACGGACGATTTTGCGGTGAACAATAATGACCGGACCTTGCAGCAGTATCCGGAGATCGTTTTGACCGCCATCAAACAGCCGCTTTTTTCCACACCAGTGTATTTTGAGTTTGCCGGTCATTATGACTATTTTTACCGGGGCGAAGGATCCAGAGGACACTATGTTGATCTTTCGCCGACGATTTCACTGCCTTTTAACATTTCCAGCTATGCGAAGATCACCCCTCAACTCAATGTGCGGGAAATCTATTGGAACCGTGAAGACAATGCGGCTGATTCCGAAAATAGAAGTGGCAGCCGCACGATTTATAATGCCGGCCTAACGGTCAGCAGTCGGCTCTCCCGCGTTTTCGATGTCAGTATTCTGAACTGGGACAAAGTCCGGCATGAAATCAAACCCGAAGTTCTTTATTCCTATACGCCCGGTGTCCGGCAAGACAACATTCCCGATTATTTGCAGAAGATAAGTTCGTTGCTCGATCCTTTCACGTCTTTTAATATCAATAACACAAATGTTTTAACCGAACAAAACGCGTTGGCCTGGTCTCTTACCAATACGGTTACCGCCCGGGTCAAAGACAAAACCGGGATGGGTAGTTATCTGGAATTATTGCGTTTCAAGCTGTTTCAGGTCTATGACATTAACGAAGCTAAAAAAGAGATGGCAGGCTCCACCGGGGATAGGCGACCCATGTCGGATATAGGGATGGAGCTTGATCTGAAGCCCCATTCTTATTTGTCCTTTGCGGCCCGTAATAAATATAGTCCCTACAGCGGCTGGAAAGAAATGAACTATGATCTGGGCATCAGCGACTGGCGCGGCGATAAGCTGACGTTTGGTTACCGTTATACGCGGGATTCCATCGAAGAGATTAACATGGACTTAAAAGCGGTCATCACCGAGCGCCTGAGTGGCCAATTCGTTATCCGGCTTGATCAGTTTAACAATCAGACCGTGGAAAATACGGTTGGGCTGGTCTATACGGAGCAATGCTGGGGCGTGGGAGTGACCTATACCAAGACACACGATGATGAAAGAATTATGCTGAAAATATCCCTGGCCGGATTAGGTATGCTAGGAATTTGATGATGTATTTGTCTGTCACGGATTATGCTATTTATTGTTTTGGTCATCAGACCTGACCGGTATTGGAAATTATATTGTGATTCAAATATTTTTCTTGACAAACAGACGGGAATTGCATAGTTTACGTCTTTAAATTTTTAACTAAGTGGTGGTTTATTATGAAAACATTTTCAGCGAAGGCAGAAGAGACAAAACAAGACTGGTACATGGTCGATGCATCCGGTAAAGTATTAGGAAGGTTGGCTAGCCAGATTGCCTTGCGCCTTCGGGGCAAGCACAAAGCTATTTATACGCCGCATGTCGATACCGGCGATTTTATCGTGGTGGTTAATGCCGAAAAGATTGCCCTGACCGGCAAAAAGCTTACCGATAAAATTTATTATTCCTATTCCGGTTATCCGGGAGGGTTAAGAGAAACGGCCGCTGGTAAAATGCTGGCGGAAAAGCCGGAAAATTTAATTCGCATTGCCGTGGCCGGCATGTTGCCCAAGAATAATCTGGGTAGAAGAATGCTTAAGAAACTAAAGGTTTACAGCGGCAATGCGCATCCGCATGAAGCCCAGTGTCCACAGGCATTAGCGGTTTAATTCCCCGGAACTCTGAAGAATTGATTATATTTTTATGGGAGAAGTCATGACAGTACAACGTTTTTATGCAACCGGTAAGAGAAAGAGCGCTATTGCCCGTGTCTATATGAAAGCAGGTAGTGGCAATATCGTGGTTAACAAGAGAAATTATGAGGAATATTTTTCCCGTCCCAGCCTGAAAATGATCATTCGTCAGCCTCTGGATATCACCGGCAAGAACGATCAGTTTGATTTTTATATCAATGTCGGCGGCGGTGGTGTCGCGGGACAAGCGGGAGCTGTCAAACATGGCATTTCCAAAGCGCTTCTGGAATATGACGCCGAGTTGCGCCCCATACTGAAAAAGGCAGGTTTTTTAACACGTGACGCCCGCGTCGTTGAAAGAAAAAAATATGGACAACCGGGAGCCCGCAAGAAATTCCAATTCTCCAAACGCTAATCATCCAAGGGGGGCTTTCAGGCCTCCCTTTTTTTTGGAGTTTTTATGAAAATTAAAGCAGCGATTTTCGGGGCCAGCGGTTACACAGGTCAGGAACTCATTAGAATTTTATCCGGGCATCCGCAAGCGGAATTGATGGCCGTTACCTCCAGGCGCTATGCCGGCGTGAAGGTTTCGGACGTGTTTCCGTCGCTTTCCGGCTTAACGTCACTGACCTATTCAAACGCAACACCCCAGGAGATTGCCAAACTCTGCGATGTGGTTTTTCTGGCTCTTCCTCACGGCGTTTCCATGGACATTGCTCCCGTCTTTATCAAGGCGGGTAAAAAAGTGATCGATCTTTCCGCCGACTATCGCCTGCGAGATCTGGCCACTTACGAAAAGTGGTACGCCAAACACAATAGCGCCGATCTTTTCGGGCAGGCGGTCTATGGGCTTCCTGAGCTTTACCGGCAGGAGATTAAAAAATCCCGGTTGATAGCCAATCCGGGTTGTTATCCGACCAGCATCATTCTGGGCCTGATGCCCGCATTGAAAAACAACCTGTTGGATGTTTCCACGATCATTGCCGATTCGGCCTCCGGTGTGAGTGGCGCAGGCCGGGACCCTCTCGTGGGATCGCTTTTTTGCGAAGTTGACGGCGGATTTAAGGCCTATAAAGTCGGCAAGCACAGGCATACGCCGGAAATTGAGCAGGAACTCAACACGCTGGCCAGGGTGGAATTTGCTATTTCCTTCACACCGCATTTATTGCCGGTGAAAAGGGGTATCTTAAGCACGGTTTACGCGACGCTCGCGAAAGACATAACGCTTGCCGAGCTTCATTCGCTGTATCTATCCGCTTATGCTGCGGAAAAATTTGTGCGGATAAGCCCTGCCGGGACGTATCCCAATATTTCGTCCGTTTGCGGATCAAACTACTGCGATATCGGTTTAGCTGTTGATCCACGGACCAACCGGGTGATTATTATTTCCGCCATTGACAATTTGATCAAGGGAGCTGCCGGACAGGCCGTGCAGAACATGAATTTGGTCTGTTCTCTGTCTGAAGGCAGTGGTTTGCAGATGTCTCCGCTTTATCCCTGATGAAAGTAATAAAACATGCCTCAAAAAATATTTAATACCAGAACAAGACAAAAGGAAACACTTCAACCGATTAAAGAGGGTGCTGTCGGCATGTATGTTTGCGGCATTACGGCATACGACGTCTGCCATGTCGGTCATGCCCGCGCCGCGGTAGTTTTTGACGTGGCCTTCCGGCATTTAAAGGCTCGTGGTTACAACGTGACGTATGTCAAAAACTTTACCGATATTGACGACAAGATTATTGATCGGGCAAATAAAGAAGGCGTCGGCATCGCTCAAATAGCCGAACGTTATATCAAACTGCATGATGAAGATATGGCCGCGCTCAACGTTCTGACACCTACTGTGACGCCAAAGGCGACCGAGCATATGGCGGAGATGATCGCTCTGATTTCAATGCTGGAGAAAAAAGGCATTGCTTACTCGGTGGACGGCGATGTATTTTTTGCGGTGAATAATTTTCCTGCATACGGTGGATTGTCGGGACGTCATCTGGATGAAATGATGGCTGGCGCCCGCGTGGACATCAATGACAAGAAAAGGAACCCGCTGGATTTTGTGCTGTGGAAGAAGAGCAAGGAAGGCGAGCCTTTCTGGGAAAGTCCGTGGGGAAGGGGCAGGCCAGGCTGGCACATTGAATGCTCGGCCATGAGCCGGCGCTATCTGGGCGAGACATTCGACATTCATGGGGGCGGCGAAGACTTGGTTTTCCCGCACCACGAAAATGAAATCGCTCAATCTCAAGCGGCAACGGGGAAACCCTTGGCCAATTATTGGATGCACAATGGTTTTGTGAAGATCAACGCGGAAAAGATGTCTAAATCACTGGGGAATATCTTTCCGATACGGGAGATCATCAAACAATACCATCCGGAAGCCTTACGCCTGTTTATGCTTCAGAGCCATTACCGAAGCCCCGTGGATTATTCGGATGCGTCGCTCAAGGAAGCCAGGACGGCGCTTATTCGCTGCTATACCGCCCTGCAACTCATGAAAGAAACGCGGGCGTTAGCCCCGCAAGCACAAGAAAAGCTTCTACCCACACCGTCGTTGGAGTACGTTCATAAATTAAATGAATTAAAAGAAAAATTTAACGCCGCGCTGGACGATGATTTTAATACAGCGCAGGCCTTGGGTTATGTTTTCGACACTGCCCGGTTGATTAATAATGTTACGACTGCGGAAAAGAAGATGCCCGTATCAACCAAGCAGGTCATCCTGGAGACTGCAACAGTTGTATTTACCCATTTTGGCGATGTGCTGGGTGTTTTTCAGTCTGATCCGGAGATCTTCTTCCACATCGACCGCGATATGGAAATCGGGAAACGCGGCCTGGATGTTTCCAAAATAGAAGCGCTGATTCTGGAGCGGCAAAAAGCCCGCGAAGGAAAAGACTGGAGCCGGGCTGACGATATCCGCCAGGAACTGGCTTCACAGAATATTACTTTGAAGGATGTGGCAGGCCAGACAACCTGGTCGATAGATTAGGAAACATGCCTCCCGATTTTCACGCGTCCAGTCCACAACAGTATTCTTAAACCAAGTTGCATTCAAATGTTAACAGTAGTTCGGGTCTTTAGACCCGTTGAACACGCGAACCTAATCACCTGAAGGTGACCCGAGGTTCGGACTACGTTGGTTCGTTATCCTTTGAATGCGACTTGGTATTAATATTTCTTTCCTGATTGCCGAAATATATGGAAAATAACTGGAGTAATGGTATATAATTCCATTCATTGAAGGCATTTCTTTATATAAAACAAAATATCTTGTTACCAGTGAGGCAGAGCATGAAAAACATATCCGGTAAATGGCCATTATTCGTCATCATTCTCCTTGGCCTTTTTGTTATTTTCGGGCCGTATTCTGACAGCAAGGTTGCCGAGCGGGACAAAAATATCTACAAAGAGATTAAAACATTCAATGAAGTTTTGGATATGGTGCAGAAAAACTACGTTGATGAAGTGGAGTCCTCCGTCTTGATTCAGGGTGCGATTAACGGCATGATGAAGTCCCTCGATCCCCACAGCTCGTTTATGACCGCCGAAATTTATAAAGAACTGGAAGTGGAAACGCAGGGGCGTTTTGGCGGGATCGGTATTGAAATAACTATTTTAAAAGATATTCTAACCGTTGTTTCTCCTATCGAGGATACACCCGCATACAAAGCCGGAGTGAAATCCGGCGATCAGATCATCAAAATCGACGGTAAATCCACAAAAGATATTACCATCATGGAAGCTGTGAAAAAACTGCGCGGTCCGAAGGACACCAAGGTGACTATCACCATTATGCGGGAGCATATGGTTCAGCCTAAAGATATTGTCCTGACACGCACCGTTATCCAGATTAAAAGCGTCAAATCAAAGACATTTGATGATCATATCGGCTATATCCGCATCGCGTCTTTCCATGAGAGAACATCCACGGATCTGCGTAAAGCGCTGGCCGAGGTGGGTGAAAAAGCCAGTCCCATGAAGGGACTGGTGTTGGATTTGAGAAATGATCCGGGCGGACTCCTGAATCAGGCGATTGAAGTATCCGATATGTTTTTGAAGTCGGGAATGATTGTTTCCACCCGCGGTCGCACGAAAAACATGGAAACCAAAACAATGGCCAGGGACAATGGCAGTAAGGAAATCACCGTTCCCATGGTCGTCCTGGTGAATGAAGGAACGGCAAGCGCGGCGGAAATTGTTGCGGGTGCGCTGCAGGATAACGGTCGGGCTCTGATTGTGGGGACGCAGACCTTTGGCAAAGCATCCGTGCAAACCGTGATTCCCCTGGAAAACGGTTCCGCGTTGAAACTGACGACTGCACGGTATTACACGCCCAGCGGTAGATCCATTCAAGCCGAGGGGATTAAACCGGACATTATCGTTAAGTTGGTGAAGCCTTCTGAGGAACCGGAGAATGGTCTTACGGAAAGACTTCGGGAAAAGGATCTCAAGGGCCACATCAAACCGGCCAAAGAAGACGGCATGCAGCTTGAGGAAAATAAAGTTGAAAGTCTCAAAGATACTTCCGATTTGACCAAAGACAATCAACTCAAGACGGCTATTGATATTTTGAAAAGCTGGCGCATCATGAAAAAGAATCTGATCAACTGATTCCGTTTTCACAGAGGCGCGGATATTGTCAGCTATGAAAAAGAAAAGAAAGAACAATTTATTAACGGCGGTTTTAATAGCGCTGATCGTCTTATCTGTTGCCGCAATCGTTTATATGATCATCTTTCATCGGGAAGAAACGGTTGTGGTTAAGTCGCCGCCTGAGCAGAAGAAGCAAACGACGCAACAGAAGGCCGCTGCAAAAGAAAAGCCGCAGGCTCTGACGCCGGCGAAAAAGTTACGGGAAAAAGCCAGAGACCTCCCCCAGCCTCCGCCGGTTGCGGGGACCCCCGCGGAGAAAGAAGATGTTGTTATTGCCAAAATAACGCCGCCTCGGTTGAAGTTAAAGCAGATGGCCATTATTATTGATGATATTGGTTATGATATGACGCCGGTGCATGAGCTTTTACGCGTTGACGCGGATATCACGTTTGCCATTTTACCGCTTCTTGCTCACTCACGAAAAGCAGCGGACATGTTGCATAAGGCCAATCGTGAAACCTTGCTGCATCTGCCGATGGAGCCGCTTTCCTACCCAAAGGAAAAACCGGGTAATGGCGCTCTTTTTTCGGATATGAATGATGAAGAAATTATCTTTCAACTGGAAAAAAATCTGGCTTCTGTTCCTTATATCTCCGGCGTCAACAACCACATGGGCTCCAAATTCATGGCTGATGAAGAAAGGCTGATGCTGGTTTTTAAACAATTGAAAAAGAAGGATTTGTTTTTTATCGATTCGCGGACGACCAACAATTCAAAAACCACGGCAGCTTCACAGAAAGCCCATTTGACTGTCGCGTCACGCAAAATCTTTCTGGACAATGATCGTAATTATTCAAAAATCTATCAAATCCTGATGGATGTGGGCAACGCGCCGCCCGGTAACGCGCCGCTGATTGTGATCGGCCATCCTTATCCCGAGACGATTCGGGCAATCAGAGACGCCAATAAAATTTTTCGGGAAAAAGGTGTTTCGATTGTTCCGGTATCGAAACTGATGAAAAAGAAATCATCGGAAGGCGCATCCTAACAGACGGGTTCTTTCGGGACATAAGCATTGAGAGCAACCATACCCTATGCAAAAAAAACTTACTAATTTCATGATCTTCGGATTTCTTATCCCCGCGATTTTTGCGGGCTGCGCTTCTTTGTCGGCGGACCGTCCATTATCTTCTCCATCCATCCCGGAGCAGTATTCCGGAGCCGCCGGCTATCATTATTCGCTGGCCGTTTTATCGCGCCTGGATGGCGATCTGACGACGTCTATCGATCAATTGAAGCAGGCGCTCGCGATTCATCCCGATTCACCTTATCTTACCACCGAACTGGTTTCGCTGTATGTAGAGAATAGTAATGTTGATTTTGCCTTGTCGCTGGGGGAGTCAGCTCTGGCTAAAAATCCCGGCAATATCGAACTCCGCTCCATTATGGGCGGTTTGTATTTTAATCTGCGTGAATACGATAAGGCGATTCGGGAATATCAGACCATCATCGAGATGGATCCAAAGAATCTGGTTGCCTACTTGTATCTGGCGACTATTTACGCGCAGGAAAAAAAGTATGACTCAGCTGAACAAGCTTATAAGAAAATGCTGGGAATAGATCCCAATAATATCGTCGGCATTTATTACTACGCAAAAACGCTGACCCAAATGAACCGCTTAGCGGAGGCGGAGGCTCTCTATCAAAAGATTACGGCACAAAGGCCCGCGTTTGAAGCGAGCTGGCTGGGGCTCGCCGCACTTTACGAAACTCAAAACAAATATGATGAAGCCATTGGCGTTTATCGCCGTTATCTGGAGATGAATCCTGCCCGGATCAGTTTCCGGATAAAGATTGCCGAGCTGCTGGTTAAAGCGAATAAACAGGAAGAGGCGGAAAAAGAATTTCAGGAAGTCTTAAAAACGGATCCCGCCAACCGGGAGGTGCGCACCGCTCTGGGGCTTTTATACTACGATATACGCCGGTTTGATGCGGCGGCCGTTCAATTTTTATCGCTTCTGGAAACGGCGCCTAACGACCAAAAACTGCGTTATCTTTTAGCCAATGCTCTGGAGCAAAAGGGGGATTGGCCTGCGGCGCAGGCGGAGTATCAAAAAATATCTCCGGTGTTTGAATTATACGCCAATGCCCAAATTCACGCGGCTATGATTTTCAAGAAAGAAGGCAGGCTCGCCGACGCCATCTTGGTCATGACCCAGGCCATTGACAAGAAAAACGATCAGGCCGTTTTGTATCTCTACTTATCATCGCTGCATGAAGAGCAGAAGGACTTTGCGGCGGCGGAAAAAACGGTCCTGGAAGGCATTGGGCGCTTTCCCCGGAATGCGGATCTGCATTATATCCGGGGCTCGATTCTGGAGAAAATGAATCGTTTTGAGGAAAGTATTAAATCCATGAAAACAGTTTTGGATATTGATCCGCAAAATGCGGACGCGCTTAATTTTATCGGCTATTCCTATGCCGATCGTGATATTCATCTTGACCAGGCCGAACAAATGATTGTCCAGGCCTTAAAGATCAAACCGGATAATGGATACATTTTGGACTCACTGGGCTGGTTGCATTTTAGAAAAAACAATTACGACAGTGCCCTGAAACATCTCAAAAGAGCACTGGAACTCTTGCCGGATGACCCCAATGTTATGGAGCATCTGGGGGATGTTCATTTAAAAATCGGTCAGGAGAAAGAGGCTCTGGGCTACTACCGGAAGGCTATGAAAATTGATCCTGACAACAGGTCACTGAAAAAGAAACTTGATAATCTGATTAATAAAAAATAGAGTTGCCAAAAACTACGTCAAATTTCCCAGGAAGTGTTTCTGATATGCGTGATCGATATTTTCCCTGCGGGCGAGTGGTGATTTTTTTATGGCTGGTGATGCTGGTTTGCGGATGCGCCGGGAAAACCGCGGGCATGCCGCCAAAATCTTTAGAGATTATTTCCCGAACGATTCATGAAACGGACAGGATTGTCGCCACGGCACAGATTGATCTGATGACGGCGCAGGGATATTTTCCGGTCAGAGCCGCGTTGGTTTTGCAGAAGCCTTCCTATCTTCGTCTGGAGATGTTGCCGCTGATTGGCACACCCGATTTTTTCCTGACCGCAACGCCTGATGATATGAGGATATTTATTCCGTCGCGGGGCGAGTTTTATTCGGGAAAACCCTCTGCCGAAAATCTGGCTCGTTTTTTAACTTTTGCATTGAATATTGCAGATATGGTGATGATTCTCTCCGGTTCTTATCCACCCCTGGCCAAACAGAATTTGTTATATATGAGTTACGAGGAAGCCGATTTGCTGCGTGTTGACATGAAAACACCTTTGGGGCCTTCGCAAACGATCTGGATGGAGAAAAACGGAAGAATAGCAAGGCTGGTCCGCCATGATTCGGACGGCCGAGAAATTTATCAGGTGCAATATGAGGATTATACGCCGCAGGGCCCTCTTGCCGAAAAGATAACCATTAAATGGACGGATAACGTGACGTCTGTCAGCGTAAAATATTCCGATCTGAGAATCGAAAAAGCGACCGATCTGTCGGTCTTTGAATTGCCGGTTCCGGCGGAAATCAAAATAATTAAAATGAATTAACAGCGTAGAGATCTGTCTCTATGAAAATCATGCATCGTTTGATTCTTGAAAGAACCGCAATCAGGATCGGATGCACTGTCCTCCCGTAGACACGAGTCCTTTCGCACTGATAAAAAAGGGGCCTTATGCAAAGGCCCCTTTTTTATTCTTTTATGATCGGACAAACCTAGTTAATGTCCTGAAGCTTGGAACGTGCAATTCGCGCCTGGCTGGTATTGGGATAATCTCTTATCACCTGCTGCAGCAGCAGCTTGGCGCTTACTTTATCACCCAGATTTTGAAAGGAAATCCCTTGCTTTAACAAGGCGTAAGGAACTTTGTTGCTGCTGGGGAATTGTTTGGTCACTTTTTCATATTCCAGAATGGCCTTATCGTATTTCTTTTCAAAAAAATAACATTCACCAATCCAGAACTGGGCATTATCAGAATACTCGCCTGCTGGATGAGCGGTCAGGAAACCTTGAAAAGCTTCTCTGGCCTTTGTGTAGTTGCCCCCCTTAAAGGTCTGATAGGCCGCCGCATAAATCGCCGCTTTGTCCTGCTTTCCCGAAGGATCCTTGGTTAAAGCAGAACTATCGATGTCACTTGAAGAATCTTTCTTGCTGATTTCCAGGAAATTTTCGATGAAACTGATCTTCAGGAGAAGGTTGTCGATCTTTGCCTTATATTCCTTGGAATCCCGGAACGTTTCCTTCTTCAATGTTTCAACTTGACCGTGTAGTTGCTGGATGTTATCGCGGAGTTCCGCAAAGTCCGCGCTGGTGTTGGCTTGTCCTTTGCGCATGGAAGCCAGAGTCGTTGTGTTTTTCTCCTGCTCTTTTTGCGCCGCGGCGATCCGAGTATCCACCGCGGCAATTTTTTCTTCCATTTGCTGGTTTAATTCCGAACGGACTGCCTTTAAATCGGATGATGTCGCACAACCGGAAACGAAAAAAACAAGCGCCAAAAATGTGAGATAAAGAGAGCTTTTCAAAGCTTTATCCTTTTCTGAATTATTTCAAAAGAAACTGTGCTCGTCTGTTCTGCGCCCAAGCCGCTTCATCGTGGGCTTCGTTAGCCGGACGTTCCTTACCATAGCTGATGGTTTCAAGACGCGATGCATTGATTCCCAGATTCACCAGGTATTGCTTGGTTTCCTGGGCACGTCTCTCTCCCAGAGCCATATTGTATTCGGCGGTGCCTCTTTCATCGCAATAGCCTTCAACAACGATGGTGGCGGCACTGTTCTTTGTGAATATGTCGGCGTTGGCCTTCAATATTTCGCGGGCATCGGGGCGGATACTGGATTTGTTATAATCAAAATAGATGTTTTGAATATTCAGGTCGTTGAGCGCTGCTGCATTTCTTGCGGCTCTATCTTTCGCGGCCTGTGCTTTCAGGGCGGCTTCCCTATCTGCCTGTTCTTTCAGAGCAGCTTCCCTATCTGCCTGTTCTTTCGCTCGGCGGGCGGCTTCATCGTCTTTCACTGCTACCGGTGCCGTCTGAGTGGGTGCAACCTTTTGTTCCTGGATGGCCTCATCCTTGACAACCGCCTTCTTTTCCGCGCAACCACTGAATATTGTCAAACTAAATGCAAAAACCATTAACAACCCTATTAGCGTTAAATGTTTCTTCATGATGTTCTCCTTTCGTTATTTGTACGTTATTTGTATAAATGATTCACTAGTTGTGTGAAACTTAACCATAACTTGCCTGTGGACGTCAACAAAATAATAAAAATATTCAATGGAATATAAGGTGTTTTTCAAGGGATGCCCGACAACCTCGCTGCTTTTCAATATCCCTGTTGAATTCATAACTAATCATGATGCTTTCTATACGGCAAAGGCTGAAAAATAACAACCCCAACATGAAATAAATTTTCTATTTAAATCTGGGTGACCAGGCCGGCATTACCAATTGATCTTTGTTTTCCCTGAGGACGCGTATATTCAGCCCATTGGAATTCATAATACTGATGCGGCTTTTTGAGCCTTGCTTGGAGCTGAAAACAATTTGTCTGCCGGAAGGAGACCATGATGGATATTCATTATCCGCATCATCAAATGTCAACTGAATAAGGTTGTTACCTTCCTCATCTACGGAAAAGATTTGATACTTGTGATTGATGAGGCCTTCATAAGCAATCCTGCCGCCGCGGGGAGACCAAGAAGGAGATGTGTTGTAATTGCCTTCAAAAGTTATTCTTTTAGCGTTGTTGCCGTCCGTATCCATTAAAAATATTTGCGGTGAGCCCGAACGATTGGACACAAAAGCGATTTTTTTGCCGCAAGGCGACCAGGCCGGAGAAACATCAATGGAATAACTATGGGTTAAACGCTTGAGCGTCATGGCGTCAATGTCCAGGACATAGATTTCTTCATTGGTATCCTTACTCAGCGTCAGCAATAGCTTTTTGCTGTCCGGGGAGAAAGAACCGCATAAATTGAGGCCAGGGAACGAGGCAACTTTTTTTTCTTTTCCGGGTTTTAAAAAACGCAGATAAACCTCCGGCCGACCGCCTTTGTATGATGTGAAAGCAAGATATTGACCGTCCGGCGACCAGCGCGGCGCCGCGACAATGCTTTGATGATTGGTCAGATTTTTCATGTCGGATGCGTCATAGTTCATTGTATAAATATCGGCCCCGGCCTTTTTTTTGATCACGAAAGCAATTTGTGTATTGAAGTCCCCTTCATCTCCGGTCAGTGCAAGCAGGATATCGGCGGCGATGGCGCGTGCAAATGTTGGCAGGTCGCCGGTTTTATCCGAATATTTTTTATTAAAAAGCATCTGGCCACGCGTGACATCGTACAAACGGATCTCCACGATGACATCATTTTGGCCGGCGATTATCATATCACCGCGCAGCAGAAAATCCGCGCCAATGACAGACCAGTCGGAAAAACGGATGGTTTCCGGAGTACCTGGTTCAACGCCCTCCAGGAAACTTTTCTTGTCTAAAATATTAAAGATTCCCGATAGGTCGAGGTAGTGCCGGATGTTGTCGGCAATAGCGGTATTGAATTCAACTGATGGTACCGCCCCCGCTTTTTTGTTTTGAAAATCACAAACCGCTATGGGGAATTGTTGAAAACCCGGTGCGTCAATATCAATATATACTTTGGCCAAGGCTGTGTTATGCAAGATGCTGATTAATAAAAAAATGAACAAAATAAATGTCTTGAATGTATATTTGTTTTTCATGATTATGGTCAATCCTTTTTATTCGTCTGGCGTAATTCCTCGGAGTGAAACCGGATGCCGATTTCAATGGAGCGATGGGCCACCCATCCCGTAAGCGGCGGAAAGGGGACCGATTTTTTAACGGCGCGCAGCGCGGACTCATCAAAATAATGATTGCCGGAGCGTTTTTCAAACCCGATATATTCCAGCGCGCCGCTTTGCGCAATTCTAACTTCGATGATGGTTTCTACATTGTTTTTGGGCATTAAAGCGGCAGGCAGCGTCCAGTTCTTTTTTATTTTCGACCAGACAAAACGGCTATAGTCGTTTGCTTGCGATTGGTTTTCAGCCGAAGAGGCGGCGCCGGGGGACGTCGAGACGGGCGGGGCTTTGCTCGTCTTGTTGCTTTCCATATTGGTAAGTTCTTTTTGCTTAATGGCGCTGATTGCTTTTTCAATGTCCGGTTTGCCTGTTTCGTCTTTTTTAATCAGAGACGCAGCCTTCACAGTGACGGGATTACCCTTCAGAATAACAGAATGGGCCGGTTGTGCTGGTTGCAGTATGTTTTTGGCAACGAAGGTCTCCTGGGGCGACCGCATGACTTCGGGACCCACCAGCGCGACGGAATAGGGTGCGCCAAAGGTTAGTTGCTTTGATGTGCCGGGTACGGTCATGATAATGGCGGCAATAACAATCAGGTGAAGAAACAGGGAGGCGAAAAACACATTGTAGGGACTACCGGTATTGCCGAAGGCGTTTTTATGGGGCTTCCGGGACGTCATTTTATGCCCTCGGGCGGTTCGGTAATCATGCCAAGCTTATCGACGCCTGCTTTGCGTATTTCCGACATTACTTCCACCACAAAGCCATAAGGAACATTTTTATCGGCGCGGAGGAAAATCTCCCGGTCAACGCGCTCAGCAAAGATTGCGGCAAGCTTCGCGTTGAGATCCTGAAGCGGCATTCGCGTTTTGTTTAAAAAAATTTCTTTGTTTTCTTTAATGCTCAAGACCAATTTCTCTTCCGCGAGATCGATACTTTTTGATTTAACACGCGGCAGGTTGACATCGATACCCATGGAAAGCATCGGCGCGGTAACCATAAAGATGATCAGAAGCACAAGCATAACATCAACGAGCGGCGTAACGTTAATGTCCGCCATGGCTCTTTTTTCCCTATTGCTTCTGCGCGTTGTTCGCATCATGTCTATCCTGAATCAACTTACTTACGAATCAGATAACGCTCGACGATATTTAAAAACTCATCGGCAAAGTTATCCATTTCCTGCACCATCGTTTTAGACTTATTCAAAAAATAATTATAGAAAATGACCGCCGGGATGGCCGCGGCCAGCCCCGCCGCCGTGGCGATCAGCGCTTCTGAGATGCCGGGGGCGACAACGGCCAGCGTTGCCGAACCGCGTGCACCGATGGCTTTGAAGGTTTCCATAATCCCCCAGACCGTACCGAATAAACCGATGAAGGGGCTGGCCGAACCGGTTGTGGCTAGAAATCCCAACGCGCTTTCCAATTTGGTCATTTCCGTGTTGGAGGCTCGGTTGAGCGCCCGCTGCACACTATCCAGAGAAGAGAGGCTGATTTCTTCACCGTGTGTTGCGTCTTTCGACAACTTATTCACTTTGGTCAATTCCGCATAGCCGACACGAAACACTTGTGCCGTTGTCGAACATGAATATTTCTTGGCCGCAGGCAGGACTTCGGAAAGTTTGTTGCTGCGTTGATAGTCGGAATCAAAAGCCTCATTTTCTGTTCTGATTTTCCGATAAGACCGGAATTTTAGAAAAATGATCGTCCAGGAAACAATGGAGAGAATGAGCAGAATGAGTAAAACAAATTTGACCATCAAACCGGCATCTAAAATCATGCCAAAAAGAGAGCCGTGAAAATTGCTTCCTATGTCTAAAGGCACAATATTCTTCACTTTATTATCTCCAGAAATGGTTTTGAAATTTGCGATGTAACCTAAAGGAAAAAAAGGGGCTTGTCAATACATCTTTTTCTCAAATTAATAAATGATTTGCATTTTCTATATGGAGAGATTATCACTAATCGCGTGATAAATTAATTAAAGCGAAAAGATAATGATCAGACCGTTGATGAAGTAAAAGATGCGGATGTATTTTCCGTGGCGGTCGAGATCCGGCCAGTCTTTTACGGATCGAGTAAGAAGCCATAAGCGGATCAGAAGGGGAGAAGTCAAAAACGTTAACCAGGCTAAAGGTGAAAGTTGCCCGCAGACTATCAATGCGGCGATGCTCAGGTAAATAATAATCCAGTAAACCCAGAGTCCCTGTAACGCCTTTTTCTTTCCCAATCGAGCCGCCAGGGTGTGTTTTCCTACTTGTTCATCCGTGTCGATATCGGGAATGCTTTGATAATAAAGAATCAGAGATACCATCAGTCCGATTGGAATCGATACAGGCAGGGCTGTCCAGTCCACACGCCCCAGCAAGACCCAACTTGATCCCAGAAGCATCACCGGTCCCATGTTGACGCCGACGAAAAGTTCCCCCAGCCCGTGATAACCGTAGCGGATGGGCGGCGCTACATAAAAGAGACTGCTGAAGGCGGCAATCGCCATCAAGGGAAGAATTGCCCAGAGTTTAATCGACCAGGTCAGGCCTAAACCGATGATGGCTGCGATGATGTAAAGAAGAATAATAGCCGTTCGCAATTCAGAAACCGTGATTTTGCCATCCTGCAGCACCCGTGATCCGCCGATGGAATCGCCTGCGTCCGTACCCTGCAGGTGGTCGAAATAGTCGTTGGCGATGTTGGTGGCAAAATGAACCAGAAAAGAGGCGACCAGGACGAGGGCAAATGGTAAAACGGTGAAAGATCCCTGTTTACCGGCGATCACGGCCCCGGTTGTCAGCGGGATGAGTGTTGCGATAAAAAAGGGTGGTCGGCTGGCCTGCACCCATGCTTTTAATTTATCCGAATTCATACGCCAAGCCCTATATCAGAATCTTCCGGATCGCGCTAATAATCTCCTCGAGATATTGGATGTGGATGTTGTGAGAGGCATCCTTGAAAATCTTGACCGTCATATCCGGCAGCAAGGCATTGATCTGCCGGGCTGTTTGTAAATACGCCTCGTCTTGCTCCCCGCAGAAATAAAAAATGGGAATACGGCAGTCGGCCAAGTGCCCGGCTAAATAAGAATGACCGCCGACACTCAGAAGGCTCAATGCCCGTTGATACTCAGCAACCGGATGGCTTACTTTCTGTTCAATCAGATTTTGCAGATGGGCCGTACCTGGGAGAGTTCGGAAAAGGGGCAGGGAATACCAGTCGGTCAGAAACGTACGAAAATCATCCGGGATTTCAATCTTAGCCATCAGGGTCTGGTCCCGTTTCCAACGCTCGGACCTAGCTTCCACATCAGCAATACCGAAAGATGCAGATTCCAAAATGAGCCTGTCGATCCGGTCCGGTGATGCGATGGCAATGTGCTGGGCAATCCGGCCTCCCATCGAATACCCGTAAAGAGTGAAACGGCTGATTTCCAGAGCATCCAGATCCTGCAAGATAAGAGCGGCCGTGTCTTCCATACCATGCAGGTGATTTAAGCGGTCGATGCTGCCAAAAAGCGATGCCCCGTGTCCCGGCAGGTCAAAGGCAATACAATGGAAAGCATCGGCAAGAGAGTCCATAATGCTCAACCAGGAGTTGGCCCGGCCCATAAAGCCGTGGAGAAAAACGATGACGGGAGAGGTTGGCGATCCCGTTTCTTCATGATGCAAGACGGTCTTTCTCATGCGCCTCTCTCTTCTTCGGCCATTGCCCTGGCCCGACGGGTCAGGGCTTCCCGGCTGTATTTCATTTTCTCTTTTTTGTCTTCGTCAGAAAGCTTGATAATCCGCTTGGGAATCTTGTAGCCCGGTAAGCTGGTTCTTAAGTTGTGGAGAAGTATTTTTTCATAAAAAGGTTTAGAGGTTTCGACAAACGCCCAGGGCGTCAGTCCGAATTCCCGATGCGGCGCGGGCACAACCATGGCGGTGATCATGCCGTCTTGTCGCAACAGTTGATTTTCAATTTCCAGCGGGGAAATATTTTCGCCTCCGGAGATGAAGATGCCATCCGTCCGGCCGTAAATGATCAGATTGCCGTTTGCGTCAAGGGAGCCGGCATCTGCGGTTTTAAAAAATCCATTTTCCCTGAAAGACCCGGCCTTGCATTCATGCAGGTATCGCTTAAACAGAGTTTTTCCGCCGAGTAAAATGTTGCCGTCTTTCTCGATGAGAATGTCGCGATAGGGGACCACACGCCCGGCGGTGTGATAGGCCTGCCTGGGGCTTCCTGAAACAACACCCGTGGCTTGCGCACAGGATTCCGTGCATCCGTAAGTCGGCATAATCGGAAGGTCCAAATCCAGCGATTGATCGATCAACCAGGGGGGCGTTGGCGCTCCGCCCAGCATGATGGTCTTCATCTTTTGCAGGATAGTGATCATCTCTTTGTGGTTGAGTAGGCGGATCAGTTGCGCAGGAACCACAGATATAACCGTGGGCCGAGACTTGCGGATGGAGGCCTCGATGTTTTGCGGCGAGTCCGGCAAAATGCAGGCGCTTCCCGACAGGAGTGTTCTGACCCAGATCAACGCGCCGCCCACATGAAAAAGCGGCAGGCTCAGAATCCAGCGGTCGGAGGCGTCAATCCCGATACAATCATTTGTTCCCAGGGCGCTGTAGATGTAGTTGCCCACCGTATGGACGATGCCGCGGGGCTTGCCCGTCGATCCGGAGGTAAAGATGGCGCTTGCTTCCCGCCTAAACGGGATGGCCGGCCAGTTGATGTGCCGAACCGAAAAGCAATGGCTTTGCATGATTTGCCGGGGTCGAAGAAAAATAGATTTTGTTTCCACCGGTGCTTTTTCATCAGTGAGCAGAAAATGGATTTTTGTGTCCGAAAGTAGACTTGAAATCGGCGCTTTGAAATCGAGCGGAATATAGAGAAAATCCATGACCCAGGAGGCCAGAAACAGATAGAGATGCAAGTCGCTGTTTGCAGCATATACGGCCACGTAATTTCCCTTGCGGACGCCTGCCTGATCCAGGTTCAAAATGACACAGCGCAGCTTTTTCTCGACATCCCCGAATGTATGGGTGGCGCACGGAGTGATCAGCGCCGGATTATCCCGGTAGGCGTTAAACAGGTGATCCAGACGGATGGATGTCTTTAAAAGAAACGCCGGTTTCATCGGTTTTCCTTCGAGAGGACATTAGAATTTAAACGCATTCCTTCAGACAGAAGCCTGCGGGGAATCATCAGGACACCTTCCCGGATCACCGGCGAATCGGACAATACATCCGATTTCAGATACCGCAGGGTATCAAGGCCGTGGGCTGTATCGGGCGAAAGATTTGCAAGAACGGAGAAAGCACCGAGCGTTGCGAGCGTGATGCCGGTGTTGAATGCAGAGCTCAAAACGGTTTTGATGTTTTGCTTTTTGGCGTCTTCAATACATCGGGCGATACCATGCAGTCCCGCAAGGAGGCCGGGTTTTAAAATGATGATGCGGATCTCGGGCGGAAGTTTTGCCAAATCAGGATTTCGGGAATCCAGGTATTGTGGCAACGATTCGTCAAGCGCCTGCGGCCAAGACACATCGGGAGAAACAACAGGTTCTCCGTCGCGCAGCGGCTCTTCTGCATATTCCACGTTGAGATGTCTGAGTGCCGAAAAATAATGGGCATAGGTCTGGGCCGATAATGCTTTGTTGCCGTCCAGCCGTAGCGTAAGTTCTTTTCCGATTGTATCGGCCAGACTGAGAATCTGATGGATTTCCTCATCTGCCGGCAGTCTGCCAATTTTGACTTTGACGATTTTCATGCCGCAGGCCTGCAAGGCCGAAATTTGTGAGATTGTTTTCTTGTGTTCAGCCTTGGGAATGAAAAGTCCGTTCACCGGGACTTTAAGCGGATCAGGCAAGCTGATCGTGTTTGTTGGGCCCTCCGTAAGCTTGCATTGGAGATACAGACTCATGAAGGCGCTTTCTAATCCGAAAAGGGTATGGGAAGAAAATGAAACGGGCAGGGAGGCCATCCCCAACCAGGGTGTGAGAATATCGAAAAGACCGGGATTTAAAGACAGATTTTGGAGCCTGTTTTTTGCCGCCGCCAATTCGCTCAGGCACTGTTCAAGGCTTGTTTCATCAAGACCCGGCAGCGGCGCGACTTCTCCGAATCCGGTTCGGCCTTCTTCATCCGTCAGGGTCACAATGAACCCTTCCCGGGAATACAGAATTTCACTCCCAATCTTTATGGGTTGGACAAAGGGAATATCGAATCGATCAATGTCAATGGCGGCAAGGCTTAATAGTGCCATGGGAATTTTTTAAAATCCTTGGGTCGCTTCTGTAAAAAGGAATCACGGCCCTCTTCGGCCTCCGGTGTTCCATAGGCCAGACGCGTAGCTTCCCCGGCGAAAAGTTGCTGTCCGACCAGGCCATCGTCAGCCAGATTGAAGCCGAACTTCAGCATCCGCATGGCCGTGGGTGATTTGGCATTCATGATGCCTGCCCAGTCGAGCGCGACTTTTTCCAGATCCTGATGATCGACTACTTTGTTGATCATGCCCATTTCAAAGGCTTCCTGGGCGGAATAATTGAATCCCAGAAAAAAGATTTCGCGGGCTCTTTTTTGGCCGATTTGCCGGGCGAGATAAGCTGAGCCGTAACCGCTGTCGAAACTGGCCACGTCCGGGTCGGTCTGTTTGAAGATGGCATGCTCGCGGGAGGCGATGGTGAGATCACAAACCACATGCAGGCTGTGTCCACCGCCGACCGCCCAGCCGGGGACTACCGCCATGACAATCTTGGGCATGAACCGGATCAAACGCTGCACTTCCAGGATGTGCAGGCGACCGAGCCTTCCGGGATCGACCTTCTTACCTTTTTCATATTTATAGCCGTCTTTTCCGCGGATGCGCTGATCGCCGCCGGAACAAAAGGCCCAGACGCTGTCTTTCGGTGAGGGGCCATTGCCGGTGAGAAGAACGCAGCCGACATCCGTCGTCATGCGGGCATGGTCCAGCGCCGTGTAGAGTTCATCGACGGTCTGGGGCCTAAAGGCGTTGCGAACTTCCGGACGGTTAAAGGCGATCCGCACCGTTCCCTGGCTCTTTGCGCGGTGATAGGTGATGTCTTCAAATTTAAAACCTTTTACCTGCCGCCAGCATTTGGAATCAAAGATTTCTGATGTCATAAGTCTCTCTTTCTTTTCTTCATCGTTTACGGCAGGCGCGCCTGCTGCATGGCCTTGAATATCCGTAAGTCATCATCGGGCGCCAAGATCACTTCCAGCATAGCTGAACGTTTGCTTTCCAGCGCCTGCCTGTAAGCCTCCTTGATTTCCTGCGGTTTTTCTATCCTGATGTAAGACAAATCGAATTGTTCGGCCAGCCTTTTAAAGTTCATGTCATGGGGTGTTGTCATGTAGGGATTGAGAATTTCCGGAAAATTGTTAATGGGCAGCCGCTCAAAAATTCTGCCGCCGCCGTTGTTGATGACCGTCAGGATAATCGGTACGGTGCTTTGTTTAAGCAGAAGAAGCGAGTTTAAGTCGTGGAGAAAGGAGATGTCGCCGATGACTGCCGTGACCCTTTGGCCGGACCCTTCGGCAAAGCCGACGCTTGTGGCGATGTTGCCTTCAATACCGCTCACGCCGCGATTGGAAATCACATGAATGCTTCGGAGGGCGGTGGGTAAAACCGCATCGAAGGCGCGGATAGCGATGGAATTACCCAAAAATAAACCTTCATCTTCAGGCACTTCTGTAAGCAGTGTCGAGGCAATGAGGGCAAAACTCATTGTATCCGGTTCAATACTTTGTTTTACCATCAAGTGAAGCATTCCCATCGACATCATAAGGCGGGAAAAGGCCTCCGGTTCAACGCTCGGGAACACTTCGCCGATTAGACGTTCGGCAACGGCAGAAATCGGCGCCTCGATGCGTAGATGAACCCGATGGGCCGGGTCGCGCAATCCGCCTCGGGGGCTCACCTGAATAACCTTCGCCTTGCTTTGCGGAAGAATCGAAGTGTAATAGTGCTTGGATACCAGACCCGAACCGAACTGCAAAATGGTGTCCGGATTGTAATCGTTAATCAATCGGATGGCTTCGGGATGATCAAGGCTGAATATCTGCCGGTTCGCAGGAATTCTACCTTTGAAAGACGATGCGATGTCGCAGAAAACCGGCCAATCGATCAATTGCAGGAGGTGTTTCAGAGAAGGCGCATCTTCATCTGTATCCAGGCGTCCGACAATGATGAGACCTCTGGCGGTGTTTTTGATGGTTGCTGAAAGATCTTTTGAGTCCACCGGGATGCATGCCTGACGGGAATAGGTCGTGTAAGGATTCGGCTGATCAAAGAGGCGTCTGGCCTTCTCCAGGATGTCCGCCGGAACAGGAGGATGACCGGAAACGCCGGGTGTCAGCGGATCACGAAACGGACAATTGATATGAACCGGGCCTGAGGGATTGTGGATGACATGATCCATTTTGGCCAGTAGCGCCTCCAACGGGTAGTGAACGTCGGGGCAGGGAAGGAAAAGGGAATCCCGGCAGTAGCGGCCGAAGAGGTCCTGCTGGATAATAGTTTGGTTGGCGTCGCTGCCGATAAGCTCCGGTGGACGGTCGGCGCTGAGAATGATCAGCGGAATGTCCTCCCGGCAGGCTTCAATAACCGCCGGATAATAATTGGCCGGCGCCGTACCGGAGGTGCAAACCAGCACGCCGGGACAACCGGTAGCTTTGGCGTAACCCAGGGCGCGGTAACCTGCGGCCCTTTCATCCAGGCATATTTTCTTCAACGCCCGGCTTTCATAAGCCAGGGCAAAAATCAAAGGCGCATTGCGGTTGCCCGGAGAAATAAAAAAAGTGTCGATCCCGTTTTTAATGAACTCGTCAACAATGAGCGAGGACCACAGCAGATTCAGATGATCAGTGAGCGGCAGGCGGGGCATCAGTGATCCCCCAGTATCGCTGTAAAGTTATCCATTTTCTTTTCCGTTTCACTCCATTCCGCCTGGGCGTTGGATTGCCTGACAATACCGGCTCCGGCAAAAATATGCAAATGATTCCTGTTGACCAGCGCCGAGCGGATGCCGACGGCAAAATCGGCATTGGTTTTGTTCATCCAGCCAATGGGTGCGGCATACCAGCCGCGATGAAAAGGTTCGCTTTGCTTGAGATGATCGAAAATTTTGTCCTGAGGGTACCCTCCCACCGCAGGCGTGGGATGAAAGGCCCTGGCAATAGACAGGGGATGAGCATTCCCGCAGGCTTGCCCTGTAAAACGGGTGATGATGTGTTGAACATTTTTCAATTTCAGAATTTCTTCTCTGGATTCCATTCGCACATCGGAACAATGCTGGCGCATTTTGGTTTCGATAAAGCCGGACACAAACCGGTGTTCGTCCCTTTCTTTCGCGCTGTCCAGGAGTTCGGCTTCCAGCCTTTGGTCGTCAAAAACATTTTTCCCGCGCGGACGGGTGCCGGCGATGGCTTCGGCCAGAATGTGGCCGTCCTTAAGGCGAAAGAGCCGTTCCGGAGAACGACCCATAAAGGCAATGTTCTCATTGACCTGATAAAAGAAAGTAAAAGAATTTTCCTCGATTTTAGACATGGTCGTAAGAATCTGCGCCGGGTCCCAAAAGCCCGCATGGGTGATGATCTTTTTTCGGGCCAGGACGATTTTATTGATGACTTCTTCGGAAATAGAATGGAGAGCTTTTTTGATCATACTGTTCCAGTGCGATTTATCCGGGATGAGTTCGACTGCCAAACCGAAGGGCTTGGAAGAGGGCGGGAGATGGCGAAACCGCTCGTCCAGATCCTGGAGGCCTTCGGCGATTGCTTTCAGAACCGAACGAACGGATAACTTTCCCGCGTTGACATAATTTACCGCTACGTGGAAGCCCCGCGGAGACTTGCTTATTTCCACAAAGGGGAGTGTGAACCGGTAATGGCCGAAGGGATCCCATTCCGGGGCCGGGTTTTCATCGCCATAAAATGAAAACCCGCCGAATACGGGGATGGATTTGTTTGCGGCCCATAGGTCGCTGAACCCGGCAAGAAGGCTTTCCGTGTCCGTGGCTTCCAGGGTCAGGGCGCTTCCCAATCCTGCCAGAATGAAAGGGTCATCCTTGGCGCTGAAATAAAATTTTTCCGGCACGTCGCAGGCGGCGACAGCATCGAGGATCTCAAAGCCGGAATCGATTTCTTTCGTCAGGCGAAAAAGGTACGGAGCCGTTTGATGATCACGAGCCTGTGGCAGACAATCAAGCTCTTCACGAAACAGTGGGTAAAACCGGGGGCCGGCTATGGTACAGTGGGTTACAATCGGTCGTTCCTCTCGTTTTGATTCATATTTCCGGGTGGACGACATATTACAACACAGGACCGATGTCAATGAAATATTGCCCGGAATGACGGATAGGCCTCAGATTCGTTGTGTCGCCACGCCGGCTAAAAACGCCGGTTTGGCTTTAATGTTTATGTGTTGAGTGCCAGGACATCGTGGACGGATTTTCGTGCCAGAACATCGTGAATACTCATATGTTTAACGTAACTTGTAATTGAACTCATCAACCTGGGTTTTGTCCCAGAAAAGTTTTATTTTTTGCTCTTTGACATCGATCGTAGCCACCACATATTCGAGGGCCAATTCAGGCGCAGTTGTGCCGCTGCTCAAATTCAATCGCTCCGGTTGTCAGGTCGTATTGCGTCGTCATGATAACCTTTCCAAGAAACTTCTGCTGGTAATGGTCGTTGAATTGATTAATGGATAAGAACTTGCTTTCTTTGGAAGGCAGTATAGAAAGCGCGTTCTTGTATGTCAAGAATAAATTGACCACAAAATGTAGTGTTCAGCATGAATGGCCATCCTGAAGATATTTTGATTGTTGAGCAATCTGCCCACCTGGTGATACCAAGTCGCCATCAAATGCTAACAGTCGTACGGGTCTTTAGACCCGTTGAACACACGAACCTAAAGGTTCGGACTACATTGGTTCGTTATCCTTTGGATGCAACTTGGTATGACCTTTATATTTACCAGTAAGATCATTTTTCCCGTAATTCAGACAGACCTTTCCGTCACGCCTTTTTTTACAATGCGTTATGATTGGATATAATCATCCCAAGTATATTCGGGGTCGCCGTAGATAATGTCAGGGTGTGGTTGGATTTGGAGATCAGCAGGGGCGTATCCACGGTTTGGCGGGTCATTGATTTTCGGCGGCGGTCTTGATCTGATCAGCCAGATTCGCAGATGTTTGAGGATGTTCCGGATAACCAACGGATCTTCGATGAAACTGATGATGCGCATAACTCCCTTGCATTTGGGACAGACGAGAGGATCAACTTCATAAATCTTCTGAATCAGTCTTGCCTACCCTAAAGGGCACAAGCAATTCTTTCTGAACGCCTTTGAATTTTCCTCCGGTTCAAGGATACAGGGAATGACATCGTCCGTTCCTTTTTCTTTCCTTGTTGAAGGTTAAAGTGTTTCCGGCGTAAATGCAACAACGTCGTCGATTTGCGCCGTATTGGTCAGAAGCATCATCATCCGGTCGATGCCGAGGGCGATGCCGGCGGCTTCGGGCATGGTTTGCAGAGCGTGTAGAAACTTTTCCGGCATGGCATAGCACGTCCAATGCTTCGCGGCCCGTGCCTCGGACGCTTCTTCAAAGCGCCGTCTTTGTTCATCCGCATCAGTCAATTCCGAAAAGCCATTGGCCAGTTCCATGCCCGCGATATAGAGTTCAAAGCGTTCGGCAACGGTCGGATCACTCTTTTTTATTTTGGCCAGCGCCGCAAGTTCGGCCGGGTAATCATAAAGAAATGTTGGACGGTCGGCGCCTAGGCGAGGTTCGATATGCTCCACCAATATTTCGTCAAACTGATCTTTCGCCAGGGCTTCCTGGCAACTCATGGGGGCATATCTGAAAAAGGCGTCAGCCACAGTGATACTTTCCCAACCCGGCGCGAAATTAATTTTTTTATTTTGCCAGATAATATTCTGGTCGTATCCCATGTCCTTTAATACGGCGATGAGCATGGCTTCACATTGATCCATGAGTTGCTGGTAGTCAAATTGTGCGACGTACCATTCCAGCATGGTGAATTCCGGCAGGTGTTGGTCGCCTCTTTCATCGGCGCGAAAGCATTTACTAAACTGGAAAATTCGGGGATAGCCCGCAGACAGAAGCCTTTTCATGCAGAGCTCGGGCGAGGTTTGTAAAAACCAGTTGCCCGATGGAATGGCTTCAATATGCTCCTCGGGTGCGGGCGAGGGGATTCTGATGGGCGTTTCAACTTCCAGAAAATCTTGTTTGACAAAGAAAGAACGGATGCTTTGGAAAAATCTGGCGCGCAGGCGCAGGGCCTGCGACTTTCGTGCCAGATAGAAATGATCATCTTGGTGGAATATGCTCAAATTGAATCAGCCTTTGACGCGTGTCAAGTATTCTCCCGTGCGCGTGTCAATGCGGATTTTTTCTCCTTCGGTGACAAAGGTTGGCACGAAGATCGTGTATCCGGTCTGTACTTTAACCGGTTTAGTCGCGCCGGATACGGTGTCGCCTTTCGCCCATGGTTCGGCTTCGGTGACGACCAAGTCAACAAAGTTAGGCAGGCTGATACCGATGGGCCGGTCTTCAAACAGCAGAATTTCCACTTCGATATTGTCGAGTAAAAAGTTTACCGCATCCCCGACCTGTGCTTCCGTCAGATAAACCTGCTCGTAGTTTTCATTGTCCATGAAACAATATTTGTCGCCTTCCTTGTAGAGGTACTGCATTTTCTTTTCGCGCAGATCGGCCGTTTCAAAGTTGTCCACGGAGCGGAAGGTGCGTTCGAACTGGTTGCCGTTGAGCATGTTTTTGAGCTTGGTGCGATACAGAGCTTGTCCCTTGCCGGGTTTTACAAAGTTAAATTCGGTGATGATGAAGGGTTCGTTGTCGATTTTCAGGCGCAGCCCTTTTCTTAAATCGCTGGCGGTGTACATAACTGCTAATCTCCTTGGCTACCGGTTATCCGGTAATTGATTAATTTCTTTGATGCTCTTCCTAATCTAATTATTCAAAATTGTCAAAAAAATCTTGATGTTCCTTTAAATCATTTTTTATCGATTTGGACAGGGCCAGTATGGGAACTTTCCCTGCTTGTCCTGGCAGGTCGGCCACGTATTGCGGCAATGCCAGTCCGGAGCAATGTCTGCGGAGTTCCTCCATTATGGTCAGACCTTCCCGAATATCCGTGCGAAAATGGCCGCAGCCCTTCACCGGTTCGCAGTGAAAAAGGTAATAAGGACGGACGGATATCTTTTGCAATCCATATAACAGATGTTGCATGACGGCAGGCTTGTCATTCACGTCTTTGAGCAAAACCGACTGGTTGGAGACAGGGATACCTACTTCCTGGAGCATATTGCAGGCGCGCGTGGCATCCGCTGTGATCTCAGCGGGATGATTGAATTGCGTGTTAAACCACAACGGACGGTAGCGTTTGAGCATTCGGCAGAGGTCTTTCGTGATCCTCATCGGCAAAACCGCGGGCATGCGACTGCCGATGCGCAATACCTCCACATGCCGTATGGCCGCAAACGAGGCCAGGATCATTTCCAGTTTCCCGTCGTCGTAAGTGAGCGGGTCGCCGCCGGAAAGAATGACTTCACGGACTTTAGGAGAATCCGCCACATAGCGAACCATTTTTCCCAACCGGTTTTTTAAGGTGGATGCTTCCGGGGTTTTCCAAAAACGCTTGCGATTGCAATGCCGGCAATAATTGGCGCAGGTTTTGGTGACTATGGCGAGAGCGCGGTCGGGATAGCGATGAATCAGTTTCGGCGCCGGCATGCAACCGTCTTCATTCAGAGGATCCGCAGAACTGTTTGGCAAAACTGAAATTTCCTTCAAATCGGGGATGCACTGCAAAGCAAGGGGGTCGTTTTCCTCGTCTTGCTGAATCAATGATAAATAGTAAGGGGTGATCGCCATAGGATAGGCGGAAAGCACAGGGCGAATTTTTTCCGCCCAAGGCATCGACCTGCCCAAAATCCTGGCCAATTCTTTTATGGATGTGACACGGCTTTGAAATTGCCAGCGCCAGTCTCGCCAATTTTGGACAGACATATTGGGAAAATGAGAAAACAGGATTTTATTGTTCATAACATTTTAAACCGTTTGCGGCGAATTGCGTATCACAATTTCTTATCCGTGCAAAGAAAATCCATATTTCATTTTTTCTTTTCATTTATTGACATTCCTATCCATCTATATTACTAATGTTCAAGATAAAACTTCAAGAGAGGAGTAGTCATTATGAAGAAATCAAGTGTTGTGATGGGTCGTTTGGTCTTGTCGGTTTCAGGGATTTTTCTGGTTGCGTTGATGATCGGTTGCAGTTCTATGGGTTCCAGCGTCAGTAGTACGCCAGTTGCTTTAAAGGGCGTTTTTATGGATGGTCCGGTTGGTGGTATAAGTTATGCCACGCCAACACTCAAAGGTGTAACCGGGGCGGACGGTATGTTTAAATATAATCCGGGCGAGACGGTTGCGTTTTCAGTAGGCAGTCTGGCACTGGGTTCTGCCTCGGGCAAACCGGTTGTGACTCCCCTGGATCTTTTTCCGGACGCCAAGGATGCCTCCGATCAGCGCGTGGTGAATATCTGCGTTTTGCTTCAGACGCTTGACCAGGACGGTAATGCCGAAAACGGCATCCTGATTGCCGAAAAATCCGCCTCCTTCGTGTCACAATATGGAAAAGACATCAATTTCAATAAACCGGTTAGAGCTTTTTCGTTTGACGCCGGATTACGCAGCGTGATGGCCGAATTGAACAATGTTGACGCATTCGGCGCAATACCCAGAGCCGTGAAACCGCCGGTAGTTGCCCAGAAGCACCTGGAGGCGACGCTTGCCGACCTGAAAAAGAAGGAAACACCAGCCCAGAAATAATTTATTCATCATAGCAAATTTCAGAGGGCTTTTGCCGCAAGGTGAAAGCCCTCTGTTTATCATCCGTTTCCTAATTTGCCTTTATACAAATACCGCTCAAAGAAGCGGTTGTAGGTTGTCCAGTCGGAATCGGCATTGGCGGCGTCGGCGGCGACAAAGCTTTGAAACGCGTTGACCTTGGCGTCGAGGTCGTCCATAAAATGAATGACCAGCGCTTCCATGGTCTTCGGGCGTTTGGGAGAACCGTATTCAAATTCGCCGTGATGGCTTAAAATGATATGACGCAACTCGAGGGCAATCTGTGGTGGAAAATCTTCGATGCTCTCAGTTTTTTTGTTGATCATTTCTACGCCCATGACCAGATGACCAATCATCCGGCCTTCGTCGCTGTATGCAATCAGGCTGTCATAGGAGAATTCGTAAATTTTGCCGATATCGTGCAGCATGCCGCCGGCGATCAACAGATCTCTGTTTAATTGCGGATAATGATTCGCTGCGTGGTTCAGCAGGCGCACGACGGAAAGTGTATGTTCGAGCAGACCGCCCAGGTAGATATGGTGAAACCCTTTGGCCGCCGGCGCTCGCCGGAAAAGTTCAGCTGTTTTTTCATCATGAAAAAAAGCGGCGAGCAGTTTTTTTATAGGCTCAGATGAAATGGTATCGATGAAGGCAAGGATGTCTTGAAACATCGCCATCGTATCCATCTTACTGACCGGCAGATAATCCGACGTATCAATGTCTTCCGAGGTGCAGGGTTTAATGGTGATAATGGATATCTGAAGCGTGTTGCGGTAACTGAGCGCCCGGCCTTCGATATAAATGATGTCGCCTTTTTTAAAGACGCGATCCAAATCCACGGCGTTATCCCAGACCTTTCCGTCCATTTCGCCCGTTTTGTCTTTCAAGCGGATATTTAAATAAGCTGAGCCTTTCTGGGAAAAGGCCATGCTCTTTTCCGCGACTAAAAATGAAGAAGCGATTTTATCGCCCTGCTTGATGTCTTGAAGATAGATTTCTTTGGTTTTCAAATGAACCGCCTTTCTTGAGAAGTCATGTTTTTTGAGAGATATTTTTTAGAGTTTTTCCCGCAATATCCGGTGATCTCCCACGCGCACTGTCAGTTTGCTGACGTCGAAATATTCCATGAGCGGAATGATGTATTTGCGCGAGAGTCCTGTTAATTCTTTAAAAGTTGCCGGTGTCGCCTGACCGTCCCGGGCAAGCTGTGCTTTGTAATCTTCGCGCAATTTGGTAAGCGCCTCGCGCGCAAAGCACAGATCTTCATTGATCTTGATGAGCTCGCCGTCTTTGAGCATTAGTTTGACGATATGTTGCGCCTTGCCTTTCGAATCTTTAAAGCCGTTCATGATGTCGGAAAGAGACGGTGGCATTAGTCCGGCCTGCATATAAGTTGATGCAATGGATTGGCGTAAGGCATCCTCTTCACCCGCCAGTTGCACGAGATAGGATGCCAATCGGACGTTGTCCTTATCGCTGACGAGGACTTCTTTTTTTCCGAGACTTGCGAGGATCAGGTTAAAGAGTTTGGCGGACACCGTAGCGGCCAGCGCTGCCTTGAGTTCTTCCTTGGAGATGCCTTCCTTTAAAGGGTTTTTTTTGTGATAGTCCGCGAGGCTTTTAATAATCAGTTCTTCCAGTTGAGTATACAAATGGACGGATATGGAGGTTGTGTCATCGCTGGAAAGCAAGATGGCCTGGCGGCTGGAAAATAATTTTTCCAGCGCCTCCCGTATTTTTTTGACATGGACGCCCAATCGGAAAGCGAGCGACCGGATATTGATGCCGCCGAAACCGGCTCGTTCTAATAGAACGGAAATTTTTTCCGGCAAGGCGCCGCTTTGCAGGATTTGCAAATCATCCAGTATTTTTATATTTTTTCTTTTATGTTTTCCCGGCAGCGGATCGAGAATCCGGCCGCCGCCGATGGTGGTCACCGGTGAGTAACTGCGCAGCACGAAATGATCACCCGCTACCACCACATCCTCATCGGCCAGAATGAGCTGGGCAAAGGATTTTTCGCCGGGGGATAGTTCATCCGCATCCAGCAGAACAATTCGCGTCATGATTTCCGTCGTTCCGGTGTGCAGGCGGACCAGCGCCCGGTTTTTCAGTTTCCGGGTATTGGACGCCAGGTATTCGAAAAATACATCCAGCCTTTGTGAGGACCAAACCGTCTGCGGACGCACCAGAACGTTGCCTCGTTCGAGCGTTGATTTTTCAATGCCCTGGAGATTGACGGCGGTGCGCTGGCCGCTGAAAGCTTCTTCCACGGGGGCATTGTGCACCTGGATGCCCCGGATCCGCGCAGAAATATCTTCCGGCAGAATCTGAATATCTTCACCCACTTTGATCTTATCGGAAGTCAGCGTGCCGGTTACCACGGTGCCGAATCCTTTCATCGTAAAGATGCGGTCAACCGGCAGACGGAAAATGCCGTCATCGGTTTTTTCTTTCAACTGGTCTACGGTTTTATCAATTTCAGTCAGCAGCTCCTGAACGCCGATTTCTTTAACCGCCGAAACCGGCACGATGGGCGCATTTTCCAGAAAAGTGCCTTTTAGATAGTCGGTAATTTCGGAGCGCACCAACTCCAGCCAGTCTTTTTCCACCAGGTCAATTTTGGTTAGAGCCACAAGGCCCGTCGTAATTCCCAAAAGCGAGCAGATTTGCAGATGCTCCTTCGTTTGCGGCATGATGCCTTCATCCGCGGCGATGACCATTAAAACCAGATCAATACCGGCTGCGCCGGCTACCATGTGTTTGATAAACTTTTCATGTCCCGGCACATCGACAATGCCGAGTGTATGGCCGGAAGGAAGCCCAAGTGAGGCAAACCCCAGTTCAATGGTAATGCCTCTTTCTTTTTCCTCTTTGAGACGGTCGGTGTCAATGCCGGTCAGGGCTTTGATTAACGATGTTTTTCCGTGATCCACATGACCGGCTGTTCCCAAAACGAAATGTTGCATGTTTTTTCCTGCTAACTCAATTTTAGTGATGAACTGGAATAACAAACTCCCGCCATTTTCACAACATCATATTTCCGGAAACGACGTTCGATAGTGAAAATAGCTGATGATTTAATTCTTGAAAAACCGATTCGGAATTGTTAGGTAAGAAAAAAGAGGTGTTTTTTGCGCATTCTTGGTTTGGACTACGGCGAGAAAAGAATCGGTGTGGCTGTCTGTGATGAGTTGGGGTTGACGGCCCAGGGTCTGCCGACGCTGATTCGTAAAACAAAAAAACATGATTTGGAAATTTTGAGCCATTGGATTCGGAATTATTCGGTTCAGAAAATTGTCATTGGATATCCTTTGCGGCTGGATGGTTCCGAAGGCATCCAGTGTGAAAAGGTTAACCGTTTTGCCCGAATGCTTAATAAAACTTTTTTGCTGCCCGTGATAAAATGGCCGGAGACCTTGTCGACCAAAGAGGCTGAAGATATTTTAATTTCATCCGGTGTCCG
The DNA here is from genome assembly GCA_030690945.1 of Smithellaceae bacterium. GTDB lineage: Bacteria > Desulfobacterota > Syntrophia > Syntrophales > Smithellaceae > UBA8904. Next base: position 28,975 of record JAUYFM010000041.1, on the reverse strand, counting down.
CTGGCAAAAAAGAAAGGAAAAAGTAGATCAGTTGGCGGCTTGCCTGATTTTGCAAAATTATCTGGATTGCGCTGATAAATCAACTGCCGGGCAACTTTGAATCCTGCCCTTTCGATATTTCAATTATTTCATGATGTCCTTTAAAATGTGACGAAGAATGAAGATAAAGATAAGAAAAATTTTATTTTATGCCTTTTTACTGCCGTGTGTCCTGGCAATTGTGTTTGGCGTAGGGCTTTTCATCTATGCAAAGACTCCGATTGATGCGGCGAAAGTTAAAACCGTATTGGTCGATATTCCGACAGGCACCAGTTTGATTAAAGTGACAAAAATTCTCAGTGATGTCGGGTTGGTTGAAAACAGGGTTTTGTTTTATAGTTTAATCGGAGTCAAAGGGGGCACCCGGTCTATTCGCGCCGGTGAATACGAGTTTGCCACGTCTCTTTCCCCGTCTGAACTGGTTGATAAACTCATTAGTGGAGACATTAAAAATTATCGCGTGACGATTCATGAGGATTATTCACTGAAGGAAGTTGCCGCACGTCTCAAAGAATACAAGTTGATCGATGAAAAAGCCTTTTTTGAATTGGCTGAGGATGAGGTATTTTTATCATCTCTGGAGGTACAGGGATCTTCGATTGAAGGATATCTTTTTCCTGACACATATTTCTTGAATCGCTCCATGAGCACCAAACAGATTATGCGCATGATGGTGGATCGTTTCTGGAGTAAAATTTCACCGGAAATGATTAATAAAGCGGCGAAAAAAGGTCTTGATACCCATCAATTTGTGACTTTTGCCTCACTTGTCGGTAAAGAGTCTGGAAGTTCCGCAGAAAAGCCAATGATTGCGGCTGTTTTCTATAATAGGCTGAAAAAGAGAATGCCCCTCCAGAGTGATCCTACTACTGTTTATGATCTGAAAGATTTCAATGGGAAAGTTCTGCGGAGTCATTATAAAAGAGAATCTCCCTATAACACATATATTATCAGAGGGTTACCTCCAGGACCCATTGCCAACCCGGGACTGGATTCTTTTCGGGCAATTCTTAATCCGGCGGAAGTTGATTACCTCTATTTTGTTTCTCGAAAAGACGGCACGCACTTTTTTTCATCGTCATTAGATGCTCATAACAATGCGGTTCTGCGTTTTCGCAACGCCACCAACGGTAGTGAATAACGGAGAGTTGCGATATCTTGCTATTTATCTATTTAATTTTATTTTGTTTTACTATTTATCCCCGCCTTCTTTATAATGCCATCCATAACGAATAAATATTTCTTTCGGATTGCCTGGAAAATCTTTCATGCAAATCGGTTGTCATAAGCGATTTACATTTCCTGTTTTCTTAGTGATTTTAAGTTACTTGGTAAGAAAAAATATTCATTTTTTTCTTGACAAAGCCAGTTTCCCTCTCTATAGTCGGCCATGTGGAGTAAAGTGGCTTATTGTGGAGGGAGTTAGAGTGTCTGATTTTCGTGGCCAATATCATCACAGCATCGATGAAAAAGGGAGAATAATCTTCCCGTCCAAGTTCCGCGACGTATTTGCGGAAAAGTATGACAATCGAATGGTCATTACAAATTGGGATGGGTATTTAATAGTATTCCCCTTTGCTGAATGGCGAATCATTGAAGAAAAAGTATCACAAAAGCCCATCCTGAACAAGGGGTTTCGCGATTTTCAGCGATTCTTTATGTCCGGAGCTGTGGACTGTAATTTGGATAGTCAGGGACGAGTGCTGATTCCCCCGACACTGCGCGAATATGCGAAACTGGAAAAAGATATTATCCTGGCAGGAATGCTGAAAAATATAGAAATCTGGCCAAAAGACCGTTTTGAAGAAAAAATAAAAATGGCCAGTGGCGAAATTGACAGAGATAACGATATCGCTGCCGATCTGGGGATATGACCATGAGCGCCGTTTTCTCTCACGAGCCGGTGATGCGCGAGGAAGTGTTGTCGTGGCTGGTGGGAAATAAAACCGGCATTTACGTGGACGGCACGATAGGCGGCGCGGGGCATGCCCGCGCGATTCTGGAACAGACTGAGGCCACACTGATCGGAATAGATTGCGACGCAGATGCCCTCAAGGCTGCCGAAGAGAGGCTGGCGCCGTTCGGATTGCGCAAGGTCTTAATCAAGGCAAACTTTGCCGATCTGGCCTCCGTGCTGAAAGACTTGCATATTGATAAAGTTGATGGTGTGCTGCTGGATTTGGGGGTTTCTTCCCATCAACTGAATACGGCGCACAGGGGGTTTAGTTTCAGCCAGGTAGCGCCACTGGATATGCGGATGGATCAGGACTTGAGGTTTTGTGCTTATGATATTGTCAACCATTTCACGCTAACTGAACTGGAAAAGGTTATCAGGTTATACGGGGAAGAAAAAATGGCCGCAAGAATCGCCAGGGCAATATCGCGAGTAAGACAAGTCTCTCCGATTGAGACGACGGTGGAGTTGGCCGGTCTTGTTGCATCGGTCATGCCTGCCCACATGAAGCGGCAAAAGATCCATCCCGCCACCCGCACTTTTCAGGCGTTGCGGATTGCCGTCAACCGCGAACTCGATTGTATTGTTCCGGCGATAGAAGGCGCCATAGGCGCGCTTTCGGTCGGTGGACGCCTTTGCGTGATTTCCTTTCACTCGCTGGAGGACCGGATCGTTAAAAATACCTTTCGCGATCTGGCGGCGACCTGTGTTTGTCCGAAAGATATTCCTTACTGTGTTTGTCAGAAAAAAGCCGTCCTGAAAGTTTTGACGCGTAAAGCGGTGGTGCCTTCCATAAGCGAAACTCAGCTAAACCCGCGTGCCCGTAGCGCAAAGTTGCGTGTGGCAGAGAGGATTTAAAATGGTGCAGACTGCAGGAACACAGGCCATTCCACAGAGCCGACAAATCAAAGAAGCTACCACCGCCTCTTTCGGCGTGAAGTATCCTACATTTATTGTGGTGGCTCTTGTCTTGATGTTTGTCGCAGTGATTTATGTCGGTTCGCACATTCGCATGACCAAGATGGAATATGGCATTGCCGCAGCATTAAATGCCAAAGAAAATTTACTGGAAGAACAAAAGAGACTGAAGCTGGAATTAGCAATGCTCAAAGCGCCGCAGAGAATTGAAGATATTGCCAGAAATAAGCTGCAGATGTCCTATCCCGCTGCGGAGCAGGTGATTGTTTTAAAACAAACGGGGAAGTGAGTATGGCGGCAGACTCGAAAAAATGGCTGAAGTTCCGGCTGACCAGTCTTCTGGTAATTTTTTTGATTTTGTTTATTGCTTTATTGTCCCGCGCCTTTCAATTGCAGGTTTTATCCGGCGAGAAATTAAAAAAGCTGGCTCAACGACAGCATATCACTACGTTACCGATTCATTCCGAAAGAGGTATGATTTACGACCGCAACGGTGAGAAACTGGCCATGTCGGTATTGGCGGACTCCGTGTGCGCGGACCCGACCAGGATTACCGATCAGGCGAAAGTGTCCCGACAGATAGCGGCTATTCTGAATCTTGATTCATCCGCCGTCTTTAAAAGAATTTCCGAACCGAAGAGTTTCTGCTGGTTGGCCAGAAAAATTTCTCAGCAGCAGGCGGCGCAAGTGGAAGCTGCGGATATTGAAGGTGTGTTTCTGATCAAAGAGCCGAAACGGTTTTATCCGAACGGTCCGCTGGCGGCTCATTTAATCGGATTTTCCGGTTTTGACGCCGAGGGACTAGAAGGACTCGAAAAGAAATATGATGCGCATTTAAAAGGAACGCCGGAAAAACTGAGCTGGGCAAGAGATGCTAAAGGAAAAAAACTTTTCCTGCATGTTGAACGGAATACTTCTCCCAAAGGTGAGAGCGCCAATCTGGTTCTGACCATTGACAGCCGCATCCAGTATCTGGTGGAAACGCATCTGAAAGAAGCTGTGTTGGATAAAGGAGCAAAAGGCGGCATTGCGATCGTCATGGATCCGAAAACGGGTGAGATTCTGGCCATGGCCAATGAGAAAGGATTCAATCCAAATAATATTAAGGGGTTGACGTCGGAGGCCTGGCGAAACCGAGCGATTACAGACTCCTTCGATCCCGGTTCAACGTTTAAACCCTTTTTGGTCGCTGGCGCCCTGGAAGAAAAAATTGTCAAAGAATCAGACCGGTTTTATTGTGAGGATGGATATTATACCGTTGCCAATCGGGTGATTCGGGAAGCCAATCGGAAACGTCACGGCTATCTTGCTGTGCGGGATATTCTGAAGTACTCCAGCAATATCGGCTCCGCGAAAATCGCGGAAAAGCTCGGCCGAGAAAAGTTTTATTCCTATATTAAAAATTTTGGTTTTGGATCGAAAACAGGAATTGATTTATCCGGTGAGGCTGCAGGCGTTTTAAGGCCTGTGAAGAATTGGACCAAAGTGGACACGGCAAACATCGGTTTCGGTCAGGGTATTTCGGTTACGGCACTTCAGCTTATTTCCGCCATGTCGGCGATAGCCAATAACGGGATTTTGATGAAACCCTACATTGTACGAGGGCTTACGGATAAAAATAACAATCCGGTTAAAATGTATGCTCCGGAAACCGTACGCCGGGTCGTTTCTCCCGATACGGCAAAACGTATGACCGCCATGCTGACCGAGGTGGTCGGCGCTGAGGACGGCACCGGCAAAAGAGCTCATATTATCAATGTGGAGGTTGCCGGCAAAACCGGGACCGCGCAGAAATTTGATTTTGCACGTGGCGTTTATTCATCAGAAAAGGTGCGCACCTCGTTTATCGGATTCTTCCCCTCCGATAATCCGCAGGTGGTGATTTTGGTGATTCTCGATGAACCGAAGCGCGACAAGTGGGGCGGTGTAGCCGCCGCGCCGGTTTTTAAAAGTATCGGCGATCAGATTCTCAACTGTTTCAAGACGAACATTCGGGAAACGCCGGTGTTCGAGCCTCAAAAGATAGACAATTTGCAATGGGTTGCAGCAGACAAATTCCTGGTTGAGGACATGATGACAGATGAGATGGATGATGACTCGCGCATGCCGGACTTTAAGGGCTTGACCATTCGGGAGGCATTGAAAATGGCGAAATCCAGATCGATTGAAGTACAGGTATCCGGCAGCGGCTGGGCTGTGAGCCAGTCCACGGAGCCCGGATCAGTCTTAGGCGATGAACGATTGTGTAAAATTGTCTTTGCGATGAAAAACTGAGGTATGATGGAACTGCGGCAATTACTCCAAGGCGTTAATATGATCGGGAATAAGGCAGATCAAACAGGCAACGTGTCATCGGTCTGTTACGCCGCGGATCAATGCGAAAAAAGCTCACTGTTTGTCGCGATCCCGGGACTGGCCCATGACGGTCATGATTTTATCGGTCAGGCGATTGAGTGCGGCGCGCGTTTTATTGTTCATCAAAAAGACATTAACGTGCCGGACGGGATCATCGCCATCAACGTGTCCGACAGCCGCCGCGCACTGGGAATACTCGCCAAAAATTATTTCGGAGACCCGTCTTCCCGGGTGACTCTCATCGGCATTACGGGAACCAGCGGGAAGACCACTGTGTCCTATCTGCTGGAATCTATCCTGACAACAGCCGGTTTTCGCTGCGGCGTTTTAGGGACGGTAAATTACCGCTACAATGGCAAGATATTGCCGGCGCCGAACACCACGCCGGAATCTTACGAAATGCAAAAGATCCTAAGCGAGATGGTAAGTTCCGGCGTGACACATGTGATTGCCGAAGTTTCGTCGCATGCTTTAGATCTAAGAAGAGTTGACGATTGCGAATTTGATCTTGGCATTTTTACCAATCTCAGCCCGGAGCATTTGGATTACCATAAAGATATGGAAGATTATTTCCGGGCCAAAAAAAGATTTTTCACCGAACTTTTGCCGCAAAGCAAAAAAGTCGGCTCCACAAAAATGATTATCAACGCCGATGATTCGTGGGGGCAAAGACTCTTGCGTGAAGTGCAAACGCCTGCGCAGGCGTTTGGCATGGAAAAAAATAATGGGGTGACGGTTCAGCACGAGGAGATAACGCTGAAAGGTATCCGGGCTGAAATTCAGACAGGTGGACAAAAGATTGCCGTGACCTCCGGGCTCATCGGTCGATTCAATCTTTCCAACATTCTGGCTGCCACCGCCGCCGCGTCTGTTTTGCGCGTGACGCCTGCCGTCATCGAGGCCGGGATCAAAAATTTACCCTGTGTGCCGGGGCGTCTTGAAAAAATTGATTCGTCCGCTGGTATTCATGTCTTTGTCGATTACGCCCACAAGCCGGATGCTTTAAAACAGGTGCTGCAAAATTTAGACAAACTGAAGCAAAAAAGAATATTGACTGTCTTTGGATGCGGCGGTAATCGCGACCGTGCCAAGAGACCCATGATGGGCGAGATATCAACTCACTATAGTGATCTGACCATTGTCACCTCCGATAATCCACGGCGCGAAGAGCCGCTGTCGATCATCGGCGAAATTGAGGCGGGGATCGATCAGGAAAAGATCAGAAAAGTGTCGCCGGAACAGTTCATATTTATTGATGACATACACACCTATACGGTGATTGCCGACCGGAAGGCCGCTATTGTTGCCGCGATAAAATTGGCCGGCGTTGAGGATATTGTTTTGATAGCCGGGAAAGGCCATGAAGATTATCAGATTCTGGGAACAAAGAAAATACCGTTTGACGACCGCGTGATCGCAGCGCAAGCCCTGCAAGAGAAATTCTCGGAGCCTTCGGAATGTGTATCCCCGGTGTTTTCCACGGCCGAGGTACTTACCGCTACCGGCGGACGCCTGATTGCCGGAAATAAGGAAACCAAAATTTACGGTGTTTCCACAGATTCCAGACACATTTCCAAAGGCAACCTTTTTATCGCCCTCACGGGAGAGAATTTTGACGGCCACGCCTTTGTGCAGAAGGCCGCAGACGACGGCGCGTCTTGCGTTATCGTTGCTGACGCCCGCAAGATCAATCTGGAAAAGATCAAGGTGCTGGCCTGCGTTATTGAAGTTAATGATACCCTGTGGTCGCTGGGCGATCTCGCGCATGCTCACCGCCAGCGTTTTTCCATTCCCGTGATCGGGCTGACCGGTTCTTCGGGCAAGACGACCACCAAGGAAATGCTTTCCTGCATTCTGGAGCGGGAAAGAAAAGTTCTCAAGACCCAAGGGAATTTAAATAATCTGATTGGATTGCCGCAAACCATTTTCCGCATGACTGATCAGCACGAAATCGTTGTCCTGGAAATGGGAACCAACATGCGCGGCGAAATCAAAAGGCTGACGCAAATTGCCGCGCCGGATATCGGACTCATCACCAATGTCGGCCCCGCTCATCTGGCGGGACTCGGTTCGGTTGATGTTGTGCGTGAGGAAAAAGGCGATTTGTTTTTTAATATGATCCCGTCAGGGATTGCCATTGTTAATCTTGATGACGAAGCGGTGCGCGAGGTGGCAAAACGATGGTCCGGCCGCCGTGTCACGTTTAGTATGAGCACTGCCGCTGATGTCAGCGTAAACGATATTCGAAAAAACGGCGCCCGGGGCACGAGCTTCAGCCTGCTTATGGGTGGCCGTGCGCATCAGGTGGACATGAAAGTTGCCGGCATGCACAATATTTATAACGCAATGGCCGCCGCCGCGACAGCCGTTGCCTGCGGCATCAGTTTTGAATCGATTCGGCAGGGCCTGACTTCGTTTCAGGCGGTTGGCGGACGCATGGAGATTATCAAACTGCAAAACGGCGCTTATTTGATCAATGATGCCTATAATGCCAATCCCGCGTCGGTGAGGGAAGCCTTGCTGACCTTGAAGGATTTAAAGAATGCGCACAACGCATTCGTGTTTTTAGGCGATATGCTGGAATTGGGTGAAGCCGCACCGGAGATGCATCGCAGGGTCGGGACGCTGCTCGCAACCATCGGGGTGACGGCTGTTTTTCTGCAGGGAGATTTTGCCGACGTGACGGCGGCGGGCGCACTGGAAGGTGGATTGCCCCGGGAGCGGATCACGTATTTGAATGACGTGGAAGAAACGATCGCTTTTTTAAAAAGGCAGTTACGCAAAGGCGATTGGATTTTAGTCAAAGGATCCCGCCGGATGAAGATGGACAGAATTGTGGCGAGGATCTGCGAGGATTTCGGCGCTGGAAAAACCGAAGGCAGGACGGCGGTGCATTAAGGGGGAGAACAAAAGTGATTTACGAATTTCTATATCCGTTGCATACGATGTTTTCATCCTTCAACGTGTTTCGTTATATCACGTTTCGGACGATTTTCGCTTCGATCACGGCATTGCTGATTTGTCTGGTCCTGGGACGCTGGCTGATTCGCAAACTGCAAAGCCTGCAAATTGATCAGCAGATACGTGAAGACGGGCCGAAAACTCATCTGGTGAAGAAAGGAACGCCCACGATGGGGGGCATCCTCATCATCTTTGCGGTGGTCATCTCCACACTGTTGTGGGCCAATCTTGCTGTTGGTTATGTCTGGCTGGTTCTGCTGGTGACGGTCGGGTTTGGTTTGATCGGCTTTTTGGATGATTACCGGAAACTGGCCGGTAAAAGCTCCCACGGTATCTCCGGGAAAACACGGCTCGCCGCGGAAATTATGATCGCCTTGTTTGTCGGCGTTATTTTATATTTCAAACCGGGGTTTAACTCGCAGGTGACGATTCCCTTTTTTAAGACCGTTTTACCCAATCTGGGCTGGGGATACATTCTGCTTTGCGTTTTTATTATTGTGGGCGCGGCCAATGCTGTGAATCTGACGGACGGCCTCGACGGCCTGGCGACTGGCCCCGCAGGCATCTGTTTTGCGACGTATTTACTGTTTGCCTATTTTGTCGGTAACGTGAAAGTAGCGCATTATCTGCAAATTCCTTATGTCCCCGGCGCCGGGGAATTGTCCGTGTTCTGCGGGGCATTGATGGGCGCAGCGATCGGCTTTCTGTGGTTTAATGCCTATCCGGCGGAAATATTCATGGGTGATGTCGGATCGCTGTCGATGGGCGGAGCGCTGGGAACGGTAGCCATCATCACCAAACAGGAAATTTTGCTGGCGATTGTCGGCGGTGTTTTTGTGATGGAAACTTTTTCTGTCATTTTCCAGGTCGGTTATTTCAAACTGACGGGCGGCAAACGGATTTTCCGGATGGCGCCGATCCATCATCATTTTGAACTCAAGGGCTGGGCGGAACCGAAGGTGATTGTCCGGTTCTGGATCATTTCGATACTGTTGGCGCTTGTGGCGATGAGCACCTTAAAATTGCGTTAGAGGAATCATGGAATTTACAGGAAAGAAAATAATCGTCGTCGGCATGGGTAAAACGGGCGTTGCGACCGCGGCGTTTCTCGGAGGCCTCGGCGCGACCGTTGTGGTCGTCGATGAAAAACCGCAGCGCCAGTGGGGAGAAGCGTTTGAACAACTGGCCTTCCAATCAAGGCTTACCGTTGGCAGCTATGACGTGACGGCGCTCGATGGCGTTGACCTGGTGGTGCCTTCGCCGGGGATTCCACCCTACAATGATATTTTAGCGGCTGCGCAAAAAAAGAATATTCCGATTATCAGTGAGATTGAATTGGCCTATCGTTTTATAAAAGTGCCGATCATTGCCGTGACGGGCACCAATGGTAAAACCACCACCACCAAACTGCTGGGCAAGATTCTGGCGCATGCCGGGAAGAAAGTATTTGTCGGCGGGAATATTGGCAATCCTTTAATTGAATATGCCGGATCCCCGCAGACCGATGATTTCATTGTCGCGGAAATCAGCAGTTTTCAACTTCAGTGGACAGAAACATTCCGTCCGCATGCCGCCATGCTGCTCAATATTACCTGCGATCATGTTAATTATCATGGATCGTTTGAAGAGTACCGGCGTGTCAAGGCCAGTATCTTTGAACATCAACAGGAAAGCGATCTGGCGATTCTGAATGCTGAAGATGAAACACAGGAAGGGCTGGCCGTGTCGAGTCGGGGGCAGGTGGTCCGGTTCAGTTCACGTCGATCGCTTCGTCCGGGAATATCCTTACAGAATGATGCAATCGTTTACAGCAAACCGGACGGTACTGAAGAGCGTTATCCTTTGAGCATGATTTCTCTTCCCGGTTTGCATAACGTGGAAAACGTCATGGCGGCTGTGGTGGCGGCGCGTTTCTGCGGCTGTTCATCGGAGAGTATTATTGAGGCCGTATCCCTTTTTCGCGGCTTGCCGCATCGCATCGAATTTGCCGGAGAAAAGAATTCGGTTAAATTTTACGATGATTCCAAGGGAACCAATGTGGATGCCGTTGTCCGCGCGCTTCAGACCTTTTCCACGCCGGTCATTTTGCTTTTGGGCGGACGGGATAAAGATGGGAATTTTGATGCGCTGCAATCGCTTTTGCCATCAAAAACAAAACAGGTCGTCTTGTTTGGCGAGGCGCGGGACAGCATTTTGCCGCAGTTGGGCAATATGGCGCCGATGAGCAAAGAGCCGACGCTCCAAGCGGCCGTCGAACATGCTTATCGCGACGCTTTGCCCGGAGATATTGTGCTGTTGTCGCCGGGATGCGCAAGTTTTGATGAGTTTGCCAATTATAAGGAACGGGGAAATTACTTTAAGGAAGTGGTCAGGAAGCTATAAATGGAAGCTGTTGTAAAAAAAGAAACCAACACACCGGATATAATATTGCTGCTGGTCACCTTGATTCTGGTGACGGTAGGCACCGCGATGATTTATTCGTCGAGTTCCATCCTGGCTCTGGAAAAGTTCAAAGACGGACAATTTTTTCTTAAGAAACATTTGTTTTTTGTTTTTGTCGGTCTGATCATCATGATCGCGATGACCAAGATCCCTTACGAACAATTGAAGAAAGTGGCTTATCCCGGCGTGATTGTCTCCGTTGTTTTACTGCTGCTTCTTTTCATTCCGTATGTCGGCATTAGAAGGGGCGGCGCGACCCGCTGGCTCAATATGGGCGTGTTTTCGTTTCAGGTGACTGAACTGGTCAAGGTGGCGATGGTGATTTTTCTGGCGCATCTTCTGACACGAAAGGTGCACCATCTCAAAAAATTCAACCGGGGTGTTCTGATTCCCTTGTCGGTGACAACGGTCATCATGGGTTTAATCATACTCCAGCCGGATTTCGGCACTGTCGTCATTATCATGTCGATTCTGCTTTTGATGCTGTCTCTGGCCGGTTCCCGGATCACTCATTTGATGTTTCTCGGCGCGGCCTTTATCCCCGTCGGAATCTGGCTGATCATGCATAAGGGTTACCGGATGGCGCGCCTAACGGCTTTTCTGGATCCATGGAAAGACGCGGACAATACAGGCTTTCAACTCATCCAGTCATTGATTTCCTTCGGATCGGGCGGTGTGACGGGCCAGGGCATTGGCGACGGCATGCAAAAATTATTTTATCTGCCGGAACCGCACACGGATTTTATTCTGGCGGTCATCGCGGAGGAAAGCGGTTTTATCGGCGTGACGGTCATTATTGTTATGTTTATTTTCTTCCTCTTGCGCGGCTTTATGATTGCCTTTCGTGCACCGGATCTTTTCGGAACATTGCTGGCCGCAGGCCTTACGATGCTGATTACCATGCAGGCATTCATTAATATCGCGGGGGTGATGGGATTGATCCCGCTTAAAGGGTTGGCGCTGCCTTTCTTAAGTTACGGCGGCACGTCGTTTGTCATGAGTATGCTGGTGGTGGGGATCTTGTTGAATATTTCCACGCAGCGGACCTAAGCGGCGAAAGGATAAAAACCATGCGCATCGTCATCGCAGGAGGAGGAACAGGCGGTCATTTGTTTCCCGGCATTGCCGTTGCGGAGGAGTTTTTAAAACGCGATCCTCAAAGCCGGGTGCTTTTTATCGGCACGAAAAAAGGGATCGAACACAGACTGCTTAAGCAATTGGGTTATGCGCTTTCGGAAATTGATGTTGAAGGTTTGAAGGGAAGAGGTTTAACGGTGTTGATGAAAAGCTTGTGGTCGATACCGAACAGCATGTGGCAGTCCGGACGAATCCTTAGGGACTTTCAGCCGGACGTCGTTATCGGGGTCGGCGGCTACGCTTCCGGTCCCGCCGTAATGGCCGCGTATCTGATGGGTATTCCCGCCGCTATCGCCGAACAAAATGCCCGGGCGGGAAATACCAACCGCATTTTAGGGAAGTTTGTTCAAAAAATATTTCTGACCTATGAGCAAAGTAAAAGCCTGTTTGCGGCCCAAAAAGTTTCCGTTACGGGCAATCCGGTCCGGGCGGCGATAGCCCACGGTCTGAGTCGGACAAAAGGAAAGAAGGCAGGTCGACAGATTCTTATTTTCGGCGGATCGCAGGGAGCGACGGCCATTAATAAAACGGTGTTGGCCATGCTGCCGCTGATGCAGAAAATGAAAGATAGAGTCAGCGTTGTCCATCAGACAGGTGAGCGTGATCTGGCGATGGCGAAGCAGGCTTATGAACAGTATGACATCGAGGCCGAGGTCAGTTCGTTTATTGTGGATATGGTTCCCGCCTATGCGGCCTCCGATCTGATCATCTGCCGCGCCGGCGCAACGTCCCTTTCGGAAATTACGGTAGCGGGAAAAGCCTCCATTCTGATTCCCTTTCCATGGGCGGCTAATGATCATCAAACTCTGAACGCGCAGGCGATGGTCGAAGCCGGCGCCTCGGCAATGATTCGGGAGAACGAACTCACCGCTGAAAAACTATTTTCGCTTGTGGAGACCTTACTGGGAGACGATCAAAAATTGCGGGACATGGAAGTCAAATCAAAAAAATTGGGCAGGCCCGATGCCGCCGCAAGAATTGTCGACGCCTGCCAGCAATTGGTACTGAAGAATAAGCAGGAAAGTAAAAAACGAGGAAAAAATTAAAATGGGAAAAGATCGAGAAACCGGATTTATGCAGCGCAAAGTCAAGCGCATCCATTTTGTCGGCATCGGCGGCATCGGTATGAGCGGCATCGCTGAAGTGCTGCTGAATCTCGGTTACGGCATCAGCGGTTCGGACGTTCAGATCAACGATACGACGCTGCGCCTGCAACGGCTGGGCGCCCAGGTGGCGCACGGGCACGCGGCGGAAAATATCGGCAGCGCGGATGTGGTGGTGACGTCCACCGCCGTGAAGACGGACAATCCGGAGGTGATTGAAGCGCATTGTAAAAATATTCCGGTGATCCCTCGCGCGGAAATGCTGGCGGAACTTCTGAAAATGAAATTTTCCGTCGCCGTTTCCGGCAGCCACGGCAAAACGACCACGACCTCCATGGTCTCGACCATTTTGGCTGAGGGCGGTCTGGATCCCACCATGGTGATCGGCGGTAAATTGGCAAGCATCGGCTCCAACGCCCGGCTGGGTGACGGCGATATTATCGTTGCGGAAGCGGACGAAAGCGACGGCTCGTTTTTGAAGTTGTCGCCCACCATTGCCGTCGTTACCAATATCGACCGCGAACATCTGGATTATTATCCGGGCATTGAAGAAATTAAGGCGGCCTTTTTAAAGTTTGCCAATATTGTTCCTTTCTATGGCTGCGTCGTGCTGTGCAATGACAATGAGCATGTGCGCGAAATTGCCGGATCGATCAAGCGCCGTGTCATTACTTATGGGATCGAGCAGCCCGCGGATTATTGCGCCCGCGATATCCGATTTTTAGAAACTAAAACGCTATATCAACTGTCTTATCGAGGAGAAAGTTTGGGCGACGTTGAATTGACCGTCCCGGGTCTTTTCAATGTCTATAACTCGATGGCGGCCGTGGCCGTGGGACGCGAGCTGGGTCTGGATATAGCCACCATCCGCAAAGGTCTCTCCGCTTTTTCCGGTGTGCAGCGCCGTCTGGAGATCAAGGGCACGGCAGGCGGGATCACGGTCGTGGATGATTACGGACATCACCCGACGGAAATTGTGGCGACGCTTAGCGCGGCCAGGCAAATGTGGAAGGGCCGGCTGATTGTGGTTTTCCAGCCGCACCGCTATACGCGCACCAGGGCGCTCTTTGATGAATTCACCCGGTCGTTTGGCGACGCGGATGTGTTGGTGCTCAACGACATTTATCCCGCATCGGAAGCGCCGATACCCGGCATTAATTCCGCAGCCCTCTGGGCGGCGATTAAGGAAAGTGGCCACCCGCGTGTGGAATACATCGGTCAGGCGCAAAACACGCTCGACTTTCTGCAGGCGATTGCAGAACCCGGTGATGCGGTCATCACGCTGGGCGCAGGCAGTGTGTATAAGATCGGCGAGGCGTTTCTGGAGCAACTGGAAAAAAAGGGAGAGAAGAGATAATGACGGATGGGCAGGCCATACAGAATGCCTTGGACGGTTTGAACGTCGGCAAAATATGGTTTGACGAACCGATGTCGCGTCATGCGTCGCTGAAACTGGGTGGCAAGGTTGATGCGTTGGTGATGACCGAAAACGAAGATCAACTCAGGGAAGTCGTGCAAAGGCTGAGGGCAAAAAGTATTCCATTTTTGCCGGTCGGGAATCTCACCAATATTCTCGTGCGCGACGGCGGATACCGTGGCGTCCTGTTATGGATGCGTGGACTGGATCAGGCGATCTATGGGTCCCGGGAAAATGGACAATATTTTATCGACGCGCAGGCGGGCGTGATACTGGCAAAGGTCGTAACGCTTGCGGCCGCCCAAGAATTGACCGGTCTGGAGTTTTGCACGGGGATTCCCGGCAGTGTCGGCGGTGCCGTCTGGATGAACGCCGGCGCGTATGGAACGGAAATAAAAGATGTCATCTCCACCGTATCGGTGATGGACGGTCAGGGGGAAAAGAAAATATTGCAGCGCGACGAGATCGCGTTTGCCTATCGTAAGTCCAATCTGCCCGCGGATGTCATCATTTGCGGGGTGCGATTCAATTTGCAAAAGGGTGATGGGGTGCAAATTCGCGAGCGGATGGCCGAAATCATGAAATGGCGTCAGGAAAAGCATCCGCTGCAGTATCACAATGCCGGATCGGTTTTTAAGAATTTACCGGGAATGCCGGCCGGCCGTCTGATTGAGGAATTGGGTTTGAAAGGCGTACGGCGCGGCGATGTACAGGTATCGAAGAAGCACGCCAATTTCATCGTGAATAAAGGTCAGGGCACCGCCTCGGACATGATCACGCTGATCACGTTTATTAAGGAGAAGGCCGAGAAAGAAAAAGGCATCAAACTGGAAACGGAAATAGTTATTGTCGGAGAGAACTTGTGAACGGAAAAATAAAAGTCAATCTGGAAGCCAAAAAAAACCGTCTACGCCGGCGTCTGATCGGAGCATTGGGCGAATCATTAGGTGCTCTAGGTCTGCTTATCGCCGTAGCCGCTCTCAGTGTCTTGTTTATCTATGCCTACAGCGCGCTTTTGAGCGCCTCTTATCTGGAAGTTAAAGAAGTATCCGTGCGCGGGGTGAAAGAACTGACGGAAAAAGATATTCTAGCGATGGCGAAAATTTTGCCGCGTGCGAATATTCTATCTGTGAGCACGGATGCCGTGGCCCGGCGAATATCCGCCAATCCCTGGGTCAAGAATGTTTACGTCGGCCGGGAACTGCCGAATCGTCTGGTGCTTGATGTGCGCGAGCGGACGCCGATTGCCCTGGTCAAACAGGCCGGGAATTTTTATCTGATGGATGGGGAAGGCTTTGCCTTTAAAAAATTATCTAAAGGCGATGATGTCGATCTGGCCATCATAACCGGCGTGAACATTCAGGCCAAAGCGCAATCCGCTTTACTTGCCGAGGCGCTGAAACTCCTGGAAACACTATCCGCCTCTGATCAACACGCGTTATTGGGAACGGTTTCCGAAATGCATATTGATGAGGTATTCGGTTTATCCGTCCTGACGGACAAAGGATTGCATTTAAAATTGGGTCGGGAGAATTTTACGGGTAAGCTCCATCAGCTTCAGATTGTCTTGGCCGATCTGGAAAAGCGGGGCATGAAAAACGGTCATTTGTTCGTTGATCTGGCCGATATTTCCAAAGTGACTGTTCAGCGTAAAGGCATACTGGAAAAATCACAGGAACAGAAAAAAGGACCGCAGTACAGAATATAATTGGCGGCTATGGAAAAGGGTGAAACTATGAGGAGAAAAAGTAATGTTCTGGTCGGAATCGATATTGGAACGACGAAGACAGCGACCATTGTCGGTGAGGTGACGGAAACCGGCATTAACATCATCGGGATGGGGATAACACCTGCCAAAGAGTTGAGAAAAGGCGGCGTGGTCAACATCGACAGCACTGTCGAGGCGATCAAAAAGGCTGTGGAGGATGCCGAACACATGTCCGGATGCCGCATCAATTCCGCTTACGTCGGTATCGCCGGCCCTCATATTAAAGGACAGAACTCACTGGGGATTGTCGCCGTCAAAGGCCGGGAAGTCGGCGAAGACGATCTGCAAAGGGCGATTGAAGCGTCCAAGGCCATTGCCATTCCCGTGGATCGGGAAATTCTGCACACGTTACCCCAGAACTATGTGGTGGACGGCCAGGACGGCATCCGTGATCCCGTGGGGATGTCGGGCGTGCGCCTCGAGGCGAAAGTGCATATTGTGACGGGCTCCGCCGCATCCATCCAGAATATAGTGAAATCCGTCAATCGCGTTGGTCTGGATATCGATGATGTTGTTCTGGAGCAGCTGGCGGCCAGCGAGGCCATTCTCAGTTCCGACGAAAAAGATCTGGGCGTCGCTTTGATCGACATCGGCGGATCAACCACCGGCATCGCCATCTTCGCGGAAGGCAGCATCAAACACACGGCCACTCTGCCGGTGGGCGGCAACTTCCTGACATCGGATATTGCCACCGGTTTGCGGACGCCTTTTGCGGAAGCCGAAAAAATCAAGCTGAAGTATGGTTGCGCTCTGACGTCGATGATTCCGAAGGAAGAGACCATTGAAGTGCCCAGCGTCGGCGGCCGGGAAGCGCGTATGGTGTCGCGTCAGATCCTGGGCAGAATCGTGGAGCCCCGCATGGATGAAATCCTCAACATGGCCCTCAAGGAAATGGTCCGTTCCGGCTATGAAGATCTGCTGGCGGCGGGACTCGTGTTGACCGGCGGCACGTCGCTTTTGCCCGGCATCAATGAAATGGCGGAGCAGATTTTTGACATGCCGGTGCGCTGCGGCTATCCCACAGGTGTCGGCGGTTTGAGCGATGTTGCCAATTCGCCGGCTTTTGCAGTCGGTGTCGGTTTGATTATCTACGGAAGCAAAAATACGTCGGGCGATTCGGTCTATCGTAAGACGGGTAATGTCTTCAGTGAATTTTTTAAAACAATAAAAAAATGGTTTTTAGAGTTTTTCTAAACAAAGAAGGGGGTGCGCATGTTTGAATTAACGGAAGTATGCATCGAAAATTCGGCAAAAATTAAAGTGGTGGGCGCGGGCGGGGGCGGCGGTAACGCCATCAATACCATGATTTCCTACTCGCTTCGGGGCGTCGATTTCATTATCGCCAACACGGACGCCCAGGCGCTGGGGGCGTCGAGCGCGCCCGTTAAAATCCAGATCGGAGTCGAAGTCACCAGGGGTCTGGGAGCCGGTTCCAATCCCGACATCGGCAAACAGTCGGCCCTGGAATCCCGCGATGAAATCCGCCGGCATCTGGAAGGCGCGGACATGATTTTTATCACAGCAGGCCTGGGTGGCGGCACCGGCACAGGTGCTGCGCCGGTGATCGCGCAGGTGGCCCGCGAGTGTGGCGCGCTGACCGTGGCCGTGGTGACCAAGCCTTTTCAGTTTGAAGGCAAAAAAAGAAATTTACAGGCCGAGGAAGGCATCGTACAGTTGCGCGACGTGGTTGATACCCTGATTGTGGTTCCCAATCAGCGGCTGCTCAGCCTGGGCGGACGCGGCCTGTCGCTTCTGGATGCTTTTAAAAAAGCGGATGATATTTTGTATCAGGCTGTCAAAGGCATATCCGATCTGATTGTTGTTCCGGGGCTGATCAATCTCGATTTCGCCGATGTGAAAAATATCATGTGCAATATGGGCATGGCGCTGATGGGCACCGGCACGGCCAGCGGCGAAAACCGCGCTATTGAGGCCGCGCAACGGGCGATCTCCTCGCCGCTTCTGGAAGACAATACCATTCAGGGCGCGCGGGGCATTCTGCTCAGCATCACCGGCGGACCCGATATGAGTCTGTATGAAGTCAATGAAGCCTCATCTCTGATTCAGTCCGAGGCGCATGAAGACGCTAATATTATCTTCGGCACGGTCATTGATGAGACCATGAAGGATGAAATAAGAATTACCGTGATTGCGACCGGTTTTGAAGACGCGATGAAGAAAAAACAGACGCCGTCCAATGTGGCTCATCTGGGTGGCTTTCGGAAAGAAGATTTATCGACGCCCGCTTTCCTGCGCAAAGAAAAATCACGCGACCAGGCCAATGTGCTGACGATGGGCATCAACGATGAAAGTGAAAACGTTGATATCGAAATTCCCACGTTTCTGCGCCGGCAGGCGGATTAGAAAAATTTTTCATGGCTGTCCGGCCGGGCGTGAAAGGGCGGAGGCCACGAGACGTCCATGAACTGGAAACAGAAAAAGAAATACGAAACCCTTTTAGCCCGTGAGCAGGGTTTTGTAAGAAAAGTCTGGGGAACCTGCCATACGGTTTGCCTGGCCTATCCCAACGTTTACCGGATCGGCATGGCCAACCTCGGGTTCCAGACTGTTTATAAGATTATTAATGAGACCCCTTCCTTTCTTTGTGAAAGAGTGTTTCTGCCCGCCGGTGACGACGCCGAATTCGTCGCCGGCGCGGTGGAAACGATCAGCCTGGAAAACCAAAAGCCCATCCGTGATTTTGACATTCTGGCTTTTTCCGTTTCTTTTGAAAACGATTATCCGTCCATCCTGAAGATACTGGATTTGGGCGGCATTCCACTCAAGGCCGAAGACCGCACGAGCAGAAATCCGCTGGTGATCGGCGGCGGAATCGCGCTCACGTTGAATCCCGAACCGCTGGCCGATTTTTTTGACGTCTTTATTTTAGGCGAAGCGGAAGAAATTCTGCCGCAGTTCGCGCGCATGTTTGCGGATGCCGTCCGTCGCGGGCTTGACCGCAAAGCCCTGCTCAGCGAATTGCAAAAACAAATACCGGGAATTTACGTTCCTTCCCTCTACGCGCCGCGTTATTTTTCCGACGGGAAAATTCAGGATATTGTGCCGCAGGAAGAGGGATTACCCGGGAGAATTCAGGTTTCTCCCATAAAAAACATTAATGCCTTTTGCACAACCGAAGTTGTCAGCAGCGCCGATTCGGAAATGTCGGAGATGTTTCTGGTGGAAGTCAATCGCGGCTGTCCGCACCTCTGCCGGTTTTGTGCGGCAGGCTACGTTTATGCGCCGCCGCGCTTCCGCAGCCAAGAAGAAATCATCTTGGCCATCGATCGTGGTTTGATGGTGAAAAATAAAATCGGCCTGGTCGGCACGGCGGTTTCCGACCATCCCGATCTGGTGAAAATTTGTCAGTACATTGTTGACCACAATGCGCAGGCCGGTATCGGCTCTTTGCGTGTTGATCAGATCGATGAAAAAATAGTGGACATTCTCAAGGCGGGCGGCATTGAGACGATTGCGCTTGCGCCCGAAGCGGGAAGCCAGCGGCTGCGCGATCTGCTGCGCAAAGGGATCACCGAGGACGATATTTTGTGCGCGACCCGGATGCTGATTGAGAAGGAAATGTCCAATCTGCGATTGTATTTTATGGTGGGGTTGCCGACGGAAGAAGATGAAGACATTGACGCCATCATTGACCTGGCCCAAAAAATACAGCATTCGGCGTTTTGCCACACGGAAGGCAAACGAAAATTCCGGCGCATCACACTCAGCATCAATCAATTTATTCCCAAGCCCCGCACGCCGTTGCAATGGTGCGCTTTGGCGGATGTTCAGGACGTGGGGAAAAAAATTAAAAAAATTGTCAATGCATTTCGTCAAGATAAGCAGATCAACGTCATTGCCGATGTGCCGAAGTGGAACTACGTTCAGGCGCTTTTGTCGCTGGGCGATAGGCGTGTGGGCGATATTCTTCTGGCCGTCCATCGACGAAACGGCAACTGGATGAAGGCGCTCAAGGAAGTCAACCTAAATCCCGACTTCTACGTCTATCGTCAAAAAGATTTGGATGAATTTCTCCCGTGGGATATCATCGAGGTCGGTGTGTCGAAAAGGCATCTGATTAATGAGTACGAAAAAGGATTAAGGCCGAAGGCTGAAGTAAACCCCGAAGGGGTTTCACGTCTATAGCTAATTGTGTCAACATACGTGCGACCCCGATGGGGTCGTAGATTGTTTTCGGATATGTATTTCTATAAACCTATTATCCCTATGGGATAAAATGGGTTTTTTAAGGAATAGACTATTGGTCTTGGTAAGTAAGAGTGCTTTCCCTGTTTTTAATCCCACTGTTGCGGGATGAGCGTCAATTCTCCGCAGCGAGCTCGCGATATAATGACGTTCATTTCATACCTCGACAGCTTGCTGGAGGTGGTTGATTGTCCCTGTTGATTAGGAAATGGAATTATACAATCCGTATCCCCGTTTCTAAAATTTCTTTGACGAAGTAATCGCTGTCATTGAAGTCTTCTGGACGATACGGCATCGGGGAAATATCACTGTTCACTTGCAATGTGATTTTACGGATTTTGTTTCTGTCTTCAAATCTGTTCCCAATAAAGTCTTTTGAAACAATAACCAGATCAATATCGCTCCACTCATCATTCTTCCCAGTGGCATAGGAACCAAATAAAATCGCTTGCTGAACATGAATGCCGATATTTTCCAGTTGTTCAACATATGATTTGACGGTTTTTTCTATTTCTCGACTTGCTTTTTGAGCCACGAGCGCATCTCCTTTATCCGTCTTAAATAATCCGTTGCGAATTCTTTATTGCATCTGCGGGCGAACTGATTGCGCAAGCCAGTATTCGACGTGCTTTTCCATGACATTCCCTGACGAGAATTATTGTGTCTTTTAAATAACATGGCCGATTTATTTGTCAAGTTAAATGTTGTTAAAATCGGATACCATTCCGCTGTGTTTTTTACGGTGTTGACATACCTTTCTTTTGCTCCTATAGTTTCCGCGAGCGAAAGATATTCGTTATTAATTTGTCTTGAAGAGGATACGTAGTGTCTCGTCAATCAAGAAATGTCATTTCGACCGCAGGGAGAAATCTAAGATTTCTCAGTCGTTATGACTCCTTCGAAATGACAGCGTATCGTTGACAGGATAGGTAGCCTGTAAACAAAATTGGTCCGGCCGGCATGCCCATGCCGGCCAACAAACAAGACAGGAGGAGTCCATATGTCAGATCTGCACGCTTATTTAGGCCCGTCATGGCGCGATGAGGCGCTCAAAAGGCTTCAATCGGAACTTACCCCGGAAAAAATGAATAACGTCACCACATCGATGTCCAATATTTACAAAAACTGTCCGGGCGGGGAGGAGCAATTTCTTTTTATTGAATGCAAAGAAGGGAAGGTCACCCGCGTGGAAACGGGAGTAGGCGATCCTCCCCAGGGGGAGTTTCGAATCATCGGCGATTATGAAACTTTTTCCAGAATTTCCCGCGCGGAACTTGGCGCGCAAAAGGCTTTGATGACCGGAAAGCTTAAGCTCAAGGGCAATCTGGCCAAAGCGCTCAAACTGGCAGCCGTGTCCGACCGTCTGAACAAAGTTCTGGCCCGGATTCCAACTCAGTATTAAAGGGAGACAAAAATATGACCAGAAGATTAAACCCCCAGGACAAGTATTATATCGACAATCCGGGACGCGTGAAGGCGATCCAATCCCAGATGCATCAGCGCGGCATTGACGTTTATCTCGGTTCGCGCATCCGTACCATGAGTTTTGTGATGGATACCTTCTGCCCGTGGCGAAGTTATCTGATTATTCCGCCCGAAGGACAGCCCACCTATTTTACATTTGTGGTCGATGCGCTGCGCGTGGGCGACGAAACGTGGCTGGACGGCGACCATGTCCGCGCCTACGGACCGATGGGCGGCATGGATCAGGTCTCCGCCATCACGGATTTTATCAAAGACGAACTTGGCATCCGGAAGGGGCGCCTGGGCTTCGAGGACGGGATTTCCACTTACACAGCTGAAGGAAATCTGTCGCACTGGGAATACACCCATTTTAAAGATGCGCTCCCCGGTTTTGAATGGGTCAACTCGCACGACCTTGTTGATGCTCTTTCTCTGATCAAAGACAAAGGCACCATTGAACGTTTCCGCACCGCCTCGCTGATTGTTGACGAAGGACACAAGGCGGCGCGCGCGGCGCTGGATAACGGCGGCTACAAAGGCATGACGGAAACCGTGATTGCCGGTATCGCCGCGCTGGCCATGCGCAAAGCGGGTAGTGTGTCGGAGTGGAATTTTGCGGGGCTCAATGAAATATCCAGCGGATTTCGCACGGGGCTCGGCGCCTGCACGCCTCCCACCACCAAAGAGATCATGGCGGGCGAACCGTTGATGCTGGATTTTCACGCGATGTTCAAACTGGCGCTGGGCGACCACTCGCATAATTATCTGATCGGGCCCGCCACCAAACGTCAGCGCTGGCACGCGGATAATTTTGTCGCGATTATTCAGAAGGTCATTGACAATTATCGCGCCGGGACAACGCCAGGAACGCTTGCCGCCATCATGATGGACTTTGCGGAATCGCGCGGCTGTGGTGATTTTATTCAGCCGGCCTGCGAACACGGGATCGGCCTTTTTGGCGATGAGTGGCGGATCGGCGCCGTCGTCAATCCCGACCTCCCTTACTGGACGGATCAGGATCACGTCTATCAGGAAAACGAAATGGTCGTCTGCGCGATGCAGTATGCCGCGCCGGAAGAGAATATCGGATTCCGTTATGAAAATGATATTGTCATCGTCAAAGGCGGTTGCGAGGTCTTATCGAAATATCCGCTGGGGATTGAAGAAATATCGTAAATATAAGGGGGTTTTGCGACCCTAAAATCATATTGATTTATGTTTGAGAGTGGCGTATTTGTGACACGTCAACGAACCGGCTTGGCTATATTTTCATCACCATCAGTCATCATAGGGGGAGGGTCAATGCTGAAAGGAATCCATGATAAACCCGGGTGCTTAGATTGGCCTATTCCACACAGCGGCCTGAAGCTACCCCCCCCCCCCCCCATTCTAACTTGTTGTATACAGAAAGAAATATTACCATTCCGTAACCGGATGAGTTGTCTCCTTGGCGGCTGCTCTGCGGGGGTCTTTGGTTCTCCATGACAGATAACAAGGAGAAAGGAAAACAATATGGCTGAGAAGGACAATCCAACTCATTTCTGGCTTCTGGAACGCCGGTATATCCTCCTGATGATTGCCTTGGCTTTCGTCATCCTCTCTGCAGTAACTTCCTTCCTCTGCTATCGACATCATACGATCAACACTGAGAAGGCCTTAAAAGAGGACAGGTCAGACGCAAATCTCCTTTCCCTGGTACTGGATGAACATCTCAAAAAGATCGTCAGTATCATGGAGGCCTACAGCAATCGGCCGCTCCTGCTCCAGGATGTCAGAGATAAGAACGCCAAGAAAGCAATGGTGCATCTGATCGACCTGGCAAAAACCAACAGCGACATTGACAGCGTGATTATCACCGACAGACAGGGCACAATCTGGTGCACTTATCCCGAGCGTCCGGAGGTGTTAGGGAAGAACTTTGCCTATCGGGACTGGTACAAGGATATCAGTAAAGAATGGAAACCCAACATATCGGATGTATATCTGCGGATAGTTGCAGAAAAAGATCTCGCTATCTCCATAGGCGTCCCGATATTTAGTAAAACGGGGGAAGCGATCGGCATCCTGCAGAACACCAATCGGACGGTCACGTTGGGCAACCTCATCAAGAAGGCGTCCCTCGATCCTGCCAATATCATCACGGTCACGGACAGGAAAGGCCAGATCATATACAGCAGCGAACATGTTAATAAAAAAGAGATAAAAACTTATCCATTCCACCCCGGCGTAAAAAAAGCGATGGCCGCAAAAAAGAACACCTTCACGGTTGATGCCCCCGACCTCGCCGGCAGGACACGCTACATCTCATTTGCCCCGATGGCCAATATTGGCTGGACCGTCTTCGTGGAACGGGATAAACGCAGCATCTTCCTGTCAGAGTCCGCATACTATATCCAGGTGACGGCCATTGCTTTTCTGCTGTTCCTAGCCATCATTTTATTTCTCGCCTATTCAAGAAAGCAGATGACGGCTCAGCAGCTCCAGGAGCAGTTGCGGGCAGAAAAAGAACTGCAGACAAGCGAAACGCGGTTCCGTGAACTGTTTGACAACATGAGCAGTGGTGTTGCGGTCTATAGGGCAACAGATGGCGGCGCAGATTTTATTATATCGGACCTCAATGAAGCGGGACAAAAAATCACCCGTGTTTACACAAATTTTATTGGTAGAAGTGTTTGTGACGTTTTTCCGGGTGTCAAACAATTAGGTCTTTTTGATGTTTTTCAGCGGGTATGGAAAACAGAGAAAGCAGAGGATTATCCTTCCTCCCAATATGCGGATGACCGTCTCACATTCTGGGTAGAAAATCACGTATACAAGCTGCCATCAGGTGAAATTGTTGCCGTTTTTGATGACATCACCGAACGAAAGCGCACGGAGGATACGCTTCGCGAAACAAACGACTATCTCGACAAACTTATCGGCTATGCCAATGCCCCTATTATCGTCTGGAATCCGCAGTTCATAATCACCCGTTTCAACCACGCCTTTGAAGAACTGGCGGGCTGGAAAGCTGAGGGGGTTCTGGGAAGGGGAATCGGTCTGCTCTTTCCAGAAGAGAGGCGGGAAGAATGTCTTGGGCATATCCGGCAGACGACAGGAGGGGAGCAGTGGGAGGTGATAGAGATTCCGATTCTTAACCGCGATGGATCGGTGCGCACCGTTCTCTGGAACTCAGCAACCATTTATAGCCCGGATGGTAGGACAGTCATTGCGACCATTGCCCAAGGACAAGACATTACCGATCGTAAGAAAACCGAAGAAGAGATCAAGAAGCTGAACACGGAGTTAGAGCAGCGCGTCCGGGAACGCACGGCGCAACTGGAAGCCTCGACCCGTGAGCTGGAGTCCGTCAGTTACTCCATTTCCCATGACCTGCGGGCGCCGCTGCGGAGCGTCGACGGTTTCAGCCTGGCCCTGCTTGAAGAGTATGGAGACAGGTTGGATGATACGGGGAAGGGTTATCTGGGGCGGGTGCGCAAGGCGACCCAGAAGATGGGTTTTCTGATCGACGACATGCTGAAGCTCCTGAAAGTGATCAGATCCGAAATCAAACTTGAACCCATTGACTTGAGCAGCATGGTCAGGGGCATTGCGGAGACATGCCGGAAGAATAGTCCCGAAAAAATTGTTGATGCGACCATCCAGGAGGGGATCATGGTTCAGGGAGACCCCTCCCTGTTGAAGATGGTCATGGAGGAACTTCTCGACAATGCGTGGAAGTTCACGGATAATATAGTGCATCCACGGATCGAGTTCGGCGCCGTGGCCAAGGATGGAGAGACAGTTTGTTTTGTCCGGGACAATGGTGTGGGGCTTGACATGGCCTACGCGGATAAGCTGTTCGGCGCTTTTCAACGTCTCCATACAAGCAATGAGTTTCCGGGAACGGGGATCGGCCTGGCGATGGTTAAACGGGTCATTGCCCGCCATGGGGGCCGTGTCTGGGCAGAAGGAGAAATCGGCAAAGGAGCAGTTTTTTATTTTACGTTACCGTAAAATAAAACCAGTGAAGCGCACCTCGTGAAGCGTGAAGCAGAATTCGTATCTCGTATCTCGTGAAGCGTGAAAGACGAGATACGCTTCACGTTTCACGCTTCACTGGTTCTTTCGCTTCACGAGATACGAACTTAGAGGAGGATTTATAATGGATGAAAAAATCATTTTGCTGGTGGAGGACAATCCTGATGATGTGGAATTAACGATTCGGGCCTTCAGGAAGAACAATATCGGAAACAAGGTGGTTGTTGCGAAAGATGGGGTGGAGGCCCTGGATTACCTGTTCGGCACGGGAGTGCATGCCGGGCGGAATGTGAAGGAACTGCCCGTCGTCATCCTGCTGGATCTTAAACTGCCCAAGATTGACGGCTTGGAGGTCTTGAAAAGCATCCGTCAGAATGAGCTCACCCGCCTGCTTCCGGTGGTCATTCTTACATCATCGGCAGAAGAGAAGGACAAAACCAACGGGTACAAGCTGGGCTGCAACAGTTATGTCCGCAAGCCCGTTAGTTTTGATCAATTCGCTGAAGCAATCAAACACCTCGGGCTTTACTGGTTGATCTGGAATGAACCTCCCCCGGCGGGAAGTAATTCGTAACTCGTGAAGCGAAAAAACCCGTGAAGCGTAATTCGTGAAGCGTGAAGCGCGAAATACGAGATACGCTTCACGAGTTCCTACGCTTCACGCTTCACGTAATACGAGTGACGAAAGGAAAGTTTCCTATGGCAAAAAAAATCCCCTCTGAAACGAGCGAGCTTCCGCCGCTGCGTGTTCTCATCGTTGAAGATTCGGAAGACGATGTTCTGTTGATGATCCATGCGCTCAAGAAGGGCGGCTACGATCCATTGTATGAACGTGTGGAAGATGCCGAAGCCATGCGAAATGCCCTCCGGAAGAAACCGTGGGATGTCATTCTGTGCGATTACCAGATGCCGAGATTCAACGGCCTCGCCGCCATTGCGCTGTTGAAAGAGACCGGAATTGACATTCCCCTTATCATGGTGTCAGGCGCAATCGGTGAGGAGACGGCGGTAGCGTGCATGCGCTTGGGCGCCCGTGACTATGTGATGAAGGGCAACCTGTCGCGGCTTGTTCCTGTCATCGAACGGGAGTTGGAGGAGGCGGAATCAAGACTCCAACACAAACGGACGGATGAGGCGCTGCAGAGGAGCGAGCAGAAATACCGCCTTCTTGTGGAAAGCGTCAACGAGGCCATCGTGGTGGTACAGGATGGCAGGGCCAAGTTCGTGAATCGCGGGCTCGAGTGGGCCGGTTACACGCGGGAGGAATACCTGTCGATCCCCATCATGGAAACCATCCACCCGGAAGATCGAGAACTAGTAGAGCAACGATACCTCAAAAAGATCAACGGCGACACGACGGCGACCCGGCACATTTACAGGGGTGTGGACAAGAGCGGCCGGATTCACTGGATCGAAGTCAGTGCGGTTCTGATCGACTGGGAGGGACGGCCGGCGACGCTAAACTTGATCAACGACATCACCGAGAGCAAGCAGGCGGAGGAGGAAATTATTCGGTTACGCGAGGATTGGGAGAGCATTTTTCAGGGCATTAGCCATCCCACGGTCATTCTTGATCCTCAGCATGGAATCATTGCTGCCAACAAGGCGGTTGTGTGCGCCTCGGGCCTCTCCCAAACAGAACTCCTCGGCAAGAAATGCTATGAAGTCTTTCATGGCAAGGATACCGCCTCCCCCTCGAAGGGCTGTCCCATGGAAAATTTGCTTGCGTCGGGTAAGGCCGAAACCGTTACCAGAGAAGTGGAAGCGTTCGGGGGCGTTTTTCTCGTTTCCTGCACCCCCATCCGGAATAAACATGGTCAAGTTGAAAAGATCATTCATATAACGACTGATATCACCGACCGCAAGCGGACGGAGGAGGCGTTGCTGGAGAGCGAAAAACGTTACCGGCAGCTATTCGATGCCTCTCCTGACGCCATCATGCTAATCGGTACTGAGGGGTACATCTTGAATACAAACATCACACAAAGACGAATGTACCGCTATGACTCACCAAGTGACATAGTCGGCGTTCATGTTTTGCAGTTGGTCGCTCCGTCTTCGAGGGACTATGCCGCGCAAGTCATGCGGCGCCGCTTGAATGGCGAGGATATCCCGGCAGTTGAATATGAATGTTTCCGGAAAGATGGGACCATATTCCACGGAGAGATTACAGCAACGATCCTACGAAAAACAGATGGGACGGTCTCGGGCTACATCTGCATCATACGCGACATCACCGACCGCAAGCAGTCGGAGGAACAACTCCAGCAGACCCTCGAAAGTCTCAGGAAATCGTTTGCCGCCACCATTCAGGTCATGGTGTCTGCTGTGGAGTCCAGAGATCCCTATACGGCCGGCCACCAGACTCGGTCTGCCGATCTTGCCCGTGCCATTGCCACGGAGATGGGATTACCTCAGGATACAATCGAGGGACTCCGTATGACCGGTTCCATTCATGATATCGGGAAATTATCCATTCCTGCGGAGATATTGTCCAAACCGACGAAACTATCCGAGCTTGAATTTTCTCTGATTAAGGAACATGCCCGAACAGGGTACGAGATGCTGAAGGATGTGGAATCCCCGTGGCCGCTGGCAGAGATTGTTTACCAGCACCATGAACGAATGGACGGTTCCGGCTATCCACGACACCTGAAGGGGGAAGAGATTTGCATGGAGGCCCGTATTATGGCTGTGGCTGATGTAGTGGAAGCGATGGCCTCACACAGGCCCTATCGTCCCGGCTTGGGCATTGATGCCGCTCTGAATGAGATCAAAAAGAACAGAGGTATCTTTTACGACGAAGCTGTCGCAGATGCCTGCCTAAAATTATTTCGGGAAAAAGAGTTTAAACTTGAAGGGGCTTGATTTTTAAACGGTAATCCTCAACACAATTCGACATTGAGCGTCATTGATTCGTACTTGCTATCGGGCTTTGATCTCTGTTTCACTCCCGACGCCTGATTTCTAATTCCATTTCTAAATCAAGTGTTTCCTTAATGTATTTGTAGGGAACGGTCGCGACCGTTCCCTACGTGTTTACATTATCATTCACTACTGTCCGGAATAACCGACAATTAAGATTTGTAAAAGGTTAACATATTTCACGAAAGATGCAATTTATGTTTGTCTTCGACTTGAAAACGCATAGCGGAATCTGTAAACCTTCCCGAAGAATATTTCAGGGAAGG
>JAUYFM010000039.1 GCA_030690945.1 Smithellaceae bacterium | reverse complement strand
CTAGTGTCCTGTCAACGATACTCTGTCATTTCGAAGGAGTCATAACGACTGAGAAATCTTAGATTTCTCCCTGCGGTCTTGCCCCAAGAATGGGGGTCGAAATGACATTTCTTGATTGACGAGACACTAGCAAAGACAGCCGCATCCGGGATAGCCTGCCATAAGGAAAGGGGTAAGGAACGCATCCCTTACCCCTTGTTTGAACTTACATGTGCTGTTTTTGATTCTGTTCTTCTAATTTGGTTTTGAAGCCACAAGTACACCCTGATTGTCTATCGTTGCAGCTGAAACAGCCCAGGCTACGGGGGTTGATGTGATAGTATAATCCTGGCAGGTGGCACCACCCACAGCAATTGTAATATTAGCGTCTGCGTTGTATCCTGAAGCTGGCAAACCAGCTTCAATGGCTGCCTTGGCGGCGGCGGAATTTGCTGCATCACTACAAAATGCCGCTGCAGCGGTGTGCGCATTCTTTGCAGCGGAATTAATTGAGGCTGCGTAGCCCCTATTCTTATATGCCGTGAACTGCGGGATGGCGATGGCGGCCAGAATACCGATGATGGCAATAACGATCATGAGTTCGATCAATGTGAAACCTTTTTGTCCTTTTTTTCTAGTAAATGCTTTTAACATAACAGTCCTCCTTAATTAATGTTGGTTGTCTATTGGGTTATTTTTGTTGTGATATTGGTTACTTATTTATTTTATTTTTCCAATAATCAATTTTCTCCGCTTCACCTCCCGCATGTTTTCTAGAAAAATTTCTTTGCATCTTGTGGATTATTTGAAAGCAATGGATATGCCACATGAAATTATTTTATTTTTAATTATTAATGCGATAATTGCAAAACTCCCAATTCTGTCATTCCCGCGACGCTTCTGGGCGGGAATCCAGTTTGTAACTACATGAAATCATGGATGCCCGACAGAAGCATTCGGGCATGACAAAAAGTTTTGCAATTAGCTCAATATCAATTATTTACAACGATACACCGGGGACACTGATCATTAAAAAAACGAAAAAATAGCAAAATAACAGGGCATTTTCACCAGTAAGGCGTCAATTTGCGCTATTTCATATAAACTGTTTTCCCCTTGAGGAAAATATGGTAGGGAAATGAAAGAGGATTTAGAACAATGTTTGAAGTCACGATTATTAAATCATTTTCCGCGGCGCATCTGCTGGCGGAAATCGGCGGAAAGTGCGAAGAATTACACGGACATAATTTTAAGGTGGAGGTGACCGTCGGCGCCCCGAAGTTGAATGCGGAAGGAATTCTAATAGATTTTCGACTGGTTAAAAAATGGCTCAAAGATATTCTCGACGAGATGGACCATCAACACCTCAATGACCTTCCTTTTTTTGCAGGCAAAAATCCTTCTTCGGAAAATATCGCTTACATTGTCTATAAAGCCATGCAAACCAAGGTAAAAGGCGAAGAGGTCAAAGTGCTCCGCGTAAAAGTATGGGAATCAGAAAACGCAGCGGGAATGTATGAAGAATAAGTTTTAAGTAATTAAGTTTTAAGTAATTAAGACTTAATTACTTAAAACAAGAAACTTAAAACTTAATTACTTAAAACTTAATTACTTAAAACTGTCTATTATGATCGATATCCAAAACCAGAAAGATTTTCGCAATATTGACATTAAAAAGGTCGGGGTGAAAAACATCAAGTATCCGATCATTGTGTTGGATCGCGCGCGCGGCACACAGCCGGTTAACGCTACAATCAACATGTATGTCAACCTGCCGCACCATTTTAAGGGCACCCACATGAGCCGTTTTGTGGAAGTGCTTAATGATTTCAAGGGCCAGATCAGCATCAAGACGTTTCAAACCATTCTGGAAAAGATGCGCCAGAAACTGCGCGCCCATTCCGCGCATATGGAAATCGACTTTCCCTATTTTCTGGAAAAAACAGCCCCTGTCTCCAAAGCCAAAAGCCTGATGGAATACCGCTGCCTTTTTACCGGCGAAAACAACGCTGAGCAGACTGATTTTCTCGTCGGTGTAGTCGTTCCGGTGACCACACTATGCCCCTGCTCCAAAGAAATCAGTGCCTTCGGCGCACACAATCAACGCAGCATCGTCACGGTGAGAGTGCGTTTTAAGAAATTTTTCTGGATTGAAGATCTGATAAGAATAGTGGAAGATTCAGCCAGTGGTGAGGTATATTCCCTTCTGAAGCGCGTGGATGAAAAATTCGTCACGGAAAAAGCTTACAAAAATCCAAAATTCGTCGAAGATGTCGTCCGCAGCGTGGCCGTAAAGCTCAATGCTGATGATAATTTCATCTGGTACAGTATCGAAGCGGAAAATTTTGAAAGCATCCATAACCACAGCGCTTATGCCTATGTCGAGAAAGGATAGACCTATGGCCGCAAAAACCTTTTTTAATCTTTACCATCACGGATTTATCCGCACCGCTGTCTGCATTCCTGAAATTAAGGTTGCCGACGTGTCGTTTAATGCCCAAAAAACGATTGAACTGGCGAAAAAAGCGGCACAGCAGAAAGCCATTCTGGCCATCTTCCCGGAACTGGGGTTGTCTGCCTATTCCAACGAAGATTTGTTTCACCAGGATGCCCTGCTCGAGAGCGTGGAAGAGGCTCTGGTCACCATTAAAAAAGCATCTGCCAAATTAAATCTGATTCTGGCCGTGGGCGCGCCGCTGCAAGTGGATTGCCGTCTGTTCAACTGCGCGGTTGTTTTTTACCGGGGAATAATCCTCGGCATTGCCGTCAAGTCCTATCTGCCGAATTACCGCGAATACTACGAGGCCAGACAATTCTCGCCAGCTTCGGCGGCTCTGGCATCAACCATTAATTTGGCGGGGCAAAAAGATATTCCTTTCGGCGCTAATCTGATTTTCAAAGCCGCCAATCTTAAAAATTTCAATGTCTTCTTCGAAATCTGTGAAGATGTCTGGGTGCCCATTCCACCGTCGAGTTTCGCGGCCATGGCAGGCGCGACGGTCATCGGCAATCTATCCGCTTCCAACATCACCATCGGCAAATCGGAGTATCGGCATCAACTGGCCGCCAATCAGTCCGCGCGCTGTGTCGCCGCTTATCTCTACGCCGCCGCGGGTTTCGGCGAATCCACGACTGATCTGGCCTGGGATGGCCACGCGATGATTTATGAAAACGGCAATCTGCTTTCGGAATCAGAACGTTTTTCAACGTCGGCGCAAATAATTTGCGGCGACATCGATTTGGATCGTCTGGCGCAGGATCGGATGCGACTCACGACTTTTGGCCAGAATGCGACGGATCATAAAAATCAAC
The DNA here is from genome assembly GCA_030690945.1 of Smithellaceae bacterium. GTDB lineage: Bacteria > Desulfobacterota > Syntrophia > Syntrophales > Smithellaceae > UBA8904. Next base: position 22,606 of record JAUYFM010000039.1, on the reverse strand, counting down.
TGGCCGGATTTCGTTCTGTAGAATTTGAAGTCGACTGCCCGACGGGACGTTTATTGCCGGATCGTGAAATTCCCCGTTTTCCTTACATCCCCGCCGACCAGGGAAAGCGCGACCAGCGCTGTTATGAGGCCTACAATATCCAGGTTCAGGGCCTGGCCCAAAGACTCAAATCCTCCGGCATTCCTAATTTGGTGATTGGCGTTTCCGGGGGCTTGGATTCCACACACGCCCTGCTTGTAGCGGCCAGAACCATGGATCTGCTGGGCAGGCCTCGCACCCATGTCAAAGCCTATACAATGCCCGCTTTCGGAACAACCAACAAAACGTATCGCAATGCCGTCAATCTGATGCGTGCCTTAGGCGTAGAGGCCAATGAAGTCGATATCAAACCCGCCTGCCTCCAGATGCTCCAGGACATTAATCACCCTTTTGCCCGCGGAAAGAAAATTTATGATATCGCTTTTGAAAATGTACAGGCCGGCCAGCGATCGGCTCACCTTTTCCGGTTGGCCAACATGAAAAACGCTCTGGTCGTCGGCACAGGTGATTTGAGCGAATTGGCGCTGGGGTGGAGCACGTACGGGATCGGTGATCACATGTCACACTACAATGTCAATGCCAGCGTCCCGAAAACGCTTATTCAGTATCTGATCCGCTGGGTGGCGCAAACACATCAGTTCTCCGTAGCGGTATCGGAAGTTCTTCTGGCTGTTCTGGCAACGGAAATTTCGCCGGAGCTCATTCCCGGCCGGATCGATGATCAACCGCAGCAGAAAACGGAAGCGACCATCGGGCCTTATGAATTGCAGGACTTTAACAATTTCTACATAACCCGCTTCGGGTATCTGCCCGCCAAAGTGGCCTTTCTTGCCTATTGCGCCTGGAAGGATAAAACGCAAGGTTCATGGCCGGATGTGCCGCCTGAAAAGCAAAATAGCTACAGCCTGAAAGAAATCAAGAAATGGCTGCATGTTTATATAAACAGGTTTTTTAAACTGTCTCAGTATAAGCGTTCCTGCGTTCCCAACAGTCCCAAAGTGGGTTCGGGCGGATCGCTTTCCCCGCGCGGCGACTGGCGCGCGCCCAGCGACAGCGAACCAACCGTGTGGCTTGCAAACTGGGAAAAAATTCCGAACATGGATAACGAACGATGAAACCATCCTATAAAGACTTTGACGCCACGGAACTATTCTGTCCGCAATGCCGGCGGGCTGTGCCGGTGCGAAAAAGACTGCTGCTGGTTCTTACCGAAGGCGAAAAATATGATTACAGCTGCGTTTACTGCGGAACGTCGGTGGGCGACAAGCTGGTGAAAGAAAACGCCAACTCAAAAATCCTGCTTCGCTGAGACCACCCCCTACCCCCCACCAGCGGGGGACAGCACCCCCAACCCCCGACAGTAGGAAACAGTTACTGAATTAAGTCTTTTTTTGCAGAGCCTGTCTTAATTTTTGCGCAAGCAGGCTGGATTCGCCCGCAGATGCCGTTTCTCCATAAACAAGATTAACATCCCGACTGGATGAGTTGCCTCCCAGGTATTCTGCCAATACTTCCCGGCTGTGAACATCCTCATGACAATAAACGCAAAGGTTTTCCCAGTTGCTGCCGTCGGCGGGGTTATTGTGGTGATTGCCGTCTCTGTGATGAACGGTTAAAAGTTGCCGGTTCACGCCCGAAAAATCCCGGCCGCAACGGCCGCAAACGAGTCCGTGAATGTTTAAAGACTTTTCGCGGTAATCCTCGCCGCCAGGTGCCTTGGCGGCATTTTTCATTTCCCGCACGGTATCTTCGACGGATTTTTGCGTATCGGTGGTCAAAGGTTTTTTGGAAACGGCAACACGCCCCCCCTTATTGGAAAATGTCATCTTGGCCATGTCGTTCTAAACCCTTTGCTTGCCGGTCAATACATTAAGAAAAACCCTTACCCCTTTGACCACGGCCATCAACTCTGTTATTTTTCTAAATAAGGGAGAATTGAGAGCCCGCGGCGAAATCAATTCTATTCCTCTAACCACCTCATGAATCACCCCATGAACCCTCTGGGCCATGGCGGCACACTTTTGAACCTCGCCATTGATCGCCGTCGTCGAATTATTAATATTCGTGGAAATCTCTTCCATGTTTTTCAAGATCGCCGGCAGTCGCTCATTCAAAGCCTGCAAAGTAACCGTGACATCGCTCACGGCACGCCATAGTTTCAGCAGAATCGGAATACAAAATAACACCAGCAACAGCAGGGCAACACCAAAAATTAGCAAACTGATTTCCAGATACATAATTCTTCTCCTCGATAATTTTCACACGATAGCTAATAAATATTAATAAGGGTTCTAGTGTCTCGTCAATCAAGAAATGTCATTTCGACCGCAGGGAGAAATCTAAGATTTCTCAGTCGTTATGACTCCTTCGAAATGACAGAGTATCGTTGACAGGACACTAGATGGCTTAAACCGGCTTTTTGTTTTTTTCTTCCCGATAGGCTTCCATCCCGGCGTCAAGCGCTTTCTTTAAACGGTCTTTATTATCCGCGAGTGTATCGGCGCTCTGATGAGCAAACTCACTTATTTTTTCTTCTATTTCTTCCACTTTTTCTCTGGCAGTTCCTTCGGCATCTTTCAGGCGACTTACCGCCGCCTCATAAGCTTCTTTGCTTTTTACAGCCGCCTTTTCATATTCTTCCCTTGCTTTCACCAAAAGTTCGTCTGCTTTGTCGGCGATATCCTGACGGGTTTCCTTACCGCTTTTTGGCGCAAACAAAATTCCGATGGCCACACCAATCAGACCGCCGATCAACAAACCATTTACCAAACCGCAATCTTTCTCCGCCATAAGGCACCTCCTTAAATTATTTTTTCTTAATTTCTAACACGTTTTCTATACTTAAGCACTAAAGACAAACATGTCAAGACGCAAAAAAACCGGGTAACCTATGCGTTAACAAAGGTTACCCGGTTCTGTAATCCTGCAATTGATTGTATGATTATTTTGCCGGTGCAGGGGCCGGAGCTGCCGGAGCTGCTTCGGGTGCTGCCGGTGCTGCAGGGGCTGCCGGTGCTGCAGGGGCTTCAACTTTGGGCGCTTCCTGCTTGGGTGCTTCCTTGCAGCCGATGGCTGCGATGGACAAAGAAGCCAACAAAAGCACGCTAACAAAAATGGCTAATACCTTCTTCATAAGAATATATCCTCCTTTCAGTAATTTTTAGTGTGTAAACACACTAGTATTTGATGGGTGACATTACGCTTTTTTTTTGCCTTGTCAAGATAAATTTAAACATATATAGGTGAGAAAATTTACATCAAAGGACGCTGCAATGATACTTGGCATTGATGTCGGCGGAACCCATACAGACGCCGTTCTGGTTCAAAATTTTCAACTGATCAAGAAGGCTAAAGTACTCACGAATCAAGCGAATATCATGGCCTCGCTTCTGGAAGCGGCAGATCGGCTGATTTCAGGCAATAATGTAAATAATATTGATAGGATAGTCTTGAGCACCACGATCTCGACCAACGCGATTGTCCAGAACAAAACCAATCGCGTGGCAATGGTTTTGCTAAGCGGTCCCGGTCTGTCGCCGGCCACACTGAATCTGGGCAAAGATACCTACTTCGCCAAAGGTTACGTCAATCATCGCGGCATCCCTATTAAAAAAGTGAACAACCGGGAAATTGAAGATATCAGCAACGAAATTTCCGAAAATCAAATTCGTCAGATCGGAATTGTCGGCAAATTTTCCAGCCGTAATCCACAGCAGGAGCTGGATACAGCCGAACTGCTGCAGAATTCTTCCAGAAATATTTCTTTAGGCCATACGCTGTCCGGACAATTGAATTTCCCGCGCCGCATCGCCACAACGTATCTCAACGCGGCCATTCATGACATTTATCGGGGATTTGTGCAGGATGTTCAGAATTTTGTCGTAAAGATCGGTTCGAATATTCCCGTTTATATTTTGAAAGCGGATGGAGGAACCATTCTGATTGATAAATCATTGGACTGTCCCGTGCAGACGATTCACTCCGGCCCGGCGGCAAGCATCATGGGGATTCTGGCAACAACCTGCATCAAAGAAGACGCCGTTGCCCTGGACATCGGCGGCACCACGACGGACATCTCCATCTTTGCCGATGGTGTTCCTCTTCTGGAACCATTCGGTGTGTCCATTGACGGGCGTAAAACGCTTATTCGCGGTCTTTACACCAAATCAATCGGCGTCGGCGGCGACAGTGTCGTAGGCGTTGAAAACGGAAATATTTTTATCGGACCGCAAAGGGAAGGACCGGCCGCAGCATTGGGCGGGCCATTCCCTACCCCCACGGATGCCATGATCGTGCAGGATATCATTTCTTTCGGCGACAAACAAAAAGCAGAAGGCGCCATCGCGTTGGTCGCCAAAAAACTTCACAGAAGTATTCAGGATACGGCGCGCGCCATTGTTGAAAAAACAGCTGCGATGATTTCCGACAACGTCCGGCAGATCCTGGCCGAGATCAACAATAAACCGGTTTACACCATCCATGAACTTCTGGAGGGGAAAGTTATTCGACCTAAAATGCTCTACGTTGTGGGAGGTCCCGCCGCCATTGCCCCCTTCGTAGCGGAAAACCTGGGTTATCCTTATTGCATCCCTGATCATTCGGAAGTATCCAATGCTCTCGGCGTAGCCCTTGCCAGAACAACCGCTGAAATAACCATCCTCGCCGACACTGAAAAAAGAGAACTCATCATCAGCGAAGAGGGACATGTTCAAAACATTCCCCACAATTTTTCTCTGGAAGACGCTATCGAAGTCGGCCAAAAGGCTCTTCGGGAAAAAGCCGTCCGGATGGGAGCCAAACCTGATGATATCATTATGGAAATAACGGAATCGCAGGAGTTTAATATGATTCGGGATTTTTACACAACGGGAAAAAATATCCGCGTTAAAGTTCAGATCAAACCCGGATTAATTTCTGCAGGCCAAGCGAGGTCAAATCATGCCTAAAAAAGAAAAAAAGACAGGCCTCATATTCTTTCCGGCATTTGACTGGGCCATATCCGCCAACCACCCGGAGCGTGAAGAGAGGCTGCTCTATACACAAGATCAGGTTTTTGAAGAAGGCCTGTTGGATTTTCCCAATATTCTGGAATACAAACCAGGCATCGCCACCTACGCCGATATCAACCGCTGCCATATTTGCGTTCCGAATCCGCAAAACCTGACAACGAATTCCCATCTTATTTCGGCCGGAGGCGCGATCACCGCCGCACAAAAAGTTCTGACAGGCGAAGTCGATAACGCCTTTGCCCTGGTTCGACCCCCCGGCCATCATTCCATGCTCGTCGCCCACGGTGCGCGCGGCTTCTGCAATATTAATATTGAAGCCGTGATGGTTGAATATATCCGGCATAAATTCGGCATTAAGAGAATTGCCGTTGTCGATACGGATTGTCATCACGGCGACGGCACCCAGGATATTTACTGGAACGATCCGGATGTCCTGTGCATTTCCATGCACCAGGATGGACGAACGCTTTATCCGGGAACAGGTTTCATCGACGACTTCGGCGGTCCCAATGCGCTGGGCGCGACCATTAACATTCCTCTGCCACCCCGCACGTCAGATGAAGGTTTCCTCTTCGCGCTCGATAATGTCATTCTCCCGATACTGGACGATTTTAAACCGGAAATCATCATCAATTCGGCGGGACAGGACAACCATTACAGTGACCCGATCACCAATATGAACTTCAGCGCACAGGGATACGCGCTTTTGAATGAAAAACTCGCGCCCGATATTGCCGTGCTGGAAGGTGGGTATTCCATCGAAAAAGCCCTCCCCTACGTCAATGTCGGCATCATCCTCGCCATGGCCGGGCTGGACTACAGCCAGGTGCGGGAACCGGATTACGACGCCCAGCGTATCCGTCAATCTCCGGAAGTAACCAGGCTGATTGAAAACGAAGTGAAGGATGTGATGACGCTGTGGAAGAAAAAGAAGAACCTGAAGCAACAGATCACCGGATCCGCCGCGTATATCCGCCGCGAAAAGAATATCTATTACGACACGGATGATATCACGGAAAAACAAATCGAAACCGTCCGCGTCTGCAACGATTGCGGCGGTGTTGTCATAATAGACTCAGCGGCCGATACGGGCAAGAAGATCTACGCGGTGATCCTGCCCAATTCCTGCTGCCCGGAATGCCGTAAAAACGGCGAAATATTCTTCGACCGGGTCAACAGTTCGCAATACAATCATATTTATTTTCAGGACAGACAGCGAGACGTATTTATCGTGAAATAACACCGGGGAGCAAAATGGACGATCAACAGATCAAAGAAAGAACACAAAAAACGGCAGAAAAACTCTTCTCCGGCGGCGCGAAACTGGAGCGCCCCTATTCGTTATGGCATGAGTTCGATCCGAAACTGGCCAATGATTTTTCCCGCTTTATCACCGGCAATTTATACTCGCGCGACGTTTTGACGATTCAGGAGCGCCAGATGGCAGCCTGTGCCATGCTGGCGGCGCTCAAGGCCAGAGACGAACTGAAAGTCCACGCCAATGCCGCGTTAAACGTCGGCTGTGATCCCCGAAAGCTTGTCGAAATTATCTTCCAGACAGCGACGTATGCCGGCATGCCCGCGGTCAATGAGGCGCTCTGCGCTTTCAAGGAAGTTCTGCAAGCGCGCGATGAGTGGCCACTCAAATAATCATCATGAACAATGCCCAAAAGCAATTGCAGGAACTAATCGCGCTCATTAAAAAACTGCGCGCGCCGGACGGCTGCCCCTGGGACCAAAAGCAGACAAAACAGGATGTCGGCAAATATCTTCTGGATGAATCCTATGAAGTTCTCGATGCGCTGGCCGAAAACAATCCGCGGCACATTCAGGAAGAGCTGGGTGATCTGCTGTTCCAGATCTTATTTATCACTGAAATTGCATCCGAGTCCGGAGAGTTTTCGCTGGCGGAGGTGATGACGGCCATCAAAGAAAAAATGATCCGGCGGCATCCGCATGTTTTTGGCGACGTAAAAGTCAATTCCGTCCGGGACGTAAAAGATAACTGGCAGGAAATCAAAAAGCAGGAACGAGGCGGCAAGGCTCTCGAAGACAATCTCTTCGGCAATATTCCCCGCTCGCTCCCCGCATTGAAACGAGCGCAAAAGATCACTGCCGTTGCCGCCCATTATGGGTTTGACTGGCAAAACACCGACGACGTCCTGGAAAAATTAAAGGAAGAACTCCATGAACTCGCGAGAGCGCGGGAAAAAGACGATGCCGGAAAAATTGAAGAAGAAATGGGCGACATCTTTTTCACACTGGTGAATCTGAGCCGCTTTCTATCAGTGGACGCCGAAACGGCGGCAACCGGAGCCATCAATAAATTTCTGCGGCGCTTTGCCTATGTGACTGAACAACTTTCCGCCCGCAGTCAATCGCTGCAAGATGCGACACTCGACGAAATGGATGCGCTCTGGAACGACGCTAAGAAAAAGAGGATCTGAACAAGTGGATTATTTCCTTTGTGTGATGGGGATGGTTTTTATTTTTGAAGGCCTTCCCTATCTGGTTTCACCGGAAAAAATGAAAACCTATCTGATTAAAATCACGACTCTGCCGGATTCCACCTTACGGTTTGCCGGTATTTCCGCCATTCTTGTCGGTCTGATTCTGCTTTATTTCGGGCGGCGCTGATGTAATTGATTGACAGCCTCAGCTTATTCTGATTATTTGCCCAAGATTTTCCACTTTTGCCGGGGACGCTATGAATTTACAGGATTTTTCATATTTTTTACCCGATGATCTCATCGCGCAACACCCGCGTCCACAAAGGGACGCTTCACGCATGATGATGCTTCATCGCCAGGAAAAGACGCTCGAAGACAGCCAATTTTCTTCCTTACCGGAATATCTGCAACGAGGCGATGTTCTGGTCATCAATGACTCCCGTGTCATTCCGGCCAGGATTTACGGCAAAAAAACCACCGGGGCTATTCTCGAAATCTTGCTTTTGACTTGCAAAGAAAAAAAAGATGGCTCGGAGTTGTGGGAAGTGCTGGCGCGCCCCGGAAAAAGGCTGACCGAAAATGACACGATTGATCTGGGACATTCCTGTGAGGCAAAGGTCGTAGCCCGTCTCTCTGATAAAAAGTGGCTCATGGCATTTAGCGCGGCCAATGGCTTTGGAAATTACCTGGAACGCTTCGGACGCGCCCCCCTGCCCCCCTATATTAAGCGAAAAAAGAGCGTTGGGCCGGACAATACTAAAGACCGCGAGCGCTACCAGACCGTTTATGCCAAAACCGACGGCTCTATTGCCGCACCAACCGCCGGTCTGCATTTTTCAGCAGACGTCCTCAAAGCCTTACACGCTAAAGGCGTTCAGATCGCGACTATTACACTGCATGTCGGCATTGGCACTTTTTTACCTATTGAAACCGACATCGTTGAAAACCATGTCATGGAAGCGGAATTTTTTGAAATAAGCCCTGATGCGGCGGAAAAAATCAATAATGCTAAGCGGGTCATTGCCGTGGGCACAACCTCCACCCGAACCTTGGAGAGTGTGGCCGATAAAAACGGATACATCACACCCCAATCGGGCGAAACTCGTCATTATATTTATCCCGGCTATTCTTTTAAAAGAGTGAATGGACTATTGACCAATTTTCATCTGCCCCAATCATCGTTATTTTTGCTGGTCTGCGCTTTTGCCGGTACGGATTTTATGAAGAAGGCCTATGCTCAGGCCGTTGAAAACCGTTATTTATTTTATAGCTACGGCGACTGCATGCTTATTATTTAGTAAGTGAGAAATTGCTTTCCGGTAGAAAGCAATTTCGTTAACGCACTTATCCCGCATGGCGGGAATAGGACGAAACCTGATGCCTTTTTCATTTGAATTGATCAAGAAAGATGACCTGACTTCTGCACGCCTGGGAAAAATGATTACCCCGCACGGTGCGATCGATACGCCCACATTTATGCCCGTGGGCACGCAGGGCACAGTTAAAGCTCTGCGCCCGGAAGACATTCAAAACTGCGGCGCTCAAATTATTCTGGGCAACACATATCATCTGTATTTGCGTCCCGGCCATGAAACGATTCGCAAGCTGGGCGGTCTCCATTCCTTTATGAACTGGCCGGGGCCGATCCTGACAGACAGCGGCGGCTTTCAGGTTTACTCTCTGGGCGCGCTGCGCAAAATCCTGCCGGATGGCGTAATGTTCCGGTCCCACATTGACGGCTCCAAACATCTCCTGACTCCGCAAAAAGCCGTCGAAATCCAGGAAGCGCTGGGCTCGGATATCATGATGTGCCTCGACGAGTGCACGCCCTATCCTGCAACACTCAAACAAACTCAGGATTCTCTGGCTTTAACCATAAAATGGGCCAAATTATGCCGCGAGGCAAAAACAAATTCCGATCAGGCGCTCTTCGGCATTGTCCAGGGCGGCACGTATCTGGATTTGCGCCGTCAGGCCGTCGAACAAACCATCCCCATCGGTTTTGATGGCTACGCACTGGGAGGCGTGAGCGTGGGGGAGCCCAAGGAAATGATGTACGCCATCACCGAAGAAATCACCCCCCTGTTGCCTTGCGAAAAACCCCGCTACCTGATGGGCGTCGGGACACCTGCGGATCTTGTTTACGGTGTTTCATGCGGCATCGACATGTTTGACTGTGTCATTCCGACAAGATGCGCGCGGCACGGATTATTGTTTACAAATTCCGAAAAGATTGTTATAAAAAACGTCCGCTGGCGGGAAGATGATAATCCGCTTGATGAAACATGCGATTGCTATACCTGTAAAAATTATTCCAGGGGCTATTTAAGGCATCTTTATGTTGCCGGTGAGATACTGGCTATGATATTGAATACCATTCATAATATCCGCCATTATATGCGCCTCATGGAAAAAATACGGATGGCCATAAGTGAAAATCGGTTTTTAGAATTTAAAAAAGATTTTTTTAATAAATTAAGATGAGATTACGAAAAATTCTGATAAAGAACAAATTTTAAGGAGGAACTAAAATTGATATCAACAGCATACGCAATGGGCGGCAATCAAGGGACACCGGGAGCGGCAGCAGGCGGCTTCGGTGATTGGAGTTTTATCATCATGATGGTGGTCATTTTTGGCATCTTCTATTTTTTAATGATCCGCCCACAACAAAAAAAGCAGAAAGAACTCAAGGCGCTGCTGGATAACCTGGCCTATGGCGATACGGTTATGACCACCGGCGGCATTCATGGCAAGATATCCGGTTTGGCCGATGCGGTCGTCACGCTGGAAATTGCCGATAAAGTACGAATTAAAATCGCGCGAAGCGCTATCGGCGCTGTTATCCAGAAGGCGGGCTCACCGGCCCCATCGCCTGCGACAAAGCCATAGCATAGAAAGGGGCATTTCATGTTCAAATCTTTAAAAATCAGGATATCTATCACCGTTATTGTGTGTCTTGCTGCTTTGTACTTTTTGATACCGACCTTTATTTCCGATATTACGTCCCCGTGGAACCAATTCCTGCCCAAGGAAAAAATTCATCTGGGTCTGGATTTACAGGGCGGGATGCACCTTGTTCTGGAAATTGATACGGATAAAGCTCTGGAAGCCATGATGGAAAGAACATCCAATGATTTAAAAGAATCATTAATGGAAAGCAAAGTCCGTTTCCGGAATGTGGAAAAAGCCAAAGGCGCTACGATTTCACTGGAACTGACCGATGCGGCGGGCAAAACCGCCCTGGAAAAGGTACTGAAAGACAGTTACCCTGATCTGGAAATAGCCTCATCCACCCCACGCGACAGCGGACAATTCGTAACTTTAAAAATAAATGACAAAAGAGCAGTCGATCTGAAAAAATTGACTGTTGAACATTCGCTGGAGACAATCCGCAACCGTGTGGACCAGTTCGGCGTTACGGAACCGGAGATTATACCGGAAGGCGACAACCGTATATTGATTCAGTTACCGGGTATTAAAGATCCGGAAAGGGCTAAAAATCTGATCGGCAAAACGGCGCTTTTGGAATTCAAAATCGTTGATGAGGGAAATTCTCTTGACGAAGCACTACGCGGCAATATTCCGGAAGGCTCGATCATTGCCTACGGCACGCGCGAGGATAAATCCAGCGGTCAAAAAGGCCGGGTTCCCTATTTATTAAAAAACAAAACACTCCTGACCGGCGCTTCGCTGGAAACCGCCAAAGTGCAGATTTCCGACCGTTTCGGCGAGCCGCATGTCTCCATCAAATTTAATGCGCAGGGCGCGGCGGATTTTGACCGCATTACCAATGAAAACGTCCGCAAACGCCTGGCAATCGTTCTCGATGGCGTCGTCCATTCAGCGCCCGTCATTCAGGAAAGAATATCCGGCGGACAGGCACAGATTACCGGCAATTTCACTATGGATGAATCGCGCGATCTGGCCATTGTTTTACGCGCCGGCGCTCTGCCCGCTCCCGTTAATATTCTGGAAGAAAGAACCGTTGGTCCTTCACTGGGCAGCGATTCGATCAGGCAAGGCATTATGGCAACCATTATCGGAACCATTCTTGTTGTTCTCTTTATGATCTTTTATTACAGGTTTTCCGGCGCTGTGGCTGATCTTGCAGTCATCATTAACATCTTCCTGATCCTGGCGGTTCTTGCGATCTTCCATGCAACCCTGACCCTGCCGGGCATTGCCGGTATGCTCCTCACTGTCGGTGTCGCAGTTGATGCCAACATTTTGATTTTTGAACGCATCCGGGAGGAGCTGCGGACGGGAAAAACTATCCGGCTGGCTCTGGATACAGGCTATAATCGGGCTTTTATTACGATCATTGACACGCATATCACGGGTATCGTAGCCGCCGTTTTCCTGATTATCTTCGGTACCGGCCCGATCAAGGGATTCGCGGTAACAACAATCATTGGCCTTTCGGCCAGTCTTTTTACCGCTATTTTTGTCACTCGGGTAATTTTCGATTACGTTACCTGGAACTTTAATATTAAAAAATTGAGCATTTAAAATTCAAGCGCAAGCAGGAGATATCGTATGAGCATGGAGTTGATAAAACCAGGTATTAACTTAGATTTTGTCGGAAAAATAAAGTACGCGGTTGCTTTTTCAGCCATTCTGATTCTCATCGGTATCGGATCGATTATTTTTCATGGCGGCTTGACTCCCGGTATTGATTTTGCCGGCGGCTCGATCATTCAGGTTAAATTTTCTAAAAATATTTCCGCCGATCAGATTCGCACAGCCCTCAAGTCAACCAAGCTGGAAAGCAGCATTATTCAGCAGTTCGGCGTCAATGAATTCCTGATCCGTACATCGGAATCTTTCTCTGATCAAAAAATGCTTGCCGCCAATGTGGAACAACCGCTGACCACCGCCTTCAACAAGGATTATGAAATTCGGCGTGTGGAAGTTGTCGGTTCCAAAGTCGGTGCTGATTTTAAGCGTAAGGCAGTCATTGCGGTCATTCTTTCCTGGCTGGCCATGCTGATTTATGTCGGCTGGCGCTTTGAGTTCCGCTACGCCCTGGGAGGAATTATCGCTTTGGTTCATGACGTCGCGATTACGATCGGAGCGGTTTCCATTATGAATATGGAATTTACCATAAACATTCTGGCGGCACTCATTTTCATTATCGGTTTTTCTATTAATGATACTATTGTTGTGCTCGATAGAATCCGGGAAAACGTAAAACTGAATCCAAAAAAGAAGCTGAACGATATTATCAATATAAGCATCAACCAAACGTTGAGCAGAACGATATTGACGTCTCTAACCGTTTTTCTCACGGTTTTAGCCCTGTATCTGTTCGGTGGAGCGGTCATCCGCGATTTAGCTTTTTCAATATTGGTCGGCGTTGTCATCGGCACCTATTCCTCAGTCTATATCGCTTGCACAATTGTGCTGCTTTTTGAAAATCTGAAACTTTCAAAAATGAAGGGAAAGAAATAAAATTGTCATCCTTGGCCACGACGGGATTTGTTGTTTTTATTTTAATATTGTTTCTCGGGATTTATCTGACTTTATTCGGATTGCCCGGAACCGTCATTATTTTCCTGGACGTTTTGCTCTACGCCTTTTTTACCGGTTTTGCACAAGTCGGGTGGAAAGTCCTTTTGTTCCTCTTTGTCTTTTCCATTCTTGCCGAGAGTCTTGATTTTTTGGCGGGATTGACCCAAGCGTACAAAGCCCCCGTCATCAAGAAATCCCTCTGGGGCGCCGCCATTGGCGCGGCAGTGGGCATGATTATTTTTACGCCCCTTCTCTGGGGACTCGGCATCTGGGGAGGTTTTTTCCTTGGAGGATTGGCAGGATTACTGATCATGGAATTATTCCGTCAGTCCAGGTTAAGAGGTCCCCATCAGGTATCCAACCGGGCTTTCTTTGCCATGACCGGTCAGAGAGTAGTTAAGGGTTTCTTTGCCCTGATCATGATTTTTGTTTCTCTATCCAATATTTACTCTTAGGAGCTGGCCCCTGCCATGAATGAAAAAAAAATTAAGCCCAAAGATATAACCCAGGAAAAGCCGAAGGAATCCAAAAAGGAAAACACAAAATCAAAAGTTCAGGAATATATTGAAGCGATTATTATCGCGATATTAATCGCCGTCGTGATTCGTACCTTCATCATTCAGGCCTATAAAATCCCTTCCCGGTCGATGGTGCCCGCACTGCTCGTCGGCGATCATCTTCTGGTCAACAAATTCATTTACGGCGTCAAAATACCCATCATTAGAAAAATAATCCTGCCCATCTCCGACCCAAAAAGAGGCGATATTATCGTTTTTATTTACCCCAATGACCGCACTAAAGATTATATTAAACGCGTCATCGGCGTGGGCGGCGATAAAATAGAGATTAAAAATAAAGATATCTTTATCAATGACAAACCCTATAAAGACCCATTCGGCATCTATTCCGACAACGTCACCTACCCGGCGGTCATGCAGCCACGCGATAATTTCGGGCCGGTAAACGTTCCCCAGGGATCGCTTTTTGTGATGGGCGACAACCGTGACGAAAGCGCCGACAGCCGCTTCTGGGGTTTTGTTGACTTAAAAGACGTGGAAGGGAAAGCGTTCATTATCTATTGGTCGTGGAACAGCGAAGAACAAGACAATCTTCTTCAGAAAATTCGCTGGGACCGTCTGGGAAGTATGCTGCACTAATCAGTATTCGCCTTGTCCATCTTTTATCTTGACAGGCATGACGGCAAGTTGTATTGACCTTGGAAAATAACCTTTTAATTTAATCCGGTGAGATTGAAAAAGGACGATGTAATGAAAATGTTAAAACTAAAGTCAATTAAGGCCTTTCTCCGCAAGGGGAAGGGCCTTTTTTATGTCTGTTCATGAATTTTCAACTAATGGCGCTCCGAATTGTTTTGGCGAAGGAATATCGTTTCAAGGATAACGAAAATTCATAATGAGTAATTGAGGAGAAAGCATGACAGAAGAAAAGGGTCCCAAAATCGTGATGGACAGCAACGTCATTGAACGATGTCTGACGCGGATTGCCTATGAAATTCTGGAAAAGAACAAAGGCATGGATAATCTTGTGCTGGTCGGTATCCGCACGGGCGGTATCTATCTTGCCGAAAGGCTTCAGAAAAAAATATCGGCGATTGAGGGCCGGGAAGTCCCGCTGGGCATTCTGGATATTACACTTTATCGCGACGATATATCAAAATCAAAAAAGAAAGCGCCGCTGGGGAAAACAAATATTCCCTTCGATCTCACGGAAAAAAAAGTCATTCTGGTGGACGACGTTCTTTTTACCGGACGGACCATCCGTGCCGCCATGGACGCTTTAATTGATTTTGGCCGTCCCGAAATGATTCAGCTGGCCGTTTTAATCGACCGCGGGCATCGTGAACTGCCCATTCGCGCCGATTATGTTGGAAAAAATCTTCCTTCCTCTCTTTGGGAAGCCGTCAGCGTCAATCTCCTGGAAAAAAATGGCAGAGATGAAGTTGTCATTGAAGAAGAAACGTAATTTTAAAAATATAAACAAGGCAAACCTATGATGAAACTTGAAAAAAAAGATATCCTCGGTATCCGGGAAATGACCGTTGACGAAATTAATCTGATTCTGGAAACCGCCGAATCTTTTCTGGAAATTTCGACACGCGATATTAAAAAAGTCCCCACACTGCGCGGCAAAAGCGTGATCAACCTGTTTTATGAAGCCAGCACAAGGACACGAACATCTTTTGAGATTGCCGGAAAAAGACTCAGCGCCGATACCATCAACATATCCGCATCGACCAGCTCCGTCGTCAAAGGCGAAACCCTCATAGACACCGCGCGCAATCTCGAAGCCATGAACCCCGACATTATTGTGATCCGGCACAGCGCTGCCGGCGCTCCGCACCTGTTGGCCTCGCTCGTCTCTCAATCCATCATCAATGCCGGTGACGGCGCACATGAACATCCCTCTCAGGCCCTGCTCGACATGATGACGATTAAAGCCAAAAAAGGTAAAATCGCCGGACTGAAAGTCGCGCTTGTCGGCGATATTCTGCATAGCCGGGTTGCCCGGTCCAATATTTACGGGTTGTCCAAAATGGGCGCTCAGGTGGTCGTGGCCGGCCCCGCCACCATGATACCGCGCGATATCGAGCGGATGGGCGTGAAGGTTTACACAAAACTTGACGATGCGATTGCAGACGCCGACGTCGTGATGATGCTGCGTATTCAATTGGAGCGCCAAAAGCAAAACATCTTCCCATCGCTTCGTGAGTATGCCCAGCATTATTGCCTGAACCGCAACAACATTAAACTGGCTAAAGATGATGTCATCGTCATGCACCCCGGCCCCATGAACCGCGGCGTAGAAATTTCGCCCGACATCGCCGACGATCCGAACTATTCCGTCATTCTTGACCAAGTCAATAACGGCGTCGCCGTCAGAATGGCGCTGCTTTACCTGCTCTCCGGAGGAAACGAATGAAACTGTTATTAAAAGGCGCAAGGGTGATTGACCCGTCACAAAAAATTGATGCCCGGATGGATGTTTTAATTGAAGAAGGAAAAATCGGCGCATGCGGCACAGCCATCACGGCATCGCCGGACGTCAAAGTCATCGATCTGACCGGGATGATTGTCTCGCCCGGTTTGATCGACATGCACGTTCATTTGCGCGAGCCGGGTCTGGAATATAAAGAAACCATCGCCAGCGGTTCTGCCGCCGCTGTGGCCGGTGGTTTCACGTCGATTGCCTGTATGCCCAACACGGAGCCGGTAAACGACAATCGTTCGATCACCGAGTTCATCCGCAGAAAGGCCGCAGAAGCGAACCTGGCCAATGTCTATCCCATCGGCGCGATCAGCATCGGTTCGGAAGGCAGGCAGTTAACGGAATTCTGGGATCTCAAGGAAGCCGGAATCATCGCGCTCTCTGACGACGGGAAACCCGTCATGGACGCGGCTCTGCTGCGCCGGGCCCTGGAATATGCCTCATCGCTTGACTTGCCTGTTATTCAGCACTGTGAAGACAAGAATCTCTCTGGCGGCGGTCTGATGAATGAAGGATATTATGCTACCATTCTCGGACTGCCCGGCATTCCCGCCATTGCTGAAGATGTTATGGTGGCGCGCGATATCCTGATTGCCGAATATACGCGTACACGGATTCACATCGCGCATGTCAGCACGGCAGGCGCCGTACTCCTGATTCGCGATGCTAAAGCACGGGGACTGAACGTCACGGCGGAAACCGCCCCGCATTACTTCACCTTAACTGACGAATCACTTCAGGAGTATGATACCAACTACAAAGTCAGTCCGCCGCTGAGAAGCGCTTCCGATATAGCTGCCATTAAAGAAGGCCTCGCCGACGGCACGCTCGACGCCATCGCCTGCGATCACGCACCGCACGGGCGCACGGATAAGGAAGTGGAATTCGAATATGCCGCTAATGGCATCAGCGGCCTGGAAACGTCTCTGGGTTTGAGCTTGAACCTGTGGCATGACGGCATCCTCCCCTTACCGGAACTGATCGCTAAAATGAGTTGCAATCCGGCGCGTATTTTAAATTTGGACAAAGGGAGGCTTGCGATAGGATCTGACGCGGACATCACCATCATCAACCCTGATCTGCCATGGATAGTGGATGTAAAATCCTTCCACTCGCGCGGGAAAAACTCGCCTTTTCATGGCCGTTCCCTGAAAGGACGCGCTGTGATGACCATCGTGGGCGGCGATATTAAATACAATGGACTTGCCGAAAAGCCATGAGCGCCAGAGAAAGCCACAGAGCCACCGGATTCTTTCTTAAAAGTCTGAGCTATGGAGAATCGGATTTAATCGTCACCTTTTACAGCCGCGAGTTCGGTAAGATCAAAGGAATGGCCAAAGGCGCGAAAAGAAGCAAGAAACGTTTCGCCAATGTCTTTGAACCATTCTCTCTCACCAGCATTATTTTTTCGCAAAAAAATCGCGACACGCTGGCTTTCATTGAATCCTGCGATATCATCGACCACTACACCGCCATCCGCCAGGATTTGGAAAAAACACTGACCGCCTCCTATTTGGTTGATCTGGTCGATCACTTCAGCCCGGAAGGAAAGCACAATGAAGATCTTTTTATGTTGCTTTCTGATTTTCTGGCCTGGCTTGTGAGGGAGAATATTTCGGATACAGCCATTCGTTTTTTCGAAATGCGTCTGTTGAAAATTGCCGGATTTGAACCGGCCCTTGATGCCTGCGTGCGCTGTAAAAAGCCCGTCAGCAACGGCGTCTCGTACTACTTTTATCCCAAAGAAGGCGGCATCCAGTGCGCCGCCTGCGCCCGACCCGAAAGATACGACCAGTCCATATCGGCGGGCGCCATTCGCACATTGCTTTTGGGAAAAGATATGGAAATTGAAAAAATGAAAATGGTCTTTCTCACGGGAAATCTCGCATGCGAATCCCGCAACATCCTCTGCGGTTTCATTTCTTACGTGCTGGGAAAGGAAGTCAAATCTCTCAAAGTCATGGAGCAGGTGCGCAGATATTGTCCTTAACGGAGGTTCATATGCGCCGACCGGAACTCCTTCTCCCCGCCGGCAATCTGGAAAAATTGCGCACCGCTTTGCTTTATGGCGCAGATGCCGTCTATGTCGGCGTTCCGGGGCTGAGCCTGCGCTCGACATCCGCTGAAATGTCGCTCGATGATCTGGCCACAGGCGTTTCCGAAGCTCACGGGCAACGTGTCCAGATTTATGCCGCCCTCAATACATTCGCCCGCAACACCGATCTGGAACAGACGCGGCTCCTGATTCCCGCGCTGATTGAAACAGGTGTGGATGCATTGATTCTCAGCGATCCGGGTATGATCCGGCTGATCCGTCAAATCGCGCCCCAGCTGACGCTGCATCTGAGCACACAGGCCAACACCATGAATATCGAAGCGGTCCGCTTCTGGCAGGATCAGGGCATACGGCGGATTATCCTGGCGCGGGAATTAACTTTAAGCGAAGTTGGAGAAATTTCCAATGCGGCACCCGGCATGGAACTGGAAATTTTTATCCACGGCGCGATGTGCATGTCTTATTCGGGGCGCTGCTATCTGTCGGCCTGGCGCAACCGGAAGAGCGCCAACCAGGGGGACTGCACGCAGCCCTGCCGCTGGGAATACCTGCTAACTGAAGCAACACGTCCTCACGATCCTCTCATTCTGGAAGAGGATGAACGATTCAGTTATTTACTGAGTTCAAAAGATTTATGCCTGATTGAGTATCTGCACGACGTGCTGGCCGCCGGCATCACGAGTGTTAAAATTGAAGGCCGGATGAAATCGTCCTACTACGTGGCCGTTGTTACCCGAACCTACCGTCAGGCGCTTGACGAACTGACCTCGCACAAAGAAACCTACCACTGCAATCCGCAATGGCTTGATGAACTAAAGAAAATTTCTCACCGTGGCTACACCACCGGCTTTGCTTTCAGCAAGGAAAAAATAACGGAAACCAGTCCGGAAATAAAAAATATCCAGACCCACGAACCGGCGGGCATTGTCATGGGCTATGATGCTATTCACAAGCGAATTCTCGTGGAGATCCGCAATCATTTAAAGGCAGGGGATGTTGTTGAACTGCTATTGCCAAGGGATATTGTGCGGGTGAACACCCAAAGACTTTTCAACAACAATGGCGACGTTGTCCTTCAGGCCCACGCGGGAAATAAAATATTTCTAGACCTACCCTGCCCGGCACCCCAGGGGGCTCTCCTGCGCAAAGTAATAACATCAGGTAAAGAAACTGTCAGAAGACGGTAGTGTCTCGGCAATCAAGAAATGTCATTTCGACCGCAGGGAGAAATCTAAGATTTCTCAGTGGTTATGACTCTTTCGAAATGACGCGTATCGTTGACAGGACAGTAGGTTGTTAGTAAAAAATTAAAGCCCCCGCGGCGCACCGCGGAGGCTCATTTGAATCTTCGGCCTCGCGCCCCCCGCAGGGGGGTCAGCTTTCAGCCTAACCTACTTCTTGATGATATACTCCGCTGTCGCTGCTTCTACACGACGGTTCTTCGCTCGTCCTTCTTTTGTAGCGTTGGAAGCAACGGGTTTCTCCAGACCGAAACCTTTTGCGTTCAGCCGTTTCGCATCAATACCGCCTTTTTCGACCATGTACTTCTTGATAGCGTCAGCGCGTCTCTGGGAAAGTTTTTTATTGTATGCGGCGCTGCCTTTACTATCCGTATGACCTTC
Source organism: Smithellaceae bacterium (assembly GCA_030690945.1). GTDB lineage: Bacteria > Desulfobacterota > Syntrophia > Syntrophales > Smithellaceae > UBA8904. The sequence continues at coordinate 2,910 of JAUYFM010000039.1, read as the reverse complement.
GATTGTTACATTGAGATCCGTATATTGCTTCATAACGGCGACCAGATCATTAATATCAGTGAAGGCGTTCTTCTTGATGGAGGACTTGTCGAAATCAAACAATACATTCAGGGTTGTTCTTCCCTTCTCCACGATTTCCTTGGCTACCCTGGGCTGGGGCTTCACTTCCTGAACTACCACGGGAGCTGCCGCCTGGGGCTTAATTTCCTCAACTACCACAGGAGCTGCCGCCTGGGGTTTCACTTCCTGAACTACCGGCGGGGGTGCAACAGGTTCCGGGGCAGATGCGACAGCCTTCTTGGCACCGCCGAAAGCCAAGGTTAAACCGACCGTGGCAAGCAAATTGCTGTGTGTATCCCGGAAAGGAATGATATGACGGACATCAGCACGCAGGGCAAAACTATCCGACAGGAAATACTTCACACCGGCGCCGTAATCCGCTGTAATTTTATCACGCTTATCTTCGGTCGTCATCTCAAAGGCATTACTATAATGAGCACCACCAACACCAACCGCGAGAAAAGGAACGAAACGACTGTCCGGCAGAAGGTTGACAATGCCTTCAATGCCGTAACCCACGAATTTAATGTCTGACGTCTGACCACCTCCCCAAAGGATCGCGGTGGGCACATAATGAGCGTACCCCTCAACACCGATGTATTTGGTAAAATTGTAACCGAGACGCAAACCAAGAGCAATCGTGCTTTGCAGATCCTCATTGCCTTCAAACTTATACATACCAATAGTCGGCGTAATATTAACCGACCCGGCTTTAACCTGCGCGTATCCTGTTGCGACAACCAACATGAGCAGCAGAATGACAACCAATGAAGTAATCTTTTTCATATTTCTCTCCTTATTATTAATATTTCGATTTTCAATCGACTCTTTTTTTCAAAAAAGTCAATCACCATTTTAGATTAAAAAATAGAATCCACGGGACATGGGCTCAACGAAAATGTTTTTATTGGAAATGACTATAATCACTCACCTGGCTGAAGTCAATAAATTTTTCTCAATCAACCACCTCGCGAGCTCGCTGTCGAGCCATGAAATGAACGTCATTATATCGCGAGCTCGATGCGGAGAATTAACGCTCGTCCCGCAACAGCGGGATTAAATTTTGTACCGAGTCAAGCCAAGCGCAGGCCTGATTTCAATTACAGAGCTTCAGTATCTCCCGCATCACGTCGGGCGTGACATCATTATTTTCACCCATATTGGACAGGCCGTGCGCTTCCAGTAGTTTAATCACCAGATCGGTATCAACCGCCTCAATACCATAGCCCCTCAGACGGGTTGGCAAACCCATACTCTCAAAAAAAGCCCGCGTCCTGTCAATCGTGGTATCGATTCGCGTCGCCTCCGTCCCGGATGAAATACCCCAGATCCGTTCGCCGTACTGAAGCAGTTTTTGCTTCTTACTTTCGGCACGGACTTTCAGCATGGCCGGCACCAGAACGGCCAGGGTCTGAGCATGATCCAATCCGTATAAAACCGTCAATTCATAGCCCGCCCGGTGAGCCGCCCAATCCTGAGGAACACCCGCGCCGATGAGACCGTTCAGCCCCAGCGTTGCGGCCCACATGAGGTTGGCGCGCACATCATAATTCTTTGGATCGACAAGCGCTTTCGGCCCCTCTTCAATCAGCAAAAGCAAAAGCCCTTCGGACAGGCGATCCTGAACTTTTCCATTCACTGGGTAGGTCAGATATTGCTCAAGAACATGCACAAACGTATCGACCACGCCATTGCCGATTTGTCTGACCGGCAGGGTAAAGGTCTTCGTTGGATCCAGCGCGGCAAATCGGGGAAACAGACAATCATTCATTATAGCGCGCTTCAGCCTGACGGATTTGCGCGAGATAATGGCCCGGTTGTTCATTTCCGAACCGCTGGCCGGCAGAGTCACAACAGCGCCAACCGGCAGTGCCCGGCGAATGTCGGCGCCTTTGTTCTCCAGCAAAAGAAATGGTTCGTTGTTAAAGGGGATGGCGGCGGCCATAAACTTGGTTCCATCAATAACCGAACCGCCGCCAATCGCCACAAGAAAATTAATATTCTTCTTGCGCGCCAGTTCTATCCCCTGCATGAGCGTTTCATATTCGGGATTTGCTTCGATGCCGCCAAATTCAGTGATATCAATACCTGCAAGGGCCGAGACCACCTCATCCAGCACACCATACTTCCTGGCGCTCATCGCGCCATAAGTGATCATCACCTTGGCATCACGCGGAATTTCACCGGCAATCCGCCCTATCGCGTCTTTGCCGAAAATGACTTTAGTGGGATTATGAAAGGTAAATGAAAACATATTGTTTAAGCAACCATCGTAAAAATCGTCTCTCCCTGCGGAAAATTTTACAAAACATACTATTCCCGCCGCTAATTTTCAAGCTCTTTTGAAAATCACGCTGAATGGATTCCGATAACGTAAAATTCACTAGCAATCGACACGTTTTCCCTTTGGAAGGAGTACCTGATTTTTTTTCGGATTCTTCCAAGGTTTGTTTTAGCATTAGTAATGATTGAAATATTGAGGTCTTATCCGAAGAGTTCGGCCCAAAGATTAGGCGTGATCGGTTTAATTGGTATCTTAACCGTATCCGCAAACGCCTTGAAATTTGACAACTGAATTTCTTGAATCATTCTTTCTCACCCGTTTTTCTTTTTGAAAGTAGATGTCCAGTTAAACACATACTCTGTTTTTGTCTTGCCCTTTTATAAAGCGACTTCTGTACCAGAAAATGATTATATTTTTAACATATTGTCACTACTGTCCGGAATAACCGACAATTAAGATTTGTAAAAGGTTAACATATTTCACGAAAGATGCAATTTATGTTTGTCTTCGACTTGAAAACGCATAGCGGAATCTGTAAACCTTCCCGAAGAATATTTCAGGGAAGG
>JAUYFM010000037.1 GCA_030690945.1 Smithellaceae bacterium | reverse complement strand
AAACAAACAGGAAAACCGGAGATACAGACTTTCCATCAGTGTAGGCTGCTCTTACTATGATCCTGAAAATCCCTGTTCTCTTGACGAACTCATGGCCTCTGCGGACAAATTGATGTATGAGCAGAAGAATATCAAGAAGGGTCTCCTCCCGCAAGGGGCCTCCCTCTCAATAAATAATCATACCCAGTCGCATTCAAAGGATAACGAACCAACGTAGTCCGAACCTTTAGGTTCGCGTGTTCAACGGGTCTAAAGACCCGAACTACAGTTAACATTTGAATGCAACTTGGTATCAGCAATATCTCAACCTGCTCGAAGTTGTTTAGAAGGTAGGTGTAGTCAATATACAGTTGCTTCCTGCTTTACGTCAATCCTGACAATTCTTCCGTTGGCAACTAATCGAGATAAGCCTCGTGGCTAAAGTTCACATTGGCCTGAAAATCCGGCTGGAGGAACGCCCAGGGCTTGCAGCAGTCTTGCCCAGTAATTGACTTGCGCGGCGGTGGAAGCCAGAATCACGATTTCCCGCTCGCTAAAATATTCCTTCAGTTTATCAACGAAGTCTTGCCCAAACACCAATGGCGCGCGGGAAATTAAAACGGCATATTCCATGGCGATGATTTCACGCACTGAAAATGTTTCCACCACTGCAATCTCAATCTTTCCTTGTAAAGCCGCCAGCTCTTCGGGTGTTATTCCAAATTGATCATAATCATAAGAATTCATATCGATGCAAAAAGGACAGGCGACAGAAAATGAAGTTCGCAGACGGACCAGTTTGAGAATCCGTTTGTCCAGGTTTAAATCTTTATGTGCAACCAGGGACTCCATAATGCCGGAGCTGATAGCTACCTTGGGATACCAGGACAGAAGCTTTGCCGGCAAAAGGTCGCGGCCGGTGACTTTTTTAGAAATCCAAATGCCAATCTTAAGATAAAAGGGAATGGACTGAGGTGGGTCGATAAAGGCTTTCATGATAAACTCCCTGTAAGAATCAACCACCTCGCGAGCTCGCTGTCGAGGCATGAAATGAACGTCATTATATCGCGAGCCCGCCGCGGAGAATTAACGCTCGTCCCGCAACAGCGGGATTAAACCACGTTTATTTCATCACCGACGGCAATCATGCCATCCGATAAAACGCGGACGAAAATGCCTTCTTTGGGCATGACGCAATCGCCGACGGCATGATAGATCGCGCAGGGCGCCAAGCACGTCTTTCCGATTTGCGTGACTTCCAGAAGCACATCATAGCCAACTTTAATTTTTGTGCCCAAAGGCAATGTGTATAGTTCGATGCCTTGTGTGGTCAGGTTTTCGGCAAAGTCACCGTAATTGACGCTTAACCCCTTCTGACGGATTTTTTCGATACTTTCCGACGCCAGTAAGCTGATCTGGCGTATGGCCATGCCGATATGAGCGTCATGCTCCAATCCCTGTTCGGTCAGGGCGCGGCAGGCAGTGATGTTATGCTTTTTCTCGCCTTTTTTCTCACTGATATTGACGGACAGTATTTTAGCCATAATTAATTCCTTACCGCGACGGCTTCAATTTCCAGTGGCGCACCTTTGGGTAGAGCGGCAACTTCCACGGTCGAGCGCGCGGGCGGCTCACTGGGGAAAAAACCGGCGTAAATCTCATTGACGGCGGCGAAGTCGCCCATATTTTTTAAAAAGATGGTTGTCTTGATAATATTTTTCAGGGACAATCCGTTTTCTTCAAGAAGGGTCTGAAGATTTGTTAAAACCTGACGGGTGGCCGGCTGAATATCCATGACGATTTCGCCGGTTGCCGGATTGAGCGGCAATTGCCCCGATATAAAAATAAGGCCGCCTGCCTCCATGGCGGTGGAGTATGGTCCCAAAACGGGCAGCTTAGACGAGGTTAAAATTTTCTTGTCCATATGTTTTCCATTTCTTTTTAATCCCGCTGTTGCGGGACGAGCATTAATTCTCCGCGAGCTTGCTCGCGATATAATGACGTTCATTTCATGCCTCGACAGCGAGCTCGCGAGGTGGTTGATTCAGGGTCGGGCAAGGACAAAGAGAGCATTCTGCGCAAACAAATTGGGCAGGAAATGAATGAGTCCTGACTTTCCCAGAAAATATTTTTGTTCAATTGTAATGTTCTTTTTTTCACAGTAATCAACAAAGTCCCAAATCGTCAGGAAACGGATGTTGGGCGTCTCAAACCAGTAATAGGGCAGAGCTTCATTGATCGGCGTCCTGCCATGCAGGAAAAGGGTTGTGCGCGCCGAAAGATGGGCAAAATTAGGGAAGCCGACAATGACCTTGTGCCCGATGCGTAGCGCCTCCTGAATGACGAAATCCGCTTTTTTAATTTCCTGCATGATCTGATTGAGAATCACATAGTCAAATGACTGGTTGGGATAATCCTCCAGGCCGGTCTCAATGTCGCCTTGCAGGACGGTGAGGCCGTTTTCAACGCAGGTGTGCATCTGATCCTCATCCAGCTCGATGCCTTGCACCAGGGCGTTTTTATGTTGCCGCAAAAGGGAAAGCAGTTCGCCATTGCCGCAGCCCAAGTCTAAAATATGCGCTCCCTCATGAACAATGTCCGCAATAATTTGATGATCAGGTTTCATGCCTTTATTCTTTTCCTTTTAGTGCTCAATATTGGCCAGAAAATTTTTAATCAGTCTTGTTTCGTCGTCAATCTCGATCAAAAAAGCGTCATGGCCGTAAGTCGAGATCAGATCGAAATAGGTCGTGTAGGCGTGCTTTCTTTTTAAAAGACGGACAATTTCCTGGGATTGATGGGAAGGGTAGAGCCAATCTGACTTAAATGAAATCACCAGAAATCGGATGGTTGTTTTTTTGATGTCCGGGATAAAGTTTTCACCGGAGAGATCAAGGTAGTCCATGGCCTTGGTAATGTAGAGGTACGAATTTGCGTCAAAACGCTTGACAAAATTATACCCGCGATAGCGCAAATAACCTTCCACTTCAAAGTCATCCACAAACTGAAAGCTGAGGTTGTCATTTTTAAGTTTGCGTGAAAATTTTTCTTCCATGGACTGATCGCTCATAAAGGTGATGTGACCGATCATGCGCGCGACCGCCAGGCCGTTTTCCGGCTGACCGTGTTCGTAATAGTAACCCTTGCGCCAAGCCGGATCCGCCATGATGGATTGCCGGATGACTTCGTTGAAGGCAATTTGTTGCGGTGAATGCTTCAATGCCGTGGCAATCGGAATTGCGGACAGCACACGTCCGGGGTAGGCTGAAGTCCATTGCAGCGCCTGCATGCCGCCCATCGAGCCGCCGATGACGCAAAGAAGTTTTTCAATGCCGAGGTGGTCGATTAAGTGGCGCTCGGCTTCCACCATGTCCGCGATGGTAATCAACGGAAAATCCAGCGCGTAAGGTTTGCCCGTTTCAGGATTGATCGACGAAGGCCCCGTGCTGCCTTTGCATCCGCCGATTACGTTGGAGCAAATCACAAAATAAAGACGAGTGTCCAGCGCCTTACCCGGTCCAATCATGTCGTCCCACCAGCCGGGTGTCTTGTCGTCCTTGTGTATTCCGGCGGCATGAGCGTCTCCCGAAAGCGCGTGGCAAACTAAAATAGCGTTCGATTTAGCCGGGTTGAGCTTACCGTAGGTTTCGTAAGCCAGGGTGACGGGGCCGATACTGCGGCCTGATTTTAACTGCAACGTATCGGGTGGCTCGGCAAAGGTAACGTACTGGGTATGGACAATATCAAGTGAATTATTTTTCATAAAATTGATCTCAAATAATTTTCAGCATTCTTTCAATCGCGCCCCTGGCCTGACGCATCGTCTCTTCCGGGACGGTAATTTGATAATCCATGTCCGTGAGCGACCAGAGAATCTTTTCCAGGTTGATCCGTTTCATATTCGGGCAAACCGCTTTCTGGGATGCCGGATAAAAATGTTTCGACGGATTCTCTTTCTGCATCCGGTGAATAATGCCGATTTCCGTGCCGATGATAAATTCCATCGCGCTGCTCTCGTAAACATAACCACACATCTTCTCTGTGGAAGCGACCATGTCAGCCAGCCTAGTCAATTCCGGCGTGCATTCAGGATGCACTAATACTTTGGCTTGCGGATGAAGTTTGCGGGCACGCATAATATCTTCGGGCAGAATTCGGGCGTGCGTTGGGCAGAAACCTTCCCAGGTAATAAACGGACGTCCGATCTGTACGGAAACATATTGAGCCAGATATTTATCAGGAACGAAAATGATCTCGTCGTGACTTTTTAGAATATGCTGCACCATGTTCAGCGCGTTTCCCGACGTGCAGCAGTAATCGCAATGCGCTTTCACCTCAGCGGACGTATTGACGTAGCAAAGCGTCACCGCCTGCGGATGTTCAACCTGCAAGGCTATGAGGCTCTCCGCGTCAATCATATCCGCCATCGGGCAGCCGGCTTTCCGGTCGGGGAGTAATACTATTTTATCCGGCGACAGAATTTTCGCCGTTTCCGCCATGAAGTGAACGCCGCAAAATACAATCACATCCGCGTCGGTTTTCGCCGCAGTCATACTCAGTCCCAGTGAATCGCCGACAAAGTCGGCCACATCCTGGACCTCGGGCAGTTGATAGTTATGGGCCAGAATCACGGCATTTTTTTCTTTTTTCAACTGTTCTATTCTTTTTGTTATTTCCATGAAGAACTCTTATTGTTCCTTTTTAATTTGTCTTGCTTTTGGCCTGGTGACGCTTTTTTTGCCTTGCTGGCCGGCGACAAGGTGCGCGAGCGTCACACCGGACATCGCCTCCTTAATCGTATTGCCGAGCTCGGTCCAGGTATCTCTTATCGGACAGATCGATGCTCTCTTGCAGATATCAGGATTCTTCACGCAGTTTACCAGACAAGTTTCTCCGTCCACCGCCTCGACAATATCGCGTAAAGAAATATCTTTCGGCTCTCTGGCGAGGGCATAACCGCCGCGAGCACCCCGTATAGAGCGAAGAAGTCCGGCAGCTCTTAAGGGGATTACGATTAAACTCAAGTATTTTTCCGATATGTCTTCACTGGCAGCGATGTCTTTAAGAAATACAGAATTATCACCACCGGCGGCGGCCAGAGCGATCATCATCCTGGCGCCATATCTTGATCGGGTGGAGAGTTTCATAATCATCCCTAGTAAACACTATTCTAATGCTAGTAATTAAAGCAGAAATTGATGTTTGTCAAGAATTATACCTGAAAAAGAATCGAACAATTGCCGGGATTGACTAAAAGATATTCGGATGCTTTGTTTATTGGCTTTGGACAACTTGGCCAACATGCCGGGCACTCAATGTTCCCACTTAATGATTGCTTTTCAGTTCGGAAGTTGTTATCTTTCATCAGCAATTCAATGCGGGAGGACAAGGATCAGTTTGAAGAAGATAGCGGTATTCATTTTGTGCTTGTTTTTTTTGCCGGTTGCGATTTTTGCGGCTGAAAAATCTTTTCAACCCCTCGCTGTAAAAGCGGCGATGCTTGTGGAAATAAATACCGGCAAGGTGCTTTACCAGCAAAATGCCGATAAGGTGATTCAGCCCGCCTCATTGTCCAAGATCATGTCGCTGTATTTAATCTCCGAAGACATTGCCGAGAAGAAAGCCGGTTATTCCGACATCGTCACGATCAGTGCCAATGCCGTTCAGACGAGTGGCTCTAAAATGCTTTTTGAACCGGGCGCCCAATACGAAGTGTTTGATCTGGTCAAGGGCATGGCCATTCATTCCGCCAACGACGCCTCCGTCGCCCTGGCCGAACATTTCGGGGGCAACGTGGAGCAATTTGTTATGAGGATGAATGCCAAAGCAAAAGCGCTGGGAATGAAACACACCCATTTTGTCAATCCCCATGGTTTGCCGAACAGAAAACAAAAAACAACCGCCCGCGATATTTACATACTGTCACGTGAATATCTGCGGCGTTTTCCAAATTCGCAAAAAATTCATTCCATCGAACGTTTTACTTTTAATAATCAAATTCTGACCAACCGCAATGATCTCCTTAACAAGTATCCGGGAGCGGACGGGCTCAAAACAGGCTATGTGGGCGCTGCCGGTTTTCATTTGGTCGCAACGGCTATCCGAGGCGGCACAAGACTGATGGCCGTTGTTCTGGGTGCAAAAAATCCGAGAATTCGCTCTCGGCAGACGCGAAAACTGCTGGATTACGGTTTTGGCAGGGTCGGCGATAAAAACACAAAAAACAGGATCGGCGGGTAAATCCCGATGAGAGGAAACTAAACTTCCCTGTTTGAAAGGTATCCAGAAGGGTTTTGATGCTTTACGGCGAGGGATCAACGGGGTTGTCTGACTTGCTGCCTGACTTTAGACTATCAGAGAAAACATAAAGCTTATCACCGGGCGCAATTTTTCTGTTGCTGATCGAGTTCCAAATCGTCAGAGCTTTAAAGGGCACATTGAAGCGGGCGGCAATGCCTGTGAGGGTGTCTCCTTTTTTGACAGTATAAACGGAATTATTTTTCAAGGCAAGCCATTCTGCCATGAGTTTATCGTAACGTTCGTGAAAAGCGGTCGCCGACCCTTTGGGAATGCTTATCTGATAGGTTCCGGCAGGCAGATGATAGAATTTGATTTGTGGGTTGAGGTCTTTAATGATTTTGAAATACGTATCAGCTGCCTGCGCGATGATATGAAGGGACACGGGTTGACTGGTCTGTATTTCTACCGTGTCAAATTGTCTGGGTGAATAAAGATCATCTTTGGATAGCACATAACCGAATTTTGTCGGATTAGATATGATGATTTTTGCCGCCAAGATTCGGAAAACATATCTCTGTGTTTCCTGATTTAAGTAAAGCTTGTAATAGTTATTAACTTTCTGCACCAGGATTTCAGATTTCAGACCGTCTTCACCCATGTTATAAGCGGCTGCAGCAAGCGTCCAGGAGCCGAAGAGCGCATAAAGATCTCTGAGATATTTAGTTGCCGCTTGCGTTGCTCTGTAAACGTTTCTCCGTTCATCAATGTCATTGCTGACATCGAGGCCGTATCTTGTTCCCGTGCCTTCAATAAACTGCCAGTATCCCATGGCCCCTTTATTAGAGAAAACAAGCGGTCGCAAGGAACTTTCCGCGATAGTGATATACTTGAGATCATCCGGCATGGATTGGGCTTTCAGAGCCTTTTCAATATCGGGAAAGTAGCGATTGGCGCGTTTCAGCCAGAGGATAATCTCACCACCGTTATTCAGCGATACCAGTAATTCTCTTTCCAGCCTTTCTCTCACGTCGGGGGCGGCAAGCGGTACAGGTTCACCGCAGAAGCTGAGAGGCTCGGTAATCCTGATCGCTTCAATAATTGCCTGTCCGGTGGATTGTGACGTTTCACTCTGGGCATGACCCGTTGATACGCAGACGATGATGGTTATCAGTCCGGTGATAAAATATTTCAATGTTGTCATGCCGGCCCGGCATGCGCCGGGTTTTACTCCGGCCCAAAGGCCGGTGAATACCGGGGGCATCCGGGAATAAGGCAATGAGCCGTAAACGATCTTATCCAACAAAGAACCTCCCGTTAATGAAACATTTTCATGTGATTACTTGGTTTCGGTTTTCGGCTTCAGGGAAGGATTGGCCATGTTGTCGCGGATTTCTTTAAATTCCTTGGCGGCGCCTTCTTTGATTTCCTTGGACTGTTGAACTGCCGAGTCTTTCGCTTCTTTCAAACCTTTTGGGATATCTTCTTTCATCGCTTTGGCATCGCGGACAATCGCATCTTTGCTTTCCTGGTAAAGGTTAACCGCTCCGGTCTTTAAATCTTTGGCTTCATCAGCAACCGAAGCGCCGACGCTTTTCTCCGGCGTTTTCTTGATCTCGTCGGCAGCCTGGGCGGTTATGCCAAAGCCGAGAAGGAATAATACGGACAACAGACAAACAATGAAATTTTTCATTTTATTTTCTCCAATTAAATGTTTTTTGAAAGTCATGATTTATTTCTGGTGAAAAGTATAGACAAAATGGACATATTTGTCAATGAAGGGATAGCGGGTTATGCAGGAGTGTTGTGTTGTTTTGATTCAAATCCCCAAATAAGCCTTCTTTACATTCTCATTGTGCATCAGATCGGAGGCTTTGCCTTCTATAGTGATCGCGCCGTTTTCCAGGACATAGGCGCGGTGGGCGAGTTTGAGGGCCAGGAAGGCGTTTTGCTCGACCAGAAAAATTGTGGTGCGGTGTTCGGCGTTGATTTTGGCGAGAATGGAATAGATCAATTTGGTCATCAGAGGTGATAATCCCAAAGATGGTTCGTCCAGCAGTAATAGTTTTGGTTTGGCGATGAGCGCGCGGGATATTGCCAGCATCTGCTGCTCGCCACCGCTTAAGGTGCCGCCCTGTTGATGACGGCGTTTGTGAAGAATGGGGAAAAGGTTGTAGATGTACGCCAGATCTTTTTTAATCTCGGCATGGTCGTTGCGCAAAAATGCGCCCATTTCCAGGTTTTCCAGGACGCTGAGTTTCGGGAAAATGCGCCGTCCCTCCGGGACCTGTGAAATTCCCATTGCAACGATCTTATCGGGATCGGTTTTTTCAATCGGTTTGCCGTTGAAAAGAATCTGTCCGCTGCAAGTCGGTGTGATACCGGAGATGGACATCAATGTAGTGGATTTCCCCGCGCCGTTTGCGCCGATAAGCGCGACGATTTCCCCTTCGGCGACCGACAGGGAAATGCCTTTCAGCGCGCGGATGCTGCCGTAGCAGGTTTCGACGTCAACTAACTTCAGCATCGGCTTCCTCTCCGAGATAGGCTTTGATGACGGCCGGATTGTGACGGATTTCCTGCGGCGTGCCGTACGCGATTTCTTCGCCGTAGTCGAGTACAAAAATATTCTGCGCCAGATTCATCACCAGTTTCATGTCGTGTTCGATCAGCAGGATGGACAAGTTATAGTCTGTTCGCAGTTGAGCAATCAAAGCGTCAAGCTCGTTGGTTTCCTGAGGGTTCATGCCTGCCGCCGGTTCGTCCAGCAATAGCAGATGCGGGTCGGTAGCGAGGGCCCGCGCGATTTCCAGACGCCGCTGCGCGCCGTAGGGCAGGTTATTTGCCAGTTCATTGACCAGAGGGGCAAGGCCCATGTATTCCAGAATAGAATAGCTTTTATCGATGATGGCCTTTTCCTCGCTGCGCGTGGCGGGCGGGCGGAAGATGGCTCCAAGAATGCTGGACTTCGAACGGGTGTGACGGCCAATCATGACGTTTTCCAGTACGGTCATGCCGCCGAAGAGGCGGATGTTCTGGAAGGTGCGCGCCACGCCCAGCTCGGTGATGATATTGATCTTCAAACCGCTTATCTTTTTAGCCTTGCCATCCGGCGGATACAGCAGGATATCGCCCGCCGTTGGCTTATAGATGCCGGTCAGGCAATTAAACAGCGTGGTTTTTCCTGCGCCATTTGGCCCGATCAGCGCCGCGATTTCTCCTCTTTGAATGTGGAGATTTACATTGTTCAGTGCCCGCAGTCCGCCGAAATCCATGGTCAGGTTTTTTACTTCCAGGATGTTGCCCATGTTTTGTTCCTTCATCGCTTTTCTTTTGCGTCCGGTTGATGGAATTTATATTGTTTGCGCCGGTCGGCCAACAGCCCGCCGGGACGGAAGACCATTATGATAATAAGTGCCGCGCCGAACAGAATCATCCGATAATCACTGAAGACCCGCAGATATTCAGGCAGGAGGGTAATCGCCAGCGCTGCAAGGATGATCCCAGGTATCGAGCCCATGCCGCCCAACACCACGATGGACAGAATCATGGCCGATTCCATAAAGGTGAAACTGGCCGGATTTATAAATGTAGTTTTCGCGGCAAAGAGCACACCCGCCATGCCCGCCCACATCGCGCCCAGCGCAAACGCAGTGAGTTTGGCTTTGGTCTTATCGATGCCCGTTGCCTGACAGGCCAGTTCATCTTCACGCAGGGCCACCCAGGCGCGGCCGATGCGGGAATGCTGGAGACGGTAAGTGACAAAGATGGTCAAACCGCACAAGGCGATCAACAAAAAGTACATGTAAATAGCGGATTGTTCCGGGGTAAGATTTATACCGAAAAAGCCCGGTCGCGGAATATTGGAGATGCCGCTGGGTCCAAATGAAAAGGTGTTCCAGTTTTCCAGCACCAGCCGGAGAATTTCCGCAAAAGCCAGAGTGACAATTGCCAGATAATCACCCCGCAATCGAAGGACCGGAAAGCCCACCAGGATGCCGAAAAAGGCCGCCAAAAGCGCGCCCACCGGCAGCAACATCCAGAAACCCAGACCGAAGTGATAATTGAGCAGGGCGTAGCTGTAAGCGCCCACCGCGTAAAAGGCGACATAGCCCAAATCCAGAAGCCCGGCTAATCCCACTTCAATATTCAATCCCAATCCAAGCATGACATAAATGAGCGCGGTGGTCATGACATTGACCTGGTAGTGTGAAAAAACAGCTGGAAAGATGAGCGCGAATATACCGACGATGAACAGAGCAGGACGATAGATTTTCGGGTTTTCAATCAAGCGGTTCAAAATGGACACCTTTTCGGGTGCGGTCTGCTGAGATGTCATTTTTTTTCGAAGGTAGAGCTGCCAGAAAAAAGAAAGAACAAAAGCGCCAACGCCGACGCCCACGATATTGATCCAGCGCCAGACTATAATGTTTTCAATCGTGTTGACTTTGACCACCATGATGGGAAACGTCAGCAGAATAAACCAAAGGGCAATATATGTCGATTGTTTAAGTTCGCAGGCGTATTTCATTTCGGATTATCCCCGCTAAACCTTCTGCTGGGAGGAGCGTCCCAGAATGCCGTCAGGTTTGAAGATTAAGATCAGAATTAAAAGGGCAAAGGCAAAGACGGACTCATAATCGCTGGAGATATAGCCGGTGCCGAAGCTTTCCGCCAGACCCAGCACCAGGCCGCCCAGCACGGCGCCGGGAACGCTGCCGATGCCGCCCAGCACTGCCGCAGTAAAGGCTTTAATGCCCGCGTTGAAGCCGATGTAAAAATTAATGCGCCCGACATGCGAGGCGATCAGAATGCCGCCGATAGCCGCAAGCGCCGAGCCGATTATAAACGTCCTCGATATCACCCGGTTAACATTCACGCCGGTGAGCATGGCCATTGTCTGATCCTGCGCTGTAGCCCGCATGGCCTTGCCCATTTTGGTAAACTTCAAAAGCAGGGTAAGCGCGCTCATGACGGCAGCTGAGGTCACGATAATAATGAAGTCGGAGGGGCCGATGACAGAGCTGATGCTATCCAGAAAGTTCGATTGTGGCAGTAGGTTGGGAAAGGGGAGAAAATCGGAAGTCTGAGCCAGCATGACATAATTTTGTAAAAAGATAGACATGCCGATGGCGCTGATCAAAGGCGACAGGCGCGAGGACTGGCGCAACGGTTTGTAGGCAATTTTTTCCACGGTGAATCCGTAAGCCGCGGCGTAAAGAACGGTAGCAATGGTGGCAAGAATTAATACGGATAGACCAGTGAGCCCTTGCATGGTCAGGATAGAGGCTACAATCAGCGCGGAGAACGCCCCGATCATATAAATTTCACCGTGGGCAAAATTGATCAACTGGAGAATGCCGTAAACCATGGTGTAGCCTAAGGCAAGCAGGGCATAGATGCTGCCGCGTGTCAGGCCTCCCAGAAATAAATCCCAAAAAAAATTCATTGCCTCTTGCCTTAGGTAGGGAACGGTCTTGCCACCCGTATGGGTGGTCGCGACCGTTCCCTACCTTTATTTCAATTCCACATAAATGCCGTTTTTGACCTGATACATCGAGAAGCCGACACCGATCGCATCGCCCCGGTCATTAAATTTGATTTTGCCCAGCGGCGTATCGATGGAATGATTACGCAACGCTTTGTGCACCGCTTTATATTCGGTTGTTTTCGCTTTATCGATCGCGTTGACAATCGCGAGCATCGCGCTGTAGGCATTGAGATAAAACGAGCCTGGTTCCGTACCATATGCTTTTTTGTGTTCATTGATGGCTGCGATAGCCAGCGGATTTTTAGTTGTGTCTTTAGGCCCTGACGCGTAAACGCCTTCCGCCGCCACGGCGGCTACTTTGATGAATGTCTGATCTTTTACGCCATCGTCGGAAATGAAGATAGTTTTCATGTTGCGCTTGCGCATCAACTGCACAACAGACGCGGCTTCCGGGTGATAACCACCATAAACGATCGCGTCCGCGCCGGAGTACTTGATTTTCTGAACGATGGCTGAATAATCCACTGCGCCGGGTGTAATGCCTTCATAAAGGACGACTTTGGCGTCCTTGGATTTTTCGATAAATATTTTTGCATATTCGGCGAAACCTTTGCCGTAATCACCTTTGTCATGAATGACGGCGATTTTTTTCAGCTTCAGGGTTTTGAGCGCGAAATCCGCCACCAGCCTGGCCTGAGTGTCATCCGGCGCGATAGTGCGGTGAAAGTTTGGATACTGGCCGGAGAGACTTAATTCGGGGCTGGTTGCCGAAGGAGAGATCACAATAATTTCCGCGTCTTTGTAAGTGCGAAGAGCCGCTTTTGTCGCGCCGCTGCAGATATGGCCGATGACGGCGTCAACTTTTTGCGAAACCAGCTTTGTTGCCACATTGGTGGCCAGCTCGGGTTTGCAAGCTTCATCTTCGATGATTAATTGAATTTTTCTCCCCAGGATGCCGCCCTTGGTATTTACGGAATTTGCTATAAGCTCGGCGGCTTTCACGGTGGGCAGACCGTATGAAGCCAGGTCGCCGGTGTGTGCACCTGCAATGCCGATTTTAATTGTCTCCGCGCTAAACGTGGTGGATGATGTACCGAAGGTTAACAAAAAAAAGGGAATCAGAATCCATCGGAAAAGAAGATCGTTTTTCATTGTTTTACTCCCTGATAAGATGGTGCAAAAGTACTACTTGAAAAGGCGCGCCACGTCAAGACGCAATCGATTGATTATTTCAGCTTGGTGAATGTGTTCCTATAGATTAGGGGCTTGTCAACATGACGGGATGATGTTAAATAAAAAAGACTGGGGCGATAGGCTAAAGGTGATGGGTGGTAATTACAGTATGAAAAATAATTATTCTTTTACCAGAAAAGATATTGAGCAGATCAAGGCGTTGGGTTTGACGCCGTCTGATGTCAATAAGCAGTTGGAAACCTACCGGCGCGGAGCATCATTTTTGAAACTTATTCGGCCCTGCAGCCCGGGCGATGGGATTCGATCTTTTTCGCCCGTCGAACGCAACCGCCTGATTAAACGGTATAATGCCGAAGCCGCTCAATACAGCATCCTGAAATTTGTTCCAGCATCCGGCGCGGCCAGTCGCATGTTTGCCGAGTGGTTTGCCGCAGCCCAGCAAGGCAGCTTCGGCAATGCCGAACTTGACCGGTCTTTTTTTGCTGATTTAAGAAAAATGCCGTTTTTCCCATTATTGGAAAAAGACGATACTGCTCGTCAAATGGTCAAACAAAAGAATGTCAAGGCTGTACTGGATTATATTCTTCTTCCAACCGGTTTGCATTTCGGCTGGTTGCCCAAGGCGCTTACTCCTTTCCATGTTTATCGGGACGGTGAAGTCAGAACAGCGCTGGTAGAGCATTTTGGGGAAGCCGCGAGCGTTATGACCAACAAGCGAGGAGTCTGCAGACTGCACCTGACGATTTCAGCAGAGCATGCCAAAAACGTCAAAGCTTTACTGAGATTGGTCATCCCCCAATATGAAGAGTGCTGCCATGTCCGATTTAAGATTGATTTGTCCGTGCAGTCGCCGGCAACCAATATTGTGGCAGTCGATGAAAAGAATCTGCCATTTCGGGATGAAGATGGCCGTCTGGTCTTTCGGCCTGGCGGACATGGTGCTTTGCTTCAGAACCTTCAAGAATCAGATGCCGATTTCATCTTTATTAAAAATATTGATAATATCGCACCGGATGCTCTGCAAAAGAAAATATTGCCTTACAAAAAAATGCTGGGAGGTCTGGCGCTGCTATTGCAGCAGTCTGTCTTTACAATGTTACATCGGCTTGAAAAAGATCAGATCACTTCATCGGAGATTGAAGCTATGGCTGTTTTTTGTCAGTCCGAGCTCAATATGGAGTTACCAAAAAACTTTTTCAACAGGACGATTTCAGCAAAAAAGAAGTTGATATTTGAATTATTAAACCGTCCACTGCGCGTCTGCGGCATGGTTAGAAATGTTGGGGAGCCGGGCGGCGGTCCTTTCTGGGTTCAGGAAAAAGACAAATCGCGGACATTGCAGATCGTGGAATCGGCGCATGTCAATCACAGCAGGGCTTCACAGGCGGATATCTGGTCGCAGGCTTCATATTTTAATCCGGTCGATATGATTTGCTGCACGAAAAATTATCTTGGAGAAAAATTTAAGCTGGCCGACTATGTGAATCAGGATGCTTATTTAATCAGCCCCAAAACAGAAAAAGGACGTAAGCTCAAAGCCCAGGAGATACCCGGGCTCTGGAACGGCGGAATGGCTTACTGGAACACGGTCTTTGTGGAGCTTCCACTGATGGTCTTTAATCCGGTCAAAACAGTTTATGATCTCTTGCGTCCTCAGCACAGGGGTGGTAAATGAATTCCAACAAATCAACCACCTCGCGAGCTCGCTGCCGAGGTATAAAATGAACGTCATTATATCGCGAGCAAGCTCGCGGAGAATTAACGCTCGTCCCGCAACAGCGGGATTAAATAATCCAGCGTTCGGAATCTTCTTTGGAGATGGCTTTGGACTTGATGGTGACGGATTTGTTATGATGCAGGCAGATGACGTTGACGTCCGTATCAGCGGGAGCGTCGGAGTAGCGAACACAAAGAGCGGCGGCCATTGCCATCGATGATTCATTACCGTAGGGGGCCAGTACATGCGGGCCGGGAAAATCGGCCACATTACAGACCAGGTCATCATCCGTGGAAAGTGCACACAATGCCTCATTGTCGGATCGATTCCTGCCGACAATAATTTTACCGGTGACTTCGGCGCGAAAATGCCGTCCGTATTTTAATAGCTCATAATCGCGGATCTGCCGGTCTTCCGCATGAGACATCAGATCGCGCAGGCGGTGGGAAAATATCGGGTCCGTCAGCAGACAACCGCCTGCGGGAGGCGGGTAATGCCGGATGCCTAATTCTTCCGCGAGCCGTATTTGATCTTTGCGCCCGCGTCCTGAAATGGCCAGAAGTCCGGAGCGATCAACCTTTCCCTCTCTTTCGGCCTTAATGGGTTCAAGCAGTTGAGCGGAAAGCGGTCTTAAAATGTAGTCGGCGTAACCGGAGTTTTTAGCGACGATATAAAGAGACTGTTTGGTCTGAGACATGGGGCGCTGACCAAGAACCTCACCGGTCACGAGAAAATCAGCGCCGGTATCTTCCATTTTTCGGCCGGCCATTTTCAGCATCAGCGTATGGCAGTCAATGCAGGGATTCATATTTTTGCCGTAACCATAGCGTGGAGATTTGAGCATTTGCAGATGTTCAGTGGTGAAATCTTCCACCATCAGGGGCAAATGGATCTGATCGGCTGCCGTTTGTGCTTTGATCGCGTTAAAAAAGGGAGTCGTAAAGGTCAGGCCGGAAACGTCGATATTTTGTTTTTGGACCAGCTTGACGGCTAAAGTGCTGTCGAGTCCGCCGGATAATAGGGCAATTGCTTTTACCATGTTTTATTCTTTATAAGCTCAATACCGGACAATATTTGCCAACCATGTTTTCTGCATCAACCCGCGCAATTCCTGATTAAAGTCAAAATTCACAACGTAGATGTCCTTATCGGTTTTGATCTTGGTGCCGCTAAAACCAAAGTTGTAAGGAGGTTGATTCTTGTCCAAACCGGAAAAAGTAAAATAACCGGACGTAAAGGCAACATTAAAACCGCGTAGAATCTTTTCCATGTTTTTGGCGGGTTCGTCCTGATCGGATATAAAAATGAGTTCGTTACCGGCCTTTTGAAGAATGTTGATAAATTGCGGCGGCAAATTGCGCGAGAAAAGAATGGTTTTTTTTTCGCCATGCGTAACAACGATATCCGTTTTTATGGATAGGTTAAAACCGTCCTCGGCAATGTTGAAAACGCTGACATTAGCATCCGTTTCTCCCGGTATGTTCAGATAAGAAAGTAACGCCCGGGAGAAATCCTTGGCGGACGATGTCGGTAAAATCGTCATGGAAGGCAGTGAATAAATTTCTTCCGGTTTCCCGGCAAGGCCTTTCTCCGGCGAAATTTCCGTGATGATCAAGGAATGTTGACGCGCGTAATTCACGATGGCCTTTGGCAACAAGTCCTTATTCCCGTAGACAAATCGCAACCCCTGGATTTTGGATGAAGATTTTTTTACGTCTTTTTTGGCGATAACCCAGTCAACAATAACCTCCAGCACAGGTAGCGAACCCAGGGAAAAAGGTTTTTGCGCTTTGGTTATCTCGTAGGTATTGGTGGTTTTGAATATTTTTTTCAATATGATGATGATGTCGTCTTTATCATCGATTTTAACTAAATGATAATTGCTCCAATGGTCGCTGATCATATTTTTAAGATGATTATTAGAACGGTTTTTCAAATCAAGAAATATCGTTGTCCGGTCTTCCAGCTCCACAACGGGAATGATGGAACAGTCAATCGTCAGCTGTTCGGTTCTGGAGATCGGCAGATAGTAATTGCCGTTGGTGATCATGGATCCGTTCATTTGTGCGATGATATGTTTGATGACGGCCAGGCGTGCCGCAGGAGGCAAAATGATTGACCGTTTCGTTTCACTGACTATTGTCTCTTGGACCGGGGACTGCTCTTGATGTGAAACGACCGGAACTTTTTCTTCGACTATCTTTGCCGGTTGAACTGGTTTTTGTTTCGATACCAAAATTTCCTTATTCGGTGCGATATTGACCCCAATGGCTTTTACTGCGGGTTGACCTTCGGGCAGACGAATCACCTGGCCGGCAAAGATCTTATGGGCGTTCTGAATGTCTGGGTTCAATGATTTGATCAGAAGCATTGTTTTCTGTGTGTTGGTCGTTATATGAAGCTCGCGGTGAACGATTCGAATGAGACTGTCGCCTTTTTTAACCTGATAGGGTTGAGAGCCAGCCGATTCAGAAACCGTATAAGTCTGAAAGTTTTTTTTCGGAATGGCCGTCTTTCTAAACGTCAGTTGCGCCGTGTCTTCACTGGACAATGCCTGTGAGTAAAACAGCACGACGGATGAGAGAACGCAAAGTATAAAAACCTGCCAGAAGGTCTTTCTCATTAGTCTGTGGTCCCCAAATGTGAAAAAATACTAGTTATTTTAATTACGTTAACTGTTTAGAAAAGTCAATGCTAATAAGGCTTAATGCCAATAAGGCTTAAAACCGGCCGATAAATAGTCGTTGGCAAATATCCGGCAAAAATGAATGAGAAAAATGATTAAATAACTTTTTTCATCGCGGCAATAGCAACTTCAATTTGATCATCATCCGGTTCCCGCGTGGTGATCCTTTGCAGTGCAAGCCCCGGCCAACTCAATATCTGCACAAGTTTGAACCGCGTATACTTTCCGGTAAAGCGAATGACTTCATAGGAAATACCGGCGATAACCGGCATCAGCAAGATTTTATACATAACCCGGTGCAGAAAATCCGGGCGGCCCAGCAAAGAAAAGACCATGATGGAAATGATCATCACAAAAAGAATGAAGCTTGTACCGCAGCGGGGATGGCGGGTAGAGTATTTTTTGACATTTTCAACGGTCAGGTCCTGGCCGTCTTCCCAGGCGAAAACGGTTTTATGCTCTGCGCCATGATACATATAAACGCGCCGCATATCAGTCATTAAGAGCGTGGCGGACAGAAAGCAAAGAAACATGCCCAGGCGGATACCGCCCTCCAAAATATTTAAAAGAATCAGGCTATCCATATAAATTTTTATCTTGGTAAAGAAAAAAGCCGGCACGACGACAAAGAAAAAAATGGCGATGGCAAAGCTGACGGCGAATGAAACATACATTTCCCATCCCTGCGGTTTTTTTTCTTCCTCTGACAGGGCGACTTCGGCGGAAAACATCAGGCATTTAATGCCGATAAACATCATTTCAAACAACGTGATCGTGCCCCGGATAAACATCCAGCCCAGCGGTTTATAGCGTTTGGTCAGCGGAATATATTCGCGCTCCTGAAAAACGATTTCCTTGTCCGGTCGTCTTACCGCGGCGGCGATTTTAGTGCCGTGGCGCATCATGACGCCTTCAAGAATTGCCTGCCCGCCGGCGATGTCTTCGGGATTTGGTTTGCAGCCCATAGAGTTTTTACACCGATCTGTTTTATTTTTGTGGCGTTTATTTATAGTATTTAGACAGGGCTGTCAAATTATCATTTGATAAATTGTTTGTTGCATGTTTAAGAGTGGATGATATAATGCCTTGTAATCATGTCAAGGATATCAAGGAGGATACAAAATGGCGCCGATGGATTCATCCGCCGCTTTTATCAAAGAGTATCAGGAACGGTTTGAAAAGAAATTGAAGGAAAATGAGATTGCTCTTCTGGAACACTGGAAGGGGCAACTCGACAAAATCGAAAGCTCAAGACCGGACAGTATTGCTTCTTTGCAAATGCAAATCCGAAAAATGTCGGAAATGATGGGCAACCGCATAAAGGTGCTGAAAAAGGGGTAAAATGGAAAGTATTGCTGATTTCTTGTTTGAAGTAGGAATGCTTTGCAAAACGCCCCGCAGCGGTTACCAGTTCCTGGGCAGCGGCAGAGAGTCGGTGGCGGAGCATGTTTTGCGGACGGTTTTTATCGGTTACGCCCTGTGTAAACTCAACAGTTCGCTGGACGAACTGCGCGTGCTGAAAATGTGCATTCTTCATGATTTACCGGAAGCACGCACGGGCGATATGAACTATGTCAATAAAAAATATGTGGAAGTCGATGAAGCCAAAGCCGTCAGGGAATTAACGGAAGGACTTTTTTTCGGCGGCGATATCCGGCAGGCCATCGAAGAGTTTAACGCAAAAGAAACAATGGAATCTAGAATCGCCCGCGACGCTGATCAGATCGCTCTGATTCTGCAGCTCAAGGAGTATGGCGATTTGGGCAATAAATATTCCGATGAATGGATAAAATATGCTCTGCAGAGGCTGTCCACGGAAGAAGGCGAAAAACTGGCCGCCCGCATTATTCAAACGGATTCTTCGCACTGGTGGTTCAAGGATAAGAGTGATTGGTGGATAAATGGAAATAACCGCTAGCATTACATCATTGTCATGAAGGGAAGGGTATGATTAAAAAAAAATTTCTTTTGCCTTTTGCTTTGATTCTCATCATTCATCTTATATCTTGCGCTACGGAGTTTGGTATGACGGTCATATCAAAACCCGATGAACACACCCATGTTTATGAGGCCAAAGAGAAAATTATTCTCAAGGCCATTGCCAGTGTTTTAAAAGAAAAAAGCATCGGCAACAATGTCATCATAGACGAAAAGAATAATCGGGTTGATTCGGATTTTGTGGTTTCGGATAATTGGCGGACAAAAACTACGGCCAGTGTGAAAAGGCTCAATTGGAAAGAATGCGAAGTGAGCCTCATCGTGACGACGGAGAAGAAAACAAAAAAAGGCTGGGAACTGCGCCGCCTGCTAGGAAAAGAGCAATATGACAGCTTCTTTAGCGTGATTGATTTAAAGATTTACGAGGAAATGTCCAAGATTCAATAATAAAAAATGTTGGAAGGAGAGGACATGGATCCCAAGAAAAAAGTATCGTCAGTGTTGGAGGAGTTCAAGAATTTCGCATTAAAGGGTAATGTGGTGGATCTGGCCATCGGTGTTATTATTGGCGCTGCATTTGGTAAAATCATCGATTCGCTTGTTAAGCACATCATTATGCCGTTGATCAGTTTGATTATGCCCGGTCAGCAGGGTTATCTGGCCTGGAAATGGGTGGTAAACGGCAAGGAAATTCCCTACGGACTGTTTATCGGAGAAATCGTCAACTTTCTGATTGTTGCCCTGGCTTTGTATATTTTTATTGTCAAATTTCTGGGTATGATCATGAAGAGTAAGAAGGTAGAGGCGGCGGCGCCACCTCCTCCAACGAAAGATCAGGTACTACTCACGGAAATTCGTGATTTGCTGAAAAAATAGAAAAATCTGTTCACATTAATCTTCTCCTGATTCGTGAGAAACGGGAAAAGATTTTTCTGCTTTATTCCACTGCGAACGTATTTGCCGCCGGACTAAAAGACGCCAAATTCATTACCTATCCGGCATCCTGATTATGTCGAAGGTATTCGGGCAAGACTGATTGATCGGGACGATAAGCCAAAGTGGACCCCTGACCGTATCGACCTGGTGGAGCCGTCAGGGTTTAATCCCTGAATCAGACTGTATCGTCGGCTGTCCGGAAGTGCACTATGAGATGCATGACCCCCCTGGGCAGAGCAGATTTTATTTCTTGTGATTACGGAAAAATCCCATCAGGAATTCCGTATCCTTGGGGGATAAATCAAATTTAAACACGGCCTTTTCAATCACCATATGCAGCGGTTGAGTGGTGCTATCCTCCAGACTGGCGGAAATCCATTTAATTGCTTTCTGAATATTTTCACCTTCCGGCATTGCTGTTGCCATAACTTTTATTCCTCCTTAGTTTATTAATAAAATTGCTCTACATCAGGATAAAAGCAATATATTATAAAGAACGTTGCTTTTTCATACTACAATATGATTTAAAAATTAACAAAATTCTGCATAAATTTGACATTAAAATTTTAATCATTATTATTTGACAAAGAAAGGAGATAAATGATGGCTAAATCAATTAAAGGGACAAAAACAGAAAAAAATCTGCTGGCGGCTTTTGCCGGGGAGTCACAGGCAAGAAATCGCTATACCTACTTTGCCAGCGCAGCTAAAAAAGAGGGATTTGAACAGATTTCACACATTTTTCTGGAAACGGCGGAAAACGAAAAAGAACATGCCAAGATATTTTTCAAATATCTCGAAGGCGGTGAAGTTGAAATTGTCGCCGCCTATCCCGCCGGTGTTATCGGGGATACCAAAAGTAATCTGGAAGCGGCGGCGGCTGGTGAAAATATGGAATGGACCACCCTTTACGCGAACTTTGCCAAGGTCGCTAAAGAAGAAGGTTTTCCCGATGTGGCGCGCTCATTTGAGCAGATAGCAAAAGTTGAAATGTTTCATGAAAACAGGTATCGTAAACTTGTCGCGAATATTGCCGACGGCGAAGTGTTTAATAAGAAGGCGACGGCCAAATGGCACTGCATGAACTGCGGTTACGTGCAGGAAGGGCCAGAAGCGCCCAAGGAATGTCCGGCCTGCAGGCATCCGCAGTCCTATTACGAAGTATTGGCTGAAAATTTTTAAATCCGTTTTACCGTTGAACCTGGTTCTCCAGAAAGCCCGCGCGTTTTTTCGCGGGCTTTTTTTCGTCAGGATAAGAAATTATCTTCATGCTTTAGGGAAAGCGAACGTTCTTGAACAGGCCCACCTAGCTTGTTGTGCTTGACAGTAAAAGAAAAATACCCTAGATTGGCGCAGTTTTTTTCAAGAGGAGTTATCGCATATGTCCACAAAAAAGCAGCGTCGGTCTGAAAATTTCAAAGACCGGAAAAAAAAGAAATCCACCCGGGTTGTTTACCTGGTCGCTATTATCAGCGGTGTTGTTTTATTGCTGGTGCTTTTCTTTGTCATCTTGTTTAACGCTTTATTTCCGCCCGTTGATATGGAAGCTTTAAAAAAGAAGGAGAAAAGAATCGCTGAAATCTACTTTTCAGATCCCCAGGAGCGCTTTCTGATCGCCGAGAAACGCCATATTTACAAAGAAGAAGATGCTGGCTTGCAGGCAAAAGAAGTGGTTAAGGCGCTCTTGGATGGTTCCAAGACCGGCAATGTCAATACCTTTCCCGCTCGTGTTGCGCTCAGGAATGTTAAGCTGGATAAAGACGGCATGGCGCAGGTTAACTTCAGCGCCAATCTGACAAAAGACCATCCGGGCGGTTCCACCGCGGAGATGGTTACCATTTATTCATTGACCAATACATTGACCGCCAATATTCCGGCCATTAAAACCGTGAAGATACTTGTTGAAGGAAAAGAGTTGCCGTCGATCAAAGGTCATATTTCCACTGTTAATCCCTTCAAGCCGGACCCCGATCTCTTCGCGCCGGTCAAAGAGGAGCGCAACTAATACATTTATGGCGCCGAAATCCAAAATATCACGAACACGCAATATTGGTATTGTCGCTCACATTGATGCGGGCAAGACAACCGTCAGTGAAAGAATCCTTTTTTATACAGGCAAATCCTATAAAATGGGGGAGGTCCATGACGGCGAAGCGGTCATGGACTGGATGCCTCAAGAACAGGAAAGAGGCATTACCATTACGTCCGCGGTGACCACCTGTACCTGGAAGAACACTGAAATTCATATCATTGATACACCCGGGCACGTTGATTTTACGATTGAAGTGGAACGATCCCTGCGCGTGCTCGACGGCGCAGTTGTTGTTTTTTGCGCAGTCGGCGGTGTTGAGCCGCAGTCCGAAACCGTATGGCACCAGGCGGACAAATACGAGGTTCCCAAGGTGGCGTTTATCAACAAAATGGATCGCATCGGCGCCGATTATTTTCATGTCATCCATATGATGAGCGAACGTTTTCGGTCCACACCTGTGCCGATTCAGATTCCTGTGGGGAGCGAAGACACATTCCGCGGGGTAATTGATCTGATTAACCGGAAACTGTTGATCTGGGATGAGGGCTCTCAGGGAGCGGAATATACGACAAGTGAGATGCCGGAAGAGTTTGCCGATGCCGCTGCGCATGAGCGGGGAAAAATGATCGAGACGCTGGCGGACTATGATGATGATTTGGCCGAACAATATCTGGCCGGGGAGGAACTATCGGCAGCACAGATTAATTCGGCGTTGCGTAAGGCGACGATTGCTTTGAAAATTGTGCCGGTGTTGTGCGGTGCGGCGCTTCGTAATAAAGGCATCCAGCCGGTGCTGGACGCCGTGATCAATTATCTGCCGTCTCCGGAGGATATTCCGCCGGTTACAGGCATCAATCCAAAAACAAAACAAGAAGAGGTCCGTCACAGTTCAGATAAGGAACCGCTGGCGGCGCTGGCTTTCAAAATCATGCTTGATGAAGGCCGAAAACTGACGTATCTGCGAATTTATTCCGGTCAGATTTCCGCCAATGATGAAGTATACAACGTTGTCAAAAAGAAGAAAGAGAAAGTTGCCAGACTTCTGCGCATGCATGCCAACAAACGGGAAAGAATTGACAAGGCGGTTGCAGGTGAGCTGGTTGCTGTCCTGGGATTGAAGGAAACGACCACCGGCGATACCCTTTGCGATGAAGCGCATCCGATCATCCTGGAGCAAATAGAATTTTACGAACCGGTGATCAGCCAGGCGATTGAAGCCAAAACGCCCGCCGACCAGGAAAAGCTGGCCCAGGCGCTCATCAAACTGACGGATGAAGATCCGACATTGCGGGTCAAGTATGAGGATGAAACCGCGCAGACCGTGATTTCCGGCATGGGCGAGCTGCACCTGGAGATTATTGTCGATCGGCTGCGCCGGGAATTCAATGCACGCGTTAATGTCGGCCGGCCTCGTGTCGTTTACCGCGAAACGATTCAGAAGCAAATCGAAATCGAAAGCGTCTTCGAAAAAGAGCTGGGCGAGAAGAAGCATTTTGGTCAGGTTCGCGTCGAGCTTGTGCCGCGTAAACGGGGCATGGGAAACGAGATCGTCAATCAATTATCCGAAGAAATAATTCCCGTTGAGTATCATGAAGCGATTGAAGAAGGTCTCCGGGAAGCGATGATGAGCGGCGTGCTCAATAGCTATCCGGTCATCGACGTCAGCGTCAGGTTGATCGGCGGCGCCTATCGTGACGGCGAATCCTCCATGCAGGGCTACAAGATTGCCGCAGCCACGGCGTTTCGTGACGGCTGCCTGACGGCCGATCCCGTCATGCTTGAGCCGATCATGATGGTGGATATTATCACGCCCAGCGAATTTATGGGTGACGTCATTGGTGATATCAATGCCCGGCGCGGTGAGATTCAAGCGGTCAATCCTAAAGGCCCCGTTTCTGAAATCAAAGCCAAGGTGCCGCTCAAAGCCATGTTTGGCTATTCCACCGACCTGCGCTCCGCTACTCAGGGGCGCGCTGTCTTCACAATGATTTTTGAAGAATATAATAAAGCGTAAAAGTCTATTAGACTGAAGACAGAAGACTGAAGTGAGACGCGTAGTATGGCTAATAATCGAAAGCTTACACGTGCCGAATAAAGAGGTTGCCGCGAGCGAAAACTGGATATCACACTCCATAACCCATATGTCCTGACGGACTGAGGGAACGATAAAGAAGGAGAATGATGTGGCCGTTATTCGATACTTACTGGAGCGATTGCGTGCTTCCGCTGTTATTGAAAGTGAACGTGCGGAATACCCGTCAACTTTTTCCAAAGAGTTAAATTATCAGTGCGGCCGGATTCTTTTTTTTGCTTCGCTCATTACAACTGTAGCCTGGTTGCCTTATATTTACCTGGATGGCCAGCTTCATCCCGAGGAACCGCTTCTCCCTTTAATTCGTATTGGCCTGTCCGTTGTCAGCCTGATAATTTTTATCCTGTATATGTCCCGACGGTTTCCCGAATGCAATCTCCTGTTTCTCAACATCATCGGCGCCTACCTGGCGATTTCCTGCGCATTGATAACCGCTCTGACCAAAGCCGATCCCGTTTACATGGGCGGGAACATCTTTATCCTGACTCTGCTGGCCGTCGTACCCGTTAAAAGGCAAGACGCTTTGATGGTCCTTGCCGCATCGCTGTCCACATTTTTCATTGTCGGTTATTTTAAAGAAATGTCCTTTCAAACGGTGAGCGCCCGATACAGCCTTCATGATTTACTGAGTGCAGTTGTTGTCGCCATTCTTTTTATTTATCTTCTGGGTAACACGCGATACATAAGCTGGATGAAGTCGAAGAAAATAGAACAACAGAGCAGGGAATTAATATCCGATAAAGAAAAAATCGATAAGCTGTTGCTCAACATTCTGCCTCCCGCCGTTGCTCAGGAACTAAAGGATCAGGGTTATGTTCAGCCCGTATTTTATGAATCCGCAACGATTGTTTTCACTGATTTTGTCGGCTTTACTAAAATTACGGAAAAGCTTACACCCGATCAGCTTGTTCGTGAACTCGATGAAGCATTTTCACGATTTGATCGGGTGATGGACAAATACGGCCTGGAAAAACTCAAGACCATCGGCGACTCCTATATGTACGCAGGGGGAGTGCCCGTGATCAACAACACCCATGAAATTGATGCCGTACTTGGCGCTCTGGAAATCCAATCTTTTGTTGAACAGATTAATCAGGAGAAGGCCTGCAAAGGCCGTCCAGTATTTGAAATTCGAATCGGTATCAATACAGGGCCGTTGATGGCCGGTGTTGTGGGTGAAAAGAAATTTGTCTATGATGTCTGGGGCGATTCGGTGAACCTGGCCAGCCGGATGGAATCTTCCGGGAAGAAGGGACGGGTAAACATTTCCGAATCAACGCATGTCCGGATAAAAGATTTATTTGAAACAGAAGCCCGCGGACAAATCATAGCGAAAAATAAAGGAGCTGTGGAAATGTATTTTGTGAAAAGGATTAAGCCGGAACTCTCCTCCGACGCCGCTGGCTATATCCCTAACGAACGCTTCCAGCAAATTTATAAAACTTATCAGAAAAATAAGTCGAATGCATAGAAAATATAAACGCCACGCTGGAATGATCAGAACTTGTCCGGCGCTCAGGACAGATGCCGGACAAGTCGCCGGCACCCGATTTACTCCTTGTATTATTAAAAAAATCTGTTTATAATAATATATAAATGTAAGCATATCGAGAGGTTATAATGGGAATTTACCTTATTATGTAATCATCAGTGCGCGATTTCAGGAATTCCGACTGAACCTTATAAAACAAATGGAGATGAGAATGGAAAAAGACAAAATTTATCAGGCATTGGAGGACGATTTTACGTCCACATTTATTCACGAACTTCTACCCGGTGTCCTGCATAATTTTGCGAATCCTTTAAATGCTATTATGGGGCGTTCCAATCTCCTGCAACGGCACATCGATGACACCGTTAAGAAAATTCAGGAGCAATATCCTGAGATGGCCGTCACTCTGCAAGATGAATTGCAGCGTATCAAGAATGATATCAGTTCCGTCAATAAAGAATCGGATTCCTTTTTTGAGATGTTCCGCGATGCATCCGGGAAATTTTACGCGCTGGCGTCCAAAGATCTTGAATACATTAATATTTCTCAATTATTGGCGGCGGAAATGCGTTTTGCCAATTTCTATCTGGAATTTAAACATGGAATAACAAAAAATGTACAACTCAATATCAATATGCCGGATTTTAAGGCAAATAAGGCTGAATTATCTTTGGTCTTCTGGCGGTTAATCCGTTTTGCCATGTCCAAGGCTTTAAGCAGCGAAAGCAAGGAATTTTTTCTGACAACGCAACATGATAGTGAAAATATTGTTGTATTAATAAAATATTCCGGTGAATCCGTGACCGAGAATGATGTGAACATCGTCAATAATTATTTTCAGAGCGATGCAGTGGAACCGGCAGATGCAAAAACGGAAAAAGGTGTTTTACTGGCGCTTATAATTTTTAAAAAATATTCAGCGCGGGTTCGATTTTCTACGGAAGACGGCCTTAATGCCATTTTTGTTACGATGCCTTATCGGGTTTCAGCCGGCTGAAAGAAAGGAAATTTTAGTTAATCCCGCAACAGCGGGATTAAAACATATCTATTATAAACGTGCGCAGACTTATGCGCTTAAATCCTGGCTCCGCGTCCAAATGCTCATATCCTGCAAAGCGCGCTTGACGTATAAAATATGTTTTTCTCTTTTCTTCATTCTTTTCACAGGCAAGTGTTCGAGAATTCCAAAATTGATGTTCATGGGTTGGAAGTTCTTTGCTGATCCTGGAGATGTAATGTAGTGCAGGAGCGCGCCGATGGCTGTGGTTACCGGAGGCGGTTGGAGTTGTTTTCCTTCAAGGACTGACGCGGCGTTTAATCCCGCCCAAAGTCCCATGGCTGTCGATTCCATGTAACCTTCCACACCGGTAATCTGACCGGCAAAGAAAATGTTTGGATCCATTTTCATTTGCAGGGATGGTTGCAGCAGGGAAGGGGAGTTAATGTAAGTGTTGCGATGAATGCTTCCCATGCGGGCAAACTGCGCATTTTCCAGACCGGGAATCAGACGGAAGATTCGTTCCTGTTCGGGCCAGGTCAGCTTGGTCTGAAAGCCGACCAGATTGAAAAGGCTGCCGGAACTGTTTTCCCGGCGCAGTTGAACAACGGCGTAAGGCATGGCGCCTGTATACGGATTGATCAATCCCACCGGTTTCATCGGGCCGAAGGCCAGCGTATCTTCACCACGCGCGGCCATTATTTCTACGGGCAGGCAGCCTTCAAAATGTTTTACTTCTTCAAACGATTTGGCGGCAACTTTTTCACCCGCCAGCAATTCCTGCCGGAAGCGTTTATACTCTTTTTCAGAAAGCGGACAGTTGAGATAGTCGGGCGTGCCTTTATCGTAGCGCGATGCCCAGTAAACCTTATCCATGTTGATGGAATCAGCTTCCACGATCGGTGCGATGGCATCATAAAAATAAAGATAAGAACCGTCGAGCAGTGCATGAATGAACTGAGCCAACGCGTCGGAAGTAAGAGGGCCTGTGGCAATGATGGTTAAAGCACCAGAGGGTATCTCGGTGATTTCCATCCGGCTCAGTGTAAAATTATTTTGCTGTAATAATTCTGCTTCAACCTTGCGGGCAAATTCTATGCGATCCACAGCCAGAGCGGAGCCTGCCGCAACGGCTGTTTGATCGGCAACTGAGAGGATCAGGGAGTGAAGCCTGCGCATTTCATCTTTGAGCAGGCCGGGGGCGCTATCGGGACTGTTGGATTTGAGAGAATTGCTGCAAACCAGTTCTGCCAGGTGTTTCATTTTATGAGCGGGAGAAAACTTCTGCGGTTTCATTTCAAAAAGATGAACCGTATGGCCGCGTCGCAGAAGCTGCCATGCCGCTTCACAGCCGGCCAGACCGCCGCCGATAATGATGACGTCAGCGATTTTATTCACCCGATTTATTTTTAGGTGTTTTTTTGATGTTTTTGCATTCGGGATAACCGGTGCAACCCAGGAATTGACCGAAGCGGCCGCGCTTGACGGCCATCGGTTTGCCGCACAATTCGCAAACTTCATCGGTTGCCGGCGTTTCCTGCGTCGTCATCTTGCCGTCCTTGCCCATCTTCTTGATGTTTTTGCATTCGGGATAACCGGAAC
The DNA here is from genome assembly GCA_030690945.1 of Smithellaceae bacterium. Taxonomy (GTDB): domain Bacteria; phylum Desulfobacterota; class Syntrophia; order Syntrophales; family Smithellaceae; genus UBA8904. The sequence goes on along the minus strand of JAUYFM010000037.1, from coordinate 12,895 downwards.
AGCCTAAAAACTGACCATAGCGGCCGCGTTTGACAGCCATCGGTTTGCCGCACAATTCGCAAACTTCATCGGTTGTCGGTGCTTCCTGCGCGATGATTTCACCGTTCTCGTTTTTCGCGGCGTTCATGGTATTCTTGCATTCCGGATAACCCGAGCAGGCCAGGAACTGTCCAAAACGACCCTCTTTGACCAGCATGGTTTTACCGCACTTATTGCATTGAATGTCCGTTGTTTGTGTCTCCACGTGTTTTACCTTGCCATTTTCATCATGCGTGAAATTCATGGTGTTTTTACATTCGGGATATTTGGAACAGCACAGAAAGCGTCCATTTTTCCCCCATTTGATTACCATGGGTGAGTTACATTTTTCGCAGATGAGATCCGTTGGTGTTTCTTCCTGCTTAACATTTCTCATCTCCTCTTTTGCTTTTTTCAGTTCATCAGCAAACGGTCCGTAAAACTCTTTGAGGGTATCGACGCGTTTGCTGGTGCCGCCTTCAATGGCATCGAGCTTGTTTTCCATATCCGCCGTAAAGGTCATGTCCAGCACAGTGGGAAAACTTTTCACTAAAAGCTCCGTGACAACCGTTCCTAATTCCGTGGGGGAAAATTTGCCCTTATCCAGACAGGCATATTCACGATCCTGAATCGTGGAAATAATCGCCGCGTAGGTGCTGGGGCGGCCGATGCCTTTTTCTTCCAGTTCTCGTACCAGTGAGGCTTCCGAAAAACGCGGCGGCGGTTGCGTGAACTTTTGGTCCGTATTCAGATTCAATAATTTTAATTTTTCATTTTCCTTTACTTCCGGAAGAAGTTTATCCACGCCATTTTCATCTTCTTTCTCGTCTTTGCCTTCCGTATAGACAATAGTGAAGCCGGGGAATTTCAACACTTGTCCCTGGGCGCGGAAAATACAATTGGCACCGGCTATATCAATAGTGGTCTGATCAAAAATCGCCGGATTCATCTGGCTGGCGACAAAACGGTTCCAAATGAGCTGATAGAGCCTAAACTGGTCATTGGATAAATATTCTTTAATGGCTTGTGGCTTGTAGGCCAGAGAGGATGGACGGATCGCTTCGTGCGCGTCTTGTGCTTTTTGCGCGGTCTTGTAGGTGTGCGGCTTCGACGGCAGATAATCGGATGAATAATTGTCTTTGATGTAATCCCGTACGGCGGCCAGGGCTTCGTCGGCGATGCGGTAAGAGTCGGTTCTCATATACGTGATGAGACCGACTGATCCCTCTTTGCCCAGTTCAATGCCTTCATATAATTTTTGAGCGACGCTCATCGTTTTCTTTGCTGAAAATCTCAGCCAGCGGGAGGCTTCCTGCTGCAGCTTGCTGGTTGTGAAAGGCGGAAGGGCTGAACGTTTGAGCTCTTTTTTCTCCAGCTTTTCGACAATAAAGGAAGCTTTTTTAATTTCGGCGGCCAGTTTTGCGGATTGCTCACCATTTACGACCTTTGCCTTCTTGCCGTCAACCTTAAGCAGCTTCGCTTCAAAAGGCGGCGGATGGCTGCCTTCAAACTGTGCCACCAGATTCCAGTATTCTTCCGGTACAAATTTATTGATTTCATTTTCTCTTTCACAAATCATCCGCACGGCGACGGATTGTACACGGCCGGCGCTCAGGCCTCTTTTGACTTTGTCCCACAGAACGGGGCTGATCTGGTAACCGACCAGCCGGTCCAGAATGCGGCGCGTCTGCTGCGCCTCATATTTATTAAAATCGAGTTGAAGCGGATGGTTAATGGCTTCCAATACGGTGTTCTTTGTTAAGTCATTAAAAAGAACGCGATAGATATTTTTATTTTTTTTCGCGCCGATAACATCGAAAATATGCCAGGCGATGGCTTCCCCTTCGCGGTCCGGGTCAGGCGCCAGATAGATATTTTCGGCGGTTTTGGCCGCTTTTTTCAATTCATCAATAGTCTTCTTCTTGGCTTCAATGACATCGTAGGTGGGTTCAAAATCATTTGTGAGATCAATGCCCAGCGTGCTTTTCGGCAGATCTTTGATATGTCCCATGGAAGCGACCACATTAAAATCCTTGCCCAGGAATTTTTTTATTGTTTTAACTTTCGTGGGAGATTCCACGACAATTAATGAATTTGCCATAACAACTCCTTACATTTCGCCGCACCGTATAGTCGGTCAAATTACATTTGTAAAGCTTTTTATTATCTCAATGAGAATAACTTCCCTGCGTGTTGTAGAACAATCCCTTTTAATTCCAGTGTAATCAATGTGCTTAACACATCAGCAGGAGGCAAGCCTGTGTCTGCAATAATATCGTCGGCATGCATCTTTCTCTGAGACAGAGTCCTCAATATCTTCTGATCAATGGGACGGAGTGAATCCGTGTTTCTTTCAACGTCTGCAAGTGAAGCACCCGGGGGAACTATCTCCTGCTCTCGGCGTGTCGGCTGTACGGATAATCGTTCCAGTTGAGGGAGAATATCTTCCAGAATGTCGTCGATGCTATCTATTAACTTGGCCCCTTGCTTGATCAGGCTGTTGGTTCCGCGAGAGGAAGCGGAATCAATCGTGCCGGGAATCGCGAAAACCTCGCGCCCCTGTTCCATTGCCAGTCTGGCCGTGATGAGAGAGCCGCTTTTCTCTCCGGCTTCGACAATGACAACACCGTAGGACAAACCGCTGATGATACGGTTGCGTGCCGGGAAATGATAAGAGAGAGGTTGAGTTCCCAGCGGAAATTCTGAGATCACCGCACCGTTTTGAGAAATATCAGCAAACAATTTTTTGTTTTCCGGCGGATAAATCACATCCAGACCGCTGCCCAGGACGGCAATCGTGCGTCCCTGTACGGCAAGAGCACCGCGATGCGCGCAGGAATCGATGCCCCGCGCCATGCCGCTGACAATCGTAATGCCTCTGAGTGCAAGTTCCCGGCTGATTCTGTCCGTCGTATATCTGCCGTAGGTACTGGCATTTCTCGAACCAACGATGGCGAGATTGATATCATCTTTTTCCAGATGGCCCAAAACGTAAAGGAAAGCAGGCCGGTCATAAATATTAAAGAGATTTCGCGGGTAAAGTTCATCCAGACAGGTAATAATATGAACCCCTGTTTTCTCAAGCCCATCCAGTTGACGAAGGATTGTGTCCCAATCCTTAAATGAAACGATGGCTGCCGCGCTCTTTTTACTTATTCCGGGAATTGCGGAAAGATCGTAAATGGTTGCCGAAAAAACAGCGGACGGAGAGCGGAAATGATCCAGCAGCGGTTGAAACGACGCGTTACCGATTCCGTCAATGGACTTTAAAGCCATCCAGTATTTTAAATTTTCATAATTCATAGGATAACAATGACAGGGTATCTGTATCAGCTCCCATTTTTTAGCGGGTGTCTTGAAAATTTGCGCGAACGTACATCTTCTTCAGTACCTCTGTCAAGTGTTTTAAAATTATTGCGTAAAATTCATCTTTGCGATAGTAAGCTTTAATTCGTTTTTAAGAGGGAACCATGTTTAAGAAATTTATTTATTTTATCTCCATGTTTACGGTTTTTATTTTTTGGTCATTCAATGCTTATGCACAACCCGGTTCAGATTATAAAACAAACCAACAGCATTCTTCGGGCATCGCCAATTCAAAGAACATAAATAAGGAAGAACAGCGTCCTGTTCTCACGGTCACGCCAAGGGAAATTGATCTGGGATCAATCAAACCGGGTGAAACCGCTTTGGGAGAGTTTAGTTTAAAGAATATTGCACCGGGAATAATGGAATGGTCAGCATCCTGTCCGGATGACTGGGAGAGTGCTGCCGGTAAAACACTTAAAGGGACGGCATCCAACGAACCGATATCTCTGCGTTTGGAATTGAAGGTCGCTGAAAGCAAGGTGAATGTTTTATGGGAAAAATCAAGAATTCCCACCTATCGGACCAGCATGAAGCTGGAAGCCGCGGGAAAAGAGTTTATCTGCCAAAAAGACTTAAAAGCCGGCCAGTACCGAAAGGCAATCAGGCTGATGTCAACCGGAGGTCAAAGAACCATATTTGTGGATTTCCGAATTCATGCTCTGCAGGATATTCCGTCCATCAGTTTAAATCCGCAGCGTCTGGATTTGGGCGCGCAATTGCCCGGTAAAATAATATCTAAAAGAATAGAATTGACCAACAAGGGCAGGGAAATGTTGAGATGGTCCGTCTTCCCGTCACAAGCCAAGTCAACTGAATTCATGAAGGAATTACAAAAAGAAAGATACCTCTCTTTTCATAATGAAGAACCGCCGGAACAAGGTAAATACGTTATTCCCGAACATCTGAAAGATTCCATGGAATTGATCGGAAAATGGACGGAAAAAAACGGATACCCCTTAAGTAAAGGTACTGCAAGCGCTATCAAATTTCGGTTTAATGGAACCGGTATCAGTGTTTTCTTACAGTCCCATGCGGAAGATGACAAATATTCCATCTATCTTAATGACGTAATGCTGAACCTACCGGACGTATTATCCCGTGAATGGGAAAAGAAGGAATTACTGATTGCCGAGGGACTGACAGACGGTCCGCATGCCGTTACAATAGTGATCAGAGAAGGTAGCTTGGAACTGGAGGGCGTCAAAGTATTCGGTAAGGAAATCATGCGGGGGCCCAAGGGCTGGATCACGGTCTTTCCCAATTCCGGCACAACCATGAGTGAAACGGACTATATCAACGTTAAAGTAGATACGTCCTATCTTGCTCCGGGCCATTACGGCGACCAGATCGTCTTTAAATCAAATGTTGGACAAGAAATCGCGGAAGTCTTTGTTGATGTGCTTTCCGATTCGGGGCATAAAGTTATTGATGTTTATTTGTATTCAAAAGATCTTGACAGTCTGTTTACGGCCGATCCCCTGGCGGAATCCACAAGACTGATTCAGAATGGTTATTTGAAAGAGGGTATCGCCTTTAGGCTTTTTGCGCCGCAAACACCCGGTACGACTAATTTTTTTCGTTGGTATAACCCTCTCCTCAAGGATCATTTTTACCATTATGACCGGACCGGTGGCGGCAAAAAACTGGACGGTTATGTTTACGAAGGCATCATTGGTAATATTGCGACATCGCGCATGACAAATACCCGGGAACTGTATCGTTGGTTTAACCCGTCAACCGGAAGGCATTATTATTCAACAAATTCTAAAAGCGCGACCGGCAAGAAAAGAGGGTATCGTTTTGAAGGCATCGCCGGCTATGTCAGGTAAAATAACTTTTAGCATTAGACCTTGACAAAAAAAGGAAGAGGGGCTATTAGGCTACTTCTTTTTTGGTGCAGGATTAATAATGCGCCTGTAGCTCAGCTGGATAGAGCAACGGACTTCTAATCCGTTGGCCGAGAGTTCGAATCCCTCCAGGCGCACCAAAGCGAAAATGGTGGGTGTAGCTCAGTTGGTTAGAGTGCCGGGTTGTGGCCCCGGAGGCCGAGGGTTCAAATCCCTTCACTCACCCCATATATAAATTATGCGCCCGTAGCTCAGCTGGATAGAGTCGCAGACTTCGAATCTGTTGGTCGTAGGTTCGAATCCTACCGGGCGTACCAGAAGATAAAAAGAAGGGCCCTTAGCTCAGCTGGTAGAGCAACTGACTCTTAATCAGTAGGTTGTCGGTTCGACCCCGACAGGGCTCACCAAATAAATCAAGGGGTTACAGATAAATACTGTAGCCCCTTTTTCTTTGTGCTTAACCTATTGCTAACCTGCGGTATGATTTTTCGTGATCACGAGTGAGGTTTAATTTCCAAAGTGACTTGGCTGTTGGTGAGCTTATCATCCGCTTTCGGCGAAGGCCATCAAATGGATTTTCTGGCCAATGCTGTGCAAATCAAAATCTCAACTTGCTATTTACACAATAATGAATTATCTTAAACGCCATGATTATTCGAGATATTTCAGAAGAGTTGAGACGGTCTTCGGCGGAGTATCCTGTCGTAACCATTTTGGGCCCTCGTCAATCGGGCAAAACGACGCTGGCAATAATGACGTTCCCGGATAAACCTTACTTTTCCATGGAAGACCCGGATATCAGGATGGCGGCTGAAACTGATCCCAAGAGCTTCTTAGGCGGGGTTGAAGGAGGGGCCATTCTGGATGAGATACAACGTCTGCCGGTGCTGCTCTCCTACATCCAGGGAATGGTTGATAAGGATAAAAGACGCCGACGGTTTATCCTGACGGGCAGCCATCAACCGCGACTGCATGAAGCCATAAGCCAGTCGCTGGCAGGCCGTACTGCAATGCTTACGCTTTGGCCTTTTTCCAGTCACGAACTGAAACATTATCCGTCTGCGCAGAAGGAAGTTTTTGGCGCAATCGTCCGTGGATGTTTTCCACGACTTCATGAGGAAAATATCGAATCGCGCAGGTTCTTCAACAGCTATCTGCAAACCTACGTCGAACGGGATGTGCGCGCTTTGATTCAATTGCGTGACCTGTCGCCATTTCAGAAATTTCTCACTCTACTGGCCGGCCGGGTGGGACAGATTGTCAATTTGGCTTCTCTCTCGAATGATGCGGGTGTATCCGCCACAACAGTCAGAGACTGGATTTCCGTATTGAAAGCTTCTTATATTGTATTCGACCTGCCGCCATTCTTTGAAAATATTCAAAAGCGTGTGATCAAGTCTCCCAAGATATATTTCACGGATGCGGGCTTGGCTGCTTTTCTTCTGGGTATCAGCACGGAAGAACAGGCGGCCCGCGATCCGCTGCGCGGCAATCTCTATGAAAACTTCATTATTGCGGACATCATGAAAAGCGCGCTCAACAAAGGGATTCGGCCGGAGATGTTTTTTTTCCGCGACTCCCACGGCAATGAAGTTGATTTACTGATCAGAGAAAAGGGCGCACTGACGCCGGTCGAGATAAAATCTTCCGCAACTTTTTCCACTGATTTTATTAAAGGAATAGAGCGTTTTCAGGCGCTGGGTGTCAAGGGCATCGCCCCCGGATTTGTCTTTTATAACGGTGATCAGCAGTTTAACGTCCGGGGCACACGCATTTTCAATCCATGGCTTATGGACGACATCTGGCAGAGCCTGACTTCAGGCGCTTGAGAGGGAGGAATTCCGCGGATATGGATATGCCTTGAATTGATTGACGAAAAAAAGAATTCAGGTTTTTCTGAAGATGATAAAGAGCTAATAACCGATGATGAAAGAGGTATAGATGATACCTTAATACTATCCAGGCAGCAGGCGACCTTTACCGTTACACACTTTACAGATGCCTTCATCGCCGTCGACCATGCAGGATGCACAGTCGTGTCTCGTACTTCCATTACAATGAGGGCAAGGGACGGCGTTTTCTGGAATGGTTACCTTACCATCGCCTCCACAGGCTTGGCAGATTCCCTCCCTACCTGGCTTGACCCTGCAGGATGCGCAGTCGTCCATCGTTCTTCCACCGCAATGAAGGCAAGTGATCACCGGCATGTTTGTTCCTCCTTAAGTTTGTACACTATATATTTTACCCTCTATGAATAATGGACAGCCAGCCAGATGGTCTCCTGCTCAGGATTTGTCCATTCCACCCGATGCTTAACATGTTTCTCAATATGAAGGTAATCACCGGGATTCATCCTGATGAGTTGAGATTGATCTTCAAAACGAAGCGCAGCGTTTCCCTTTAAAAGAACAACCCATTCATTGTCAGATTGATCGTACCAAAAGCCATCCATTGAACAATGACCATGGGAAACAATTCTTTCGATACGAAAATTGGAGGTTTGGAGAATGGTTTCAATCAGTTCGTCCTTTAGATCATCTGATATATCGGCAAAGAGATCCTTTTTAGTTATCATCATGATGGTTCTCCCTGGTCATTCTTTGAGTAATCTTGAGGAGAAGATTGATGCAAAATTACAGCACATCCTGAGTAAAATAAACCCGTTGATTTGCGACTGAGGCGTAAATACAACGGGTTTGGTGTTTCCTTCCGGATAAAAAGATTCGGACTAGTCGAGAATGGCCAGTACTTGTCCTTCGTTAACGGAATCGCCTACCTTGACTTTGATTTCCTTGATGGTTCCTGCACCTGGTGCGTAAACGGGAATTTCCATTTTCATCGCATCCATGATGATTATCTCATCTTCTTCTTTAACTTGATCACCTAAGCTCACTGTAATACTAGATATTTTCCCCGGCATGGGGGCTTTAATTTCCGTACTCATAGTTCTTTTCTGTGCCTCCCTTTATCATTAATTTTTTGCTGTTAGCTGCAATAAAATTTTATCAGCGTGGCTAATTATGGAGACTGATAAAATTGATAAAAGTTTTTATCGCAATTGCATCGATAGGTCAATATAATTATCTGAAGATGAATCCACCTGTTTTATTCATGCCGTAAAGCGTCAATAGGATTCATCAGTGATGCTTTGTAGGCCGGATAAAAACCGAAAAAAATACCGACTAATCCGGAAAAACAAAAAGACAGCACTATGGAATAAGTAGATATTAATATTGTCCATTCGGCAAAGAAAGAAAGTAATTCCGCGGCAAGGATTCCCAGTAAAACACCGATCAGGCCACCGATGAGAGACAGAATCAGTGCTTCGATGATGAACTGCGTGCGAATATCCCAGGATTTGGCGCCGACTGCCATGCGGATGCCGATTTCACGTGTTCTTTCCGTAACGGATACCAGCATGATATTCATAATGCCGATGCCACCCACCAAAAGCGACACGCCGGCGATGGCCGCCAGCAAGAGCGCCATGACGCGGGAGGCCTGTTCCGCCATCTGCATCATTTGGGTGAGGTTGCGAACGGTAAAATCATCATCCTGTTTCGGACCAAGACGATGTCTTTGTCTCAGCAACTCCTTGATCTGTGTTTCAGCCCTTTCCAAATCTTCCGTGCTTTTAGCTTTGACCATGATCGACCGCACGGTTCCCGGATGTGTTCTGCCGAAGAGGTTTCTTTGAGCGGCGGATACCGGCACATAAATGACGTCGTCCTGATCCTGGCCCATCATGGACTGGCCTTTAGATTCCAGAACGCCGATAACTGTAAAAGGCACCTTTTTAATCCGGATGGCTTTATTGATCGGATCATCATTGCCAAAGAGATTATCTACTACGGTTTGTCCCAATATGCAGACCTTGGCGGCGCTACGAATTTCCTGATCAGAAAAATTTCTGCCGGTTGCCAGTGTCCAATCCCGCACCACCACCATACTTTCATCCGTTCCGTAAACAACCGTCGCCCAGTTTTGATTGCCGTAAACAATTTGTGCGCCGCCGTTTAAAATAGGAGCGGTCGTTGATACAGCGGAGCACTCGTTTTTAATGGCGTCAGCATCGGCGCGGGTCAGATTCTGGGTTGCGCCGCTGCCCAGGCGAATGCCGCCGGTGGTTGTCGAACCGGGGATGACAATAATCAGATTGCTGCCGACTGTGGCGATCTGTTCGGATATTTTATTACTGGCGCCTTTTCCCACTGCGAGCATGGTGATGACGGCGGCAACGCCGATAATGATGCCCAACATGGTTAAAGCTGATCGCATTTTGTTGACGCGCAGGGCGCGCAATGAAATTTTAACGGTGGAGGGAAGATTGATCATGATCTGTTTTCCTTATCACTGACAATCTTTCCATCGAGGAAACGAATGATCCGTTTACTGAAAGTCGAGATATCCGGTTCGTGCGTGACCAGAACAATGGTGATCTTTTTTTCTTCATTAAGCCGGACAAAGAGCTCCATGATTTCAATGCTGGTTTTGGTATCCAGATTACCTGTCGGTTCATCGGCCAGTAAAAGAGGCGCGTTATTGACCAGGGCGCGGGCGATCGCCACACGCTGCTGCTGCCCGCCGGAAAGCTGATTGGGATGATGCTGCTGACGGTCTTCCAATCCCAGCAGTTTGAGTGCTTCTCTGGCCATGTCTTTACGGTTTTTCGGTATGCTTTTACTATAGAGCAGGGGCACTTCGACGTTTTCCAGCGCTGTTGTGCGCGAAAGAAGGTTAAAGCCCTGAAAAACAAAACCGATTTTTTCATTGCGAATTTCGGCAAGCGCGTCGCGGTCCATTTGACTGACGTCAATGCCGTCGAGCAAATACCGGCCGGCAGTTGGCTCATCCAGACAGCCAATAACATTCATAAAGGTGGATTTACCGGAGCCGGAAGGTCCCATCACTGCGACAAATTCTCCTGAAGAAATCTGAAGGGAGACTTTGTCCAGTGCGTGAACGATGCTGTCACCGACTTCATATTTTTTTTCCATTTGACTAGTTTCAATAAGGGCCATTGTCTTTAAAACCTCGGGCCAGGAGGTGGGCCGGTTTGTGCATTCGTTTTTTGATTATTGCTTTTCACTTCCACAATAATCGCGGAGTTTTCAGAAATATTACCCGATAGAACTTCAGTAAAGCGATTATCTCTGATGCCAAGGGTCAAAGGGACACGTTTCGGTTTTTTATCCTCCAGAATCCAGACACCAGCGCCTTTGGGCCCTTTAGCGGTAAGTTCCTTGTCGGTTATTTTTACTCTCAACGCAGCGTTGGGAATACGTAAGATACCTTTTCTATCGGCGATAATAATCGAAACGTTGGCCGTCATGCCGGGTTTGAGTTTCAAGTCGGGATTATCTACTTGAACAATTACAATATAGGTTACCACGTTCTGGACGGTGGTCGGTGCGTTGCGGATGACCGAAATATTTCCTTTAAACGTGATGTCGGGATAGGCGTCTACGGTAAAGGTTACCGGCAGATTTGTTTTAATGCTGCCGATATCCGCTTCATCGACACTGGTCTCAATCTGCATTTTTGTTAGATCCTGAGCAATGTTGAAAAGCGTCGGTGTCTGAAAGCTGGCCGCCACGGTTTGTCCCACGTCAATACTGCGCGAAATGACCGTGCCGTTAACCGGAGATAGAATTTGCGTATAGCGAAGATTGGTCTGAGCTAAATTCAAAGCGGCCTTTGCCTGCTCAACTTGCGCGTCGGATGCTTTAATCTGCGCCAGTGCAGAAAGGTAATTGGTTTCGGAAGTATCCAAATCACTTTTAGAGATAAAATTTTTCGCGAAAAGAATTTTATTTCTTTCAAAAGTTGTAATGGTATCGCGCACGGCAACTTTTGATTTTTCCAGATTGGCCCGGGCCAGTGATAAATTGGCAGAGGCCTGGGCTACCTGGGCGTCAAACGAGGCCGGATCAATTTGGGCCAGCAACTGCCCTTTCTTAACGGTCGAGTTGTAGTCAACCAGAAGCTGCTTAATTGTGCCGGATACCTGTGTGCCGACCAGGACGGTGGTGACTGCGTTGACGGTTCCCGTGGCGGAAACAGTCGCGTGGATGTTACCCCGATCCGCTGTCTGTGTTATGTATGGGGATGTTTTATTATGTTTTCTAAGGACTAAGAACACGCCGGCGAGAATAATAAGAAGGATGACGACCGCAATAATTATTTTTTTCATTTTTTGGCTCCGCTAGCTTTTTCCAGACTGGCCTGTGCGACACTGAAGTCGGACAAAGCGGTGATGTATGTCATTTTGGCATTATTGAGTTTAATCATGGCATCCGTGATCTCGATAGAACTGCCCACGCCGGTTGCATATCGACCTTTGGCAAGGTCAAGGGTTTCTTCAGCCTGCCGCACGATGATTTTGCCTACTTCAATGCGTTCATAAGCTTCCTTGCGGTTGAGCCAGGTGGATTGCACTTCCAGATAGATTTTCTGCTTGAGCGATTCCTTATTGGCTTTTGCAATGTCCAGATTGGCTCTGGCTTCTTCAACGGCATACTTAGTGGAAAGGCCGGTGAAAAGAGGGAAGGTCAAAGCAATGCCGACATTCCATGATTTATCCATGGATGTGTCGTCTCCCGCGTAATCATAAGCGGCGTTGCCGGAAAGCACGGGCAGGTACCCTTTTTTATTGAGATCGACACTTTTCTCCAGTGCATCTTTTTTTCGGGATATGGAAGAGAGGTCCGGTCGGTTTTCATAAGCCTGTGCAAGGGCTGCTTCAAAAGACATATCCGCCAATTCCAGGTGGAATTCTTCTTTAACATCATATTTGGGAGCGGATATCACACCCATGGCTTTGTTCAGATTCACCTGCGCAATGCGCAGTGCGTTTTGAGCGGAAATCAATTGGATCCGAGCATTGCTGAGGTTGACTTCCGCGCTGGTGACATCAATCTTTGAACTTTTCCCTGTTTCGAAAAATGTTCTGGCAATGTTATAGTGCTGCTGAAACTGATTCACCGTCTCCACCGCGACGGTGTCGCTCATTTTCGCTTTGAGAAAAAAATAATAAGCCTCTTTCACGCCAAGAATGATGGAAGCGGTAACATCCTGAAAATCCGCCTCGGTAGATTGTTTGCCTAAGGTCTGTATGTCCACGGCTGTGGCGGTTTTGCCAAAATCAAACAATGTCTGGTTCAGGTTCAGCGTATTGGAATAGTAATTATAAGGATCACTCCGCAGTAAGGTGGGTGAAGGACCGACGCGCGAATAGCCTGACTGGAGGACAATCTGTGGATAATACCCTGATCTGGCCTGGCCAATTTTACTTTCAGCTTGTCTGATTGTACCGCTTGCCGCACTGAGCGCGGGATGATTTTTACGGGCAATATCCATGCATTGCTGAAGCGTGAGCATATCGCCCTTGAATATTGCATCAGCAGCCCAAATCCTTTGGCCGAAAACTAAAATCAATATAACAACGAGGATTGCTATTTTATTATTCATTTCAATCTTTGAGTCCGCTAGAAGATGCTTTCAATATTTATTTACCATAAGTCACTACTGTCCGGAATAACCGACAATTAAGATTTGTAAAAGGTTAACATATTTCACGAAAGATGCAATTTATGTTTGTCTTCGACTTGAAAACGCATAGCGGAATCTGTAAACCTTCCCGAAGAATATTTCAGGGAAGG
>JAUYFM010000036.1 GCA_030690945.1 Smithellaceae bacterium | reverse complement strand
CCTTCCCTGAAATATTCTTCGGGAAGGTTTACAGATTCCGCTATGCGTTTTCAAGTCGAAGACAAACATAAATTGCATCTTTCGTGAAATATGTTAACCTTTTACAAATCTTAATTGTCGGTTATTCCGGACAGTAGTGATTTAATAATTATTTTTCCAGTAAAACCATCGCAGATGCGTAATTTTTTGTATGGGTGATGCTCAGGTGAATCGTTTCGATTCCGGCTTGAACAAAATGTTCCTGCGCTCCGCCATAAAGCATCAGATTCGGTTTACCGCTTTCTTCATTGACAACTTCGATTTCGTTTAACTTCACTCCTCTACCCAACCCGATACCGATGGCCTTGAGAAATGACTCTTTCACGGCAAATCTGGCGCCATAGTGAATATGTGCCTGAGCATGACGACCGCAATAGGCGATCTCGCTTTCTGAAAAGACTCGACACAAAAACTTTTCACCCCATTTTTGAATAATTTTATTCATGCGGTCGTTTTCTACTAAATCGATGCCGATTCCGTATATCATGATTTCCCTTAAGCGTGAATAATCGCGTCCGTCATGGCAGCGATTTTTTTCATGACAACCACGTCATGAACGCGGACAATATGACAGCCGTTCATGATGGCTGCGGCAACGGTTGCGGCTGTTCCTTCCAGTCTGTCCGACGGTGTTCCACCCGTGATCTGACCGATAAACGATTTACGGGATGTTCCAATCATCAAAGGCAGCCCCAGGCTTTTTAATACGCCAAAATTTTTTATTATTTTGCAATTATCATCATGGGTTTTTCCAAAACCGATACCCGGGTCCAAAACCAAATGATCCTTTTCTATGCCTGCGGCAAATGCCTTCCGACAGCCCTTTTGGAGATAACAAATAATCTCTTCCATCAAATCATCATAGACCAGATTGCCGGTTTGCATATTTTCCGGCTTGCCTCTCATGTGCATCAGAATTAAAGCGGCCTGGGCCTTTTTCACAACAGAAGCCATTTTGTTGCCACCCAGCGCACTGATATCATTGATTATTTCCGCACCGGCAGACAAAGCTGCCTGGGCCACTGGCGATTTTGTTGTGTCCACGGATATGGGAATTGAGATCTTGCCCGATAAGCTTTCAACAATTGGAATGACCCTGGCGATTTCCTGACGCGCAGGAACTGATTTTGCGCCGGGCCTGGTGGACTCCCCGCCGATATCGATAATATCAGCGCCCTCGTCCACCATTTGCAAACCGCGCTCAATGGCCTTTTGCTGATTAAAGAAAAGGTTGCCGTCGGAAAATGAATCCGGTGTGACATTTAAAATACCCATGATCAATGTTTTTTCGCCCAATACTATCTCACGTCGCGATGTTTTTAAAATATATCGATTTTGATTAATGCTGCTGAGCAACGCCAGGATGTCTTCTGCAATCAAATTTAATCCAAAAGGCTGTTTTTTGATTTTCTTAGTGAGCGCAGTGATTTGTTTGAGCGTTCCCATGATTAACACATCCGTCGCGTCGATACTACAAGCAACGCTTCCTCGCGCCACCGCAGCATCAGCGCCCAGCGACAGCATCTCCTGTTTGAGAATATTCGCTACTTTACAGGACTGCGCCGAAAGAAGGATGTTAATGGATTGTGTCTTGGTTGCCATCGCGTTGATCCCATAAGGATCAACGCCTATTTTTTTAAATAGAGCGACAGCTTCGTTAAAATTGTCTATTTTAACTAATTTCAAAATTCCTCACCATTTTCAGTGATGGAAATATATGATTTATCACGAATACGTCTGCGCCGCCGGTTGGACAGGCAGTGCGCTGCCGATGATTTCATCAATTTCAGCACTATTGAGAACTTCTTTTTCCAGAAGTTCACTGGAAATTCTGTGCAGAATTTCAATATGTTCGTTTAAAAGCGACATGGCTTTATCGTAGTTGCGCTTGACGATAGACACAACTTCCGCATCGATATGTTTTGCCGTATCCTCGCTATAATCCTTGTGCGTGGCAAATTCGCGTCCTAAAAAGATTTGCTCTTCTTTCTTGCCGTAGCTCAGTGGACCCATTGCCTGGCTCATGCCCCATTCACACACCATTTTCCGGGCAAGATTGGTGGCTCTTTCAATGTCATTACCGGCGCCTGTGGTATAATCCTTCAGCACAATCTCTTCGGCTGCGCGTCCACCCAACAAAATGGCGATAGTGTCTTCCAGATATTGACTGGGATAGGTATGCTTCTCATCAATCGGCAACTGCTGGGTCAATCCCAAGGCTCTGCCACGCGGAATGATCGTTACCTTGTGGATCGGATCAGTTCCGGGAATCAGACGGGCAACCAGTGTATGACCGGCTTCATGGTAGGCTGTGTTGCGTTTTTCCTGGTCGCTGATGACCATGCTTCTTCTTTCAGTTCCCATCAGAACCTTGTCTTTGGCAAATTCAAAGTCCATCATGCTAACTTTTTCTTTATTTAACCTTGCGGCGTTTAAAACCGCCTCGTTGACGAGATTTTCGATATCCGCGCCTGATGTGCCGGGTGTACCCCGAGCCAGAATAGCATAATCGACATCATCCGCGGCAGGTATCTTGCGCGCGTGCACTTCAAATATTTTCTCCCGGCCTTTCACGTCCGGCAGAGGAACAACAACCTGCCGGTCAAAACGTCCTGGTCGCAAAAGCGCCGGATCCAGAACATCGGGGCGGTTGGTTGCCGAAACCAGAATCACGCCTTCATTAGATTCAAATCCATCCATTTCCACCAGTAATTGGTTGAGGGTTTGTTCTCTTTCATCATGACCGCCGCCCAGGCCTGCGCCACGGTGACGCCCCACGGCGTCAATTTCGTCAATAAAGATGATACACGGCGCATTTTTCTTAGCCTGACCAAACAAATCCCGCACGCGGGATGCGCCGACACCGACAAACATTTCCACAAAATCAGAACCGCTGATGCTCAGAAAGGGAACATCGGCTTCACCGGCAATTGCGCGCGCCAGAAGCGTCTTGCCGGTTCCGGGAGGCCCCACCAGCAACAATCCCTTGGGAATACGGCCGCCCAGTTTGGTGTATTTTTTGGGATCTTTTAAAAAGTCGATCACTTCTTCAAGTTCAGCTTTGGCTTCATTAACGCCGGCCACATCGGCAAACGTCACTTTTTTAGATTTGTCGGTAACCAGGCGCGCCCTGCTTTTACCGAAAGACATCGCCTTACCGCCGCCTGACTGCATTTGACGCATAAAGAAGATCCATACTCCGATCAGTAAAAGCATGGGAAACCACGAAATAAAAATCATATACCATGGATTTTCTTCGAGTGGTTTGGCTGTAATTTTAACATTTTTTCCCCTGAACATTCCAACCAGCCCATCATCTTTAGGAGCGTATGTCTTAAATGTATTGCCGCTAGCCAGCTTGCCGGTAACGGTGTCCCCCTGGATGATGACTTCCGCAATCTCGCCGTTATTCAGGTGGGATAACATTTCCGTGTAATTAATTTCTTTCGTGCTAGGCTTCTGCTGATTAAATAACTGCCAGACAAGCAAAAAGACCAGAAGCACCGTCAGGACAAGTGCAATATTTTTTTGAAACTGATTCAATATCTTTCTCCTTAAAATTAACTGTGTTTGGTGACCTTTATAATAATATCCAATTTAACTCAAATATTTTCTTATGCTGGTTTAAGCCCTCGTGACGAGGAACGAATTTCCAGAATTAAGACATTTTTTGTTTCCGGAGACACTTTAACCCTATCGTTTAGGTGCATGTTCTCAATCCAGATTACGGATTCCTGATCGACCAGCAATGCCAGGCGCCCACGTTCCGGCCTTGGTATCTTTCGGTCAATGAACAGTTTCTTTATTTTTTGTGATCCCAGTGTTCCCAGCGGCTCAAACCAGTCTCCGTTTCTGCGATTCCGGATAGAGAGAGGTTCTTTAATTTTATCCCCATCAAAATAAATCCTGTCGATGCAGTTAAAATCAATCTCATCTGCCGTCCCCCGTCTTGCAGATAAGATAATACGTCTTTCTTTTAAATCAATCGTCCCGGGGATCGTCATGAAATATTCGTAATCCATTGTTTTATCTATCTTATCGGATTTAATGACAACACGGTCATATTCCTTTTGAACTTTCAGACGATAAGGCAATGAAATTTCTTTTCCCGATGCGCTGTTGATCACCAGATCGGCAAGCGATTGAATATGGGAAGACGAAAAACCTTTGCCGTCCGGCGCCAGACCTTCCAGGAGAGTCTTGAGAAGTCTGTAACTTAAAGAAGCGTGGAGCGTCTTAAAATATTTAGCGGAAAAGGATACTTCATTCTGCTTTTTTTGAATGTGAGGCGATGTCAGGATATCGTTGACATATGCGCAGATAAATTCATTGTCTCTACGAATGATCTCCGCCATCCGTACCAGGTTTTGTTCAATCCGGGGATTATATTTCTCTTTCAGGCAGGGTATCAGTTCCTTGCGGATTTTGTTTCGCAAATAAACCATACTGTTATTGGAACTGTCCTGACGATATTCAACACCATCCTTAGAGAGAAATTCGTTAATTTCCCGTCTCGATACCTCCATCAGCGGACGAATATACTTGTTTTCCCGCATCGGCAGAAAACCTTTGAGGCCATCCAGACCACTGCCCCGCAAAATGTTGAGCAAGACAGTTTCCGCCTGATCGTGCAGATGATGACCAAGCGCAATTTTATTCGCCCCATGATCCGCAGCGACTTTATCCAAAAACCGATACCGTTCCCGACGGAAAAAATCTTCCGGTGATACACCTTTGGGAATGGAGGGATGACACATCTTTTCCGTCACAAAAAGCAGACCGTTTTTTTGAGCCAGGGTGCGGCAAAATTGCTCATCTCCATCTGATTCCTCGTGACGCAACCCATGATTGAAATGGGCAACAACCAATTTCAGACAATGCGTTTCAGCCAAGCAGACAAGGCTCAAGAGTAGCGCGCAAGAATCGGCGCCTCCGGATAAGGCGACAACAACGCGGTCGCCATTTTCCAGCAGAAAATACTTATTTATGGTTTGCTCAATTTTCTTAATCATCATTATTGAAACAGAGAATTGATTTCCATGAGATTCTCACAATAAAAATCGGCTTCCATCGTAAGCAGCGTCTCTTTGTCGCCCAGCCCGCTTAAATACGCGCAAGACAAAATCCCCGCATTTTTAGCCACAGCGATATCATTGACGCCGTCACCGATGATCACAGCTTTCTGTGCCGCCACATTATATTTATCCAGCAGATATTCAACCACGCGCTGATCCGGTTTCTGAAACGGTGTGGAATCCGCGCCCACAATTTCCATGAAATACCGATCAATGTGAAGCCCACGGGCGATGGCCAGTGTTAAATGATAACGTTTATTGGTCAGAATCACCTTCATTTTATGATTAAAATATTTCAACACATCTTTGATATGCGGGCAAAGAACGGTTTGATCCAGAAGATGCTTTTCATAATGGCCGCTGAAAATGCTCATCGCTTCTTCCAGCCGCCCCTTGTCGCTTTCTCCGAGCGATCTTTCCATTAATTTCTTAACGCCATCACCCACAAAGCTGATGATTTCTTCAGGCGATCTTGGATCAAGCCGCATGGACGTCAACGTCTGATTAATGGAGGAAACAAGATCTGCGCCCGTATCGGCGAGCGTGCCGTCAAAATCAAATATCATTAAATCCACTTTTTTCATGTTGTTCTCCTTGGCGTTGTATAGCTGAGAGACCATCTAAAAACAAGGTTCTTTGTTGGGAAGGGATTCGGAAATATCATTTGACGGCAACGCCGGTGTATGTTAGAAGATAATCCACCGCTTGGATCACTGGTAATAGACTGAGACGGTCGTCAACAAAACTGTCGGATACGGGTCTTCCTCACGCTGTGGAAGGCCTTTTTTTATGGAGAACAGGGATGACGAGAAAAAAACAATCATTGAAGTTTGCCGTTATCGGCGCGGGAATGGTCGGAACGGCCATCGGATTTCTTTTGAGAAAAGCCGGCCATGACATTACGGCCATGGCCGATCTTTCTGCTGCTCATTTAAAAAGAGCCCAATCCTATTATACAGGGGCTGAGTGCTTCCGACACCCCGCACAGGCGGCGGATCATGCCGATTGCCTTTTGATTACAACGCCTGATGACCGTATCGGGTCTGTCTGCGCGGAAATCGTCGTCGGTTCTTCCGTCAGGGGGAAAAAGGTGTTTCATATGAGCGGCGCGGGAGGACTTGATCTGCTTGAACCTGCCGCTCGGGCCGGGGCCTCCGTCGCCAGCATTCATCCGCTGCAAAGTTTTTCTTCCATCGACAGTGCGATCCAAAACATTCCCGGCAGCTATTTCGGCGTAACGGCCGCCAAAGGTGTAAAAAAACTTTCTGCGGATATTGTCCGTGACCTCCGGGGAATCCCCATCTGTATTTCTCCTGAACAAAAACCTCTTTATCACGCGGCAGCCTGCATGGCATCGAATTATCTGGTTTCATTGATGAGCGTCGTCGAATCGATTTATTTGTCCATCGGTTTTGCTGATAAGGATGCCCGCAAGGCCTACCTGCCTCTGGTTTATGGAAGTCTGAAAAACATTGAAAAACAGGGTTGCCCAAGGGCGCTTACGGGGCCAATTGCCCGCGGCGATGCGGGGACTATTCAAAAACACATTAATGCCATGGCCCGTCATCTTCCCGATTACTCATCTTTGTACGCCGATATGGGAATGGTTGCGGTGAAACTCGCGCGTCAAAAAGGAACATTGAGTGCCAGTCAGGCCAAAAACATCATGGAACTGTTGAAAGGAGTAAAAAATGAGCACACAAAATAAGATCAGCCGGAAAACCATCCTCGACATTAAAAAAATGAAAATGCAGGGAGAAAAAATAACCATGCTGACGGCTTACGATTACGGGATGGCTGCCATACTCGATGAAAGCGATATTGATATTATCCTGGTGGGTGATTCCCTGGGCATGGTGGTAATGGGCTATGACTCGACGCTTCCCGTGACCATGGAAGATATGCTGCATCATACGAAAGCGGTTGCCCGCGGCGCTCACAAAGCCATGATTGTCGCGGATATGCCGTTTTTATCCTATCAGGTATCCCCTGAGGCGGCGCTGGCCAATGCCGGACGCTTTCTAAAAGAAGCCGACGCGCAGGCGGTCAAACTGGAAGGTGGTCAGGAACACGCAGAAATTGTCCAAAGAATGACCCAAGCGGGAATTCCCGTCATGGCGCATCTGGGTTTGACACCACAATCGATCCACCAGTTGGGTGGTTATAAAGTCCAGGGTAAAAAAGAGAACGCGGCCGAAAAAATGATACAGGACGCCATTATTCTGGAAGAAGCGGGCGCTTTTTCAGTGGTACTGGAATGCGTGCCCGAAAAACTGGCAACGGAGATTACCGCCGCACTGAACATTCCCACCATCGGCATCGGCGCCGGTGTTCATTGTGACGGGCAGGTTCTGGTCGTTAACGACATGCTGGGACTGTATGACCGAATGACGCCGAAGTTTGTTAAAAAATATGTAAATTTAAATCTGGAAATCAAAAATGCCGTCAAGCGCTATATTCAGGATGTTAAAACAAGCGCTTTCCCGGATGCAGAGCACAGTTTTAAATAAAGACCTGCTCTTCAGAATGGGTAAACTGTTTTAACATTTGCGTATAAGTGCTAAGCAAAATATCCGGATGAACAAAGTAATCTGGCCTTCGCTCAAAATGAAGTTTAACCAATCGCGCCGCCGCAGGCTCGACGCCACCCTCCTTGCGCAGCGCCAGACGAAGCTTATCAATCATTTGACCTGCCGCGCTTTTACTTTGCGTAATATAACGCGTTGCCTCTTCTCCGGTGATATAGCCGTAATGATCCGCGCATAGCAGTTTAACATCCAGCCCGGCCAGTTTCTCCAGGCTTTGCTGATAGGCCTCAAAACTTGACCCGGCCGCAATGACATACTCATCTTGATAAGGAATGGCCGCCGCGTCCGACGGAAATAAAGCTTTTAACTGAGGAACATAGGCGGAAATCGAACAGGATGAGTGCCCGGGCGTCTCATAAATTTCAACGTGTCTGTCGCCCAAATCAATACAACTATTTTGTTTTAAGTTTTCGCCGCGTACATCGTCGCGCCATTGCCAGTCTAATGAAGAAAGAATATCGGCATTGCCCCGTACTCTGCGGCAGACTTTCAGCGTGAATTCATTGATTACCGAAATGGCTTTAGGATTTGCCAGGACTTCCCACCCGCGGGATGAAGCGTAAACCGTTACATGCGGCCATTTTCTTTTTAAAAAAGGAACCACGCCGACATGATCGAAATGAGCATGCAGAATAATAATATGATCGATTTTTTTTTCGGAGATACCCCAGGAAGCGATCTGCCGGAAACATTCCGGCAGAATATAACTCAAACCGGCGCTGATCAGAACGGATGATTGGCTTCCCTCCAGCAAATAGACACAGGATTCTTCCGTGCCTAAAAGCCAGAGACCTTCATTAATCAAACCTGTTTTCTTAACTCTCATTACTTCTCGTAATAAACAATGACCGCGTTTTTCTTTAATCTGGCCGTCATCTGAGCAAAAGCCTCTCCCTGCTTTTGCTGCTCAAGATACAGGGCTATTTTATCTTTTACTTCATCTAATTGAACGATTTTCCCGGGACTTCGTCCCAGAACCTGAATAATGTGATGGCCGAATTCCGTGGTCACCACCGGCCCGATCGCACTTTTCTCCTGTGAAAAAGCCGCATCTTCAAAAGGTTTGACTGTCTGACCTTTTTTGATTTCTCCCAGATCACCGCCATTTTCCTTGCTGGGACAATCGGAATTGTTTTTGGCTATTTCGGCAAAATCCGCGCCTTCTGAAACCTGCTTGCGCAGGTTTTCTATCTTGGCCTTCTTTTCAATTTTCATTTTCTCATCATCTTTAGCGTCAATCGTAACCAGGATATGACGAACATGGACGCTTTCCTGGGTGGTGAACTTCTCTTGATTATCCGTAAAAAATTTACTGATTTCTTTTTGCGTCGGCTTAGTTTTTTTACCGGATTCCATTTCGACTAGTTTTCTAATTTTGATTCCCAGAGCAATATCCTCCCTGGTAATGTTGTTCTCTTTGAAGAAATCTTCGACCTTTTTATCGGGTGGAATATTATCCTTGATTTGATTGGTTGCCGCCTGAATTTCTTTATCCGTGGCTACAATTTTTTTATTGTTGGCTTCGTTGGTTAATATCGTGCGCAAAACAAACTCTTCCACCAACTGCTTTTTTAACCCATCCTGAGCTTCTTTCTTCTTGTCTGCGGGGATTTTGTCTTTATAAAGACTCATTTTTGCTGTGACCCTTTTAGCCAGTTCGTCCTTTTTTAAAGCAAGACCATCAACACTGACCGCCACATCCTTGGGCTCGACTTGCGGGGGATCTTTAATGGTCGGCGTGATCACGGCTTTATCCAGACCAAGAGGCGATTCGGTTTGTGCGTTTTGTTGCGCTTGCTGCGGAGATTCTTTAGTAGCTTCTTCTTTTTTGCCGCAACCAAACGTTACGGCTATCAGAATGACACATAAAACAGTCAGAACACTTTTAATTACGATTTTATTCATGAATTTCCTCCAGAAAATAGTTAACGATCATAAAATATTATTTGAGCTATATGCGAAATCATCCCGGCAAGTCAAGAAGATTATCCCGTAAAGTAAGGCTGTTCATCGATTGGTCATGCCTCGGAGGCAAAGCAGAATCCTCATTTCATCTTCCGGTACCGGAAAATTTTCATCAGGTAGCCCACCGGGACATTCCCAATTCAACATCTCCAGAATTTTCTTCAATGCGGAAACCAGGCTAATGCGCGGATAAAGCGTTTTGGAGAGATCATTGACCAGCTTTAAGGTTTCAAAGCCGTCAAACCAACCATGAAATTGTCTTTCGTAGGTCTTCTGATCCTTTAGGTTACGGCGGATTTTCGGCCAGACCGCTAGAAAACCACGAGCGACTAAAAATGATGCTAACCCCGGATCGATATCCCGCGCTTTGGCGAGAATTTGATGTTCGGAGCGATTAAATGATTGTTTCATCAAGGCGATCCATGCTTTCAGAATGATGAATATCCGGGGATCGTAGAGGCGTTGCTCTTGGCCCGCGCCGGAAACAATTTTTCCAACCGCGGCCCCAGTGCCAAAGGGGACCCGAACAGAAATACGTGCGGAAGGATAGACCCGTGTTTCGCTGATTTGGCTGATGGGACCTGTTTTTGCCAGTTTATTTAGAAAATAGAAGTCCTCTCCCGCCTCGCGGCGATTCATTCCCCGCACGGCCAGATAATTATCAGTTGTTGTAACAATGGTTGAACCAATCGAATAAAAAGCATAGGGCGATTGGGCGTATTGCAGACCCAATACCCAATAACGCAGAAAGATTTCATAGCAACAAATCGCAGCCCGCTCGATTTTATCCAAAGGCATTTGATGTTCGTAGGCAATGATGCCGGTTTGTGTTTTACCAGAGAGAAAAACGTTTCGGATGGCCGATAAATAGTCGGGTTGAACAAGCGTATCCGCATCCAGGCTCAGGATGAGACGCGGCTCAGCGGAATTCTGCAAAAGACGCAGGGCCATGTCCATACCGATTTTGCGGGCCATACCAACACCGCCGACACGGGGAGGAATTTCGAAACCAGGGGAAGAGGCATCCATGCAGCCCAGTTTTAACGGCCTGTCGGCTATTCTTTGCAATAAATCATGGAGATCACCGGCAAGCGCCAATCTGCTGAAGGACTGCTTACGGATCAAGGCGTTCAGCATTGCGAGGGTTTGTGTATTGTTTTCTTTATCGGCAGCTGGTGCGGCCGCCTTATTGTTGATCACGAAGAGAATCAGAGCTTTTTCCAAAAACGAGTCGCCATTGGCGGCGATGGACGCCAATGTGGCAAAGAGCAGATCTTTTTCCGCATAAGCCGGAATAACGACAACCTGTTCAATATTTTCGAGATTCCCGGCTTGTAGTCTCCAGTGAAGCCCCACCGCGTATCTGTTCAGATAATCATTCAGTAACGACGCTTTTTTCATGACAATATTTCTAAAACCCGGCGATGCAGGGCGGCATAATCTCCTCCGGGAACCCACTCTATCCGTACGCCTTTTTTTTCCATACGCCGAAACCACGTCATCTGCCTTTTGGCAAATTGGCCAATGGCAATCTGAAGCTTCGAAGTCATCTCATCCTTCGTTATGGCGTTTTGCAGATACCTGGCGATATACCGATATTCCAAACCAAAGTTGTCTAACCGCTCCCAGGATAATCCCAGCGAATGCAATCGGGACACCTCTTCAATCATTCCATCAGCCATTCTTTGCTTAAGCCGGTCCGCGATTCTTTTTCGCAGCACGGATCTTTCCCAGTGGATGCCGAATATTCCGGCATGGATGCAAGGCCTTTGCTGTTGCTCGCCTGACGGATTTTGTCTGGCTTTTTCAATTTCAATTTTTCTAATGAGCCGGTCCCTATCTTCAAGATCGGTTTTGTTATGCAAATGAGGAGTTATGGCCAGAAGAATGTCCTGAAGCTCGGCCTGCGATTTTCCAGCAAACTCTTCTCTCAAGCGCTCATCTTGCAAGGCCTGCGGCAGGGCATAACCAGTAAGCACGGACTCCAAATAAAGACCGGTACCGCCGACAAGAACAGGTAATACTTGTTTTTCTTTCAGTTTGTTAAATATTTCATAAAATCTCTTCTGGAATTCAAATAGATTAAACTCCTGCTCAGGTTCAATGATGTCAATCAGATGATAGGGAACGATTCCGCCGTCTATCCGAAACTCGGACAAATCTTTACCCGTGCCGATATCCATCCCCCGATAAACCTGACGCGAATCCGCCGAGATAATTTCTCCCTGAAGATCAGCGGCCAGTCTGACTGCCAGCGTTGTTTTGCCGGAAGCGGTCGGCCCCAGTATGACGATAAGATTTTTTCTCATGACTATTGTCTTGAAATTCTCTTTCTTTGCGTGTAACCCTTTCCAGCATGAACAAAAGACTCGATCTGGCCAATGAAGCAATCTTCCCTCTGATTCTGAAAATGAGTTGGCCGTCGATTATCGCCATGATCGCTATTTCTGTTTACAACATCATCGACACATTCTGGCTTGCGCGATTAAGCCATCAGGCGCTGGCCGCTCTAACGGTTTGCTTTCCTATTCAGATGATTTTCGCGGCCATCGGCGTCGGCACCGGTGTGGGCGCCGGTTCCTTTTCCGCCCGGATGTTTGGAGCCGGAAAACTTATACAGGCAAAACAGACAGCCGGCCAGATTTTTTTTCTGTCTTTTTTCTTTGGTTTAACGCTTATCCTGGCCGTTATTTTTTTCCGTGATCCGATTCTTATTTTCTTTGGAGCGTTTGATGAAATCATGCCGCTTTGCCGAGCCTATCTGGACATTATTATTTTCAGTGCGCCTTTTTTGTTCTTTTCCATGATGTCCAACAATTTACTGCGCGCCGAAGGCCGGCCTATTTTATCGATGGTCGTTGTTTTGATTTCCTCCATTTGCAGCGCGGTTCTGGACCCGCTTTTGATTTTCGGCATCGGCCCCTTTCCGCGCCTGGAAATACAGGGCGCGGCGCTGGCCGCCGTCATCGCGCAATTTTTCGCCAGCCTTTTTTCCATTTATTTTTTACAACTGAAATCTTCAAAATATGAATTAAAATGGAGATACCTGCTCCCGGATATTTCAATCATCAAGGCTATTTTCGCCACCGGATTACCGTCCGTCATCACCAACCTCATTATCACTCTGGTTTTAATTATTTACAATCATGTTCTGGCTCATTTCGGTTCACTGGCCATTGCCGCACTGGGTATCTGTTTCCGCGTGAATGGTCTAATCACCATGGTTCTTTTCGGCATTGGCTTCGGCATCATGCCGGTTATCGGTTTCAGCCAGGGCGCCAAACTCTACGAACGCCTGCGACAAACTGTCGCTGTTTCGGTAAAAGTCGCCACTTATTTTGCAGCGGTTTCTTCGATTCTCCTGGCTGTCTTTGCCCAACCCATCGTTGGTGTTTTCTCAAAAGACCCCGCATTAATCGCCATGGCCACAATGGCCTTGCGCATTTACGTTTCCGTGCTTGTTCTCGCCGCACCCATTACGATTTACATTAACATGTTTATCGGTCTGGGCAAGGGAACTCTTGCTATGTACTTACTTTTCTTTCGTGACACGATATTGCTGATTCCTCTATTAATCATCTTATCATCGTGGTTCGGGTTGACAGGCGCGTGGTTAGCGCTACCGATTTCCACCATCATCGCTTTCTTTGTTATCTATTTCAGCGCCCAAAAAGAGTTAAAACGATTTGCCACGTAACAACGATTAAAAAAAATGCCCCGTAAACGGGGCATTTTACTTAATGTTAATTACTTGGAATGATTATAGTGGTTGAACGTTTGTTGCGCTGGGTCCCTTGTTACCCTGTTCAACATCGAAACGAATTCTCTGGCCCTCATAAAGAGTCTTAAATCCGGTCCCGGAAATGGCACTATAATGAACAAAAACATCTCCGCCCTCATCGTTTTCAATAAAACCAAACCCCTTCTTCTCATTGAACCACTTTACTTTTCCTTCTGCCAAAGCTAAAAGTCCCCCTTTCAAATATTTGTTTCTTCCGGTTTAAGACCTCAGAAACTAAAAAAACCGCACAAATTCTTTTCTTGATTTAAGAATTCTCTGCGGTTAATTTCTCTTTTTGTAAAGCAATCTAAGCACTACCAATTTCCTAAAAAAAACCTATATATTGCTTCTGTCGTGAGTCTTCATACGCTCACATTGGCTTCGAACATAACACCATTTTTATTAAAATCAAGCTTTTTTTTCATAAATATATTGTTTTAAATATTCAGCTAAAAGTGGTTCCTGTCCGGCATAAAAATGATCCGTTGCCTGACATACCGTTAATTCTGAATGAATATATTCAGCGTTTTTCCTTAAATCATCCACGTCACAAAACGGATCGCCATCTCCGCAGATCATCAATTCTACGGCATTTTCCATCCCATCCCAATCAAAATCAAAATATTTTTGAGGGGGAGAAATTAAAATTGTGGAAACAATCAGCGAAGGTTTATCCGCAAGCAGGCGGCAGCAAACCCAGGCCCCGAAAGAATAACCGGCAAGAGTGATTTTTTCGACACCTTGACTTTTCATAAATTCACAGGCCGATACAACGTCCTGCTTTTCTCCCCTGCCTTCATCATAACGGCCGGTGCTCTCTCCAACGCCGCGAAAATTAAATCGTAAGGTGGAATAGCCGCAAGACGAAAATACATCCCGGATTGTTTCCACAACATTGTTGTGCATGGACCCGCCCATCAGCGGGTGCGGATGGCAGATTACAACGCCTTCATCCCCGGCCGCCTTACGCCATAACCCTTCGCCGGCAAGCATACCGTTTTTCCAGAATACTTTTTCTTCTTGAATCATAACATTTAAATATTGCCCGCGCGATGACATGCGCACAATCCCCTTTCCAAACATGGCTTAAGTTGGGGCTGCTTTTCGTCACAAATTGCTATTTTATAGACGCAACGATTTTTAAAATTGCACCCCTGATCGCCCGCATCCCAAGCCTCTCCTCGAGTCGCGATTTCACGCTTTGGCTTATGCGGATCACAGGACGGCATGGCCGAAAGCAGCATTCGCGTATAGGGATGAAGCGGCGTCGAATACAGATCATTCTTATCTGCCAGTTCGACGATGCGTCCCAGATACATCACGGCAATCCGGTCGGACACATGACGGATGACATTGAGGTCGTGTGAGATAAACAAATAAGTCAAACCGAAGTCTTTTTTCAGATCCTTGAGCAGATTCAGAATTTGCGCCTGAATCGAGGCATCGAGAGCGGAAACCGGTTCGTCGGCGATGACCAGTGCGGGCTGAAGCGCCAGCGCGCGCGCGATGCCGATGCGCTGCCTCTGTCCACCGCTGAACTCATGCGGATAACGTTTGGCCTGCTCCTGGCTCAAGCCGACTTTCGTCATCAGTTGGGCCGCCCTTTCCCGGTTTTGCTCACGGCTGGCCATCCGATGTATAGTGAGCGGTTCCTGGATGATACTGATCGCGGATTTTCGAGGATTGAGAGACGAATACGGATCCTGAAAAATCATCTGCACGCGGCGACGGTAGGTTTTTAAACCGTCGGAAGACAGCGCAAAGATATTTTGATCTTTATAATAAGCGCTGCCCGCATCCGGCTCTTCCAGCCTCATCAACAGCCGCGCCAGCGTTGATTTTCCGCAGCCTGATTCGCCGACCAGCCCCAGGGTTTCCCCCTCAAATATTTGCAGATCAACACCATCCACCGCCCGGACAATCCTGGGCCGGTTTTGCAGAAATCCACCGCCGAGAGCATATTTTTTTTCCAGTTTTTGAATGTCGATCAATATGGATGACATAAACGCCTCTAATCTTTTTAATGTCCTCCGCTCGCGTGACCTTCAGGTTAGGCGGAGGTGTCACGCAGTGACGAAGGTGGAACAAAGCATGTCAACATGCGACTGATAAATATTGCGACTGCATCAAAAACATCCACCCCCTGCCCCCGCCTAACCTGAAGGTCACGCGAGCGGGGGAGACATTATGCATCACGTGCAATCATTGTTTTTTTACGAGACCCTCAACCATAAAGCAGGAGACAAAATGACCGTCTTCAATTTCCATCAACTCCGGCTCGTGAACACGGCATTCATCCTCGGCCAGTTCACAGCGTTCAGAAAAACGGCAGCCGGACGGCAGATCATAGAGACTGGGAACCGTTCCGGGAATGGTTTTTAAATAGGCTTCGCCGTCAACCGCGATATCGGCGCACCCGGAAGGACGCGACGCCATCAGGCCGCGAGTATAGGGATGCAGCGGACGGGCAAATAGTTTTTCCACATCTGATGTTTCCACAACCTTGCCCGCATACATCACCGCCACTTTTTGCGCTGCTTCGGCGACAATCCCCAGATCGTGCGTGATCAGAATGACCGCCATATTGTTTTTTTCTTTCAGATCGGAAATTAAATTAAGAATCTGCGCTTGAATCGTCACATCCAGCGCTGTGGTCGGTTCATCCGCAAGCAGCAACTGAGGACGACAGGACATGGCCATCGCAATCATGACGCGTTGACGCATACCGCCGCTGAGTTGGTGGGGATAATCCTTCACCCTTCTTTCGGGCTCGGGAATGCCGACTTCATCCAAAAGCCTCACGCTCAGGGCAAGCGCCTCTTTGGCCGGAACATGCTGGTGCAGGCGGATCGCCTCCGCAATCTGATCGCCGATACGCAAGACGGGATTGAGCGATGTCATCGGCTCCTGAAAGATCATGGCGATATCATGGCCTCGTTTTTTCCGCATGTCGTCTTCGGATAATGACAACAAGTCCCTGCCATTGAACAACACCCGGCCTTCGGCAATTTGACCATTTGCCGGAATCAGTCTCATCACGGAAAGCGCCAGCATTGTTTTGCCGCAACCGGATTCTCCCACAATGCCCAGCGTTTCACCGGCGTTCAACATCAGAGAAACGCCGTCAACCGCCTTGATCACGCCCCTGGCCGTTGAAAAGACCGTTTTTAAGTTCTTGATTTCTAAAAGGGGTTGCATATTTATTTATTTAATCGGTTTTGCAAGTATTCAACAAGCAAACGCACCGTCACGCCTGATGCACCCTTGGGAATATAGGCCTTATCTTTGATTGTCCAGGCAGGCCCTGCGATATCCAGATGCACCCAGGGGTAATCGCCGACAAATTTGCCGAGAAATGCCGCGGCCGTGATTGTGCCCGCCGTGCGCCCGCTGCTGTTTTTATAATCGGCGATATCGCTTTTAATCAACTCGGAATAGCTTTCCCATAACGGCAGTTCCCAGACCAGTTCGCCGGTTGTTTGGGCGGCTTGATTGATCTCTTTTTTGAGTTGCTCATCCGTTCCCAGCATGCCGATGACATCATCGCCCAGCGCCACGATGCACGCGCCGGTTAAGGTGGCGATGTCAATGATGGCCGCCGGTTTATACTTCGACGCGTAGGACAGGGCATCGGCCAGAATCAGACGTCCTTCGGCGTCCGTATTCAGTACTTCAATTGTCTTGCCGGAATAGGATTTTAGAATATCACCCGGTTTCAAGGCGCTGCCGCCAGGCATGTTTTCCGTGGCGGGAATCAGACCGACGATATTGACCGGCAGCTTCAGGTCCGCCGCCGCCATGACGATGGCCATAACCGCCGCGCCGCCGGACATATCCGTTTTCATTTCGTCCATTTTTTCCGCGGGCTTTATGGAAATACCGCCACTGTCGAAGGTCAGGCCCTTACCGACCAGAGCAATCGGCGCATCGCCTTTTTTCCCGCCGGCATATTCCAGGATAATAAGTTTTGGCGGTTGATGGCTGCCTGCCGCTACGCCCAAGAGAGCGTTCATCCCTAGTATTTTCAGCTTTCCGCGATCCAGGACACGGCAGGAGACATTTTTTCTTTTCGCGATTTTGCCGGCATGGGCGGCCATGATCGTCGGCGTCATTTCATTGGCGGGCGCCGAAATGAGGTTGCGGGCAAAGTAAACGGCGTCTGTAATGATGTTCGTCTTTTTGATTTCATCCAGAATAACGGAATAATCTTTAGGTTCAACCACAATTTCCAGTTGCCGCATTTCCTTGAGCTCGTCGCGGCCAACGGTTTTATAAGGCGTATACTGATACAAGCCCAGACCCGCTCCTTCCGCTACCGCTGCAATAATTTTTTCTTTTTGATCCGGCAAAAGATTCCAATCAATGGTTGTTGCCGCGTCTTTAATATTCAAGCCGCGCAGATGCTGCATGACTTTAGCAAAAGCGTTGCGGATTTTTTCCAGATTCAGTTCACTTTTCTTGCCCAGACCTACCAGCGCAATTCTTTTTGCCGGCAGTGACCGGGTATAAATCACGGATATTTGCGACGGCCTGGCCTCAAAATCACCACTTTTCAGAAGATCGTTAAGCAGTCCGCCGGTTTTTTGATCGATTTTTGAAACCAATTCGGAGAATGTCTTTTCGCCTTCACAAAGAGCCAATATGACAGCCTGAGTTTTCGTATCGGCAAGATTTCCTTTTTTAACCGTAATATTCACATGAACCTCCTTAAGCGATAACCCTTTAACCCTTCCGGGGCTTTCACTAATAACATATCAATAAGAAAAGTCAATTAGTACTCCGGCGGCGGACATTCCGATAATTCAATTGACAAAATCCGTCAATCCTTTTAAAAATAAGTACACTTGTGAAGGGCGGCAGTCCCGGAAATAAAATCCATAAGTTCAAAAGAAAAAGGCAAATCGTGACAACAAACGATAGAGGATTTGATTCATACCAGAGAGTACGATGCGATCATTGGGATGCGGTCGCTCGCAAGATGGATTCCTGGACGGGATGGAACAGAGGGTACCATGAGCGACTGACACAGATTTATCGCTTCTGGGTGGCGCCGGGGCAGCGCATACTGGAAATCGGCTGCGGACAAGGAAATTTACTGGCCTCCCTCCGGCCATCGCGCGGCGTGGGCGTAGATTTTTCACCGGAGATGGTGAAGCGCGCCAGAATTACCCATCCGGAACTTGAATTTTTCGACGCGGACAGTCACGATCTGAGCGGACTTACGGGACCTTTAGATATCATTATCCTTTCTGATCTGATCGACGACCTCTGGGACGTGCAGAAGGTCTTTGAACAGATCTCACGCCTCTGTCAGCCAAGGACAAGGCTAATCATCAACTCGTACAGCCGCGTGTGGGAACTGCCGCTGATCATCGCGGCAAAACTGGGTCTGGCCAAACCAAGACTGACCCAGAACTGGCTGACGGTGGAGGATGTGACGGATCTTCTGAATCTTTCGGGTTTCGAGGTTATCCGCTCCTGGCAGGAAGTCTTGTGGCCAATTCGCACACCATTGATTGATCGAATGTGCAATAAGGTTTTAGTCAAGATGTGGCCTTTTAAGCTCTTTGCCATGACCAACTTCATCATGGCGCGTCCCTGCCCGGAAACGCCGCCGGATAACCCCCTTGTTTCCGTGATCGTGGCCGCACGCAACGAAGCGGGAAATATCGCTCAGATCTTTGCCCGCACACCGGAAATGGGGTCAGGCACAGAGCTTGTTTTTGTGGAAGGGCATTCTCAGGATGATACCTATGGAGCAATTCAACGAGAAATCGCTGAACACCCCGAGAGAAAAAGCCAGATCCATCGTCAGAATGGTGCGGGAAAAGGCGACGCTGTGCGCTTGGGATTTGCAAAAGCGCGAGGTGATGTGCTGATGATTCTGGATGCCGATATGACCGTGCCGCCGGAAGATCTGCCCCGTTTCTATGAGGCCCTACACTCCGGCCGGGGGGAATTTATCAATGGGGTGCGACTGGTCTATCCCATGGAAGACGAGGCCATGCGTTTTTTCAACTTCATGGGGAACAAGTTCTTCAGTTTGGCGTTTTCCTGGCTACTCGGTCAACCGATCAAGGATACTCTTTGCGGCACTAAAGTGCTTACGAAGCGTGACTATGAATTGATCGCGACCAACCGGTCGTACTTTGGCGATTTCGATCCTTTCGGTGATTATGATTTGATCTTTGGCGCGGCCAAGCTGGGACTGAAAATTGTGGATCTGCCCATCCGCTATCGCGCGCGCACCTACGGCAAGACGAACATCCGGCGCTGGAGGCACGGCTGGTTGCTGCTACGCATGGTTATATTCGCGGCCAGAAGGATCAAGTTCACGTAATATACTCGGTAACTTTTCCACCAAAGATTTGTTCTTTAATGATCCACTCACTGATTATTCGTCGCAACGTACGGTATGCTATCATGGAAAATATGTATAATGAAAAAATAAAAGAAAATGACAGGCAACTGACACTTAGAAACAGAAACAGGCTCTTGGATAACAAAAATTTACTGTTCTGGTATGAGAAGTTGTTTGCATTTCAGTTCGCTGGCATAGACGATGTGCGGGAGAAAAAAATTCTCGAGATCGGAAGTGGCACATCACCCATGAAGTATTTTTACGATAATGTTATAACGAGTGATATACTGGATCTTGATTACCTTGATATCGTTTTCGACTGCCATGATATTGATCAATGTGAAAGAATCGAATATGGAAGTCTTGATGTAATTGTTCTAACAAATGTGTTACATCATCTCAAAGATCCGCTGAAATTTCTACTGAAAACATCATTAATGCTTAAGGAGGGAGGGTCTGTTGTCCTGACGGAGCCTTATTTTTCCACCATTTCGAAGCTCATCTACGAGAGAATTCATCATGAATTTTCATCATTTGATATATCTGAACCCGTACTGAAGGATGTCGATGGCCCGCTGAGTTCGGCAAATCTTGCACTTCCCTTTATAATATTTTTCGGACGCAATGGATGGGACGAACCACTGAAGTCCGTATATAAATATGATGCCGCATCCACCCGTTTTTTTTCGTCTCTCTCCTATATGATGACGGGGGGGATTTCCCGAAAAATACCTATTCCATTCTTAATATACAGGTGCTTATTCCAAATTGATTTAATATGCTCTCAGATTTTTCCAAAATTATTCAGTTCATTTTTTGTTATCAGGCTTGAGAAGAAATAGTAATAACGATATCAATAACTGGCGTTTGCAGGACTGACAAACGATTACGGATGAGAGAATGCGGAATCAAATTCGACATGTTGAAATACGCTAGGGAATCTTTATTTTATGATTTTCCAAAAATGCCTCATAAGCCGTCGTTTTTCGAAAATTTTTGAATCTGATGTCTGATTTCAAAATTTCCAAAACGTTGAAACCCTCTTTTAAAGAAATTTCAAGATAAGCCGCACATTCCCCATATTTTTTTTGCTGTGAGTACACACCGGCCATCCCATAATAAATATATCCCTTATTATCCTTTATCGTCTTGTTGAGCGTTTCATACTGGACCATGGCTTCGTTATAGAGACCTGCATCCTGATAGGCCTGTGCTAAATTTAACCATGCCGGCACGTCCCCGGGATCTCTTTTTATCACAAATAAAAAATGAGCTATCGCTTCTTCATATTTACCCTGTTTGGCCAAAATAGCCCCCAAATTATTGCGGGCATCCAGGTTTTTTTGATCAATATTCAGAGCCTTCGCTATGAATTTTACCGCCTCGGCATCATTGCCCGCGCGGCTCTGAATGAGACCCAAATGTATCTGTGGTTGTGCCAAACTTGGATTTAATGCAATTGCCTTTTGGAAATACACTTTGGCTTTCTCGTCGTCTTTTTTTGCGACCAGACAAACCCCATAGTTATGGTAAGCCCCGGCGTGATTCGGATAAAGTTTGATACATTTGGCAAGATAAATCATGGCTTCATCTGTTCTGCCCGAAGACGCCAGTGTCTCACCCAGGTTATTCAGCGCAAGTGGATTATCTCCTGCAACTTCAAGGCATCTGTTAAATAAAGCAAAACTATTGGAAAAATATATATTTTGAATCCTGGTTAAGAATGCAAAGTAAAATAGCATAACGCCGTATAATATGACTTTTAAAACTTGAGAATAACGACCTTTTAGCCTGTCGTCTGCTTCCCAGATTATCATGATAAAAATACCAATCATGGGGATGTACATGAACCGGTTGGCCAAGGCAGGCCAAAGGCCCGCCTGTATCAAGCCACTGGCCGGTAGCATGGCAACGAGAAACCAGAACCATCCGACAATAAGCCAGGGCCTTTTTTGCCTTGTCATAAAAGCCATGATCGTTATTGAAACGACGAATGAAAGTGCTCCTAAAAAATATAAAAGGATAAATGTTTTAGGAAAAGGGTAAAAAATGGATAAATGAACCGGCCATGCCATATATTGCAAATATTGAGTGATGGAGACAAAATAATTGTAAATTCTCAAGTAAACTGGAACAAGCTCATGGGTAACGAGAAAACGACTGTGTAAAACTGACGCCATGGTTATCAATACTGAAACCACTGAAAGAATGAGAAAAGGCAGCTTTTCTGCGACAATCCTGCCAATATCCGATTTGCATAAGGAAATAAATCTATTTATGGGCTTGGAACCAATAGCAGTGCTTTCATAATTAATGGCCGCTCTCTCAAATCTTTTTAGTGGCCAATAGTCCAGTAATAAAAGAAGTGCGGGAAAAGTAAGAATAGCGGGTTTGCTCATTAAGCCGCAGGCATAAAGGCCTAATATTAAAAAGTACTTCCACTTTTTCCTTTTCTCCGTATAATAAAGGTAAGTATAAATCGCACCAAATAAGAATAAGGTACTCAATACAGATTTTCTTTCTACAAGCCAGGCGACAGATTCAACGTTCAGAGGATGAAGGGCAAACAATAAGGCAATGAAAGCCGCCTTGAACTGAGCTCCGGTCATTTTCGATATAATGAGGAATAACAGGAGGGCATTAAATATATGTATGGTCAGATTTACGAGCAGATGTGGCCCCGGTTTGACGCCGAAGATCTGGCAATCCAGCATATGGGAAAGCAAGGTCAAAGGATGCCAGTAAGAAATACCTGTGAAGGTGAACGTCCACTTAATATTTTCGAGACTGAATCCATTTTTGACATAAGGATTTGCTGATACATAAATATTATCATCAAAATTGAGAAACTGATGATCTTGAATATTCCAATAAAAAAAAACGGTCAGCCCAGCTATCGCACATAAAATAATGGCGTTCGTAAAAAAAGGCGGCAGTTTGAACGCATTGTTTTCCATACTGAAACCAGCAAAAAAAGATAGCCAATCATTTATGATCAGCTATCTTTTCTCGTATCATTGTGAGCAGTGTATTTCTAGCAGAAAATCTGCAGAAACTAATATGAACCTGGAGCGACAACAGTAAAATTAATATAGACTAAAGCTGGCTGAATTGCCAGTAATGGAAGAATTCCACCAGCTTGGTCCACTGGTCACTGTTACAGTTACCGCTCCGGCAGCATTTACAATCGAACCCGTGAAGTCCCCTACGGTAATGCTAGAAGCGGTCGGCGTATATGTCGTTGTTGAAGGTGTTGTCAGTAAGTTTTTTGAATATTCCAACGTTACTGCTGATTTTAATGCCGCAACAGCGCCTTGTACAGCATTTTCTCTAGCTTTCTGTTGCATATCTAGGTACTTCGGCACGGCCACTGCAGCCAAAATTCCCAAAATAACCAACACCGCAATAATTTCGATAAGTGTAAAACCTTTTTGATTCTTAATTGTTTTTCTCATTTTCTTCCTCCTAACTGTTAATTTTGATGCTTTTCTCATTTTCTTGTTTAATCACTTCATACCCATGGCCGTCATTTATATACCATAGTTATCGAAATAGGTAAATTATATTTATTCCATGTCTAACTATTTAACCATCTTCGTCATATCCCACATGGGCAAAAAGATAGCCATGGCAAAAAAACCGACTACCGCCGCCAGGCCAACCATTAAAATCGGACCAATAGCATCGGAAAGACCCTTCACCGCATAGCTGACTTCATCGTCATAGTGCACAGATACCTGCCGCATCATGTCTTCAATATTGCCTGATTCTTCGCCAATGGCGACCATGTCCACGACCATCGGGGTAAAGTATTTTGCCGAACTAAGCGGCCCGGAAATTCCCTGCCCTTCTTGTATCCGTTCACGGACACGGTCGAATTCACGGGAAATTGCCGTATTGCCGATTGTATCGGAGATAACTTCCATTGTTTTCATCACAGGAACACCGCTGGCCTGCATTATGGCAAAAATACTGGCAAATCGAGACATTGCCGCTTTCTGAAACAAGGGACCGAAAAGCGGCATTTTCAGAAAAAAAGCATCAAGCAAGTAGCGCCCGTCCACGGTTTTAAAATAGTACCGCAAACCGACGATCAAGGCCACCAGAGCAATAATAATAATATACCAGTAATTGGCCAATCCCTGATAAAGAAACATGGCAATTTTGGTCGGTAGGGGCAGTGCGATCCCCGCTTTGGCAAATATGTCAACAAACTTGGGGATGACAAAAGTCAGGAGGACAAAAAAAGCGACGCCCAGAGCGATTAAGACCGTAATCGGATATTGCAGGGCAGATTTAATATCCGATTTTATTTTGGCTTCATGTTCGATAATATCGATCAGACGGCCGAGGATTTCGGGAACAGAACCACTCACTTCGCCTGCATTGATCATGCTGAGAAAAAGAGGCGAAAAAATGGATGGGAATTTCTTCATGGCCGCATGAAGCGTTAAACCATCCTTGACGTCATGGCTAATTGCCGTAACGACTCTTTTGAGTGTTTTGTCCTGTGTCTGGTTCTCCAGAACCTGCAGTAACCTGATGATAGGGACACCGGCCTGCATCATAGAACGGAATTGTTTTGTAAAGAGGATTAAATCTTTTGTTTTAACCGAGCCGCCAAAGTTAAATGACATCAGTGATGAAATACTGATTTTGTTCTTGTCTTCGATTACGATTTTGATTGGGATCAAATTGCGGGAAGCTAATATGGAATTAACCATGTCCTCTGTCTCCGCTTCTATCGAACCGGAAACAGTGTTACCCGTTTCATTGATTGCCGAATAAATATAATCAGCCATATTTTTTCACCTCAGATCATAACAGCCGAGGCCGCCTCTTCCAGCGTGGTAATTCCATTCATTACCTTAGCGGCGGCATCTTCTCTAAGCGTCCTTAACGTGCCTGCATCCACTGCAGCTTTTGTAATTGCCTGATTTGTATATCTCTTCAGGATCATATCCTGGACCATATCGTCATTCACCAGAACTTCAAAAAGTCCCGTTCTTCCTTTATAACCTGTGTTTTTGCATTGGTAGCAGCCTTTGCCCCGCTGGAAATTGGCATTTTTGGCTTCTTCCACAGTAATGCGCAGAGCAGCTAAAGCGCTTTGGGAAGGTTGATATGATTCTTTACAATAGGGACATACTGTCCGCAACAATCTTTGGGCAAAGGAAACCAGCAGGACCGAGGAAATCAAAAAAGGTTCAATTCCCATGTCAATGAAACGGGTTATGGCCCCGGCAGCATCGTTTGTATGGATTGTGCTTAAAACACGGTGCCCGGTTTGAGCCGCCTGCACGGCAATGACCGCTGTTTCCGAATCGCGGATTTCACCAACCATAATCACATCCGGGTCCTGACGGAGAATGGATCGCAATCCACTGGCAAAAGTCATTCCGGCTTTCCTGTTTAACTGAACCTGGCGGACATTGCTAACCCGGTATTCAACGGGATCTTCCAGTGTCATGATGTTGATATCCGGTTTGTTAATGGAATTAAGAATAGCATAAAGGCTTGTGCTTTTTCCGCTGCCGGTCGGACCGGTGCTCAAAATTAATCCATAAGGTTTTCCGCTCATTACTTCTATCTTTTCCCTATCCGAAGGAATCATGCCCAGGCGATCCAGTGTATATATTCCACCACTCATGTCCAACAGGCGCAAAACAAGATTTTCTCCGTATATGGTTGGAATTACGGAAACCCTCACGTTGATTTCCTTATCGTTCATTTTCAGGGTAAACCGTCCGTCCTGAGGGACTCGAGACATCGTAATATCCATATTGGCCAGTATTTTGATGCGGGCAACAATGGGCAGGAACAATGTTTTGGGAGGTGACGGAACTTCGATCATCTTGCCG
The DNA here is from genome assembly GCA_030690945.1 of Smithellaceae bacterium. GTDB lineage: Bacteria > Desulfobacterota > Syntrophia > Syntrophales > Smithellaceae > UBA8904. Next base: position 6,577 of record JAUYFM010000036.1, on the reverse strand, counting down.
TCAATACGAAAACGCATTTGAACGGTATTGTGCTGTGGACTGATATGGACGTCGCTGGCGCCGTCCCGGATAGCCTGCGCAAAGATGGAATTAGCCAGACGAACAACCGGCGCTTCACCCGCCATGTCCTGCAGGGCTGCCACCTGCACTTCTTCTTTATTATCATCCGCAGCAGCTTCTTCCTGGCCTTCGTTGATTTCCATGCTTTCCATGCTTTCCATGATGCTGCCCAGACCGGACTGCGAGCCATAGAGAGAGCTGATCAGCTGACCAAGCTCTCTTTCCGAACAGACCACGGGTTCTACTTCAGAGTTGGTCAGAACTTCTATGTAATCCAGCGCGTTGATATCCAGAGGGTCAACAATGGCTATGGTCAGAAGCCTTCCTTTTTTCCTGAGGGGCGCAATTTGATATTTCTGCGCAATTTCGATGGGAATATAGCGGATCAATTCGATATCCAGCGGATAATCATCGGGATGATATTTGGCAATCTTGAGTTGCTGGCTCAACATATCAATAATCTGCTGTTCGTTGACAATCCCCTGACGCGTGAGATATTGACCCAGCTTTAAACCGGCTTTCCTTTGATCAATAAGGGCCTGCTGCAGAAGATCTTCCGTAATAAGACCGTTTTCAACCAGCATTTCACCTATGCGTTTTTTGATCTGCATTCAAACCTCCGGGACGAGTTTTTCTCAGTTACTGTAAAAACCTTTTGTTAAAAAAAACAATGTCGCCATCCCATTGCGATAATATTTGAGCAGAGGCGGCAAGTTCTGCTGGTAAGCGGCGAATAGCATCTCTGGCCGCTTCAATACTCGTAAAGCGCTCATCCAGGGCAATCGAGAATTGTTTGCCTTCCCGTTTGTTCCAGAAAGAAAGAAGCAGCAGGGCGGGCATATTGACCATATCTTTTTTTTCAATGAATGAATAATAGATGGTCTCCAGCTCTTTACCGTTCTCCAGCGAAACAATAATCGTGTTCTTCTTCAGTGGCTGGGCTTTCTCCTGTATGGAGGGTACTTGAATCACGGCACCTGCGTGGACGTAATCAACGTTTTTTATCTGGGGATTGGCGGCAATGAACAACCGTTTGATATCTGCATTGAACTCTCCGTAAACAATGTGGAGGACTTGCCAGATGGTCATTCTTTTTTTGAATGCTATTTTGCCAAGATAATCAGGTATTTTCTCGGAAATTTTATTACTATTCATCTTTGCGGGAGGTGTTATTTTCTCAGATGTTTTAACAACATCCATCTCTACGAGAGGTAGTATTTTATCAGAAGTTTTAACACGGTCCGGCTCTGCGGGAGGTGTTATTTTCTCGGAAGTTTGAACACTGTCCAGCTCTGCGGGAGGTGGACTGAAAGGTTCTCCTTTATAGCTGTCAATACTCGATAAGACGCGCTGCTTTTGAATCTGATTGCCATGATTCTTTGGTTCATTCAAATAAAAAACAGTGGAAATAAGCAAGACAGCCAACATCAGGAAGCTCAGCGTCACCCATGTGAATCGCCTAAATGTCCGCCCGTTCGTCTTACTTACACAATTTCTCACCAGAAACCAGCCGGCTTTGCTTTTACCGCTAATAATCAGCATGAGTAAAATCTGATGACAAAGCGAAACAACTTTACGAGGATACCCGGCCGTAGCTACATAGACGGCAAGCATTCCGCTGAATGTTAAAAGAGAATGACGCGCCGGATCCTGGCTGGCAAATGAAATCCGATGCTTAATCATCGCCCTCGTTTGCCAAAAAGAAAGCGGCTGAAGATGATATAAGTAGTTGACCCGATCAAGAAGATTAGCTCTCGCAGCAAGGCTTTTGCGAAATTCCGGCTGAGCGAAAATGACAATTTGCAATAGCTTAAAGCTGTTGGTCTCGTAATTTAAAAATTCCCGGAGGATTTCCAGACAATCGTCAGGAATTTTTTGTCCTTCGTCAATGATCAGAACGATATTTTTTTGATCTTGCACGCCTTGTTCAAAAAGAAATCTTTTAATTTTCTCTTTTATTTGCCACTCCTGATCATCGCCGGAAATATCCGAAATCCCCAAAACAGAGGCAACCGCTTTAACAAACGAAAGCCGGCTTTCTGCCGCCGGATCTAACAAAAGAAAGGTTTCAATATTTGATGAATCACTCTCGGCAGGCGCAGATAAATCCTGGATGAATTTGCGGCACAGTGTTGTTTTTCCCGTACCGACTGCGCCAATTACAATATTCAGACCACGTCTTAAACGAACCGCCAGTTCGAGCCCTTGCAGGCAGGTGTTATGCTGAGGTGACGTAAAAAGAAACTCCGGTTCCGGGGAGTTGGAAAAAGGTTCTTTTTTAAATTGCAGAAGATTGAAATATTCCATTTTTCAGACATATCCTTATCGGTTGTTGCAGGTTTGCCTGGATTCATCTTTATCCTGAAGATTTGCCGGAAAACTATTTTTCAACGCTGGCTGTCTGCAAAATAGTCGGTGTGATAAAAATCAACACTTCTTCCATCGCGTCGCTCTTGCTGTCCGCTTTAAAAAGATATCCCAACACAGGAACGTCTTTGAACAACGGCAATCCTTTGTCTCCAAAGGAGTTTGTATTTTTCGTTAAACCGGAAATAACGATTGTTTCTCCATCTTTTACAATCAAAACGGTTTGTGTTTGTTTCTTGATGATAAATGGGGTGCCATCCGTAAGTTTATTTACTGGATCCACTTCGTCTTTTTTTACCAATATTGTCATTTTCAGGTTTTTACCATCAATCACATGCGGTGTAATTTCCAAGCGTAGCACAACATCTTCAAACTTAATCACTCTAGTGGGTGGCGTAACGCTTGTATCCAAGGTAGCGTATGGAACTTTGGCGCCATTTTCCGTAAAAGCTTTCTGATTATCCAATGTGGTTATCGAGGGACTGGAAAGAATGTTTAGCTTGCTGTCACTCTGCAAAGCCTGCAATTGCACCTCTAATAAATTCCCGCCAACCGTTCCGAACAGCAGAGCTAAAGAACCCAGAGGAGTGGTAGCTCCTCCTAAAGCAGCCGGGAAGTTCATCCCTAATCCGCTGCCTCCTAATCCCACAGGAGCACTGCTACCGCCCGTCGCTGTAGCATCGCCCGTATTATACTTTCCACCCCACAAAATTCCTAAATCGCGGGCAACATTTTTCGATGTTTCCACAATATTGGCCTTAATTAATATCTGTGGCGTGGGCTTATCAATTTTTTCAATAATCGGAATCATTCGTGCCAGATCCTGAGAGTTCGCGGAAATGACCAGCGAATTACTATGTTCATCACGTGTAACGGATCCACGCGTTTTCCCGTCTTTATCCTTGGTCAGAAAATCTTGCAGCGTCTTTGCGAGTTTCTCGGAATCGGCATAATCAATCTTAACAACCACCGGGTTCATCAAAGGTTCGACCCATTGAATATCACGCAGTTGTACTTTTTGCTTTAATTCCTGTTCAATATCTTCAATCGTCATGACCCGAATGATCTTGCCTTCCCAAACATAGGATAAACCATGTGTTTTCAATAATCCGGTAAAGGCCTGATCCCAGGGGACAGAACGAAAATCGACACTGACATCTCCTTTTAAGTCATTTTTGACCAACAGATTACAATTAACGGACCTCGCCATCGCGCGTAAGACCGCCTTGAGGTCTGCCTGACGCATGGTAAGATTAATCGGCTTGGTCGGCAGTTTTTGAGATGTCTCTTCCATTGTCGCAGCTGTCTGCGCTTTTTTACTTGGTGAAATCATCAAGTCGATCTTTTTGGGCTTGGCTTCAGGAGAATGCCCCTGGGAATTGTCCGCCATCGTGTCCCATTTTTCAAAAAAAGGATCTTTCTTTGTGCTTTGGAGATCTCCCGAACAGCCGACAAAGAATATCAACATCAAAAAGCACATCATTATTTTATCGATTTTTATATGGTTTGCACTTAGCGTCAAGGCAATATCCTCCATGTCTTAGTTTCATTCTTGTATCGGAACAGACAATTCACTAAATGTGTTACGATTGACAATTAAAACGCGTGAAGGTGATATGCTTTTTAACCAATAACCTTCAATATCAAGGGATTCTCCTGTCTCATATTCCCAACCGTTGATGATTGCCATTTTTTTACGACCTGCTTCAACTTCAACATAACCGGAATAGATAATTTTTGCTGTCACCACACCACTTGTCTCTTTTCCAACAAATTCAAGGTAGGAGGTTTTCTCCCAAAACGGGTTTCTCTTCCATTCCATCTCTGCTCTTGTCGCAATGTAGATATCATCACCGGCTGTTTTAGTCTTCGCTAAATCGTTGCGGATCGTGTTGACAAAAGATCCAATTTCAACGGGCTTGGCTTCTACTTTGGTTTTTCCCCCCATCGACCCGGCAATCAACAGGTCATAGGCCGCATAAAGGACAGCCAAGGCGGCAACCGCCAGAATAATGATTTGTCTTTTATTTAATTTCTTCATTTTTCCCGCGTCCGGCTAATTGGCCAAGGCAATCCATATTTTCAGTCTAAACTCCATGGAATCACTATTTTGCTTTATATTAATTTCCTCAATCTGATCAATATAAGACAAAGCTCCTAATTTTACTAACAATTTCTGGAAATTGGCAAACTCTCCTTTAATCGTCACATTGTAGAGGAGATTTTGCGATCCAATGGCTACAGTTTTAACATCCGGCGTCAGAGAAATGGTCATGAGACCGGATTTCCCTGCCTCAGCGCGAAAAATATCCTGAAATTTGTCTACATCCTGCCTGGATAGTCTTGTTTTCGCGGGGTTTGGTAAAACATGGTTTTCTTTTTTTTCCGAGGCGATTTTTAATGACTGATAGAGCCCTCCCAGCCCCTTTTGCTCATCAATTCGAGCTTGAATTTCTTTGATATCCTGGGAACGGTTAGCATTATAGCGATTTAAAGGAATAATTCCCAACAGAACGACAAGAAAGATAATCCCGCCAAAGATCAACACGTAGCTTAAGCTGTTTGCCGGAATTCTCTGATTTAATTTCTTGATCATCACTAACCTATTTTCGCGTTTATGGTGAACTGAAGAATTTCTTTCTTCTTGAATTTTACTACACTGCTCTTTTGCAATGCTACGCCTTGAAGAATGGGTGAATTTTCCAATTTCATAATATATTGTGCTAAAAGTGCATCAAGTTCACTCCGATCGCCCAGAATAACTCCGTCAACAGTAACACCTTCGTCTTTTGTTTTCTGGGCTGCATCTTTCTTTTGTTCCTGAACCCCTGTGGCCGGAATGGCTATTCGGAGATTGATCAATTTGATATTTTCCGGCGTCAGAAGTGACAATTCACTGATGAGCGCCATCCCTTTGTATTTCTGCAAATATTGCTGGTTGAGTTGATGCTTAATTTTTATGTTTGCTGCAAGAATATTAATTTTATCCTTAGATAACATAGGGTTGAATAGCAACAATTCTTTTTCCAGTTTTTCCTTTTTAACCCCCAAATGACTTGCTTCAATCGCCTGAAAAACCAGAATAACAAGGCAAATAGTCAAAGCGGCCGCGAAAGTCGCAAAGATGCCGCGATGGACCATCTTCCTTCTGCTCTCCTGTTTTTTTTCCACATAAGTGAAGATGGCATTTGGCGTGTACTTCCGGTCCGATAACGATAACCCAATTACCGGAATCAGCGATGCTCTTTGGGCAAGAGACAAGGATGCGCCGGATGCAGAAGCATTCTTTCCCTGAAAAGGATCAAAGAATTCAGTTTTGGTGCCAAGTTGTTCGCTGATATATTGTAACAGGGAATCATAAAATACATTCATGACCGATGAAATATAGACCTTCTCCACTTTTTCATAACCGACTGATGCCGTATAATATTCCAATGTTCTTTCGATCTGACGGATCAACCTCTCCAGCGCAGGAGTGATCATCTCCAATATTCCGTTTTTAGTCCAATGGACGCCTTCTTCACCTTTTAACAATTTCCCGGAATCGGCAGAAAGAATATTCAGTGTTTTTTTAACGCGTTCCATCTCAGGTCTCTTATCGGGTAAAGCTTCAGCGATGGATTCATCGATTGCCTCCATCATGCTGCTGATCCCGGTTTTAATACCTCGCGTCATTACAAGATTATTTTTACTGAAAATGTCAATTCGCGAAAATTCATTGCCGATGTAGAGGCTGGCAAACGTGGTTTCGCTGGCGGTAATCCATTGTGTCCGGAAAATATTTTGTATGGCAAAAGGCGCAATGGTGATACCGGTGAGATGAATCCCGACAGACGAAAAAATGTTTTTAACTTTCTCTACTTCAGCCCTGGGCGCGCTATAAACCATCACGGAATATTTTGGAATACCATGATCGGTAATTTCACCCTGCATTTCGTAGTCGAAAATTACGCTTTTTTCATCGATTGGATTTTCTTTTTTGGCGGTCCAATAGATAACATTTTCCAGTTGTTTCTTAGGAACTATCGGTATCTTAAGATAGTTAATATTTACTTCCGTGGCATTCATCATCGCCCAGATATCGCAATCGTCCAGGGAACCGGCAAAAGCCGTAAGCGATGCTTTCAAAAAGTTATTAAACTCAGCGGAT
>JAUYFM010000033.1 GCA_030690945.1 Smithellaceae bacterium | reverse complement strand
GTGAAATGGGAGTCTGTAACGTTCTGCCAACCGTTTGTGAAGGCACTTTTGAAAACCTGTTTTTCAGGTCTTAAAAGCAGCCGTTGGGTGGGGGATTTTCAAGTGGCCACAGGTGGGGGATTTTGGGTGGCCACCCGGGCTCGATTTCCCTGTGGTATAAAAACGTTGTGTTTCCGCATCCGCAAAGGACTTAATCATAGACAGAAGTATAAACAATTTGTTTACACTCGTCAAGGTGAATTTTACCTGCTGCCGTAAATGCGGCAAGCGAAGTCTGGCGAATGCCGGATCAAGAATGGCAATGATCAGCGCCTTTAATATTGAAATGTAACGGTTAAAGATTTGACCCCGATTTTTTTGGATGTCCCCCGAATTCTTTGCTTTTCCTTGTCTCCGCGAAACCTATATAAAAACCTATTACACCGATAATCACAGATGAAATAATGACAATCGGTTGCATTTGACCATACCCCCTTGTTCCGCGAACAGCGGCCAGAAAACTATATTGGTCATTTTGGTGCTCCTAACGAAAAAATCAGCCGGAGCGTAAGCGATCGGCTGTATTGCTTTTGTTATAATATTATAAAATCAACTCTTACTTTTAAATTAGTGCTTATTTCTTTCATCTCTTTAATAATGGCCTCATACCTATCACCACCACTAAAATGAATATTAGGATTTACAGTATAGCCAATAGAGTTTAATGATTGACATCCCTCAAGAAGCATCTTTTTGCTCGGCAATCGTAGGCAAAATGCAAAAAAAGGATAAAAGCATATTGCCTGTTGCTTGGCTAAAATTGTTGATGAAATACGATGAATTTCATCTGTTATTTCTTTTGTCGCAGTTGCCCCAGTAATTTTAGTTTGTTCTCGTAGAAAAAATGCCGACAATTCGCCAAAAACTGTTTTCAAAGCAACGATTGGATCGAGCACTAATTTCAGTACAAATTGTCCGAGCACGAAAATAGTGACACCAGACAGAATAGTAAGCACAATTGAATAATTCATTGATACACCTTTCAATTATAACGAAAAAATCACCCGGAGCGCAGCGATCGGGTGCATTGCCCTTGTTGGGCAAATATTAATTATGGTCATATTCAAACATAAGAATATTCATTGCACTTTCTCATTGTTCCAGATTTTAACTCCTGGTCCAGAAGACCCTGGGAATTGGAAGCCCATATGAGTTACAGTGTTTATCACCTCACATGCTAAACTGGCCACATGTACTTGTACCTGATTGAGAAATGCACAATCCACCTTCGTATCAAAGATTTCCATTTGGCGGTTTACAAACAATGGCAGAGAAGCACCGGAATCATCAGGCGAGCCCCATGATCCGTGACATAATAGATTTCGCATTTCCGCAGCCTTTTTTAAATCAACCAGCAGTTCATCTAGGTTATTTATTGTTGATTTCGGATGTTCGCGAACTGCTTTACCAAAACTATCTATAAGGCCGCCAAGCTGGTCATACAGTGCTCGCTCCAGTATTGGGAGCCATTTTTCAGAGGCGCTTTTTATCTCATTTTCTTCGTAAGGTCGTGTGCCCGATAAAGCAAATATGGCCTTACCTAACACTTCCTCAAGAAATCCAAATGTACCAACGGCCCGACCTAAGCTTTCCCAAAACACCGATTGGTGCAGATGCGTAGGAAATTTATCAGGCAATTGGTCTTGAGCTATTACGAATCTATTAATGTCATTTTCAACCATGTTGCACATTCCAGATGGATATTATTTCCGTTTAGTCCTCTGATTTACTTCTAAAGAGAACATATAAGGAATACAATATAGTACTCCCAATTGCTAATGAGTACGCAAAGCCAGGAAGCGGGCCAGATATCCAGCCTGAATAGTGGGCAAGTTTATACAAAAGTATCGCAAACCAAACCATTATCGTATAATCAGAAATCCCCATCAATAGCTTGCTTACACTTAGCCTACGAGCGCTAAATTGGCTAAAGATGGAAGGTTTTAAAGGAAAATGATCAATAAATATATCACCAGTAACACGATTCTGAAACAACACTACTTTATTTTCCCAGTATTCCTGCCAATATTTACTTCCACGATTTCCTGCTGACCATGCGACGGAACACATGAAACCAAATGCAGAGAATACAATTGACAAATTACTATTTAACCTTTCAGTTGCACAAAAGCCGATAAATGACGCCGCTATAAATCCCCAATAAAAGATACTACGCTTCCAAAGCATATCAATTTCAAATTTTCTATTGTCGTGGGCAACATCGAAAGCTTTCTTTGCGATAGCCTCTTCATTTTTGTTATGCTTTGCCTCAGCTACAATCAGTGATAAGATTGGATTTCCTACGTCCTTTCCATATCTTTCACTATTGCTTAACGATTCTGGAATTATTATAGTCTCATGCTTGTTGATTAAATACCCTGCATCAGTCAAGGCCTTACAGTACCATTCACCATATCGAAAATATTGTCTATTGCCATACTCTGGGATCGCCGTTAATCCCCATGGATATCGTTTAAGTTTTTTATAATTCTTTTCAGCCCTACGCCAATGGGGGACAATTATAACAATTCTTGCATTTTCTTCCATAGAAGATCGCATGTCATCCATGCAAGCCCTTACAGAGTGACTATCCAAATGATTATAAAAACAATTACTAAGGGAGAATCTGAACTTTACACCGGTTTTGCTTATGGCCCTTTTAGTAAGGTCACCCACTAAAAAAATATTACCATTTGCACTTTTGTTTGCATTCTCAATAAGTTTATTATTTAGGTCAATTCCAAATATTGTAGTATTTAAATGACAAGCTATTATCTTAGTTAGATCACCATCTCCACAACCAACATCTAATCCAGGTCCATCTACCCCAGAGAGGTTTGTGGATAATGTAGGAATTACAATAAGGTCTCTGGAATCTGCCACCAGTGGTTTATATTTTTCCCAACTCATTACTGCTCCTTATTATTCCTATTGTGTTTGAATTCGGATGCTCAACGACGAAATCAGCCGGAGCGTAGCGATCGGCTGTATTGATTTGTTGGCATTTTTATTTTCATTCTAAATACTCACTGGCATATGGATACTTGGCCATTGCCGTTTTATGATGCGAAAAACCAAGGTGCTTATAAAACTGCTCATTGCCAAAGGTTGAAGTGAGATGAATGCAAAGATGCTCATTGCCTTTCAGTATTTCAGTAATAATGCCTTTTCCGATTCCTTGTTTTTGAAATGAAGGCAATACGCCAACATCAAAAATACTGCCGTAACAGATACCGTCAGTGAGCATGCGGCCTGCGCCTATTAATTTATCTTTGCTCCATGCGGTTACAACCTTATGGCTTGCTTGAAACGCCTCACGAATAATATTGCTTTCTTTCTTTTTGCCGTGATTTGCGACCAAGCCCACCTCTCCATACAATTCCGTGAGCATGTTCCAGTCTATGCAAGAAGTACCTGTCTTATATTCAATCATATGCAATATTCTTCATGCCAACGAAAAGCTCACCCGGAGCGAAGCGATCGGGTGGAGCGACGGGTTAGCTTTTCATGGTGGCGGCAAATAAAATGGCTTATCTTCTTTCCCATAGTTTTTATTAAAATATGCAGTCCATCGATATTTCTCTTGCAGTGAATCCATTAAGCTTTTAAGACCTGTTGATAATCCGAGTGTTGCTGCACCAGCTGCAAGAATAGATGGTGTCTGCGTAGATATTCCAGTCATAGTTAAAGGGACGGAAAACATCATAGATAGGCTACACCAGTATTTAACTTTAGAAAATACTTTTCGATTCCTAAGCGATAATCGCCGACATTCATTAAGAAATTCTTTTTTAACATCATGAGGGTCAATATCAACACAGTTTTTCTTTTCAATTATCCTATTTATTAGTTCTCTTGCCTTTTCAATTTCCTCATAACTTCTCATCCGGATGGCCTTTTCTGTTTGAGACTCAACAGTAGTAAGATACAAATCTGAACATTTTGTCTTTTTAATACAGTTATCGCACGTCCGTTTGCCACGACCAAATTCCTTCATGTAAGAATATTCAGGTAAAAGTGGCTCGTTTGGAAATAAATTCTCAAACACAGAATGGAAACATTCTATTCTCGCATCTTGTGCGACAGGTGAATAGGGACTAAGGCCAAACTTATAGTTACAGTAATTTAGTGCTTTACTGTTAAAGAGACATTGCGCATCAAGTATTTTTGCAAGCATCAAGGATGCATACACTGAATTAAGGTAAGGTGCACAATATTCATCTTTATTAATGAAAATTTGACCGGTTGCGACAAAATCCTCTCCAAGCTTAACTGTATCAGGAAATCGTTCTGCAAGTTTATTTAAATCATCTTCGACACTCGATATGATAATTGGTCCGATTTTTTTGGGAAGCAATTCAGCCGGGTCAATAATTTCCAAGAGACCAGCTGAATGCATCATTTCAAATATTAATCGGTTTGACTTATAAAATGGACTTTCAGTTTTTTCGGGTGGGATATTAAAAATAGCATTCCACGTGCTTTTTGTAAGGAGGACTTTTTCAACCCATAGCATAACCGATGGATAGTGAAGTAACCATTCATGATCGAATCCACAAGCATCGCAGATTCCAAAGTCTTGTCCTACAGAATGTCCAGTTATCAAAACCTTTGTCATAAATTATCCATTCAATTTAGATAGCTAACAGTGTAATAGACGGAAAATATTCTATCATAACGGACCATATAGATGGAAATATTTTCCACTTATTGAGATATTGAGATATAAAGCATGGAATAATTGGCAAATTATTTTCCGCTTATTGCAAATCGCCTTGCCAAATTCCACTTATTGCGATATTAGGGCATTAAACATGGAAAATAAACCGAAGTTCCACCCCAATCCGAAACTCAAATTAATGGATCAGGTTCGAGAGGTCCTTCGCTATCACCATTATGCCTATCGCACCGAACAGACCTATTGTCAATGGATACTTCGTTATATCAACTACTTTGGCGGTAAAACCCATCCACGGGTTCTCGGGGCTAAAAATATTGAGGCGTTTCTCTCCCATTTAGCTACCGAAGGCGGGGTGACGGCATCAACGCAACGGCAGGCGCTGAATGCCCTGGTTTTTCTCTACAAACATGTTCTGGATATTCAACTGGCGGAAGAGATCGCTCCGGCACGCGGCAAGCGCGCGACAGGCCCACCCACCGTGATGACGCAGGCAGAGGTTCAGCGCCTTCTGGCTGGCATGGAGGGCAAGCCTGCCCTGATGGCTAAACTTCTCTACGGCGGCGGGTTGAGACTCATGGAATGCATTCGACTTCGTGTTCAGGATATCGACTTCGGCCAGAATCTCATTTTTATCCGAGGCGGCAAGGGAGGCAAGGACCGGACTACTGTGCTACCCAAAAATGTGCGTGAAGAAATGCTCAAGCAGATTACCGCCGTGAAGACTCTTCACCATAAAGATCTTGAGGAGGGGTTCGGAGAGGTCTATGTGCCGGAAGCGCTGGCCAGGAAGTATCCTAAAGCCTCAAGAGAGACCGGCTGGCAGTGGGTTTTTCCCGCCAAGCTGCGATCACACGACCCGCGCTCCGGCAAAGAAATGCGTCATCATGTGCTCGAATCTGTCTTGCAGAAGGCGGTGAAGCGGGCTGCGCAAGAAGCCAAAATCGACAAGAGGGTTGGCTGCCACACACTGCGCCATAGTTTTGCTACGCATATGCTGGAAAACGGCGTCAATATCCGTGTACTCCAGGAACTGCTCGGTCACGCGGATGTCAAAACAACGGAGATCTACACCCATGTTATGGCCCGCGATATCCGCAGCCTGCAAAGCCCGCTCGATACGCTGCCGGCCGGGACAAAGAGGCAGGCGTGTTGAAGAATGTAAGTACACAGATAAATGGTATTGGCGCTGGGGCATAAACTTTGCTAATAAAACCTAGAAAGTGCTCATAACCATTTTCGAAAGAATTGAACACACAATGATCGCAATTATAGATTACAATGCCGGTAACATCACCAGTGTGGCGCGGGCGCTGCAAAATATCAGGCAGAATTTTGTCATCACGGATGATACCCAAAAACTCGACGCGGCATCGCATGTGATTTTTCCGGGTGTCGGCGCCGCGGGCGAAGCGATGGCTTATCTGCGGCAGAAGAAGCTCGATGTCTGGCTGAAAAGCTGGATCAACACCGGCAAGCCGCTTATGGGCATCTGCCTGGGCACACAGATTATCCTGGACTACTCCGAAGAAAACAATACGGAGTGCATAGGCCTGGTTGCCGGTTCGACGAAACGATTCCCCGAACATTTATCATCCGCCGGGTTGCCATTAAAAATTCCGCATATGGGCTGGAATAGTGTTACATTAAAACGTACTCATCCTGTGTTTGCAGGCATCGAACCGGAGTCGGAGTATTACTTTGTCCATTCCTATTATCCGTCGCCATCCGATCAAGCGTCCGTTTTGGGCACAACCGATTACGGCATGAGCTTTTGCTCTGTGCTGGCAGTTAAAAACCTGATCGCCATGCAGTTCCATCCGGAAAAAAGCGGCAGGCCGGGACTGCAAATTCTTAAAAATTTCTGCGCATGGAGGGGCAATGATTAGTAAAAGAATTATTCCCTGTCTGGACGTGCGCGACGGCAGATTGACCAAAGGCATTAAATTTGAAGGCAATGTGGATATCGGCGATCCGGTGGAAGTCGCCCGCGAATACTACGAGCAAGGCGCGGACGAAATTGTCTTCTATGACATCACAGCTTCATCCGACAAACGCGACATTATGATCGATGTCGTCCGACGCGTAGCCGAAACTATCTTCATCCCCTTTTCCGTAGGAGGCGGCATCCGTAATCTCGATGATATGCGCAAAGTCATTCTGGCCGGAGCGGAAAAAGTGAGCGTGAACTCTGCCGCAGTTCTTGAACCGGATATCATCTCGCAGGGTGCAAGAGCATTTGGTAGTCAGTGCATTGTGTTGGGGATGGATGTCAAAAAAGTGGGGGTTTCCCAGCAAACTCCTTCGGGTTATGAAATCGTCATTGAAGGCGGCAGAAAATATACCGGCATCGACGCGCTATGGTGGGCCAAAGAAGGAGAGAACTTAGGCGCGGGAGAAATTTGCCTCAATTCCATTGACGCCGACGGCACGCAAGACGGCTATGAACTTAATTTAACGGCGCTTATTTCAGATAATGTCCATATTCCGGTAATTGCCTCCGGCGGCGCGGGCAGGCCTGAGCATCTGGCGGATGTCCTGACAACAGGCAGGGCCGACGCGGCGCTGATTGCTTCAATGGTGCATTACCGGACATATACCATCACTCAAATTAAAAATTACCTTAGCGACCAAAAAATCAAGACCCGATTGCTATGGTAGCCGACCAATTATTGTACTTGACGAAAATCCATTTGTATTCTTAGAATCAAGTGATTAAATTAGTTTGCATTACGGCAAAACATTACGAGTATAGATCTTAAAAAGTAGGAGGCGTATTAAAAGTGGATGCAAAAAGATATGAATTAAATGTCCAGTTGGCGCAGATGCTGAAAGGCGGCGTCATCATGGATGTCACCAATGTGGAACAGGCCAAATTAGCGGAAGAAGCGGGAGCTGTGGCCGTGATGGCGCTGGAACGGGTGCCGTCAGATATCCGCAAAGACGGTGGAGTCGCCAGAATGTCCGACCCGGCAATGATTGCCGAAATAAAGAAAGCCGTGTCGATTCCTGTGATGGCCAAGGCCAGAATCGGTCATTTTGTGGAAGCGCAACTGCTGGAAGCCCTACGAATCGACTACATTGATGAAAGCGAAGTCCTGACACCGGCCGATGAGGAATGCCATATCGATAAAACTAAGTTCTCGATTCCTTTTGTTTGCGGCGCGCGCAACCTGGGCGAAGCGCTAAGAAGAATTGGCGAAGGTGCGGCGATGATCCGCACCAAAGGTGAGGCAGGTACGGGCAATGTTGTCGAGGCTGTCCGCCATATGAGAACCATGAACCGTGAAATTCGTCAACTGGCACAAATGCCTGTGGAAGAAGTGACCGGATTTGCTAAAAATAACGGTATGCCCTATGAACTGGCGCTGAGAGTCAAAGAGCTGGGACGCCTGCCGGTGGTCAATTTTGCCGCAGGCGGTATTGCAACACCCGCCGACGCGGCATTGATGATGCAGCTTGGTTGCGATGGCGTATTTGTGGGTTCCGGCATTTTTAAGTCTGCCGACCCGGCACTTCGCGCAAGAGCTATCGTCAAGGCCACTGCTTATTTCAATGATCCGCAAAAAGTACTGGAAGCATCCATAGGTCTGGGTGAGGCTATGCCTGGTTTGGAAATCGGGCAGATTCCGCCGGAGCAGATTCTTGCCAAGCGAGGCTGGTAAGCATCGTTATGTCCGTGCATTTGATCAGACATAAACCGGATTTGATAGGCGTCCTGGATCTGCAAGGCGGCGTCCATGAGCATCTGGAGCATCTGGAACGGTTGGGCCTTCCCTATAAGCGAGTCAAGCTGGCGGAGGATTTTACCAATCTGGCTGGACTGATCATTCCCGGCGGCGAAAGCACTTGTCTGGCCAGGCTGCTGAATATTTTCGAACTGAAAGACGTCATTCTTCAACATCACCGCCGCGGTATGAAAATCTGGGGCACCTGCGCGGGCGCCATCTTGCTGGCCGATAAAGTGCTCGGCGAAAAAGCCTGCCTGGGCCTCATCGATATGGAAATCGAACGTAACGGCTTCGGCAGTCAGCTCGACAGTTTCAAAAGTGAAGCAGTTATCGGGGCTGTGTCTGATGAACCGATTCCTTTAACGTTTATCCGCGCGCCGAAAATTATTCGTGCAGGAAAAGATGTTCATGTTCTGCTTCGAATTGACGATTATATCGCTGCAGCGGAAAGTGACAGTGTCTTAGTCACTATTTTTCATCCGGAATTAACCGGTTGTCTGGCACTACACCGGTATTTTGCTTTGAAGTGCGGACTGAATCCGGCAACGGAAAATCCTTCAGCCGTCCATAAAAACTGGGAGAATTCGAGTTGGATGAAGCTGGCGCGCATTGCCTTGTAACTGATTTTATTAATGGATTGCAACTCACCCGGCGCCAAGGTAAGTAAAAAACTAGTCTTTAAATTATACGATATTCAAATGTCTTTTATTTCCATCATTGAAAATACTTTTTTTGCCAACGGTCGCTACTGGGGCAACCTCAATTCGTCTTTTTACACCAGGGGTTCGATACGGGCCATGAAGACGGGTATTGAATCCGCCGATCTCAACATGGTATGGAATGAAAAACCCCTGATGCCGGACGACAACAAAGCGATTCAGAATATCAAAAATGATTTTCAGCAAGCTGGTTTACCTTTCTGGTGGTGGGTGTTTCCGAGTTCACAATCGCCAGCCACGATCGATATGTTGGAGGCGGAAGGTTTTTCGTTTGTCGAGAGTATTCCGTCCATGCTTGCGGATTTGACCGGGCTTTCCGATCAAGAAACCTGTGATTCGGGTGTCTCCATCATTCGCGTGAGAAATAAAGAAGAACTGAATTTGTGGGAAGAAGTTTCTTTTACCGGCTTTGATTTTCCCTATAAAACAAAAGAACCGTATCATCGGTTCGTGAGCACATTCAATCTCCGTACCGACTCGCCGCAGAAGTTCTTTCTGGCCTGCCTCAACGGAATACCGGTAGCGACCTCTTTATTATTTCTGAACGGAAATGCCTGCGGTATCTATTTTATCACGACGCTGGCGGAGCAGAGGAAAAAGGGCATCGGCCTGGAATTAACAACAGCAACCATGCGTTTCGCCAAAATTGCCGGAGCCCGCTTTGCCGCGCTGCAATCATCGCCCGACGGCTTGCGTGTTTACCAGCAGGCCGGATTTAAGGAATATTGCCGGGTGGACGTGTATAGCCTAAACGTCTCATAATTTTCAAGAAAACGTTAATATATTTAAACATTTGTTGACATTTGTTGGTTCAAATCTCTGATTTGAACCAAGGTGTCTTGGCTATTGCAACAGGGTTCAAGTCGGAGACTTGAACCAACAAAGGTCTATATTTTTATGTGCAACAGCGGCAGCCCCAGATGGCGGCGGTTTGTTTCGCCCATAATCTGAGTCTGCTCCCGGACAGTTGGCATCCGTTTTTAATTTTTACAAAGTTGTTACAAAATTGGTCTGCTCCTTGCATTATTATGTTCCGAAGAATAAAAATTTGATTGCTATTAGAACAATTTTGTCAGAAAATACGCTAAAGGTTTTTTGGTCTGGTATGACTAAAGTTTTAAGAAAATCATCTTTAGAGGAAGAGACTAAATTGAGCATTCATGGTTATGAAGAGTTGGCGGCTTTACATGCGATTTCTAAGATTCTTGCGCAGCCTGGAGATCTGCGCGATCAGCTGGAGCAGATCCTCAACGAAATGAGTTCGCGTCTGGGGATGCAGCGCGGTATGATTTCACTTTTGAATCGCGATAAACAGGAGGCCTGGCTGGATATAGCCCATGATGTCAACATTGACGGGCTGGATGTTACCTACAAGCCGGGCGAAGGCATTACCGGCAAAGTCGCGGAAACCGGCCGTCCGATGGCTGTGGCCAATCTGGGCAAGGAGACTCATTTCCTTGATCGAACGGGCGCGCGTCGTCATTTGAATCGCGCCGAACTGTCTTTTTTGTGCGTTCCGATTATGTATGACGGGAGCGTCGTCGGCGTTTTATCCGCCGATAAGGTCGCCAAGCAGGTGGAGAATCTGGACAAGGAACTGGCCATGCTGTCCTCGGTGGCCGAGCTGATGGCCAAGGCTGTGCATATCAGAGCGCTGGAGGAAGAAAACGAACGGTTGAGAAAAATTGTCGGCAGCACGCGATCGCCGTCGATCGAGATTATCGGCCATTCCAAGGTCATGCAGGAAGTATTCGGAATGGTTGCGCAAGTTGCCGATTCCAATACAACTGCTTTAATCACCGGCGAAACGGGAACCGGCAAGGAACTGGTTGCCCGCGCCATCCATAATAACTCTCCACGCAAAGGCGGACCGCTGGTGCAGGTCAACTGCGCGGCGATTCCCGATACGCTGATCGAAAGTGAATTGTTCGGTCATGAAAGAGGTGCTTTTACCGGTGCACTGCAGCAGCGTCGGGGACGTTTTGAAGAAGCCAACGGCGGCACAATATTCTTAGATGAAGTCGGAGAACTTTCCGCCGCCGCACAGGTAAAGCTTTTGCGCGTTCTGCAGGAAAAGAGATTTCAACCGCTGGGCTCCTCCCGTGTGATCAACGTCAATGTACGAATTATTGCCGCAACCAATCGAAATCTGGAACAGGATATTTTATCTGACCGTTTCCGGGCCGATTTGTTTTACCGCTTAAATGTTTTCCCGATATACTTGCCGTCGCTTCGCGAGCGTGGCAGCGATATCATTTTACTGGCCGATCATTTTCTGCTGAAATACAGCAAGGAAATGGGCAAAAATGTTAAAAGAATCTCCACGCCGGCTATTGAAGTATTTCTGTCCCATAAATGGCCGGGAAATGTGCGCGAACTGGAAAACTGCATCGAAAGAGCGGTCCTGCTGTCCAAAACAGATATGATTGATACGGTTCATCTACCGCCGTCCTTGCAATTGAAGGAAAGGGAACTGGACCGCAAGGATCGCAGCAAGCTGTCGTCCGTTGTCGAGGCGCAGGAAAGATCATTGATTATTGACGCGCTGGAAGAAACAGGCGGCAATCAGACCAAGGCGGCCAAAATGCTGGGCGCGACCAAACGAATCATCCAATACAAGATATCGAAAATGGGTATTGATCCGAAGCACTTCCGCAAAAAAGGTAAAGATTTCGAAAAGTAGGAAACGCTTTTATCCTGTTCACGTTTGAAATCGTGATATGTGCTGGGCGATGGAAACAAATTGAACAATAATGTTTCGTGTTTTATAAAAATAACAAAATTGTTCTTTGTCAAAAGCAGGAAATTGGCAAGTTAAGACAAAAAATACCAGATAACAGGTAATTAAACACAATGATGTAAGTTATCGGCTCTGGCATGACTTTAGCAATTATAAGTATGAGAACCCTATACTTTGTTTGCAAGAGCAGAGGCGAAGACCGGCACATGCCGGTTCAGGAAGGAAAAATTTATGTGTCGTTTATTTGCAGTAACCAGTAACGATCCGCTGTCGCCGATGATGGCCCTCAACGCCCTCAATGTAATGAAGGAAGGGCATGATGGTTCCGGCGTTGGATTGTTTCTAACGGATCTGGGCGGCGAATTCGAAAAATTTAAAAACGAGCCGATTCTCTCCGGTATATTTTCCAATGACGGCATCAAGGCCCTGGATCGCTTCATGATCGATCTGGATTTCATGGTAAAGTATAAGCTGTCCTTTCGTCCGACAAAACCGACGCCTTCGGGAACGCCGAAGAGAGATAATTATGTCATCCGTGTTTATGAATATCCCGCCGAGTGGGAGGGCTTAAGCCAGGAAGAAATTCAATTTCGCCTGATGATGGTCCAGTTGCAGCTTCGGGAAATGGGAGAAAAAGACAAATCCATGTTGATTTTCAGCTTCTGGCCGGATGTCATCATGATCAAGGAAGTGGGCGATCCTTTAACGGTAGCTGAATATCTGGGACTGGACCGCAAAGAACTCTCGGCGCGCACCATCCTGAGCCAGGGGCGCCAGAACACGAACTATTCGATTGATATTTATGCCTGCCATCCTTTCTTTATCCAAGGCATGTCAACAATGACCAACGGCGAGAATACGGCATTTGTGCCAATCCGTGAATTCCTGATGTCGCGCAATTTTCCAGGCTATGCCGGCTATCAGTCCGACTCGGAAGTGTTTACGCACATCCTGCATTACATGCAAAACAAGCTCGGCATGGGCATGGAAATGTATAAACATATTATTACGCCGCTCAAAGACGACGAACTGGTGCGCCATCCCGACGGCAAAATGCTCAGAAATTTAAAGCAGAGTTGCCGTCCTTTAATCATTGACGGCCCGAACTGCGTGATCGGTTGTTTGCCCGACAAAACGATGTTCATGGTGCAGGATTCCAAAAAACTGCGCCCCGGCGTTGTGGGCGGCAGACCCGGCATCTTCGCCTTTTCATCGGAAATGTGCGGTCTGGACGCGGCGATCCCGGAGAGAGATATCAATCTGGACGACCAGCCGATGAGATATGAAACCGTTATAATCCGCCGCGCGCGGCAGGAGATAGAAAAATGGAATCAATGGGACGCGTTACCCCATCTACACTGAGCACCAAAGACCTGCCCTGGCAGATTCTCTGGAATAAGGAAAAATGCACGCTTTGCGGCGGCTGCACGGCTGTGTGCCCGGTGCGGGCCATCGATCTGGGTGTGCATCGCAAGCGTAGCTTGCAGGTACCAGTCGGTCTGGAAACCAAACCCGGCAACCTTTTTTCGATTTATCACGGCATTGACCAGCGCACGGACCCGGCCCACGCCTGCGTGGGCTGCGGCATGTGCACGATGGTCTGTCCCAACGGCGCCATCGCGCCTCTGCACAGTGAAGGAATTGACAAGCTGCGTTTTCACGTCAATCAGGGCGGCGAGCCCCGCCGCCGCGGCGGCCGCAGAAATAATCCCGACAGTGTCCTGGACAAAATCAAGTTTATCCGCATCTCGATGTTGACCGACCCGGCCCTCGACGCGGGACGCCATGAGTTTGAACTGCGCACTCTGCTGGGCAGAGTTCTGCCGCCGGAAGAAATGTTGAAAGTCAGCCGGGAAAATGGCTGGATGCCGCCGGTTCGTGAAATTTATCCTCTGGTCATCGGCAGTATGTCGTTTGGCGCGTTATCCCCGAATATGTGGGAAGGCCTGCAAATGGGCGTGGCTTATCTCAATGAAGAGCTGGGTATGCCGGTTCGCGTTTGCACCGGTGAAGGCGGCTGTCCGCCGCGACTTTTAAAATCGCGTTTCCTGAAATATGTTATTCTGCAGATCGCCAGCGGTTATTTCGGCTGGGATGAAATTATCCACAGCCTGCCGCAGATGAAGGAAGATCCCTGCGCCATTGAAATAAAATACGGCCAGGGCGCCAAGCCCGGCGACGGCGGATTGCTGATGTGGTATAAAGTCAACAAGCTCATCGCGGCGATTCGCGGCGTGCCGCAAGGCATCAGCCTGCCCAGCCCGCCCACACACCAGACCAAGTATTCGATTGAAGAAGCGGTAGCCAAGATGATCCAGTCCATGTCCATGGCCTGGGGCTTCCGCGTGCCGGTGTATCCGAAAATATCCGCCACCAGCACGGCGATGGCCGTTCTCAACAATTTAACAAGAAATCCGTATGCCGCGGGATTGGCTATTGACGGCGAAGACGGCGGCACGGGCGCGGCCTACAATGTATCGATGGATCATATGGGTCATCCTATCGCCAGCAATCTGCGCGACGCGTATTTGACCCTGGTCAAACTGGGTAAACAAAACGAGATTCCCCTTTTTGCGGGCGGCGGTATCGGCAAAAACGGCAACCTGGCCGCCAATGCCGCCGCTTTGATTATGCTGGGCGCAAGCGGCGTGCAGACCGGAAAATATATCATGCAGGCGGCCGCCGGCTGTCTGGGCTCGGAGGGCGACCGCTGCAACGTCTGCAACGTCGGCGTGTGCCCCAAGGGAATCACCTCGCAGGATCCGCGTCTGGACCGGCGTCTGGATCCGGAGCAAGTCGCGCAAAGGGTGGTGGATCTTTATTTAAGTTTTGACACGGAATTGAAGAAAATCGTTGCGCCGCTGGGGCGCTCCACATCTCTGCCGATCGGCATGTCGGATGCGTTAGGCATTAATGATGCGGACGCGGCCGAGCGCCTCAATATAAAATATGTTTTGTAATTCGAAAAGCGGGAAAGAGTCATGACAAAAAAAGATTCAATCAAAATTGCCGGTGTGGAAAACAATATTCGCGTCGAATCGCGGATTCTGGAAGAGCGCATTCAAAAAGCCGTCGAAGACGGATACCGTCAGATTGAAGTAACCGCCTACGGTCAGCACGGCATCGGCGGCCGCCTGTGGCGGTCCGGCGACAAGCCAATCAAAGTTGATGTGCTGGGAACCTCCGGCCAGCGCCTGGGCTCGATGGGCTTTGCCAGTACGGTCATTGAAGCGTTCGGTCCGGCCTCCGACGATGTCGGCTGGCTTAACGCCGGCGCGGAAATTATCGTGCACGGCAACGCCACAAACGGCACGGCCAACGCCATGGCGCAGGGGAAGGTTTATATTGACGGCGACATCGGCGCGCGCGGTATGACCATGACCAAACACAACCCCCGCTTCGAACCGCCCGAACTCTGGGTGTTCGGCAAAGTAGGAGATTCTTTCGCCGAATTCATGGCAGGCGGCATCGCCGTCGTTTGCGGCGCGGGCTCCGAAGAGGAAAAGAATGTACTGGGTTATCGGCCCTGTGTCGGCATGGTGGGCGGCAAAATATTCTTCCGCGGCAGGCAGGAAAACTACAGTAAGGCCGACGCGAAATTGCTGATCGATCTTCCCGGAGACGAATGGCAGTGGCTGCAAACGAATATGAAGCGATTTTTGCAGGCGATCGGCAAACAGTATTTGTTCGACCAGTTGGCTTCGAAGCGTGAAGAATGGCAGTTGCTGGTGGCGCGCAAACCTTCCGAAAAGCTGGCGCGCGCGGTCAAGTCCATGGCGAAATACCGCAAGGAAGTCTGGGAAGGTGAGCTGGGTACAGGCGGCGTCATCGGCGATTTGTCGAGTCTTGACCGTTCTCCTATTGGGCTGATTCCGACAGGCGACCTGCGCCGTTTCATCCCCGTCTGGGCCAACGAAAAATACCTGCCGCCCTGTCAGGCGGCCTGTCCGACCGGTATTCCCGTGCAAAAAAGATGGGAACTCATCCGTCAGGGTAAAGTGGATGAAGCGGTTGATCTGGCCCTGCAATACACGCCTTTCCCGGCGACAGTTTGCGGTTATCTGTGCCCCAACCTCTGTATGCAGAATTGCACACGCCATCTGGTCAGTTTACAGGCCGTTGATGTTACGCTGTTGGGTAAGGCATCCCTTTCGGCAAAAGAACCTGTGCGTCTTCCCGAAACAGGCAAAAAAATTGCCGTGATCGGAGGCGGTGCTTCCGGGCTTTCCGTAGCCTGGCAGTTGTGGCTGAAAGGTCATCAGACTGTTATCATGGAGGGCAAAAAGCAACTGGGCGGCAAGATTACGGATTCGATTCCCAAAAACCGTATTCCCAACGATGTGGTGGAATATGAAATTTCGAGACTGGCTAAAAACATCCACCAGGTCCATCTGGGAAAACCATTGACGAAAGACCGGTTTCTGAAACTGAGAAATGAAAACGATTATATTGTGATTGCGGCAGGGGCGGCGAAACCTCGTAAATTGAATATCCCCGGCATGGAAAAAACCCTGACCGCTTTGGAGTTTCTTCAGCAAAGCAAACTTGATTGTGCTAAAGTCGGTGAAAAAGTCATCGTTATCGGCGCGGGCAATGTGGGCTGCGACGCCGCGACGGAAGCATTCCGCCTGGGTGCAAAAAGCGTGACGCTGATTGATGTCCAGGAACCCGCATCCTTCGGTGTGGAAAGAAAGCATGCTGAGGCGGCCGGCGCAAAATTTCTCTGGCCGCGTTTCACGAAAACCGTCACGGATAAAGGCGTGGAACTGGCCGATGGAGAACTGCTGCCGGCGGAAACAGTGATTGTCGCTGTGGGCGATATGCCTGATTTGTCCTTCCTGCCGGAAGGGATCGCCACGGAAAGAGGATTTATCGTCGTGGACGAAAATTATGCCACCAGCGACGCTCAGGTTTACGCAATCGGCGACGCGGTTCGACCCGGATTGCTGACCGATGCGATCGGCGCGGGACGCATTGCCGCCCGGACGATTGACGACCTTCTGAGAGGAGCGGATCAAACGTATGACAAGCTGCCGGTCATTAATTATGAACGGGTCAAGCTGCAGTATTTCGACCCCCGGATCAGCGAGTTTGCCGATACGTCATCTTGCGCGACCAATTGCGCATCCTGCGGCGCTTGCCGGGATTGCGGCATGTGCGTGGAAATCTGTCCCCAAAAAGCGATTTCCCGGTCGCAGACGCCTGCGGGCGGCTTTGAGTATATCGTGGATAGTGAACGTTGCATCGGCTGCGGTTTCTGCATCGGGGCTTGTCCCACCGGCGTTTGGGAAATCGTGGAAAATGCACCGCTAGAATAAACAGTTATTTCATTAAATAAGGAGGGAGAAATTATGAAAAAAACAACACCAACTCTTGCGGCGGAAAGAAACTATGTCATCGAGAAAGAAAAATTTGTTCCCGTATCGCAGTATTTTGGAGAAGATACCTTTAATCACACGGTGATGAAGGAGAAGCTTCCCAAAGATACCTTTAAAAAATTAATGGAGGCGATCAACGAGGATAAAGCGCTGGATACCGAGACGGCCAATATTGTCGCGCACGCCATGAAAGAATGGGCCATCGAGAAGGGTGCAACGCATTTTGCCCACTGGTTTCAGCCGATGACCGGCATCACCGCCGAAAAGCACGACGCTTTTGCCGATCCCGCCGGTCCCGGTGTGGTGGTTGAGCGGTTTTCCGGCAAGCAGTTGGTTCAGGGCGAGCCGGATGCGTCGAGTTTTCCTTCCGGCGGTATCCGGGCTACTTTTGAAGCGCGCGGCTACACGGCCTGGGACATGTCTTCTCCGGCCTTTATCAAGAGAAATGGCATTTCCACGACGCTGTGCATTCCCACCGCCTTTATTTCCTATACCGGACAAGTGCTGGACAAGAAAACGCCTCTGTTGCGATCCATCCGGTCGCTGAGCCGCAGCGCCGTCAATATGCTCAAGCTGTTGGGCGCAAAAAATGTGAAAAAGGTTAATTCCAATCTGGGGCCGGAGCAGGAATATTTTCTAATTGATATGGACTATTTTTACAAACGGCCCGATTTGGTGTTGGGCGGCAGAACGGTTGTCGGCGCACCGCCGGCCAAAGGGCAGGAACTGGAAGATCAGTATTTCGGCAGCATCAAGGAAAGAATTTCATCCTACATGCACGATGTGGAAGAAGAGCTCTTCAAGTTGGGTGTCCCGGCCAAAACAAGGCACAATGAAGTTGCGCCCAGCCAGTACGAACTGGCTCCTGTGTATGAAGAAGCCAATCTTGCGGCCGACCACAATCAACTGGTAATGGACACGCTTAAATATGTCGCAAAAAAACATCGCCTGGCCGCGCTGCTGCATGAAAAACCGTTTGCCAAAATCAACGGATCGGGCAAGCACGTCAACTGGTCGCTGTCTGATAATAATGACAATAACTTGCTTAATCCCGGCACGACGCCGCAGGATAGTATTCAGTTTCTTGTGTTCCTGATCGCTACGGTTCGCGCCGTCTATAAGCATGCCGATATTCTGCGCGCAGCGGTTGCGTCTTACGGAAACGATCACCGTCTGGGTGCCAATGAAGCCCCTCCGGCCATCATCTCGGTTTTCCTGGGCGAAAAGCTCACCGAGATTCTGACCAACATCGAGAAAGGCACCGTAACCAAAGCGACCAAAGAAGAAATTATCGATCTGGGCATTTCCGCGTTGCCTCAGGTCAGCAAAGACAATACCGATCGCAACCGGACATCGCCCTTTGCCTTCACCGGCAATAAATTTGAGTTCCGTGCGGTGGGTTCGTCGCAGTCTATTGCCTCTCCGGCGCTGGTGATTAATACCATCGTAGCTGAGAGCCTTGATGAACTGGCCGAAAAAATTAAAGCTAAAGGTTCAAAGAATATCAATCAGGCAGTCTTTGAAGTTTTAAAAAACGAGATCAAGTTGATTAAACCGATTCTGTTCAACGGCGACAACTATACCAAGGAATGGGAAGCCGAAGCAAAGAGACGAGGTCTGCCCAATGAAAAAACAACGCCTAGCGCCTTAAAAGCGTTAATCACCGATAAGGCTTTGAATCTTTTTGAAAAATACGAAGTGCTTTCCAAAGAGGAGCTTAAATCCCGATACCTGATTCATGTAGAGCGCTACATTAAAGATCTGGAAATCGAGGTTAACTGCCTCAACAACATTTGCATGAGCCAAGTGATTCCGGCGGCTGTGGATTATCAAAAGAAACTGGCGAAAGCGATCATCGGTACGAAAGAAGCTCTTGGTTCAGGCGCGGTTATGTCTTCCCAAACGGAACTTTTAAAGAAAATACTTGATCTGATTAACAATATCTATACGACCAACAAAGATATCCAGGCCAAGGTGGAAGCGGCAAACGCCATCCATGACGAGCAGAAAAAGGCCGAGACACTTTGTGCCAAGGTCAAACCGAAGATGGATGAGCTTCGTGAATATGTGGATGCTCTGGAAAATCTGGTAGATGACGAAACCTGGCCTCTGCCAAAGTTCTGGGAGATGTTGTTTGTCTGCTAATCTAACAATGTTGGAGATAACGATTCAATGCCCCTGTTAAGAAAAGATCGTCAAGCCCTGCTGGTACTGGAAGACGGAAGTCACTTTGAGGGTTTTGCCTTTGCGGGTGAAGGTGAAACCTTGGGGGAAGTCGTCTTCAACACGGGCATGACCGGTTATCAGGAAGTGATTACCGATCCTTCCTATAAAGGTCAAATTGTCACCATGACCTATCCGCTGGTCGGTAATTATGGCATCAATGACGAGGATATGGAATCGGCAGGCATCCATCTGGAAGGTTTTATTGTCAAAGAATATCAACTCAATCCCAGCAACTGGCAGATGAAGAAAAGCTTAAAATCATTTCTGGAAGATTCCGGCAAAATCGGACTCACCGGCATCGACACGCGCGCGTTGACCCGCCGCCTGCGGCTGTCCGGCTCCATGAAGGGGATTATTTCCACAGAAACAAACAACATTCCAGAATTGCTGGAGAAAGTGCGGGCCTATCCGGGGCTTATCGGACGGGATTTGGTTCGGGAAGTTTCCTGCCAGAAACCATACTTGTGGAAAAAAGGCGCGCCTTCAAAAAGTAAAATTCCCGTAAAAAAACCGGTTAAAAAGCTGCGTGTTGTGGTCCTGGACTGCGGCGTCAAATACAATATTTTAAGGCTTCTGGAAAATAACGCCTGTGAAGTTGTTGTTTTGCCTGCGTTTGCCACAGGCACGGAAATTCTTGCGTACCAGCCCGACGGGATATTGTTCTCCAACGGGCCCGGCGATCCGGCGGCGCTTCCTTATATAGTAGCTGCCGCCCGCGAAGTAATCGGACGGACGCCGGTCTTCGGCATCTGTCTGGGGCATCAGATCATCGGCCAGGCCATCGGCGGCTACACGGAAAAATTGAAGTTCGGCCATCACGGCATTAATCAGCCTGTTAAAAATCTGGAAACGGGCAGAGTCGAAATCACCTCTCAAAATCACGGCTTTGTTGTCGTGCCGGAATCGGTCGAAAGCAAAGCTGATAAATCCTACACGAATTTAAACGACGCGACGTCCGAAGGCATGAGGCTGCCTCTGGCCATGAGTGTACAGTATCATCCGGAAGCAGCGCCGGGACCTCACGATACGGAATATCTGTTTTCACAGTTTGTTAATATGATGAAAAAGAATTGTCGCCACAGAACAAGGGGTCTTGCCACCCGCATGGGTGGTTGCAACCCCTTGTTCTCGGAATGATGAAAAACGAAAAGGGGGAAACAAAGTGATTCTCATCATTGATTTCGGATCTCAGTATAACCAGCTCATCGCCCGGCGTGTGCGGGAACATCATGTCTACTGCCAGATCGAACCGCCCGATATTTCTATCGGAGCGATTAAAGCGCTTGCACCCGAAGGCATCATTTTATCCGGCGGTCCGGCCAGTATCTACTCCAAAGGCGCGCCGCGCGTGGACAAAGATATTTTTAAGCTCGGTATTCCTGTGCTGGGAATTTGTTATGGCCTTCAATACATGGTCGATTCTCTGGGCGGTAAAGTGATCGGATCAAAAAAACGCGAATACGGCTTTGCCGAACTCAGCGTCAAAAAACAAAAAGGCATGTTCGCAGGCGTTGATAAGAAAACGCAGTGCTGGATGAGCCACGGCGACTCCATCGGCACATTGCCCGATGGTTTTACAATAACCGCATCCACCTCGAATACGCAGGTGGCGGCAGCCGAAGATGTCCGTCATCATTTTTACGGCTTGCAATTCCATCCCGAAGTCATCCATACGCAAGCCGGTAAAAAAATACTGGCCAATTTCCTGTTTGCTGTCTGCCATTGTAAAAAATCCTGGTCGATGAAATCCTTTGTCACGCACGCGATAGAGGAAATCCGCGAGCAGGTCGGATCAGAAAAAGTCATTCTGGGGCTTTCCGGCGGCGTGGATTCATCGGTTGCGGCTGTGCTTTTGCACAAAGCCATCGGCCGTCAACTCACCTGCGTGTTTGTGGACAATGGCGTGTTGCGGGCGGGTGAAGCCGAGCGCGTCATCGAAATGTTTAAAAAACATCTGCAGATCAATTTGCGTTTTGCCCGTTTTGGGAAACTATTCCTTGATAAATTAAAAGACGTGACCGATCCGGAAAAGAAGCGCAAGATCATCGGCCGCACCTTTATTGAAGTGTTTGATCAGGAAGCGCATAAAATAAAAAATGTAAAATTTCTGGCGCAGGGGACGCTTTATCCCGATCTGATCGAGTCGCGCTCCGCCTTCGGTGGTCCCAGCGCGGTGATCAAGTCGCATCACAACGTCGGGGGGCTCCCCAAGAAAATGAATTTGAAACTGGTGGAACCGCTCAAACACTTATTTAAGGATGAAGTACGGCTGTTGGGAAAAGAGTTGGGACTGGCCGATGACGTCGTCTGGCGTCAGCCTTTCCCCGGACCGGGTCTCGCGATCCGCATTATCGGCGAAGTGACCGCACAGCGCCTGTCGGTCTTGCGTAAGGCCGACACAATTCTGCTTGAGGAAATCCGCGCCGCCAATCTCTATTACAAGCTTTGGCAATCGTTTACCGTGCTGCTGCCGCTTAAAAGCGTCGGCATCATGGGCGATCAGCGCACGTATGAGAATATTGTGGCGATCCGTGCGGTTACCAGCGATGACGCCATGACCGCCGACTGGGCAAGACTTCCGCAGGATGTCCTGGCGCACATTTCTACACGGATCATTAATGAAGTGCGCGGCATCAACCGCGTGGTTTACGACATCAGCTCCAAACCGCCCAGCACAATTGAGTGGGAATAAAATTAGTGCCGAAACGTACAGACATCAAAAAAATACTGCTCATCGGGTCCGGGCCGATTATTATCAGTCAGGCCTGCGAGTTCGACTATTCCGGAACGCAGGCCTGCAAGGCGCTGCGCGAGGAAGGTTATGAAGTTGTTCTGATTAACAGCAATCCCGCAACGATCATGACCGATCCTGAAATGGCCGACCGCACCTATATCGAACCGATTACCCCGGAAGCCGTGGAGAAAATCATTGCCCGGGAACGTCCCGACGCGCTCTTGCCAACACTGGGCGGTCAGACAGGACTCAACATAGCGGTGGCACTGGCTGAAAGCGGCGTGCTGGAAAAATACGGCGTGGAAATGATCGGCGCGTCGCTTCCGGTGATTCATAAAGCTGAAGACCGTGAAAAATTCCGTCATGCCATGCAAAAGATTGGCCTGAGAATGCCCAATAGCGGTTTTGCCCGCAACATGAACGAGGTACTCAAAATTGCTGAAGACATCGGCTTTCCGATTATTATCCGGGCTTCCTTCACGTTGGGCGGTACCGGCAGCGGCGTGGCTTACAACCGCGAGGAGTTGATGGATATCGCCAAGACCGGTCTCGATGCCAGCATGATAACAGAGGTTATGATTGAAGAATCCGTGCTGGGCTGGAAAGAATACGAGCTGGAAGTGATGCGCGACAAGGCGGACAACGTCGTGATCATCTGCTCCATTGAAAACTTCGATGCGATGGGCGTGCATACCGGTGATTCCATTACGGTTGCACCCGCACAGACGCTGACGGATCGCGAATATCAGGTCATGCGGGATGCCGCCATCGCCATCATGCGGGAAATCGGCGTCGAAACAGGCGGCTCCAACGTGCAGTTTGCCATCCATCCCCAAACCGGCGAAATGATTGTTGTGGAAATGAATCCACGCGTATCGCGATCGTCGGCGCTGGCTTCCAAGGCTACCGGGTTTCCGATTGCGAAAATCGCCGCCAAGCTCGCCGTCGGCTACACGCTGGATGAGATTCCCAACGATATCACCCGCGAGACGATGGCGTCGTTTGAACCGACCATCGATTATTGCGTCGTAAAAATACCACGTTGGACGTTTGAAAAATTTCCCGAGACTGAGGATTTTCTCACGACGTCGATGAAGTCGGTCGGTGAGACGATGGCCATCGGCCGTACTTTTAAGGAAGCTCTGCAAAAAGCCATCCGTTCGCTGGAAATCGGCCGTTTCGGTTTTGGTCAGGATTTGCCTGCCGATCCGCAGGAAAGGAAAACGCTCGTCAAAAGCAAACTTGTCAAACCCAACTCCCTTCGGCTTTTTTATATCGGAGCAGCGCTCGCCAGCGGCATGCCGGTGGAAGAAGTCTATGAACTCACCAAAGTCGATCCCTGGTTTTTGCACCAGATTAAAGACATCCTTGATGCGGAAGATGAACTGAAAAGTTCGCAACCTTCGACGGAACTCCTGCACGCCGCCAAGCAGATGGGTTTTTCGGACAGAACTTTGGGCGCGCTCTGGAATAAAACAGAGTTGGAGATTCGCCAGTGGCGCGAACGGGAAAAGATTGTACCGGTCTATAAGCTGGTGGATACCTGCGCGGCGGAGTTTGAAGCCTACACGCCCTATTATTATTCCACCTACGAGACTGAAAATGAATCGAGGCCGTCGGCCAAAAAGAAGGTGGCCATCATCGGCGGCGGACCCAACCGCATCGGCCAGGGGATTGAATTTGATTATTGCTGCGTCCATGCATCATTTGCACTGCGCGAAGAAGGCATCGAGAGCATCATGATCAACTCGAATCCCGAAACGGTGAGCACGGACTACGACACATCCGACAAACTGTTTTTTGAGCCGGTGACGCTCGAAGACGTTTTGCACATTATCCAGATGGAAAAACCAGACGGGGTAATTGTCCAGTTCGGTGGTCAAACGCCGCTCAATCTGGCGCGCGGCCTGGAAGCGGCGGGCGTGCCGATTATCGGAACCTCGCCTACTGCCATTGACCGGGCGGAGAACCGCGACCGGTTTCAGGAAATTGTTCATAAACTAAATCTCAATCAACCGGATAACGACACGGCGATGGATGTGGAAAAGGCGCTCGTGGCCGCCGGGCGCATCGGTTACCCGGTGCTTGTGCGCCCCTCCTACGTGCTGGGCGGACGCTCCATGGAAATTGTCTATGACCCCGAAACGCTACGCACCTTCATGGGCAAGGCGCTTCTTGTTTCGCCCGGCCACCCGATTTTAATCGATAAATTTCTGGAAGATGCGGTGGAAGTGGATGTGGATGCAATCAGCGACGGTGTGACAACGGTTGTGGCCGGTATCATGGAACACATCGAGGAAGCGGGTATTCATTCCGGCGACAGCGCCTGTATTTTGCCGCCGCTCACCCTTTCCGCCCCTTTATTGGAGTTGATTGAAAAACAGACCAGGATGCTGGCCGCCGAACTTAACGTTATCGGCCTCATGAATATTCAGTATGCCATCAAGGATGGGACATTGTATGTGCTGGAGGTCAATCCCCGCGCATCACGTACCGTGCCGTTTGTCAGCAAGGCCATCGGTGTGCCACTGGCAAAACTGGCCACCAAAGTCATGCTGGGCAAGACACTTACGGAACTCGGCTTCACTCAAACGATCAAACCCAAGCACGTATCCGTCAAGGAAGCGGTATTCCCGTTCAACCGCTTTCCGGAAGTGGATATTCTGCTGGGACCCGAAATGAAATCGACCGGCGAAGTGATGGGAATCGATTATTCTTTTGGCCTGGCGTTTGCCAAATCGCAGATGGCGGCGGGCTTCAAAATGCCGACGGCCGGCTCTATCTTTATCAGTGTTCATGATTATCACAAGGACAGGATAGTGGAAGTTGCCCGGTCGTTTGCGAACATGGGATTTAAGATTCTGGCGACCAGCGGCACAGCCAGACATTTGCAGAAGTTTGGCGTGGATGCGACTGTGATTGCCAAGGTCAGCGAAGGCCGGCCTCATATTGTCGATTATATTAAAAATGGTGATATTGCGATGGTGATCAATACCGGCGTCGGGCGGAAATCATCGCGGGACTCTTACCATATCCGGCGTGGCGCGCTGACGTATAACATTCTTTACACGACCACTCTGGCGGGCGCGCGGGCGCTCTCCGAAGCGACGAAGACCATGATTGAAAAAGACTGGCAGGTCTGCCCGTTGCAGGAGTATTATAAGAAATAGGCCATCCTGGTAGGGAACGGTCGCGACCGTTCCCTACATCTGTGGTGGACGCAATGACCTTTTAATCTGGAAGAGTTTATATGACATTATTTGAAGAATCCTCAAATGAATCCGGCCGGCCCCGTGAGGAGTGCGGCGTTTTTGGAATATACGGGCATGAAGAAGCGGCACGCGTTGCCTTCTTCGGCCTTTTCGCCCTGCAGCATCGCGGCCAGGAATCAGCCGGCATTGTCACCTCCGACGGCTGTCAGGTCATGGAACACAAAGGTATGGGCCTGGCCTCCACCGTTTTTAAGGAATCGATTTTACAGAAGCTGGTAGGCTCGCTGGCCATCGGCCATGTCCGTTATTCCACAACCGGCTCTTCCACGATTTCCAACGCCCAGCCATTCCTGGTGCATGTCGGCGAAGAGTATTACGCGCTGGGGCACAACGGCAACATCGTCAACGCCCAACAATTGAGAACTGAACTGGAGAGCAGCGGTTCGATTTTTCAATCAACGATGGACAGCGAAGTCATCATCCATTTGATGGCGCCGCATCTGAAAAAAGGGTTGGAAGAAGCTCTTTCGATCGCGCTCGCCAGAGTCGAAGGCGCCTACAGTCTGGTGATGCTGACGCGCGACAAAATTATCGCTGCCCGCGATCCACGCGGTTTTCGGCCGCTGGCGTTAGGTAAACTGAACGGCGGCTGGGTGGTCGCGTCCGAAACCTGCGCATTTGATCTGGTGGGCGCCGAATACATCCGTGATATCGAACCGGGCGAGATTATCATCATCGATGCCCATGGTTATAAGAGCCTGAAGCCTTTCGCGCCGATGAAGCATTGCCACTGCATTTTTGAGCTGATTTATTTTGCCCGCCCCGACAGCCAGATTTTCGGCCAGAATGTCTATCTGTGCCGCAAGCGTCTGGGGCATGAACTGGCGCGGGAATATTGTCCGGATGTGGATCTCGTGATGCCTTTCCCGGATTCCGGCAATTACGCCGCTCTGGGCTATGCGGAAGAAAGCGGTATCCCCTTTGAGATGGGGATGATCCGCAATCATTATGTCGGCCGTACTTTTATTCAGCCCACGCAGCCAATGCGCGATTTCGCCGTACGCGTCAAACTCAACCCGGTTAAGCCGCTTTTAAAAGGCAAGAAAGTCATGATTGTCGAGGATTCCATCATCCGCGGCACCACCAGCCGCAACCGTGTGAAACATCTGCAGGGGATCGGCATCAAAGAACTCCACATGGTCATCAGTTGTCCGCCCACACTGTTTCCCTGTCCCTACGGCATTGACTTTTCATCTAAAGGCGAGTTGATCGCCACCAAAAAGGAAAACGAAAAAGCCATCGCCGAATTCATCGGCCTGGATTCACTCCACTACCTGACCGTGGACGGCATGGTCAAAGCCACCGGCATGCCCAAAGAGTGCTTCTGCCTGGCCTGCTACACCGGCGACTATCCCATCGATCCTCCTGAAAAGATTGATAAATTTTGCATGGAACTGAAATAATCATTTTCCCTTAAAATCGGCAGGGCGTTTTTCCAGGAAAGACATCATCGCCTCTTTCAAATCATCTGTCATCAGTAGTGTTGCGTTTTTCTGAATCGCCATCGCCATGCCTTCGTAAACATTTACGTAACGGCTGAAATTGAGTACTTCCTTGGTGCTTCTAATGCCGAGCGGGGCGTTGGCGGCAATCTGTGCGGCCAGTTTTTGCGCGGCAGCCATGAGTCCCGCATGATCGGCATACACATGATTGACCAGCCGCATCTTTTCCACATCGCGCGCGGTATAGTTGGCCGCGGTGTAGGCCATCTCGCGGGCAAAACCCTGGCCGACGATCATCGGCAAACGCTGGAGTACGCCCATATCGGCGACGATGCCGATCGCGGCTTCTTTCAGGCAGAAGATGGCGTCTTCCGTGCACAGGCGGATATCGCAGGCCGAGATCATGTCGAGCCCGCCGCCGATGCATTTGCCGTGAACCGCCGCAATCACCGGTTTGGGACACTCTTCGATAAAGTTGCAGCAGTCAAACAAGGGCTGAGAATTCCGGATCGTGTCGATGACTCCCTTGGCCGTTCCGCTTGCGCCGGCGGCCGCTTCTTTCAAATCAAGGCCGGCGCAGAAAATCCGCGCCTTACTGCAGAAGATGATCGCACGGACGTCATCGTTTGCGCCCAGTTCGCGAAAGACACCCGCAATTTCTGAAGCGAACTCAAGACTCAGCGCGTTGAGTGCTTCCACTCTTGCCATGGCCACGGTGGCCACATAATTTTCAATTTTCAGATCAATGTATTTATACGACATATATCCTCCTTGGGGATTATTTCTGAGTTACGGGCGGCAAGATACGCCAAATGAATCAATTTGTCTATGGCATTTCATTTCTGATCCGGAACACTTTCTAATACCAAGTCGCTATCAAATGCTAACAGTAGTACGGGTCGCTTGTGACCTTTAGGTTATTAGGCCCGTTGAACACACGAACCTAAAGGTTCGGACTACATTGGTTCGTTATCCTTTGAATGCAACTTTTTATAATCATTACTTTTTATTCTTCAGGTACCGCTCCAGACGATTTAAACCTTCTTGAATATTTTCCAGAGAAGTGGCGTAGGAGAAACGCAAAAATCCTTCGCCGCCGCTGCCGAAATCAATGCCGGGGGCCACGCCTACTTTCGCTTCTTCGGTGATCCGGAAAGCCTCTTTGTAGGAATCGGTGAAAAATTTACGCCCGTCGGCAAATACATAAAATGCTCCGGTCGGCTCGACGTGGATGGTAAATCCCATATCGGTCAGGCGAGCCAACATGTAACGACGGCGTTCATCATAGGTATTGATCATTTTGGCAACATCGTCTTGCGCTTTCGTCAGAGCGGCAATCCCCGCCCATTGGATAAAGCCGTTGGCCGAGATCATAAAATTTTGATGGATGCGCTGCATAACGGCGCTGAATGCTTTGGGAAAAATCAGGTAGCCCAGACGCCAGCCGGTCATCGCGTAGAGTTTGGAAAAACCGTTAATGACAAACGCCTTATCCGTAAATTCCAGGATGGAGTGCGCCCGGCCTTGATAGACCAGCCCGTGATAGATTTCATCGGAAATGATGTATTGCGAATCAAATTGGGCTATGTCCTGCAATTGCGCTTTCGTCATGACAATACCGGTCGGATTGCATGGGGAATTGATAATGATGCCTTTTGTCCGTCGTGAAAGTTTCTTTTTAATGTCCCTATGGCGGTATTGAAATCCTTCTTCCGGGTAAGTTTGAATCTCTTTGAGCTTTCCGCCTGCCGCCAGAATAAAATTCTGATAGCAGGGATAGCGGGGGTTGGAAATAATCACTTCGTCGCCGTGATCCAGCATCGCCAGCATGGCAAACAGCAAAACGGGTGACGTGCCGGTGGAGACCAGCACCTGATCGGGTGAAATCGTGACGCCGTATTCTTTCCAATAGTAATCGCAGATGGCCTGGCGTAGCTCCAGAAGCCCCAGGGCATGCGTGTAGTGGGTTTTGTTGTTTTGCAGAGCTTCGATGGCCGTGTCGGTAATCACTTTAGGCGTCGGGAAATCCGGTTCACCCACTTCCATGTGAATGATGTGCTCGCCCTTGCGCTCCAGCTCCTCGGCTTTGGCCATGACATCCATAACGATAAAAGATGTAAATTCAGACGCACGTTTTGAAATCATGAATATTCCTTTAAGGTGATTATGTGAATTTTTCAACTACCTTTTTTACTCTCGCCCGAAGACAATTTTATGGTTCATCCGGTTGATGCGGACTTACCCCTGATAATGCCTTCTTGTCATTATTCCATTGACACGCAAGTCCGTTTTTTCTATATTCCCCTCCACAAATGCTGGTCTGATCAGATAGAAATCCTTTCATACATTGCGAGTATTTATGAAAAAACCGTTCTCTCCTCATTACCGCTGGTATATTTTCACACTTTGCGCCGCAATATTTATTATCTCCCAATTCTGGCGTGTTTCCAACGCTGTCGTCGCCAATGACCTGAGCCATGACCTGGGCCTTTCCCCTGAGAATCTTGGACTGCTGGGTGGCGCCTTTTTCTACAGCTTTTGCTTGGTGCAACTGCCAATGGGACCATTGCTCGACCGCTTTGGGTCCCGCGTTGTCATGAGCTCGCTCGCCTGCATCGGGGCGGCAAGTGCGATAGTCTTTGCTCTCTCAAGCAGTGGCACCATGGCGATATTGGCCCGGGCAGGAATCGGTATCGGTATGGCCGCCGCGCTGATGGGTTCCTATAAAATATTTACGACTTGGTTTTCCCCTCATGAGTTTGCCACCTTGTCCGGCATCATGATCGCGCTTGGGAACATGGGAGCCATTGGCGCCACCACCCCACTGGCCTTGCTGAGTGAAACATTTGGCTGGCGCGGTGCTTTCCTCTGCATGGCAATAATAACTTTGCTCCTGGCTGTCACAATTTTCCTGGTGGTACGCGATCATCCTCATCAGCGGACTGGTACGCTACCTCATGCCTCACCCTCTATGAGTAATATTTTTTCCGGATTCCGTTTGGTTTTCGGTAGTAGTCGTTTCTGGTGCCTTGCACCGCTTGCATTCGCTTCCTATGGCGCCATGATAACTGTTATCGGCTTATGGGGTGGTCCTTACCTTATGCACACCTGCGGCCTGAGTAAAACGACTGCCAGCGTTATTTTGTTAGCCACTCCCATCGGGGCCATTTGCGGTGCACCTTTCTGGGGTCGTCTGTCCGACAAATTGAGGCAACGAAAATTATTGATTCTGTTGGTGCAGGGAGCTTCGCTTTTGGTCTTTTTCAGTCTGGCCATGGACCTGCAGCTACCTCGCTGGGGCTTGTTGCTGCAATTCTGGCTATTCGGTTTTACCGGTGTTTCTTCCACTCTTCTTTATGTCCAGGTAAAAGAGACCTTCCCCCTCTTCATCGCCGGAACCGCTCTTACTGCCCTGAATTTTTTTCTCATGCTAGGCGGAGCCGTATTCCAACACATGATGGGAATCATCATGGGTAACTGGACACCATCGATAACGGGAGCCTTACCCGTTGTGGCCTACCAGTGGGGCTTCGGCGTCTCTGCCGCCTTGCTGGCTCTGGCGCTAATAGTGTACATCAGCAGTCAGGACACCACGCCGGAATCTGCTTCGTCTTGATTCCTGTGAAGAGCCTACCCTCGTATGCGGATTTTGCTATACCAGAGAGGCGGGGAGATTCCGGGGACAGATTCCAGAAATATCATGCTTGCCAATATCAATTTCTTGAGCAAAATTATTCTTGAACAGGAGATAAAGAAAGGGCCAAAATAGTATTGACAAAGGTATAAAAAATGGTATAAAAAGATTACATAAATTGAGGTGTTTTATGCAAAGCGTCAAAACTGCAATATCATTGGACGAAGAATTACTTTTAAAAGTCAATAATTTAGCTAGTGACATGCATATTTCCCGCAGCAAAGTATTTGCTCTGGCGGTGCGGGACTATATAAAAATAAGAGAAAATCAATCCTTGCTTGAACAATTAAATAAGGCGTATGATGACTTTCCGGGCGAGGAGGAACAAGTAATTTCAAAATCCATGCGGGCCAAGCATTCTAAAATTGTCGGGCAAGAATCATGGTAATCAGACAAGGTGAAATATATTGGGTGAGCCTTTCTGATCCCAAAGGCTCAGAGCCGGGATATCGTCATCCACATATCGTAATTCAAAACAATTTATTTAATGCCAGCCGAATTAGTACTATTGTAGTTTGCTCGCTTACATCAAATCTGATTCGGGCAAATGCCCCCGGCAATGTGCTGTTGAACAAAGACGAAGCGAATCTACCCAGAAAAAGCATTGTTAATATCTCCCAAATTTTCACAGTAAATAAAAGTGATTTGGTTGAAAAAATAGGCCAAGTGTCAAAAAAAAGAATGACAGAAGTTCTTGATGGCATAAAGTTGCTAACCGAACCTCGAGAAGTATGAAAGCAACGAATGATAAGGGTATGCGCTGTTTTTGGTGACAATTTTTAGGGGGAGAATATTTGACCCCTTATCTTTAAAGGGGCCGAATTAAGTGTTGTGTCCCCGGAATTCCCTTATATCATAATAAGGCTTCCCTTCTTGACCATCTACGACTGAAAAAATCTTTCCGTCTGCATTGGTAGCAATAGAGGCTATGTTCTTGCTGTCTGGACTAAATATGACAGAATGTATATTATCATACTGCTTACCTTCTTGACCATCCACAACTGAAAAAACCTTGCCATTTGTATCAGTGGCAATATAGGCAAGGCGTTTGCTGTCCGGGCTGAATTTAAGAACACCTATCTGATAATACTGCTTACCTTCTTGACCATCCACGACGATAAAATACTTGTCACCTTTCATAGCGAGATAGGCAAGGCTTCGGCTATCCGGACTGAAAATGGTTGAGCATACAAAATCATAGTGTTTTCCTTCCTTGCCATCCACGACGGAAAACATCTTTTCGCCGGTTCCGTCAATATACTTATATAAGCGTTTGTTTCCTATTGCGGCAATGTAAGCCACGCGTTTGCTGTCCGGGCTGAAGATGAGGTCAGGCGCGCCTGTATTTCCAGAGAGAAGAGTAAAAAGATGAACATGAATGCCGTCATAATGCTTTCCTTCCTGTCCATCCACTACGACAAATCTCTTATTGGCAGTTCCGGCAACATAGGCCACGCGTTTGCTGTTCGGGCTGAAGGCGAGAGCACCGTAACCTATATCATAATACTCTTTCCCTCGCCGGCCATCCACGACGATCGATTGTTTTCCCCACGACCAAGTAAAACATGCCAATCGCTTTAAGTCTGGGCTTATTCTAAAACCATTTTTTTTCATTGTTCTATTCATTTCGGCGAAAAATGTTTCAGATTCATTGATTGTTACGATAGTATTATCTGCCATGGCTTCGCTACACATTAATATGATAATTATAACGACAATCCACAGCCCTGCACTTTTACGCTTAAACATCTTCATACATCCCCTTCAAGATTGTAGTCATGTTTTACAAGTTGTTTTATTTTCTTTTTCCAGATTATAGTTATAAATATAATCATCACTGTCCCAACGTTTTAGTCAAGTGATAATGTAGTTATAGAAAACAATGTGGAATAGGCAATAGGAATTCCGGGTAGAGTAGAGCACTGGCAATAACCTCTTTAGGCTGGCTTATCTGTTTCCGTCCCTTTCGTCAGGAATTCTGCAGGAATTCTGCAGGAATTCTGGGACACAACACTTAATTTGAACAGTCATGCTGGGATAATCAGGGACAGCCACTGATTAGTTCACCGTAAATGAGTGGCTGTTTCCAATTCCTTCTGCTGACCTCTTTTTCGGTTCTTACCTGGACATTACGTCCGGATAAATGTCCGCATAGCCGATCTGCCCCGCCACGGTGATACCTATCCGGACATTCTGTCCGGGAATTCCGGGGCGGGAATTCCGGGGACACAACACTTAATTTGAACAGTCATGCTGCGTCATAGAGGACCTCTGCTTCCGCAACAATTTTTTCTCGAAAATATTTACTCAGGAATCCGGTTGTACTCAAATCAACTTTCCGTCCGAGAATTTCTGATAGTTCCTGTTCCATTTTGAAAAATTGAAGCCCTACCTTTGCGTCGAGTTCAAATTCCACCAATACGTCTATATCGCTTTCAGGCGAAAAGTCAGCCCGCAACACCGAGCCCAAAAATGCCAGTTTACGAATGGAATTGTGCCGGCAGAATTCGATAATTTTTTCTTCCGGTATGTCTATTTTTAATTTCATATTTTTTAACAACTGCAGCAGTCAGTGCCTCCGCCTGCTTTAAGCTTGTGATCAAATTCAGCTAGACAATAAGCCAATCTTCCCGACAAGTCAATAATGTTTCACTGATATTCTATTGAATCACCTTCAACACAATCTTTCCGATATGCTCGGAGGATTCCATCAGATCATGGGCTTTTGCGGCTTCGGCAAGCGGAAAGACGGCGGAAATCAGCACACTTAATTTTTTTGCGGCAAAGAGCGGCCAGACATTTTCCAGCAGGGCTTTTGCGATAGCGGCTTTTTCTTCGATGGAACGGGGACGAAGCATTGAGCCGGTGAAAGTCAGATTTTTGGTCAGGATCGGCAGGCAATCCAGTTCGATCCTGGAGCCCTGCAGAAAAGCGATTTGCACCAGCCGTCCGTTTCTGGCCAGAAGCTTCAGGTTCTTCTGAATATAAGGGCCGCCCACAAAATCCAGGATGCAGTTAATACCTTGCGCGCCCGCGAGAGCGGCGACCTCCTGCGCCCAGTCTTGTGTTGAATAATCCAGCACGACATCCGCACCCAGTTTTTGAACGGCTTTGATCTGGTCATCCCCGGAAACGGTTGTAAAGACTTTCGCGCCGAAGGCCTTGGCCAGTTGAATGGCCGTATAGCCAATGCCTCCCGCGCCGCCGTGTGCCAGAAAATTTTCTCCCGCTTTCAGGCCGCTTCGTTCAAAGACATTCGACCAGACGGTAAAGTAGTTTTCCGGCAGCGCCGAAGCTTCGGCCAGCGATAAACCCTGCGGGATTGGAAGGCACTGAGATGCGGGCACGGCACAGTATTCGGCATAGCCGCCGCCCTGCGTGAGAGCACACACAACGTCTCCAATCTGCCATTGGGTTACGTCATTGGGTTTGGCCACGATCAGTCCTGCAACTTCCAATCCCAAAACGGGTGAGGCGCCGGGCGGAGGCGGATATGCTCCCATGCGCTGGAAGACATCAGGCCTGTTGACGCCCGCATAGGCGACTTCAATTAAAACTTCGCCTGCTTTCGGTTGCGGTAGAGGCGCTTGTTTGATCTGCATGCAGGAGGCAGGGCCTCCCTGTCCGTGATCGATATACTTCATGGTGTCTTTCATTTCATTACTCCAGCACCGCTTCAATTAAATAAGGCCCCGGTTCTTTCAATGCCGTTTGAAATTCCCTGATAAATGCCTCCGCCGTGTTAACGGATGCGGCGGGAACGCCCATGCCGCGGCTTAGGCTCACCCAATCCAAAGTCGGTTGATCCAGTTTCATCAGAGAGCTTGCTTCTTTACCCAGAGTTTTATACCCGGCCCGCAGGCATTCCAGCTCAATGGTGAAGTATTTGCGATTGGAGCATATTACGGTAATTACCTTCGTCTTTTCATGCGCCTGCGACCAGAGCGCCTGCAGTGTGTACATGGCGCTGCCGTCGGCCTGAATATCGATGACTTGGCGATCCGGCGCGGCAAGCGCAGCACCCAGCGCCAAGGGTATGCCCATACCGATTGCGCCGCCGGTGAGCGTCATATGGCTGTATGGGTTTAGGTATGGTGAGTGAGTGTAATAGTAAGCGCCGGAAGACACGCCTTCTTCGACCACAATGCAATGCTCCGGCTGGAGGGCGGCAATCACCTCGCACA
Organism: Smithellaceae bacterium; assembly: GCA_030690945.1. Classification (GTDB taxonomy): domain Bacteria; phylum Desulfobacterota; class Syntrophia; order Syntrophales; family Smithellaceae; genus UBA8904. The sequence continues at coordinate 143,871 of JAUYFM010000033.1, read as the reverse complement.
TTTTCTGGGCATTCAAATGACCGGCCGGCAAGGCCGGTATCGCATATTGAGCCAGCACCGGACGGAGCTCGTTTTGTCCAACGGCAGGTCCAAGAGCCGCGGCAAGCGCTTCGAGGACAAGCCCTGCATCTTGCTTTAGGGTGTCGATACGGATACGGGGAGACTTTTCCGGTAAAAAGGAAGTTACACCTCCCGCATAGCCGAAGAAAGCATTAGGTTCGGAAGCGCCCACCATGACAAAGGCGTCGTAACGGGCAAGAAATTTTTGTGCCTGTCCGGGAAAGTAGGGAATACGCTTCAAGACGGGCAAGCCAACACCTGCATCAAAATACGAGGGGAAGGTGATCATCAAAAGATCGCAGCCGGTTTTCGCTTTAATTTGCGCCGCCGCCGCCAGTCCCTGTTGGCGCAGAGCTCTGTCCCCAAGAATTAAGGCGGGGTTTTGGGCTTCTTGGATCATTGAGACGGCATGTGGAATCATCTCCTCATCCACGGCATCAAATGAAAATTGAACTCGCGCGATCTCTTCCGTTTTGCAGGTTGCGGATTGGTGATCGGCGGGAACGATCATAGTGGCGATCTGACCGTAGAGAGAAGCGGCAATGGCTTCGGCTGTGTCATGCGATAACTGATCGGCCGAGGTGCTTTCTTTTTGCCAGCCCGATACCGTGCGGGCCAGCGGCGCGATGTCCATATTCAACGGCGGATCGTAAGGCCGAATCCACGTGGTATGTTCGCCGATGATATTCAGAACCGGTGATCGGGCGCGCCGCGCGTTATGGAGATTGGCAATGCCATTGGCGAATCCCGGCCCCAGATGTAAAACCGTCATGGCCGGTTTTTGTTTGATCCGGCCATAGCCGTCAGCCGCGCCCGTACAAACCCCTTCAAAAAGGCCCAGCACGGGCCGGATATTTTTGACCGTATCAAAAGCCGCAACCAGCGGCAGTTCCGTGGTTCCCGGATTGGCAAAACAAATTTCCACCCCCGCATCCGCCGCCGTCTTTAAAATCATTTCCGCACCAGTCATATAGTTCTCCTTGTATAAATCCAAGGGGCGGGAAAACCCCGCCCCTACAAATCAAACCTACTTTCCAACCCACTCCCAGATGGCTGCTGCACCCTGGCCGTGGCCGATGCACATGCTTTCAACCGCGTATTTGACGCCGTAGAAAGGCATTTCGTGCATGATGGTTGTGGCAATTCTGGCGCCGGTGCAGCCCAATGGGTGCCCAAGCGATATGCCGCTGCCTTTGGGATTGAGCAGTTTGTGATTGCGGATGCCCAGCTCTTTCGTACAATAAACAGCCTGTGCGGCGAAGGCTTCATTCACTTCCCAAAGACCGATGTCTTCTTTTTTCAGACCCGCTTTTTTCAACGCTTTGGGAATGGCGAGCGCCGGACCAATGCCCATATACGCCGGATCAACACCGACAACGGCGAATTCCACCAGCCTCATTTTTGGCTTCAGACCGAGCTGTTCGCACTTTTCCTTGCTGGCTATCACAACGCAGGCGGCGGCATCATTGGTCTGGCTGGAGTTGCCGGCCGTGACCGTGCCTTTTTCGTCTTTGATGAAAACCGGTTCGAGCTTGGCGAGTGATTCCATGGTGGTGGTCGGCCGAATACCCTGATCACGGTCCACCATCATCTTTTTGGTCGAGCCGTCTTCCTGCGGCACCTCCGCTTCTATCGGCAGAATTTCTTCTTTAAATAATCCCTTCTGCGTGGCCTCATGCGCTTTGGCATGGCTTTCCACAGCCATCTCGTCCTGCTCTTTACGGGTAATGCCGTATTTGCGCGCAACCATTTCCGCCGTATAGCCCATCGAGACCATCTGCGGATCGGTAAATTCTTTCAGGCGTGGATTCGGATCAGACATTGTGCCCATGGGGATATGCGTCATGTGCTGCACGCCACCCGCCAGGATCAGATCCGCCCAGCCCATATTGATCGAGGCGACAGCGAAAGCTATTGCTTGCAGCCCTGATGAGCAAAATCGGTCCACCGTGCACCCCGGCACGCTGTAAGGCAGTCCCGCCATAATGCCCGCTAAGCGGCCGATGTTGGAACCCATATCTTTCATTAGAGCGGTTCCGCCCCAGATGACATCGTCAATCTGATCTTTCGTGCCTTCAATCCCGGCGCGGCGGATGGCTTCATTCATCACCAGCGCGGACAGGTCATCGGCGCGCAGATGGGTAAACCAGGAACTTTTTCCGGCCTTGGCAATACCTGTGCGCACACTTTCCACCATGTAAATATCTTTCATATATTTCTCCCAATATTGATATTCTAAGGTTCTCCTAAAACTCTTCCCCTCCCTTGGCGGGAGGGGATTAAGGGGAGGGGGCAACTTAAGCTTTCACCCGCCCCCTGCCCCTCCCATCAAGGGAGGGGGGCTTAGAGTTTCTTTTATTTGTCAGCACTAACTTACCACCAACGCCTCTTCGGGGCACGTGAGCACCGAATCTTCTTCGCTCCTGATCAGAGCGGCGGTGGTGGACGTCCCGGGCAGAATGTTGTTCAGATAATATCTGGCCGATGCGATTTTTCCATGGTAGTAATTGTAATCCGCATCGCCTGCTTTTAACCCCGCGACTTTCTTCGCAGCAATCAACGCCTGATCCATCAGACACATCGCGACGTATACCTGAGAGAAAACAAACAAGGCCCGGATGGCAAAAAGCGGAATAAGCTGGCGTTTTGTTTCCATATTGGCGTACCATGAATCATACGTCGCCTTGACGTCGGCAGCCGCCTGGTAGGCCTTGGCCAGATTATTCATTTCTTTTTCAAAGCCCGCCGTTTTCATGTTGGCGTCGATAAAATCTTTAATATCCTTCATCCAGGCGGCGAAAGGAATGCCATCTTTCATGCGCATCTTTCGCCCGATCAGGTCGTTGGCATGAATGAAAGACGTTCCTTCCCAAATGGTCAGAATTTTAGAGTCGCGCAGATACTGTTCCACCGGATATTCCATCGTGTAGCCGACACCACCCAGTACCTGGATCGCCTGGGCGATGACACCGAGACTCGCTTCCGAACCGTAGCATTTCACCAGTGGCGTGAGGATCTCGGCAAAGGATGAATACTTTTTAGCTTTATCTTTATCGGAGGAGTTATTTTCAATATCCAAATAATAAAATCCCCTGAAGATCATGGCGCGAATGCCTTCCACATGCGCTTTCATATCCAGCAGCATGCGGCGAATGTCTTCGTGCTTGATGATTGCCACGCGCTGGGCCCCTTTGACACCGAACGGCCTTCCCTGAATACGTTCCGTGGCAAACTGCGAGGCGAAATAGTAAGCGGCCGCGCCCTGTGTATTGGCGTTATGCCCGGTACCGATGCGAGATTCGTTCATCATGTGGAACATCATGGACAAGCCCTGAGAAAATCCTTTAGCGTCCGGAGCGGGTCCCAGCAGAATTCCGCGGCAGTTTTCTTCGTCGCCGAAATTAAGCAGCGCGGTTGCCTGCGCGTGCAGTCCCATTTTGTGTTCCACACCGGCGGTGATCACGTCGTTGAATGCGCCCATCGAACCGTCATCGTTCACCCAGTATTTGGGAACAATATAAAGCCCGATGCCGGGAGAACCTGCCGCGGCGCCTTCCGGACGCGCCAGCACCAGGTGGATTGTATTTTCGCAGGTGCCCTGATCGCCGGCGGTAATGAACATCTTAGTGCCCTTGATTTTCCAGATGCGGGGGTCATCGGTGGGGTAAGAACGGGTAATGATATCGCCGGTATCCGAACCAAAGTTGGGTTCGGTCAGACACATGGTCCCCTGCCAGTAGCCGTCCAGCATTTTGGGAATGAACATTTGCTCATCTTTGGGAGTACCGAAGCGTAGAATCAGGTTGGCCGCGCCCGAGGTCAGCTTCACGCAGGAGGTCAAAGCCGGGCAGGCGGCGGTATTGATTTCCGCATTGGCTTTATAAAGCATCAGCGGCATGCCGGTTTCCACCTTGATGCATTCACTCGACGAGCCCCAGCCGTTTTGCTGCAGAAACTGGTAGGCTTCCTTAAAGCCGGGCACCGGTGTCACTTCGCCTTTTTCAAATTTCACGCCGATCTTGTCGCCCGGCGCGTTGATAGGATTGACGATTTCTTTGGAAACCTTGTAGCCCTCGTTGAGCAACATATCCACATCGTCGAGCGTGAAATTGCCCTTGAAGCGTTCGCAGGCCAGAACTTCTTCGGTCGGCAGCCATTCCTTCAAAATAAATTTCAAATCCCTGATGTCATACTTGAATTCCATCTTATCTGTTCCCCCCAGTATATTTTTATTTCTTTACTTCATAAGGTTATGGAGCCCGGAGCATAAGCCGCCGGCTATTCATACATTGCCGTCAGCAATTCCAATATCTTGGATTGGCTGGGTGATGTCGGATCCGTCGCCATATTCACGGCGTCGCGCGACGTGTAAAAAGCGATTTCTTTGAGCGCGGCTTTTGTAATACCGTGGGATTTCAGCCTCTGATCAATGCCCAGTTCACTGTAAAGCCAGCGCAGGCTTATCTCCAGATCGCTGGACCGGTTGATCAGATAGGCCATATCCATGAAGGCTTCCTTACAGGTTTCTTTGTTGGCCATAACAAAACCCAGCAGACCGAAGATGGCCGCCCGCCCATGCGGCAGGTGATAGTGAGCGCCCAGTGTATGAGTGAGGGCATGCCCCAACCCTAATCCTTTGAGGAAGGCCAAACCGCCGCAAATGGCCGCCATGCACATATCCGTGCGCGCCCGAATATTGTCCGGCTGTTTGTAAGCGGTGACCAGACTGCGGCCGATGAGCTTGACGCCATAAAGCGCCATGGACTCGAAATAGGGATGATAAGGCGTGGCGAGCGACACGCTGCCTTCTATACAGTGAGCCAGTGCGTCAATGCCGGATTCAATCGTGAGATTGGGCGGCATGGTTTTGGTGAAAAGCGGATCGACGACTGCCAGCTTGGGAATGAAGTGATTGCTCATCAGGATGAATTTCAAGTCGCGGGCCTTGTCGGTGAGCACCGCGCAGGGATTGACTTCACTGCCCGTCCCGGAGGTGGTAGGCACGCAGATAATCGGCGGGAAAATCGGTTTAATCTTGCCGCCGCCTCCGACGAGGCCTTCATATTCGCGCATGTCGCCGCCATGGGTGACCCGTAGTCCCAGCGTTTTTGCCGTATCCATCGAACTGCCGCCGCCCAGACCTAAAATGCTGTCGCAGCCTGTTTCCTTATAGAGTTTTCCCGCCCGCTCAATGAGTTCAATAGGCGGATCCGGTTCCACTTCTGCAAAAATCTCCGTTTCGAGGCCGCTTTTCTCGAGAATTTTTCGCACTTCTTCCGCGCGCCCGCTTTTCAACATAAAGGGATCGGTGACCAGAAAAACTTTTTTAACTTTCAGCGCTTTGATTTTCTTGCCCATGGCCTGCGCTACGCCTTCGCCCATCAGAATATCGGGCATAGGCGGAATGCGGATCTCCCAGGTTTTTTCCTTTTCGGTGAAAGCATCCAGACCCGTCCACAGATTTTTAACTTCCTTTTCATCCACATCAAAAACAGAACTGGTGGGGGCAATGAGTTCCTCTCGGAAAAAAGCCGGAATAACGGTGTCGATTTTACTGAATTGGGCCTTTTCATTGAAAGCCAATTGATCGCGCAGCGTTTGTTTGGCGATGTCCATGACATCGTCCGGCGACATGCTCAAACCATAGCGCGCATTCATCAGATCGGCAAAAAAAGGATAAATCGAAGCGCCGGGAACGGCATTTAAGCAGTAGCCGAAAGCATCACAGGCTGCTGCTTTAATCTGAGTTTTGAGAGAATTTTCTATCTGTTCATTTTTGTCCTTGGGCAGGCGGTAGGTGAGTCCGGCTGTGTGATCCGCGCCCATGGGAGAGGAAAAATATGTCACGCCTGTGCCTTTCACCGCGCGAGGATCATGCGCGGGAAGGGCCTGGCCCTTAAAAGCTGGAATTCTTTCGATGTGGAGGAAGCGGGCTGTTGTCACAACACCATTCGCCAACGCAAAACCCAGCGGTGTTTCTTTCTCTATTTCTGCAAGTAAAGCTGCCGCACCGTTTGCATCGCCCCATTTCATTTTCCCCGCTTCGGCGGCCACGCCTAACGCGCTACCGGTTTCGATGGCGTCGAGGCCCAGATCATCGCACGTAAACTTCAGCCGGGCGATGGCGTCGTTATCGGTAATGCCCAGATTCGTGCCCAGAAGCGCGATGGTTTCATACTCATAGGCCGCACAGATTTTTTTGCCGTCCTTGTCTGGATAGATAATCGAACATTGCACCAGACAGCCGGGCATGCAGCCGTGCATTTTGCCGCCGCGTTCAAAAAGGATTTTCTGAATATTATTGCCACTGACCGCCACGAAATTTTCCGGGCGACCGGATCGATAGTTCATCGCCGGCAGTGAGCCGTGACCGGCGGAGTTATTGATGGCGAATGGTGTTCCGAATCTAGAATACAGGCTGATGCTGACATCATGCTTGAGAATGTCCGCCCAGTCCCGAACGGTTTTGCGAAAAGCTTCCGGATTGGCGATGGCCACCTGATCCGTTCCCGTTGGATCCAGGATAATCGCCTTGAGTCCCTTGGAGCCCATGACGGCGCCCAGACCTCCGCGTGCGGCATTGCGCGACGGATCGCCGAAAATGTCGGTGAGTGATACGGATGCGCCCTTGTACTGCCGCTCGCCGGCCAGACCCGTGGAGATCACGGCCACTTTGTCCGAGTATTTCTTGTGAAGGGCGGAAACCAACTCATAATTTTTCATGCCGCGGTATTCGTCGGCAGGCACGAGCTCGGCCTTATCTTTAGAAATGAAAAGACAGTAAAGCTTCCCGGGTTCAGGGATTTGCTCAACGATAATCGCGCGCAGGCCCAGTCGATCGAGAAATTGCCCGGCCGGCCCTCCGGAATTTGCTTCCTTAATTCCCTGGGTCAGAGGACTTTTGGCGCCGACGGAAACGCGTCCCATTTGCGGTGCCCGGGTGCCGGCCAGTGGCCCGCAGGCGACAATCAATTTATTTTCTGGTCCCAGCGGATCACAAAGTGGTTCAATTTCTTTGTTCAGAATTTTAGCAACCAAGGCGCTGCCGCCTAAATAATTCCACTGTGCAGGAAGATTTTCGGTGGAGATTGTTTCATTGTTCATGGAAACGCGAAGGATTTTCATTGAAGCCCCCTTGTGATTGATGTGCCGCGCATGCGACGGGCGAGTATAATGAATAAATCAGGCGCAAGTCAACTTAATATTCAATGGGCAAATCGTGACGAGTAACAAGGAATGAATGACTAACGATATAAGGGGGGAACAATGGTTAACCCTCCTGACTGATTGCAATCGGTCAGGAGGGTTAAGGAGATATCTATTTCTTATCTTCTTTAACACCGGCGATATTTTTGGCTAGTTTCTTCTTCTGTTCCAGGTTACCCTGACGGGCAATCATGATGCGTTGGGCCTGGGGCGAACCCGCACCGTGCATTGATTCGGTCCGATAGCCGACCGCTGCCGTCCCCAGCGTGAGGTTTTCGACCAGACGCATGATCCGCGCGCGGTCCTCACAGGAAACATTGGCGTTACCTTTCATGTATTTCTCCAGAACCTTGCCGATTTCCGGATGCTTCATGTCTTTTTCAGAGGCCATGGTCACCATCATGCCGCCCGCGATATCTTCGGCCAGACGGCAAATTTCGTAGGGGAAGCGCGTGACGTTCTGTTTGCAGACATTGGCCAGTAAAAGATCGATCAGATAGGTGCCCGAAGCGGTTTTGTGTCCCTGCGCGGAACAGGCAATGCCGCAGGAAAACAATGTTTCGTTCAGATGCGTCATCTCGATCAACTTATCTTTAATATGAGAAGCCTTGGCCGCACCGTTGTAATCCGCCGCCGTAGCCGCGGCTCCGATCAGAACGTCGCCCACACCGACTTTGCAGCCGCCGTAGCTCTGGCGGTGATAGCCGGCAAAGCGTTCAACCAGCATGCCGCTGAATTCGGTTTCGCCGCACATCAAAACGTTTTCCCAGGGAATGAAAACATTATCAAAAACCATCAGCGCTTCATGGCCGCCAAACTGGGCGTTACCCACATCAATCGTACCGCCTTCGAGCTTGCGGGTGTCGCAGGACTGGCGTCCGTAAATATAATAGATGCCTTTTTCGTCCGCCGGACAGACAAACGATACGGCATAATCCGCGTCTTCCTTGCTCATGGCAATGGTTGGCATGGCTAAAATCCAATGGGAATTCAACGCGCCGGTCTGATGTGCTTTCGCGCCGCGTACAACGATGCCTTTATCATTTTTTTCCACAACATGGACAAACATGTCCGGATCGGTCTGCTGATGAGGGGCCAGACCGCGGTCTCCCTTGACGTCTGTCATCGCGCCGTCTACGGTCAGGTCTTCTTCCTGAACCATTTTCAGGAATTTGATAAACCGTTCGTGATATTTGGTGCCAAGTTTCTGATCCATTTCATAGGTGGTGCTGTCCACGGCGTTCATGGCATCCATGCCCACGCAGCGCTGAAAGCAGGACGCCGTCTGCTGGCCTAAAAGGCGCTGCATTTTGACCTTTTTCATCAGATCATCCGTGCTCTGGTGCAAATGCGTAAAGCGGTTTACTTTCTGGCCGGTCAAATGAGACTTGGCTGTCATCAGCTCCTCATATTCCGGCTTTTGCGCCAGCTCATAGGTCTTTTTGACGGAATTCATCGAGGGACGAATGATGGGATTGTCCACCCAGTTTTTCACCAGCTCTCCCATCAGATAGATTTTAAAATTCATCTTACGCAAACTTTCTTCGTACTGCTCGGGCGTTTTAAGTGCCATGTTGTTTCCTCCTGACATCGCAACCAGCTGGTTTCACAATGTTCTTAAATGTATTAATAGATAATTTGTTTACTTTTTCTCTGCTGTCAACAGAGAAGCGGGATTTGCGCTTTTAGGCGAAAATCCCTTTATGTCTAATGTAGGGAACAGCCTTGTAACCTTCAGGTTATCGCGACTGTTCCCTACAAAAATATCAGAGTGCTTCCACAATAAAGGCGTGACCGGGACCACCGCTGGCACACAGAGATGCGCAGCCAAATTTTTTGCCGCGACGTTTGAGCTCATTAATCATGGTGATGATCAATCTGGCACCGGTCGCGCCGACCGGATGGCCCATGCTGATGCCGGAACCGACAGCGTTGATTTTGTCCAGACTGATCTTCAACTCGCGATTGCAGCCGATGACCTGTGCAGCAAAGGCTTCGTTAAATTCAAAATAATCGATGTCTTCCAGTTTCATTTTGGCAAATTTGAGCGCGTTGTGCACAGCCGGAACAACGCCCATACCCATAATACGGGGCTCAACAGAGCCGGGAGCGGAAGCAACGACCCGGGCGATGGGTTTCACCCCCATTTCTTTTGCCTTTTCAGCGGACATCATGATCATACAGGAACCCGCATCGTTCAAACCGGAGGCGTTTCCTGCCGTGACCGTGCCATCTTTTTTGAAAGCAGGTTTGAGTTTGCCCAGGCTTTCCATGCTGGTGTCGGCTCTGGGATGTTCATCTCTGTCGATTATGGCCGGGCCTTTTTTGGTTTTGACTTCCACGGGGACGATCTCATCTTTGAACCAGCCCTTTTCAATGGCGGCGCAGGCTCTCTGATGGCTCATCAGCGCCCATTCATCCTGTTCCTGGCGGGAAATCTTATATTGATCCGCAATATTATCCGCCGTAATACCCATGTGATAACCCAGAAGCGCATCCACCAGACCGCCGATCATCAGGCTGTCCTGAATCTTTTCACCATCGTTTAACCGGTAGCCTTTGCGGGCTCCGAAGAGCAGATAGGGGGCATTGCTCATACTTTCAATGCCAACCACAGCGCCGATGTCAATCTTGCCCAGCATAATCTCCTGTGAAAGTAATTCGGAAGCGCGCATGGAAGAGGGGCACTGCTGATGAACCGTAAAAGCGAAGGACTCCACCGGCAGTTCCGCACCCAGCGCAATGTGACGGGCACTATTTCCCGGCGCACCGGCCTGGTTGCACTGACCGGCAATCACTTCCTCGATCAGGTTTTTATCGATACCGGCCTTGGCGATGGCCGCCTTTAAGACAGTCACACCCAGTTGAACAGGAGTCAAACCTGAAAGCGACCCCATGTAATCTCCAATGGCTGTTCTGGCGCCACTAACAATAACAACTTCTCTCATAGCTTTACCTCTCTTGTTTTTTATTTATATTTTGAGCTTTTGGGACAAGCTTGAACTATAAGCCGCCCTTGTTAATCCAAAAGTGTTTCATGACCGTGCGCCAGGATAATAGAGTCATGGCCCGTTTTTCAAATACAGATCGCCCAGCTTGTGCAGCAGGGCATGAAATTCTTCATGTTTTCCCACGCCAATCCTTGACTCTTCAATTTTCTCAAAGCCATCAAACAATTCCTCTTGAGCTTTTTCCGATAAACGATCGTCAGCCATGGCAAAAAGAATGTTATTTTCCTTATCAATGTGATCGGTAAGAAGCGCTATATAGTCCTGCGCGTTTTGCGCGATAGCTGGTGCCGCCGATGCGTCCTTCAATTTGTGGCGCTCAAAAGCGTCGGTCATCACTCGAATGTATTTTCGGCCCATTTCATGTTCAAAAAGCATAACGGCAATCGGGCCGTCCTGGGGAATGCCGACTTTTGTGAGTGCCGGAAACAAAAGCTCCTCTTCTTTTCCGTGATGGCATTTATCAACAAAAACTTTCAAAAACTCGAGTATGTCTTCAAAGTGTTCATTGGGGACATGGCCTTCGAAATCCAATTGCCGGCTGACTTCACCCAAAATACGAAGCATCAGCCTGACGCCGTCATGCTCGTTTTTCAGTTGCTGCGTAGCTTTCATTATGATGATCTCCTATAAGCTCACATAGGTTGTCGGCTCAAAGTTGGCTTCCATTGTCCAGACCGCAGCCTTGCAACTGGTTATCCGAAATATAACCAGTGCGTCTTCGCCTTTCTGCCCCATCAAAGGCTTCAACCACGGTCGGGCTTCGAGAATTTCCTTTTTGAGAGGCGCATCATATAAAATTTCAACCACACCCGCGACTCTAACTTGCGTATCCGGACTGTTAAAGCAAATTTCGACTTTTTTATTTCCTTGCAACTGCGAATAAAGAGATTTGAAAGTGCCTGTATGGAAAATAATGCCCTGCGCGTCAGCCCTAAACATGAACATCCCGCGCACGCGGGGCTGATCACCTTCCACCGTAGCCAAGTGGCAGCCGGGATTGGCATTTAAAAATGATAATATTTCGTTTCGATTCACTTTTTATCCTTTTTTTACGGATTAATATTTCTTCTTTTCATCCAAGTTTCTATTCGTTCTTTGTTGTTCATTCAGAAAATAACTTGGTTTTATTGATAAGCAGGTCACTATTTTAAAAGTTCTAACCTCTCTTTGGTGGCGATTGCTTTATTCCGTTCGCCCTTTTCCAGATAATGCGCTTGCAGTTTATGGAGATAAGCCCAGAGTGGCCGGCGCCAACCGTTGGTCGACGCGGTGGAAATGCCGATTTGCAGAATAGTCTCATCGGAGGGTAAATACTGCACCCAGACACCACAGGCAATCAGGCGGGAAAGCGGATCGTCAATGACGGCAATCTCGCGGGCTGCCATCGTCAAATCTTTAGCTAAAGCAGCTTTCAGAACACCACCATAACGGGCCGGCAGCGCCTTAGAATCAACTGCGCTGAAATTTCCCTTTAAAAAATGGCAGTAAGCCATATCGGACACATTAGGTTCCAACCGGTAAAGTTTTGCAAACTCGCTTGAGTCAAAACTTTCCAGTGACGCTGTATGCAGGGCATATTTAGTCAAATAGGCAATGGTTAAAAGACTTAAGTCGTTGCCGGCGGTGATTTCTCTTCTGGCTTTAACAAAATGAGGCTCGGTGGATTCTTCCTTGCCGGTCAAGAAACTGGTTTTGTAATCGTCCAGTTGCCGGTAGGCTTTGTCCTTCCAGTCGGGAACCGGCGTGGTCGATCCGCAGGCACAAATCAATAAGGCAAATACTAAAGATAGTATCTTTTTCATGGGACTTTAAACTCCGGGGCTTTTTTCAGCCCTATAATCGCGTCCAATTTTTTCACGGCGTCCTCAACCGTTTTCAAGGTGTCGTCAATATCGGAACGAAGAATATGTAAATCTTTCGTTCCCTCCGATGTATCAGAGCTTATTTTATTAATATTATCAATGGTTTTGTCCAGTTTTTGCAGTTTACCGACAATATCCTTGAGGATGACGTTGACTTGAGGCAGAGCGCCGTCCTTTCCATAGATCTCACTATCCGTCTTGTCCGCCATCTTATCCACTTTCGTAAGGATGCGGTCAACATTGGTTGTGATGTCTTTGAGTTTTTTCAGAGAATCATTCAGGGCTTTGACGCTTTCCTCATCGGAGACGACCATTTCTACGAGAGATTTTTTTGAAGCCAGGTTTGTGGTAATTTTTCCAGCATTGCTCAAAATACGATGAAGATCGCCTTTGGGATCGGACAGATTACTCGTCAGACGTTCGACGTTGTCGGCAATCTGAGTCACTCTCTCCAAAGCAGGTTCTATTCTGGCAATGGCATCATTAATATCATTGACAATGATAACTTCCGGAATCTTTTTTTCGTCCAACGGCGGGCTGTTCAAGTTAGTGGTGTTCACAACAATGCGGGCTGAGCCGATCAACGGCCGATATAAAATAAACGCACTATCGGATCTGATCCATTTAACATGGCGATCGGGGATTTTAATTTTGATCAAAACGATCCCTTTTTCATTGAGTTCCAGGGCTTGAACTTTGCCGATATTGAATCCGGAAAAAACAACAGGCATACCTTCCGTAAAACCATCGCCGGACTTTGATGAAACGGTGAATGCGTGCAGGTTTTCAAAAACACCCTTTCCAGCGGCCAGATATAACAAGGCCAGCACAACAATGATTGCCGTGCAACCAATGAAAAGACCGACTTTAAATTCGCGGCTCAATGTCATAACTCACCATACTTTTCTTCCATCCATTTATAATCATATATATGACAGCTTAAGTATAAATCGTCAATTTTTTTCAAAGCGGTCGTGATAAATTGAATATCTTTCAGATGAGGGATAATTTTAAAGGGCTGATCAATCAGGATCATTGCATCTTTCACCATTGCCGCTCTCAACAGCATTCCACAAAATCTCTCTTCGGGATTTAATGCCGGATTGCGCTTATAGGCTATGTGTCCAAGATCAACGCGCTCTAAATATTCAACCGCCAGTTGTTGAGCCTGGCGCCTGGGCATATCTTCATGATATTCCTTAATCAGCGCTATGTTCATGTAAACGTCCTGATTGGAAATCAGGGGGACATCCACGGAAACCGGCGCCACCTGCAAAGGATAATCATGCAGAAACTGATGCAGCGCCTGATTGAGCGCCTGTTCGCTATCAAATAAATTTAGAGTAATTTTGTTAGTAATGACAGCACCTCGATAATCAGTATGGCCGCAAAAACGTTAACCATGCCCTGAGATACGACAATGGGAATACTGGTAAGTTCATGTGACGCCCTGAGACCGAAACGGATGGGTATCAACGTGATGAAAAATCCATAAATGGCGCACTTGAACAGGGCAATCAGTATATCAGAAAAATTGGTCGCATTTAATAAAATATTTGTATAAACATCGATACTCATCCCAAAAATCAACCAGGAAAAAAGGGTGCCGCTGACCAGTAAAACAATGGAGCAAAGACTGCTCAGCAATACGATGGATATGATCCCGTTAATGACTCGCGGGACGAGCAGGTAATCGATGACGTCAATGCGGAACATTTCCAGAGTTTTTATCTCTCTGTTTACTTTCATGACCGCCATTTCCGTATTAATCGCGGCAGCGGATCGCAGTGTAATCAGCAATACCGTTAAAAGCGGCGACAATTCCGTAACGATCAATCCCATTAGAACATGGCCGAAGAATCCGGTAAGCCCGAATTCTTTTAACAACTGAAAAACAATACCGATCAGCAGCGAACCAAAGAGGATGGAGACCATAAGAAAAACGGGTAAAATTTGTACGGAGGTAAAGTATATCTGGTTGAGCAAAACTTCGCGCATGGCGCTGCTGTAGGTTTTACGTCGAAAAATGCGGATAAAAACCTTGCCGGCAAATACAATGGTATCGGCAAATGCTGTTAGCATCTGGATGACTCGACGCCCCAAGTTTTCCCAAAAAGACATCATTTTTTGCTCCACACATTGAAAGTTATCCTAGCACAGGATGGTCAAGACTTCAAACCACCATTAATCAACAACCTCACAATAAATCCCAGCGAATAAGCGCTTGTCCCGCGAGAGCGGGATTAAAACGTTTTAATTGACAAATAAGCGCTTGTCATTATATTCAAAACAATTAAAATATTTCATACGGGGATGCAAACCGAGCGCTGCATGCATTCATTATGGGAGGATAAATATGAAAAATTCAAATCGAAAAACTTTTTTTATGTTTTTAATGGCCTTTCTGGTCGCGTTCTTTATTATTTCCCTGGTAGGGGTTCTACGATCATCCTTTACCACGTCGGGAGCACCGGAAATTCCAGCGGCCCAAGCTGTTCCAGGCCTCACGGATACCGCCATCAAAACACCTCTTTCTTTTTCCGCTCTTGCTGAACGTGTCAAACCGACAGTCGTCAATATCAGCACGTCCAAAACCTACAAGGGCAAAGGGGCATTTGGCGCGCCTTTTGGTGGATCACCGTTTGGGGACGATTTTTTTGATCGCTTTTTTGGCGACATGCCCCGCAGAGAATTCAAGCAGCGCAGTCTGGGTTCAGGATTTATCATCAGCAATGACGGATATATTTTCACCAACAATCATGTTGTTGAAAAAGCGGATAAAATCCTTGTAAAAATTTCCGACGGCAAGGAATACGAAGCCAAAGTGATCGGAACAGACGCCAATACGGATATCGCGTTAATCAAAATTAAGCCGGATAACAGCCTTCCGGTTGCGGAAATCGGAGATTCAGAAAAAGTAAAAGTCGGAGAATGGGTCATTGCAATCGGCAACCCCTTTGGGTTAGAGGCCACGGTAACAGCAGGTATTATCAGCGCAAAAGGCCGAGTCATCGGAGCTGGACCCTACGATAATTTCATTCAAACCGATGCCTCCATTAATCCCGGAAATAGCGGCGGTCCATTATTTAATATGGACGGAAAGGTGATCGGCATTAATACGGCAATTGTTGCTCAAGGTCAGGGCATTGGCTTTGCGATTCCCGTCAATATGGCCAAAGTCATTCTGGCCGATCTGAAAACAAAGGGCAAGGTTACACGCGGCTGGCTGGGCATTTCCGTTCAGGACATTTCTGATGACATCGCCAAAAATTTAAATCATAAAAACAAAAGCGGCGCACTGGTTTCGGATGTGTTCAAAGGGGATCCAGCGGATAAAGCAGGAATTAAAGTTGGTGATATTATTATAGAAATTAACGGAAAATCCATTAAAGATACCCATGATTTATTGGTGACGATCGCCACATTGCAGGTTGATCAGAAAATGAATTTAAAGGCAATTCGCGACGGCAAGGAAATGACTTTCCTTGTAACTGTAGCGGAGCGCAAAGATAATGTGGCCATGGCAGCCGAAAAATCAGGAAAAGGTCATTTTGGGGTAGCCGCACAAGAAATTACGGCAGAGTTAGCCAGACAATTAGGCATCGCGCGCGATGGTGTTATTGTCACAGAAGTGCAGGAAGGAAGCCCTGCTGATGAAGTTGGTATCCAGCCACAGGATATTATCGTGCAGATCAATCAGGTGAAAATTTCTTCGATGAAGGATTATATCCGGGAGATCACAAAGGCAGCCACAAAGAAAAGTGTTACATTGTTAATCAAACGCGGTCGATCGAGTTTCTTTGTCGCGCTGCGAACAGAGTAACGAGAAATCTAATAAGAATTACTGAAAGGCAGGCCCAACGGCCTGCCTTTTTTTATCAAAAACCTTGCTTTATATTATGATGATCCAAATGGAGAGAAGCTACGAAAAGAGATTCATACCGTAAACAATGAAGGTGGCTTTGGCTTTATTGCCCATCCCAACCATGAAAGGACAGCAATGTTTCACGTGAAACATTGCTGTTGGAATAACTGGCAAGTTAGCGTTCATCCGTCCTTATTGAGGAAACCGGTGCCTATCGTGTGAAAGCCTATTTGAAATCTGCCGAGAAATGTTTCTACTCTTTCGCCCCTTTTAACCATTGAGAATATTGATACATCTTGGCCAGGGCCCTGACTGCTCTTTCCGGGCTGGGAAAAACAATCCCCTTATATTCTTGACCCGCTATTTCTATGACGGTGCGAGTTGTTTCATCTGTCAGCAAATATACGCCGATGATAGGCTTATGATATTTTCCCATTACGGTTACTGTTTTCTCAACTAACTGCTTTTCATATACTTGCAATATCTCTAAACTATCTTCCATGAATTTCTTGTCATAAGATTTATCGATTGCGATGGTTGATTCCAGCACCGATTTGATAGTTGTCTTTCGTCCGATAATCCCCATATGAATAATCGCATCACATTCTTCCCATTTCAGCAACTCATCAACGATTTCCATATGGACGTCCGTCCTCATTTCAGCCACTAAATCCACAGGATTCGCATGACTCCAGAACGGCGGAAGCAGAAGATTAAATTTTTCGATGATCCTTTCTGATAACGGCTGAACCACAAGATTGTTTTCCGTGCATAAATCAGAAGCGACAACCCCCCACCCCCCTCCCAAAGTCAGAATGGCTATTCTATTTCCCGTAGGCAAGGGCAGAGACGAAAAGGCTGCGGATAGATCCAGCAAATCCATCGACTGTTGGGCCTGAACAACGCCCGCTTGTTTGCAGGCTGCCTCAAAAATTTTGATATTGGAAGCCATCGCTCCGGTATGACTTGCCGCGGCAGAAGCTCCGGCCTGCGTGCGTCCTCCCTTTAAAGCAATAACCGGCTTTTTCCGGCCAACCCTTTTCGCCGCTTCAAAAAACCTCCGGCCATTTTTGATGCTTTCGATATACATAACAACCGTCTTGGTCATGTCGTCCACTTCAAAGCATTCCATATAGTCCTCAATGGTGATCATTGCTTCGTTACCCGAACCGCTGAATGCGCGAATCCCGATACCTTCCTTTTCCGCAAACGCCAGTAATTGCGTTCCCAAATTACCGGATTGAGCAACCAAAGTTGTATCACCGGCCTTTGGTTGGACATGCGTCCCTGTACAATAAAGAGATATATGCGGGTTGCATATTCCCATGGTATTGGGCCCCAAAATCAAAATACCGGCTTCGCTCGCCCTCTTAATCATCTCTTGCTCAAGTGCCTTGCCTTCAGGTCCCGTCTCACCGAAACCGGAGGAAATAAGTAATACATATTTAATCGCCTTTTGCTTCAATTCCCCAATAATCTGCATGACTCTGTTTGCAGGAATAGTGATAACAGCCAAATCAACAGGATCAGGGATTTCTGTGACCGACTTATAGACATGTCTGCCGATGATTTCTCCACCTTTGGAATTGACCAGATAGGTGTTACCCTGATAATTTCCGGCGATGACGCCGGAGTACATGAACTGTCCCCATTTACTTATTTCCGCGGAAGCTCCGATGAATGCGATAGATTTAGGATAGAACAGATTGTAAATCGCCTGTGGATCTACGGGCAGATGAGTTACTTTATGAAGGGCTCTCTCTCCCAAAACAATTAAGGCGTCCACTGCCGTTACCTTCCCATCCGCGGACACCAATAATGGATTAATATCAATTTCCTTGATTTCCGGTATGGTCATGGCTATTTCAGACAGGCCAACCAGTACTTTTACCAGAGCATCCATGTCCGTCGCTTTTTCACCGCGGAAGTTACCCAGCAGCTTTTGAGCGTGCAATTCCTGAATCATTGATCTGGCTTCTCTTTCATCGAGAGGAGCAAGACGGAAAACGACATCGCCAATGACCTCCGTAAATATGCCCCCCAACCCAAACATAATCGCCGGACCGAACTGCGCATCGAAAAAGAGACCGGCAACAAATTCCCTTTTGCCTTCCAACATGGGTTGAAGCAAAAATCCTTCCAAATCTGTCCCTGCCGCATCCTTTATATATACAGCCGCTGCCTGAAGATCTTCCGGAGTTTTGATATTGAGCTTGACCAAACCTTTTTCTGTTTTATGCGTCAGCTTACTTCCTAACCCTTTTAAAACCACCGGGTAACCCATTTCACGTGCCGACGATTCTATGTCATCAATATTATTAATTATTATCTCTGTTACCACCGGGATGTTATGGTTTTTGAGAACTTGTTTTGCCTCCGCTTCCGTCAATGCGGCTCTTCCTTCTTTCATCGCTTTTTCAATTATTGTTGCCGGATTCATCTGCTTGCTCCATGTTTTCTGTTTATTTTCATGTGTTCACGATATTTTCTTGACGTATCCTTACCATAACAGGTGTAAACCGGGTTGAAAAAGGAAGCTCCCTTACTATTAACCTATTATACCTACCAGGCATGATATGCATGAAGCCACTGTAAAGCAAGTGCGGGAAATAACGCTCTTGCTCCTCGCCTCACACCTGACGCCTTACGCTTCTCTACTTTTGACACTGCGGACAGTAAAATGTACTGCGTCCACCCTGCTTAACCCGGGCAATGACCCCTCCGCATACGCAGCAAGTCTTTCCTTCTTGTCTGTAAGCTTTAAGTTCGTTTTGATTCTCGCCCTGGCACCCGTAAAGATCGCGCCAATCGGAGATGGATGTTCCCCGTTTTTCAATGCCCTTTTTCAAGATACATCTGGCCTGACGAAACACCGTCCTCCATTCCCTTTCGCCGAGCGTCGCCGCTTGCCGAAAAGGAGAAATGCCTGCGCGATGCAAAATCTCACAAGCATAGATGTTACCGATACCCGCTATCGCCTTCGGATCCATGAGCAAAATTTTAACGCTGACTTTTCGCGCAGACTGTTTCTCCAGAAATGTCTTCTCATTAAAGCCAGTCATTAAATCCTTAAAATCTTTTTCCTGCCCCGTCGTCTCAACCTTAACCGTTGCGAAGCGCCGCGGATCAACCAGGTCGACGTTTCCATCGGCAAGCGTCATCCGCCATCGGGTATGCGCTTCTCGTTTCCTGTCTTGCTGCCAGAGCAATCGCCCGGTCATGCGCAAATGAATCGTGATGCTTCTGCCGTCGTTGAGCATTAGCGCAATCGTTTTCCCGGAGCGCCGGACTGCCTTGATCATGCAATCTCTGACGCTTCCGAGACCGGCGAGTTTGTCATCATAAACGACCGTCGCTAAAATTTTTTCCCCCGCTACTCTGGCATGCAGTTGGCGGCATAGCGTCTCAACTTCCGGAAGCTCAGGCATATTTTATCTCCCTCCACGTTCGTTGCGCCCCTTCTCTTCTTATCGCGCGATGTGCGACATGGCGGCGTGAAATCTTTATCCCATATACATTTCCTTATAACGGATACCAAGGCCTATGGCTTCTTTCTACCTTATCCCGATTTCTTCGGCAACCCAAATTGTATCGTCATTCCAGTTTTTTCCCGATATTTCATGAAGAGCTGAATGCTGCGAAAATGCTCTTTTCGTATATCTCGTAGTCGCCATGACGGGCTTGATCTGTCGGACGTGTTGAACATCGCCACGCACGCAAAAATATTTTGAAAAATTCGTCCCAACTTTTTTAAAATTATTTTCATTTTTGAAGCTAAAATGCAAAATAATTGTTGACAAATTTTTCTGCTTGCGTAAATTCAAAAATTAATAAAGTTGTTTTTTGATGGGTGCTTTTTTAAGAGGAAGGATGCTTCCGGAAGGAGAATGAATGGAAAACGAGACGCTGTTTAGTGAGGATACAGAGCCTCCGGGTACGATGACCGGTCTTGTAGTGGCACAAAATGAAGTGACGGATTTCTTTTCGTCGCCCACTAACAATTCACAACCTTCCCTGGCAAAATCAAAGCCAGAGCGACTTTATTTTCCTTTTAAAGATTCACCCCGCTCCCGAGCCTTCCGTAAAAAACATTATCCTGACATCAGCCGCATCGAATGGTTTGACTGGCGCTGGCAATTTCAAAACGCCATTCGCGACGTCCAGGTACTCGATACCATCATTCATCTTTCCGACAACGAACGTCAGGCCATGATGCACCCGTCGGGAGACTTACCTGTCGCCATTACCCCTTACTACGCCAGTCTGATTTCCACCGAGGACCCGTCGTCTCCGCTGCGCCGCTCAGTCGTTCCGGTGGTCGATGAATGTCTGCATACAAAGGGCGAAGAAGAAGACCCTCTTTGCGAAGACGCCGATTCCCCGGTTCCCGGCATCGTGCATCGCTATCCTGACCGCGTCTTGTTTCTGGTTACCGACATCTGCGCGACCTATTGCCGCTACTGCACCCGTTCCCGCATCTTCGGACGGCAGCATCAATGTTTTATTGACACCGCCAAATGGGAAAAGGCGCTGGCCTACATCGAATCTAATCCGAATATCCGCGACGTTCTCCTCTCCGGCGGCGATCCTCTGACGCTGTCCGACGAAAAGCTCGAGTGGCTCCTTTCGCGACTCAAAGATATTCCGCACGTTGAACTGATCCGTATCGGCACCAAAGCACCGGTGGTACTGCCTCAACGGATTACGCCGGCTCTGGTTTCCATGCTGAAAAAATACCATCCCCTTTGGATGAGCATCCACATCACGCATCCCGACGAACTGACCCCCGAAATGAGCGCCGCCTGCATCCGTCTGGCCGACGCCGGCATTCCTCTAGGCAGCCAGACCGTTTTGTTATCCGGAATTAATGACTCGGTCTCCACGATGTCCAGGCTGGTGCATGGCCTTTTGCAGATTCGCGTCCGCCCCTACTACCTGTATCAATGCGATCCGATTCCCGGCTCCTCCCATTTCCGCACGCCAATCAGCAAGGGACTGGAGATCATCCAGGGTTTGCGCGGCCATACAACCGGTTACGCCGTACCAACCTATGTCGTTGACGCCCCCGGTGGCGGCGGAAAAATTCCGTTGCTTCCCGAATACGCCACAGGCTGGGATAAAGGCGATTTGCTGATGCGCAATTACGAAGGCAATATCTTCCGCTACCCGGACAATCACGCAGAGTCGAAGGATATCCATTAGGATCGTGAAAATAAATTATGTCCGGTAACCCAGACTTTCCATCAACCAGCGCCTCGCGAAAAATAACCGTCGGCCTTACCTACGACTTGCGCGACGATTACCTGCGTGAAGGTTACAGCCTGGAAGAAACCGCCGAATTCGACAAACCCGACACCATTGAAGCAATTGAAAACGTCATTTTAGCAAACGGCCACCAGATCGACCGCATCGGTCACGTTCAGGCGCTGACCCGCCGCCTGGCCGCAGGCGACCGTTGGGATCTTGTTTTTAATATTGCCGAAGGCCTGCATGGCTTTGGCCGGGAAGCGCAGGTTCCCGCGCTATTGGATGCCTACAAAATTCCCTATACCTTCTCTGATCCTCTCGGACAGGCTCTGACCCTTCATAAGGGCATGACCAAACATGTCGTGCGCGATCTGGGTATTCCCACACCGGACTTTGCCGTAGTTTCCGATCTGGAGGATATTGACCACATTTCCCTTCCCTATCCCCTTTTTGCCAAACCCGTCGCGGAAGGCACGGGCAAAGGCATCACCGCTCTATCCAAAATTGACAACGCCGAAGATCTGCGCAACGCCTGCATGAACCTTCTCCAGACTTTTTGTCAGCCGGTGCTGGTGGAAACGTATCTGCCCGGACGCGAATTTACCGTTGGGATCATAGGCTCTGGCAAGGACGCCCGCGCCCTCGGCGCCATGGAGGTCATTTTGAATCCGGCCGCTGAACAGCATGCCTACTCCTACGAGAATAAGGAACATTATGAAAACCTCGTGCGATACGCCGCAGTCGATGACGCGGAAGCCAGGCAGGCCATGAAGATATCTCTTGCCGCTTGGCGCGGTCTCGGATTGAAAGATGGGGGACGCATTGACCTGCGATCGGACGCTCGCGGCATCCCGCATTTTATCGAAGTAAATTCTCTGGCCGGTTTGAATCCGGTTCGTTCGGACCTGCCCATTCTTTGCCAGCTTATGGGCATATCCTACCACCGGCTGATTACCGATATTCTGAATTCCGCTTTAGAGCGTGCCGGCATCATAAAGACACGTTAAGTCGAACCCTAAAATCATGAGGACGAGAAGTCATTGATAAGAAGAATAGTCATTTTACATACGGATGTGGCACAGGATGCAGGCGAAGATGAACTCGATACCCTTCGACAGGCCGAAACCATTGCACAGGCGATGGTTTCCCTGGGCTATGAGCCGGTTATGTTGCCTTTTGTCATGGATTTAAATGTAACGATTGCAAAACTCCGCTCTCTTCAACCCTATGTTGTTTTCAATCTGGTGGAAACGCTGGCTGGCCGTGGCAGCATGATCTACTTTGCAACCGCCTTGCTTGATTTTTTGCGGCTTCCCTACACGGGCTGCCGGACGGATGCCATGTTTTTAACCTCCAATAAACCCCTCACGAAAAAAATGTTACACGCCGAAGGCATTGCCACACCACCCTGGCTGACCGCCGACGGAATCGCCGTCGGACATGCTGTCACTGACACGTATATTTTGAAGGCTTCCTGGGAAGACGCTTCCGTCGGCCTGGATGACGCATCCATTCTTCGGACAGATAATCGGGAAATGCTCCTGGACGCCCTGAAAAAACGCAAGCAAAAACTTGGCATGGACTGCTTTGCCGAAGCCTACATTGACGGAAGGGAGTTTAATATCGCCTTACTGGCCTCCGATCAGGGTATTCGGATTCTGCCTGCCGCGGAAATGCTTTTTCAAGATTACCCGCCAGATAAACTGAAATTACTCGATTACCGAGCCAAGTGGGTGGAAGATTCTTTTGAATATGACAATACAAGGCGTACACTGGATATTCCATCACAGGACGCCGATCTGGTGAATCGACTGCGGGATATTGCTCTGAATTGCTGGTATCTGTTCGGTCTGCGCGGATACGCCCGCGTTGATTTCCGCATCGATCAAAACGGTCAGCCCTGGGTGCTGGAAATCAATGCCAATCCCTGCTTATCTCTCGAGGCAGGTTTTGCCGCCGCCCTGGAACGAGCCTCGATAAAGTATTCAGAAGCGATCGACGATATTATCCATGACGCTTTAACTTAAAGGTTGGCGCGGTTTATTTTATGTTTCGCAGCGGTCTGCCGCAGAACGGATGATTTAGATGAACCCCATCACTTTTCGACAGGACATTGAGCCATTAGATTTGGGCGCGATTTTGAACATTGTTCAATCCAGCGGGTTTTTTTCCGCTGCGGAAGTAGAACTGGCCTGCGAACTGGCCGCAGATCGGCTCGAACACGGCAAGCAATGCTCCTATCAATTTTTATTTGCCGAAGACAGCGGACAGGTTGTCGGCTATACCTGTTATGGCCTGATTCCGGCGACCGCCGGCAGCTATGATCTTTATTGGATAGCCATTTCCGACGCTCTGCGGGGCTGCGGCCTGGGTAAAATCCTTCTGCAAAAAACAGAAGACCTCATCCTCAATACTGGCGGCCTGCAGATTTACGCGGAAACATCTTCCCGATCTCAATATGCGCCTACTCACCGATTTTATGAAAACTGCGGCTATATCCCGGAAGCTGTTCTTAAAGCTTTCTACGCTCCCGATGACAGTAAAATTATTTACTCTAAAGCATTGAAATAATATTCAATACTAGAAACATCCAGCCGCAAATTCGTATTAAGATCTTGCAATTTTCCCGATTTTTCGCTAGAGCACTGCTAACTTTACGATTATAGTTTGTAAATCCAAGGAAAGAAGGAGGAATTACTTATGCGCTTGTTTCCTAAAGAAGAGAATTTCTTTGAATATTTTGAAGAATTGGCCAATAAGATTGAAGAGGGTGGCGAATTCTTTCTTGAAATGACCAAAAATCGCGATTATTCTGCCCAGAAAGTCGCCAGGCTCAAAGAACTTGAGCATGAGGCGGATGTAATCACCCACAGAACCTATGAAAGAATGCACAAAACATTCCTGACGCCCATCGACCGTGAGGATATTCATGCATTGGTCAATAAAATGGATAGCATCATGGACGTTATTGAAGCCACGGCTATCCGCATCCATATGTACAAGGTTAAAAAACCGGATGATGAAATCATCAAGCAGGCGGAAATTCTTTTTCAGGCGATCAAAAAAATTAAAGTGATTGTTCACGGCCTGCGCAATATGAAAAACTCAAAAATGATTCTGGACGGCTGCGTGGAAATCAACACCCTGGAAAATGCCGGCGATGTCGTTTTAAGAACCATCATTACCGAGCTTTTTATCAAAGAAAACGATGCGATCGAACTGATCAAATGGAAAGAAATATTTGAACGTATTGAAGAAGCCATTGATGTTTGTGAAGATGTGTCCAACATTGTAGAAGGGATCGTTCTGAAACATGCTTGAGTCAATGACATTTGTAATATTCATTATTATCATTGCGCTTGTTTTTGATTTCATTAATGGCTTTCATGATTCTGCCAACTCCATTTCCACCGTTGTTTCCACGCGGGTTCTTTCTCCCAAATATGCAGTTCTCTGGGCTGCTTTCTTTAACTTTGCCGCTGCTTTTCTCATTGGAACCCACGTCGCAAAAACCATCGGGCGCGACATTATCGATCCGGCTATTGTTGATAATGTGTTGATCATTTCCGCTTTAGTCGGTGCGATTAGTTGGAACATTATAACATGGTACTATGGACTTCCGAGTAGTTCATCACACGCCTTAATCGGCGGTCTCATCGGCGCCGCCATCGCTAAGGCAGGAACAGCGACTCTCGTATGGGGTGGCATTTCTAAAACAGCCATTTTTATTATTCTTTCCCCCACCATCGGCATGGCACTTGGCTTTGTTTTTATGGTACTGGCTATGAATCTGAGCCGCAATTCCAATATCGCCAAATCCGACAAAGTTTTTCGCAAGTTGCAGCTCTTTTCCGCTGCGATCTATTCTCTGGGCCACGGAATGAATGACGCGCAAAAAACGATGGGGATCATCGCTATTGTTCTTTTCAGTAAGGGGTTACTCGGCCCTACCTTTTATATTCCTTTTTGGCTTGTTCTTTTGTGCCACGCCGTTATCGCACTGGGAACCATGTTCGGCGGATGGCGGATTGTCAAAACCATGGGAACCAAAATCACCAAACTTCAGCCCATTGGTGGATTCAGCGCGGAAACGGCCGCCGCCTGCTCCATTATCGGCGCATCCATTGCCGGAATTCCCGTGAGCACAACCCACACGATCACCGGCGCAATTGTCGGCGTCGGATCCACCAAAAGACTTTCCGCCGTACGCTGGGGCGTTGCCGGAAGTATTATCTGGGCATGGATTTTAACTATTCCGATTTCCGCTGCCATTTCCGCTATCCTTTATTTAGCTATTAAGTATTTCGCTCGCTAACCCACCCCTTAAAACAGTCTTTCAAAATATTATTGATAATTTGATAATTTTACCGTAAATTATTTTACCGAAACTAATACGGGAGATGAGAACATGCCGGAAAAACGACTGCCGTTTACAAAAAACCAAATTGAAAAAATCATTGAAAAATATCCGACGCCTTTTCATCTTTATGATGAAAAAGCCATCCGGAAAAACGCGCGCGATTTTAAAAAAGCCTTTGCCTGGAATAAGGGATTCAAGGAATTTTTTGCGGTCAAAGCCTGTCCCAATCCCTATCTAATAAAGATGCTTCATGCCGAGGGATTCGGCACGGATTGCAGTTCTATGGCGGAATTGATCATGTCTCAAAAGACCGGCATTGTCGGAGAAGAAATCATGTTTTCCTCCAATGACACCCCTGCCGATGAATTTGTCAAAGCCAGAAAATTAAAAGCTATCATCAATCTGGACGACATCACTCACATTAATTACCTCGAACAACACGCAGGCCTGCCGGAAATGCTTTGCCTTCGCTATAATCCCGGCCCCTTGAAAAAAGGCAACATCATCATCGGCCATCCGGAAGAAGCCAAATACGGGTTTACGCGGGATCAATTGTTTGAAGGCTATCGCATCTGCCGGGACAAGGGCATTAAGCGTTTCGGTATTCACACGATGGTGGCCTCCAACGAACTCGACCCGCACTATTTTGTTGAAACGGCGGAAATTCTGTTTAAGCTGATCGTCGAACTATCGCACGCCCTCAACATACGTTTTGAATTTGCCAATCTCAGTGGCGGCGTTGGAATCCCCTACCGGCCCGAACAGGAACGTCTTGATTTGCAGGTCATGGCCCGCGGCATTCGGGAAAAATACGAACAGATCATTGCCGCCAACCGTTTCGCTCCCCTTAAGATATTTACCGAATCCGGTCGATATATCACCGGTCCTTACGGTTATCTCGTATCCAAAGTCCTGCACATCAAGGACACATATAAACAATTTGCCGGACTGGATGCCTGCATGGCCAATTTAATGCGTCCGGCGCTCTACGGCGCCTATCACCATATTACAATTTTGGGCAAGGAAAGGCGCCCCCATGATTTCATATATGACGTCACCGGCTCTCTTTGCGAAAATAACGACAAATTTGCCATTGATCGCATGCTGCCCCGCTTGGAACCCGGCGATATTGTGGTTATTCATGACGCCGGCGCGCACGGCTACGCTATGGGTTTCAACTATAACGGCAAGCTCCGCGCCGCCGAGTTACTTCTCAGAGAAGACGGCTCTGTCACTCAAATCCGCCGTGCCGAAACAGTGAAGGACTACTTGGCCACGCTGGATTTTAAAGGGCTAGAAACATTTAAGGTATAATTGTAGGGAACGGTCGCGACCGTTCCCTACAGACTGAAGGCTGAAGGCCGAAGGTTCATTTTGTGTGCCTTCGGCCTTTTTTTATTAAAATAACGGCGCGTTCGCGCCTTTCCTCTTAACCTTCAGCCTTCGGTCTCGCGCCCCCTGCAAGGGGGTCGGTCTTTTTTCCCTATCTTTTTCACCCCTTGCCTTTCCAATCAACCATTATTATAATTCTTAAATGGCAAAAGAAAAAATCCCGACTACGCCTGCTATTCTGGCTTTGAAAGCGCAAAATGCCGTCTTTACCCTGCAATCCTATAAATATGAGGAAAAAGGCGGCACTAAAGTTTCATCTGCCAAACTGGGCGTAGCTGAACATTGCGTTATTAAAACCCTGGTAATGGAAGACGACTCCGCCAAACCACTGATCATTCTCATGCATGGCGATAAGGAAGTTTCCACCAAGGCACTGGCGCGCACTTTGGGAGTTAAATCGATTACACCCTGTAAACCGGAAATTGCACACAAACATACGGGCTATATGGTCGGTGGAACGTCTCCGTTTGGTACCCGGAAACCTTTGCGTATTTATATGGAAAAAACTATCGCCGACTTGCCGGAAATTCTGATCAATGCCGGTTCCCGCGGCCTGCTGGCAAAAATGCGGCCTTCGGAGCTTATTCGCATTTTAGCGCCCCTCGAAGTAAGCGTTTCGATATAATTTGCCTTTTGGGTTAAAAAAAGAGATAATGCCTTCCACGTTTTGAGGAAATATTTATGCCGGACAATGTTATTATTCGCTGCCTCAATTGCGGCACTAAAAACCGCATACCGAAACAAAAATTTCAGGGTCGTCCTACGTGCGGCAATTGCCACGCTCCTTTGGATGACCTGATTATCCGCTGTCTGAAATGCGGCACCAAAAACCGCATGCCGGAAGAACGCCTGAATTCAAAACCGCTTTGTGGCAAATGCGGCGAACAGCTTGTTATCGCTAAACAGGACGTCAAACCGGTTGAGGTAACCGATGATTCCTTTGCGCGAGAAGTGCTGACTTCAGAAACATCCGTGCTGGTCGATTGCTGGGCGCCCTGGTGCGGACCCTGCAAGAGCCTCGCGCCGGTCATTGACGAACTGGCATCGGATTACGCCAATGGCGTGAAAGTAGTCAAACTGAATGTGGATGAAAATCCAGTTACCGCCTCGCAATATGGCGTCCGCAGCATTCCCACCTTGCTGTTTTTCCGGGAAGGTAAACTCGTTGAGAGCCTCGTGGGCGCCTTGCCGAAACAGGAAATCGAAAAGCATCTGCTCGCGATCATCAAGACGAACTGAGAACGGACAGACCCCTTCATGGAAAACAAGACCAAAGCGTATTCCTGCAAAATATTTACGGTATGGGAAGAAGACATTCAACTGGCCAACGGCAGAAAGACCCGGCAAAGCTGGGTCGACCATCAGCCGACCGTTGCCGTCATGGCGGTCAACGAAAAAAATGAATTGCTGCTGATCAGTCAGTATCGCGTCCCCACCGGTGATGCCCTGCTGGAAATTCCCGCCGGTTCATTCGACGACGGGGAATCCCCGGCCGAGTGCGCCCAGCGGGAACTCGCCGAAGAAACGGGATTTCGGTCAGGCCGGCTCACCGAGCTATACGCAGGTTATCTGTTGCCGGGTTATTGCAATGAATACATGCATTTTTTTCTAGCCGAAGACCTGGTTTACGAACCGCTCAGCCCTGATGATGATGAGGATATTGAAGTGATCCCGACTCCCTTAAATCAGGCTTTTGACATGCTGCAAAACGGCCGGATCCGGGACGCGAAGACGGCGCTGGGTGTCCTGTTGGTCGAGCGCTATTTAAACAATAAACTTTTTGATCATAAGTTGCCCTAATTAATTTCAGCACTCGATCAGCGCGAATTACTACCTCCAGCTTCCGTCGGAAATCAGCGCAGCATTTTTTCTCTTTTCTCCAGCTGAATCTCTAAATTCTTTAATTGCTGGATGTCCTTTTTTAGCTGCTCATTTTCCTGCTGCAATCTGGTCATTTCCGTCGAATATTTTCCCTCTAACTGTTTGCCGCTATCTCTTAATCCTTCAATTTCTTTGATCAGTTTAACCTGCTCGCCCTGAACTTTTTGTTTCTCCTGTTTTATTTGAACCTGCAGCGCGGAAATCCTGTCCAGACTCGACAGCAAAGCCTGGGCGGCGGCGGCCCATTTGCTTTTGGGAAATTGCGCAAGTAAATTTTCCAGCTTGGCTTTTGCCTCATTATAATTCGGTTCCTTTTTTTTATTACTTAAAGAGGACAGGGCCTCTTCGAACAGTTCCTTATCCGAAGACTCTTTACTGAAAATGCCGCTTGATTTTTCCACCGGACCCTTTTGTCCGTTGGCATTGTCTATGACAGCTTTGGTGGAACAGCCCGCCAGCATAACTGAAATTATCATCAAATAAATCAATTTTTTAGCATGGATTAACACTTGTTTGGCTCCAGGGTGCTTTGTAAGTTCTGTGGATGTGATAATTTTCTTTTTTCGACATATTCTTCCGTAACGTAATTACTGCCGGGCATCATTTTGGCGTATTCCTTTAATTCCGCCACCAGTCTGGCCATGTCCAATGGGTTTTTAAAGCGCGAACCATCATCCGTAACAATCGCCGCAGTGATCGTAATTAATGGAAATTTTTGGATAATTCCCTGACGATTTTTACCGATGAAGTATCCGTTTTGCGCATCTTGCGGTGCATAGAAACTGAGGATACGGTTTTCAAAATCAATAACCAACTTTTTACAGACGGACTCAACCGCATCGGGATTGCCGATAACGACATAATCGTCACCGCCAATATGGCCGAGAAACATATCTGTCAACTGCGCTTCTATAATATAGCCCGAAAGAAGATTGGCGACTTCCTTAATGACTTCACTGCCCCACGCATATCCATACTTGTCGGCAAACGGTTTAAAATTATCAAGATCCACCTGGCATAAAGAAAATGATTTCCCCTGCGCCAACAATTGTTCAATCCGATTTTCAATCGCCAGATTTCCCGGCAACCCGGTAAGCGGACTGGCATCAAGATTCAGCGCTTCCAGCACCTTGAGTCTTTTTGTCATATGGGCAAAAGATTTCGCCAGTGCACCAATTTCATCATCTCGCCTTGCTTCGATTTTGTGATCCAGGTTGCCTTCAGCAATGAATCTTGTTGCTTTCTGTAATTGTTTCAATGGTTTAGAAATATTACGGGTAACGATCAGCGCCAGAGTAATCCCCAGGATTAAGCTTAACACGCCTAATCCCATCGTCATATTAACGGCAGTTGAACCCTGTCTGGCGATCAGATTCATTTCATCATTGATGGCTTGATCCATATTTTTTTGAATGTCTCTGAGTTTTACCGCCATGTCATCGATGGTAGCTCTGCCAACCGTATCGGAAATGGCCTGAGCTTCATGGAATTGACCGTTTTGCACCATTAAAATTTCTTCCGAGAACAATTCCCTTAAGCGATTCTGCAACGCATCCATCTGGGCAACAGCGTTTATTGTTTTGCGGTCAAGCCTTAATTTACTCGCCCTGCTCAATTCTTCTTTAAATTCATTGCTGCGTTGCCAGAAAATCTGTTCCAGCTCAGGGTCCTTCAGAATTAAATATTTTTTTTCGACGCTTTCCTGGGCCAGCAGGATATCCATAAGTTTTTTTGAATTTTCCATCAAAAAAAAATGATGATTGGTGATGTTGTAAGCTACGCTGCTGAGTTTCTGAAGACTGAACAATGCATAGGCGCTGGCCAGCACGGTCAAAAGCGCCATAAACAAATAACCCAACAACAATTTGCGGCTGATAGTGAGTTTCATTTTTTCTAAAACCTATGAAGATTGTTGCACTTGTACAATGAAATGCCCAACAAATAAGCTTGTTGATTGAAGTAACACAACCGGCTGGTCCCCGTAAAGAATAATTTATTTTTTTGTCAAATTTTGTGTTTTCCCGCGTCGGAAAAATTCGGAAAGCTTCTTGCCACAGACGGAAAGTTTTGTTAAACTCTTATTAAGAAGCAGGCTGCACTTTTCGCAATCTTAGAAATCCGTTGAGTCAGGCATCATCGTACCTTGTCTGAATATTCATTCCTGGAAGGAAGGGAGACGCCACAATGATTTACAATGAGGAGTTTGAAACCCTGCCGCGTGAAGCATTGAAAGCTCTGCAAGCCAAAAGGCTCCAGCAGGTCCTGCAACGTGTTTACCACACCGTTGGTTACTATAAAAAATCGCTCACCGCCGCCAAAATTTCGCCTGACGATATTCGGTCTCTTGATGATTTAAAAAAGATTCCCTTCATTACCCGTCAGGATTTGCGCAACAATTATCCCTTTGGCCTGTTTGCCGTCCCCATGAGCAACATCGTCCGCCTGCACGCATCGTCGGGCACCTCCGGACGGTCCTCCGTGTTTGGCTATACCAAACGTGATATAGAAACCTGGACAGACCTGATCGCCCGTTCTCTGGTTGCCGCGGGTTTGACCAAAAACGATATTGTTCATAACGCCTTTAGCTATGGCCTGCCGCCCGGGGGACTGGGCCTGCATTACGGCATCGAAAAAATCGGCGCCAGCGTCATTCCCATGTCCGACGGCAACACCAAACGACAAATCACGCTTTTACAAGATTTCGGGCCAACCGTTCTGTGTTCCACCCCGTCTTACGCGCTGCATCTGGCACAAGAAGGCACGGCAATGGGCGTGGATATGAAATCGTTGCAGCTCCGTGTGGGCATCTTCGGGGGGGATCTCTGGAGCGACACCACCCGCGACGCCATAGAAAACGCTTTCGGCATCAAAGCGCTCAACATCTTCGGCCTGTCGGAAATGATGGGGCCGGGACTCGCCATGGAATGCCTGGAAGGCCGCCACGGCATGCACATCTTTGAAGATCATTTTATCGTGGAAACCATCAACCCCGAAACCGGTAAGATTCTGCCCGAAGGAGAAGAGGGCGAACTTGTCTTTACCAGCCTGACCAAGGAAGCGTTTCCGCTCGTCCGTTACCGTTCCGGCGACATATCGCGCCTGATCACCGAACCCTGCCGCTGCGGCCGCACGCATATCCGGATGGAACGCGTACTGAAAAGAAGCGACGACATGCTGACCATCCGCGGCATCAATATCTTCCCCGTTCAGGTGGAAGCGATTCTCAAGGCGATTGAAGGTGTCGAACCGGATTACCAGCTCATTATTGATAAGGTCGGAGCACTGGATGCCGTCGAGCTGCATGTGGAAGTCGGTGAAAAATTCTTCAGCGAATCGGGCGGCGTTAAGGAGTTGCAAAACATTGAAAAAAGAATCGTCAAAGATATGAAGGATTACCTGAGCATCTCGCCGCGCGTCAAACTGGTGGCTCCGCAAACTTTGCGGGGCAAAAGCAAGAGAGTCATCGACAAACGTAGTATCTAATGCCATGCACCCGTAGGGAACGGTCGCGACCGTTCCCTACAAACGTGAACTTAAGGAAGTGGAGGAATAATATATGAAGGTGGAACAAATCTCTGTTTTTCTGGAAAACAAACCCGGCTCGCTTGAACACGCCACGCGCGTCCTGAAGGAGAATAACATCAATATCCGCACCCTGTCGCTTGCGGAAACGGTGGATTTCGGGATTTTGCGTTTGATCGTCAATGACGTAGAAAAAGCCAACAAGGCACTCAAAGACGCGGGCTTTCGGGTCAGTAAAACGGTCGTAGTCGCCGTAGAAGTTCCCGATCAGCCGGGCGGCCTGCACAGCATCATGGACGTCTTAAACAAAGAAAACATCAACGTGGAATATCTTTATGCCTTTGTGGAAAAAAGCGGCCAGAACGCCGTCATTATCTTCCGTTTCGACGCCCCCGAAAAAGCCATTGACGTGCTGCTCGCGCATAAGTTTACGGTGGTGCCGGGAGCAAAGCTCTACGAGTTTTAAAAAAAAGGGGCTGGTTCCAAAGAAAAATGGAACCGGCCCCTTTTTAATCCTTTGCCGGTTTCAATCCCACAGATTTACGATAATCCGTCCCTGGTGGTTTCCCGACCGGATCTTGTCCAGTGCACCCTCCACACCGCTCAAGCGCACCTCTGATGCAAGCCGCTCCAGCCAGGGAAATTTCCACGCGCCCGCCAGCATGCCCCAGGCCCTGAGCCGTAACGGCATCGGACAGTTCTGTGAATCTATCCCGAACAACGATACCCCGCGCAGGATGAAAGGGTAAACCGTCAGGTGGATATCGTGCGACACCACATTGCCGCAGCACGTCATGGCGCCGTTTGCCCGGATCGAGCGGATTGCCGAAGTGAGCACATTCCCTCCCAGGGTGTCCACACACCCCGTCCACCGGTCCTTGAGCAGGGGTCTCCCGCTTTCCTCGATCAAATCAGCGGGCTCTATCACGTTTGCCGCGCCGATTCCCGTGAGATAAACCCGCTCATCCAGGAGGCTGTTCAGAGCGGTCACATTGAATCCGGCATGGGAGAGCATGGAGACCGCCACACCGCCGACCCCGCCTGCAGCCCCGGTCACCAGGACATCATCCTTGGCCTTGATGCCGTAGTCAGTCAAGCGCAGCACGGAAAGGGCGGCGGTAAAACCTGCCGTTCCGAAGATCATGCTCTCGCGCAGCGTCAGACCGGTCGGCTTCCGGACAACCCATGCAGCCGGAACCCGGATGTACTGCCCCAATCCTCCGGACGTGTTCATACCCAGGTCATAGCTTGTCACGATCACCTCATCGCCCGGCTTGAATTCCGTTGAACTGCTGGTCTCGACAATGCCCGCGGCATCAATCCCCGGCGTATGGGGATATTTTTTTGTCACCCCCTTGTTCCCTGTTGCCGAGAGCATGTCCTTGTAGTTCAGCGACGAATAGAGCACCCTGACGAGGACATCCCCTGCGGGAAGGGCTTCGATCGACAGCTCCTCAATGGCCCTAGCATATTTTTTTTCTTCCGTTTCTCTTACCACCAGCCCCTGGTACGTTTTCTTTTCCATGGCTTGTCACCTCCAAATTTTTACAATTAAAGTGTGTACCCTTACTCTCTAAAATACGGCTCTATACCATGACCTCTACCAGGTTTCCGCGGGATTGTGAATATGGATAATTGCTTTTTATACCAAGTTGCATTCAAAGGGTAACAAATCAATGTAGTCCGAACCTTTAGGTTCGCGTGTTTAACGGGTCTAATAACCTGAAGGTCACACGAGACCCATACTACTGTTGACTTTTGACGGCGACTTGGTATTACCAGGTGTGCCTACAGATATCAGAATGATTATCTGCCTTGCCCAAGCAGCATAGCCGGAATTGTCTTCAAGATCAGAACTATATCGAGCCGTAAAGACCAGTGATCAATATAATCCATGTCCATATCCATCCACTGATTAAATGTGATATCGTTTCTTCCGGGTTGGATCTGCCAGATACAGGTAATGCCGGGCTTCATGGAGAGGCGGCGACGTTGCCACAGTTCATACTTGTCCACTTCAGCAGGCGTAGGGGGTCTGGGCCCTACAATGCTCATCTCACCCCGGATCACATTAAGAAACTGGGGGAGCTCATCCAAGCCGAATTTTCTTAAGAATTTCCCAATATAAGGAATAATACGGGGATCCTTTCTTATTTTGAATGCCGGACCGTCGGACTCATTCAATTCTATAAGAGTATACTGCTGTTCTTCTGCGCCTATGACCATGGAGCGAAACTTGTAGAGTGGAAATTTTCTGCCGTCCTGACCGCTGCGGATCTGTTTGTAAAAGACAGGTCCGGGAGAAAATAATTTGATCAGGCAGGGGACAATCACGAACAGCGGAAAGGTGATGATGAGCGCAAAAAGGGCCAAAACATAGTCCATAATGGATTTGATAGCCATGGCATCCTGATTTTTCTGAACTCGGCTGATAACGAGCGCCGGTTCTGACAAAAATTGCTCAACTTTAACGGAGTGAAATGTATGGCTCGTCATGAATTTCCGAATATACCAGTAGGGAATAATTCGGACGGTGATTCCAAAGGTGTTGATGAAGGACAGATACCACTCCGAATTTTTTATTTCATTTAACGGCATCGTGATCAGAACTTCATCGATGACCCGGTTAAGCAAAATATCCCGAAGATCATCCAGAGTCCCAATCACTTTGACCTCGCAGGATACGGTTTTCCCGACATCCTCCCGGTTTAATTCGATACAACCAACGACTTTAATGATGCTTTCCTTTTGATTTTTGATTATCTGGATGAGTTCCTGGGCGGCGTTCCGGCTTCCCAGGATGAGGATTTGACGGTGGAAATAGTGGTCTTTGCGTTTGGAAACGATAAGCCGATCGATCAGCCAGCGGGCCAGAATCAAAACGATCAGATCCATGAGATAAAACAGAAAGATCAGCAGGCGACTGACATCGGTGAATTTAAAAACATACATGCACACCACTAAAATAGCGGCGCTGAGGGTAACTCCTTTAAATAGGTTCATCACCAGCGGGAACGTCATTTTGGCGCCGTAGCGGTACTCGACGTGTAAAAAATCCAGGGTTACATACCAGATGATGATGATGAGCAGCAGCAATAAATAATAGTTGGGAATCGTGGTCAGTCCTTCAAAAGGACCGGCCAACCAGCTTCGTTTGACGGCATATACGACAACAAACACCATGGCTGTCAGAAAAACATCCACCGCCAATTCAATTCTTCTTACCATCTCTCTGTCCTGATTCATCATGGGATGATTATCAATGATTCAGACTCTTTCTATACAGTCTGTTATGCTCTCTGCAAGCCGTCTCCCAACTAAACTGTGTGGAGATCATCGCTATGGCCTTTCGCTTGAACTCAGCATACTGGCTTTCGGAAATAGTTTCAATATAATTCATTTGCTTTGCAATAGCGGGAATATCACCTACCGGAAAAGTCAACCCCGGGAGGGTTTCCACAAGTTCCCTATGCGGACCGATATCGCTTGTAACACTCATTATACCATAAGACAAGGCTTCCAGAAGAGTAATCGGAAGCCCCTCTAATTCGGATGCAGTGATAAAGGCGCGGGCATTGGAAAACAGCTCTTCCAGAACCGTTCCGAACTGATAGCCGGTAAAAATGACCGAGGGGGTGTTCTCGGCCAGCTTTATCAAATTGTTCATATATTGTCCCGCAGCGGCATTGTCGCCCACAATCACCAGGCTGTAATCTCTCGGGCTCAATACATAGGCTTTAATAATATCTTCCATGCGCTTTTCAGGAACCAGGCGGCCGACGCATAAAAAATAACGCCGGGCGGACAGGCCCCATTTTTTGATCAGGTTTGGCTCTTTGGGCGGAATCGGCGTCATCCCATTGGGGACATAGAAAGTGATCATGCCATGCACGGAATCAAAATATTGTTGAAGTTCCTTGGAAACCACAATTCGATATTGTGCAAACCGCATGGCGGCAAGCTCGCCAAGGTAGATCAGTTTCGACGCCCACCATGGCCATTTTTTACGCTGCCAGTCGAGTCCGTGACAGGTAAAAAAAACCTTCATCCTCGGTCTGAAAACGCGGGGCATCCAGCTGAAGAAACAGGGGCCAATCCCATGAATGTGAACGATGTCCGGATTTGAAAAAAGAATATGAATCATCGAAAACAGCGTGTGTAATAATGCGTCTGTATACTTAAGATTCAGGGTCGGCAGCCGCTTGATCTTCATCCCTTTATACGAATGGATGCCCTTCGGAACATAGTAGCTGCGGGCATAGATGGTAATATCATACCCCCTTTCGGCCAGGCGTGAGTAGAGGTTTTCACAATGATGTTCAACGCCGCCCCATGTTGCGGGTACGCCACGGACGCCGGTTACTGCGATTTTTATCATTTTTATCCCCAAATGGTTATGAGCTTTGTCACGGTTTGTTCAATATCGAACTGCCGATATACGTCCCTGTAGGCATTCTTCCCGTAATCAGCGGCGATCAAGGGATGGTTTAATAAAAAAGCAATGGCTTTGGCGAGTTTTTCAGGGTTGCCCGGAGGGACCAGGAGACAATTGTATTCGTGCTTTAAGATGGCGCGGTTTCCGGGAATATCGGTTGCAACAATCGGTTTTCCGGCAGCCATGGCTTCAAGAAGCGCCATCGAAGTTCCTTCAGACGTCGATGGAAGGACAAATACTTCCGTTAAAGCCAGAATCTCACGAACATCGTTTCGGCTTCCGAGAAAGGAAACCACATCCTGAACCCCAAGGCTCTGGCTTTGTTTTTCAAGTGATTCTCTGAGGTCGCCGTCGCCGGCCAGAAGTAATTTAAGGTTGCTAAGCCGGCTTGTCAGATACGGCATGGCCTCAACTAAATAGCGATGCCCCTTGGGCGGCATGAGGCGTCCGACCGACGTTATAAGTCGTTGCCCCGGCAAGGCGTCAACAGAAGGCAGCCATTCCGGGTTCGCCGGGGTGCCGTGAATCGCTTCAACATCAATCCCATTGATGATGATTTGGATTTTTGACGGCGCCAGATGAAAGACGCTCTGCAGTTGTTCCGCCACATCATCGGATACCGCGACTACTGCATCCGTCAGATGATAAAGCATCCGGGTCACGCCTATCCGAAAATGATTGCGAAAATCGCCGGCCTTTCGCTCCGGCAGCAAAGCCGGATAATGTACGGTGGAAATCACCCGATCGGCGCGATACAGCCACCCCGCCGGAATGCCCGTAAATTCCGCATCCGACAGGTGGCAATGCACCACATCCACTTTATGCTGTCTGCAAAGAGCAATGATGTCTCTGACGTTTTTATAAAAATAGAGAATAAAATCGTATGGATTATAAATGCTGGGCCTGGGCCTGTTGAAGCAATAGACCGTCACCCCTTTCGATTCGATTCGGGCCTTGATAGTTGTATCGGGTTGAATCACGCAGACAAGGGTTTGATATGCGGGTTTTGGTGTTTTTTCGGCCAGCAGTACCAGCAATTCCTGAGCGCCGCCAACATTAAGCGCATCAATCACATGCAGGATTGTTCTTCTTCTGCCCAGCATTTTATCCACCGTTATCCCAATATTTCATAGACTTTCTGGGGTACGGGGAACTTGCGATCATTCAAAATAACTCCGATCGAATCAATCCCGAATTTTTGAAGTTTATCGATAACCACTTTGCTAACTTCATACCGGGAGACGCCATATCGACATACCAAAAGCGTCATGTCAACGGCTTTCGCAAATTCAATCATGACGGGGCTGCTGACCAGGGGTTGGCCGTCTATGATCGTTACGTCGAAATTGGTCCTGCAAAATTGCAGCAGGTGTTCGATGGGTTCACGCGAAAGCATGCTGCTGCCGATATTTTTTCCGATTGTCCCGGCTCCGGAAGGCAGCAAATAAAGTCCCGGGTACTCAGTTTGCACAACCATCGATGCGAGGTCTTTTTTCTCGGCAACAAATGAATAAACCCCTGGAAGATTTTTAATTTTGGGGATGGCCGTATGTCTCAGATTCGTATCGACATAGAGAACCTTCATGCTGTACTCTTTAGACAAAAACATCGCCAGATGAAAAGAAATCAGCGTGACGCCCTCTTTCCCGGATGATCCGCAAATCATGAGAGCCTGGACATTTTGTCTTGTCTCAAGCATGATGTTGGCCCAGCAATCCGAGAGGCTATAGTTCATTTTGGAAAGCAGTGCCGGATAGGGAATAGTCAGTTTGCCCGGGATCCGCGGGATGAAGCGGGCTTTCAGCGGTTTTGTCGGGGCTTGGGGCTCCGGTTCCCGAGCTGGAGCCGGAGAACTCTGGTTGATGACAGGCTGCGGCTTGCTATTCTTGTCATACGCATCTTCCAGAAAATCGGAGCCTGCGGGCTTCGGTGGATGACCGAGCCATTCAGATTGCGGATCAACAGAAACCCTTCCGTTGTTCTTATGTTTGGAATATACCTCTTCCCATATATTCATGACGGACCCCTTTATCTTTTCACAACCTGACTTTTAATTCCTTTTTCTTGAAGTCTCTTCTGCAGGGCCTCTGCCTCTGATTTTTTTTCATAAGCGCCCAGATACAGTCGAAAGAGGTTCCTTCCCTTCTGGATTGCATATGGAAAATACCCGGACTGCTTTAACTTTTCGAACAGATTTATTCCGTCCATTTCGCTCGAAAATTCAGCCACCTGGCAGGCGTACTCGGTTTTTTGAACAGAGGCGTTGGCCAGTTTGTAAGTCGCTTTTATCTTTTTCGCCTCTTCTTCGGTTGAATAAAAGCCGATATAGATCCGCCACAACGCCCCCATATCGCCCAAATCCGTTTTCACGAGATAGGGGGTCAGTCCCAATTGCTTTATTTCAGATATTTCTTGAAAAGCCTTTTCCTGCTGCTGATAGCTTGAAGACCGGAGTGAAAAAGGATGAAATGGAAACGATTCACGCGTTCCTGCGGAAGCGGGTTCGATGCTGGAAGGTTGCTGGGTTTGCATACCGCCGGCCTGTTTCGGAGGCGTATCGGTTGGCGCAGAGGTCGCGGGCGCCGGCTTTTCACCGGACGGTTTATCGGTCATCTCTTCGCGCAGAGTTGGAATGACTACGGCGCCCTTTTCCGCGGGAATGACGACCGCGGCTTTTTCAGATTGTTCAGTGCTATTTTGCTGCGGCTCCGAGGTCGAGGGCGAAAAGAAATTGATGATCTTGTTACCATCCATGAAATTCTGGTATAGCCAAGAACCGGCCAGTATCAGTAGGAGAATAACAACAACCCATATCACGAATTTTTTGATCTTCTCACCCGAGACCAAAACTTTGGGAGGGATCGTTACCGGCTGGTACTCACCTGTATCGGCCGTCGCATAAACGGGAGCCTGCCCAGCTGCATGGCCTGCTGGAAGATCTTCTGAAAAGGTGATGGCGGTTTGTGCTTTATTCTTCGAATCGGCAGCCGTTTCAGCTTCATTCACAACAGCATCCGTTCCGCCCTCTGTTTTGGCTCCCGCCAGGATGCCTTCAACCAAGATTTTGGCATCATCCACAACGGACGGAGGGATTTGAATCAATCGCTTTGAGGCGCCAATCAGCAAACAGGTATCGCTGATGTTGTTGATCAGGCGCGGAACGCCCCCGCTGTATTCAAAGATCTTTTTAATCGTTTCGTCAGGAAAAGCGGCGCCGGTGGCACCGGATTTCATCAGACGAAAATAGATATAATTTTTTGTATCCTCCAGGCTGAATTTGGCCAGGTGGCATCGTCTTTTAATTCGTTGATTGAGTGAGCTTAAGGCCGGCGTTCTCAGATCCTGCAGAAATGACGGGTGGCCCACAAAAATCATAATCACTGGAAAAAACTCGTTATGATTAAATGTAGATAGATACTTCAACTTGGTCAGGATGGTCGCGTCCAGTTCATGGGCGTCGTCAATAATCAGATAAAACCGGGAATGATCGGTATCACCCCTGAAGCGATCATAAATCATATCCTGAAGAATCTCCTCATCTTCAGGAGTCGTGGACATTCCCAGACTGGAGGCTATCCGCCGCAAGATTCCGCCATAGCCTTCATTAGACGTGGGAATATATAAGACCCGGGGCACCCCTTTTTCCTTTAAAACCTTAATCAGTCTGAGACACAGCAGGGTCTTGCCCATCCCGTATTCGCCTGTCAGTAAGAGAAAGGGCTCCTGGGTATCGATGCCGAAGAGCAGATAATACCAGGCTTCCTTATGCGTATCAGAGATAAAAAAAGTATCCGTGTTGGGGTGCGTGTTGAAAGGGTCGGTTTGCAAATGATAATAATCTTTATACATGGCTTTTTATCATCCTCATTCGTGACGGGGGCCTTCTTGCCGGCGATGGAGAGAGCAGGCCCGATTCCAGAGAACGTGTATACAGACCATCCGCAATTCCTGCAAATAAAAAAGGGACGGCATTGACAAAAATATTGTTTGAGGGCTCGACAAACAGGTTATTGTTCAGATAAACACACCAGATCGCAAAGATGGTAATGCGCAGGTTGTTCCCCATGATCCCTGTATCGGGTAATTTCCCGGCCAGTTGCATCAATCGGCGCAGGGTAAGAAAAATAAGTGTCAGATAAGCCAGAAGGCCTGGGAGTCCCAGTTCCGTCGCGATTCCCAGCAAATGATTGTGTTGAAACGTGCCTCTCGATTCTTCAATAATAAACGGAACAGGTCCCTTGTACTTTTGTGAAGAGGAGGCTGTGGGAATGAACTGGGCCAGCCCGACGCCCGTTAACGGGCGTTCGGAAAACAAAAAATAAGATTGGTTCAACAAGGCCACACGGATGCTCACTTCTTCACCCTGGGCAACGCCGCCCTCCCGTCTGTCTGTCGATAACAATCGGGGAGAATTTGCAATTCCAACGATCAGGATGACCGCCAGCGGCAGTGCAATCAATTTCCATTTTGAGAACGACGTCTTGTACCATCCCAGAAAAATAAGCAGCGTAATAAACAGACCCAGATAGACGGACCGGGTCAGGGTAAAAAAAACAGCCGGAAAGAAAAGCAATAGCGCGGCCTGATAAAAGACCTTGGCAAAACCAGTCTTTTTTTGCAGGAGATGAAGCCCACTGATAAATCCGATCAGAATCCCTACCCCATTGAAGGCCGCATTCAGAAATGGCCCTCTGGCGCGTTCCAGATGCAGCGGCGATAACACCGGGTCGTTGATATAAGCCGGAAAAACAAACTGCCTGAGATTGGCGTATTCAAAAAAGGCCGTAATAGAAAGATATATCCCAAAATAGAACAGTGCCTGCAGGATGAGCGTCACATCCTTTTCACTGACGATATAATTCTTGGCAAATATAAATATGATAAAGGGAAAAAGATAACCGGTGATAAACACGAACCATGGTGATACAAACTCCGGCGACACGGCAACAAAACCTACCCGCATCATCGAAAGAATACAGACGATTGCAAAAATACCCATGGTTATCTCGATGGTTCTGTTGGTTTGGAAACGAACTTTTCCCGTAAACAGACCTGCCACCAAAAAGAAGAGTATCACTGAAAAGAGCAGCCGCTCTATAGTGATATCAAAAAGGCCTGCCACCCGAAGAACAAAAACACCCACGCCAAATACCGCGCCGGCAATGACCCATGCTCCCAGAAGGATTGCCGGCAAGCTGAACCGGTCATCTTTTGCCTGAGCTTGTTTATACCCACCCCCGAACCACAAAATGATGGCTACCAGAGCGATGATGATGAGCGCAATTTGTATGTACACGGAGTCTGCCTTTGCATTACAGGATTACAAGCTCGGTATGGACCCCAATACCGGCACGTTCAACTGCTTTTCAATTCCATAAATGGTCTTCGTGTGGTGATCAAACTGATCAAAGGTTAAAGCGGCGGCGATTCCCAGGAAAATTCCCGCCAAAAGGCCGCCGAATAGCAACAGAACGCGATTGGGTTTATACGGTTTAACCGGAACTGAGGGCCTGTCAATCAAAGTCAGAAACTGTTTGTCTTGCGTTAGCGATTGCGCCATTCTGGCCTGTTCCATTTGGACGTTGGTCCGGGTATAAGCCTCTTTGGCAATGTTGAATTCCTGCAAC
This sequence comes from Smithellaceae bacterium, assembly GCA_030690945.1. Classification (GTDB taxonomy): domain Bacteria; phylum Desulfobacterota; class Syntrophia; order Syntrophales; family Smithellaceae; genus UBA8904. Next base: position 101,403 of record JAUYFM010000033.1, on the reverse strand, counting down.
AGAGCCTGATAGGTTACCTTTTCCCGAGCTACGATCTGAATCCGATCTCTAAGGCCCCCGATCGTTTTTTCGAGCTGACCTATCCTGGCCCTGATGCTGTTAGCCGATATTTTTTGAGCGCTGATGACCCTTTTCATTTCTGTTTTCAGGGAATCCACGCTCAGTTTCAGCTCCTGTTCGACCTGCTTCATCGGCTCAAAATTTGCCCGGAACTGGGGTTTCATTTCGTTCAATTGAATCTGAAGTTGCGCTACCTTGTTTTTAAAAACGGTGATGGCACGTCCCGTCACCTCCATTTCCGGCAATACCGCCGGAACGCCACTCTGATTGCTCTCCCTTTCGAGGGCTGCGATGGAGGCCTGAAGACCCGCCAATTCGGTCTGAAGTTCATGGTAATTTCGCAAAAACTGCGTTAACAGCGCATTGGGCCCTACTTCGGAATTTGCTTTTCCTTCACCCAGGTTCAGGATTTCAAGCAGAGCCAATGCCTGTTTGGTTTCGAAATCACGAACCTTGCTTTCCTTTTCCTGCATATCTTTTTGTAGTTTCTCGGTCTGTTCCTGAAAAAATGAATGCGAGTAAGTGGTTTTACCTTGAGAGATCTCCCGGTATATTGCCAGGTAATTATCGGTGACCGATGTCGTAACCTTGGCCGCAAATGTCGGACTATTATCCGAAAATTCAACAATGAAAACACTGGAGCCTTCAAACGATTCCCCCCCCGGCGGAACCACGTCCAGATTCTCCCGGAGCTCATTTATCTTTTTGGTGATTGCAGACTGCTGCTTGATCCCGGGATATATTTCCTGAACAACCCTTGTCAATACCCGGTTGGAGGTAATCAGCTCCTTCTGATCCTGAAGAAATCGGCGCACCCTGTTCCGGTAATCCATGGAACTTTCCTGCTGCAGGGGATCAAAGCTTTGCGGAATAACCAGTGAAAATTTAGCCGTTGACCGATAAACAGACGGGAGCGTTACGGCCAGGACTAATGAAACGATAAAAACAATGAGAAAGACCGCGATGATTAATCGCGACCGATAAAAAAGGATGAAAATAAACTCTCGAAATACATTTTGCATAACAATATCAGCCTATTTAATAAGAGTGGTTCCACCTAGCGAGTAAGAGGCGCCCAAGCTGGTCGTAAAAGGCAGCACGGCGTAAATGCCCTTGGTGAATATTTTCTCAATCTCATCATTGATCTCATCAAGCCGGGTTTTGGGCACATAAACAATGTCCCCGGGTTTTAATTTGATATTCGCCAGGGAAACGCCTGATCTTAGAGCTCTTCTGATATCCACTCTGAAGGCAATGGGCCTTTCCAGTCCTTCATTGCGGAAAATGGCAATTTCTTCCAGTTCACCGCTTTTCTTAAAGCCCCCTGCAAGTGTCAGAGCATTCAAAACATTGGGGACAGAACCAATGTCGTAGGCCCCTGGTTTTTCCACTTCGCCAAGGACATAGAGTTTTGGGTTATGAATTTCCAGCAGGATAAGCGTGCAGTTAAGATTTCGAACCTGTTTGGCGTAGCTTTCATTGATCCTTTTTTCCACTTGGGCTACTGTAAACCCCTGCACCTGCATGCTGCCAATCACCGGGAAGGAGATGCGGCCATCCGGAGAAATCGGAGCGATTTTGCTCTGTCCTCTGGCGGCGGTGGTGATCGCTTTTTTCAACTCGTCGATTTTGACATTAAATGCTTCAAGCGCAACGGTGATGCTGGGTTCAACAAAGTATTTTTTGTATTGTCGATTTAATTCCGTTGCAAGTTCCATCGGCGTTTTGGATTCTACAGCCACGTCGCCGATGAGCGGCATGGTAATTTTCCCATCGGATCGAACCAGAACGGAGGAGCTGTACTGCGGTTGAAAGGGAAAATTAATGCTGACCCTATCCTGGACCTCCAGCCGATAATCATCTTCGGTTTTTTCATATTTGAGGTGATAGACGATTTCCAACACATCCCCCGGCCCCATCCGGTATTCCGGAACATAAGGAATCGCGATATTGTCAATAACCTGGTAATCCGGATGCAACGCCGCCTTTTCCGGAGTAACCGTCAACTGCGTCTCCAGTCTCTTCAATTGGTCAACGTCCTCAGCGGTTTTGATGTCGGTTTCGAACTGGGAAGGAACGTCTGGAGAATGTACGCAGGATGTAAAAAATAGTAGTGATGTCAAAGTCAGGATCACAACATGACAACAAGTCTTCCGAAAGAAGTGCGGAAGAAACGACGCCATGGCCTCTATCCTCTCGCGGAAATCACGAATGGGATCCAGTGGTCCTGATTCAGGAGCTTTATCGCGCATACGATCCATCACCATCCGTTTTTGGGAAAATATATTCAAAGTCATAGGGTTTTTCCTTCGGCTTCTTCGCCGCATTCAGCCCATTTAGTATTTTTCTCTTGGTTACTTCCGTTGGTTCTCGCAAAAGCCGTTCGGTCTGGCTGATCACCTTGGTGCTGATGTTGGAAAGGCGCGCCAGCTCCGTTATCGTAAGCCCCTCGGCAGTACGCCGATCCTTCAATCTATTCCCTTTCATATAGACACCTTCCTGAAAGACACTGACTGTTCAATCTATTCCGATGCATATCTAATCCTCTCTTGATAATTCCGGATTATTCCAGTACGGTTCCAAAATATACAAAAAAAAATATTTGTCAAGCATTTTTTTTGGTGTGGTCATTTTACTTGACAAATCATCGTCTTTATTTATATGTTAGCCGTAACAAAGAGCAAGTTTTTTATGAAACCTACTGACGGATTGCCGGAAATAAAGGGAATTTTTGCTATGACCGAGCCAGTTCTGATTACCGGAGGCGCCGGCTATGTTGGCAGTCACACCTGCAAGACTCTTGCCTCTATGGGTTACCTGCCCATCGCTCTCGATAATCTGATATATGGTCATCCATGGGCCGTCAAATGGGGACCGTTCGTTAAAGGAGATATTGCCGATGCTCTGGTGCTTGATCAGATTTTTTCCGATTATCGGCCCAAAGCGGTTATCCATTTTGCTGCCTATGCGTATGTTGGCGAATCGGTTGAACACCCGGCAAAATATTATCAGAACAATGTTGCCGGTTCAATTTCACTTTTGGAGGCCATGCGACGACATGGCTGTAAAAATATAATATTTTCAAGTAGTTGCTCGACTTATGGCCTGCCGTTGCAGATTCCCATCCCCGAAAATCATCCACAGATTCCGATCAACCCTTATGGCCGCACCAAGCTCATGATGGAGCAGATCATCCAGGACTATGGGAGCGCTTACGGCATCCGGTACGCCATTCTACGTTATTTTAACGCGGCAGGCGCCGACCCCGAAGGGCAAATCGGCGAAGACCATGATCCCGAAACCCATTTAATTCCTCTCCTTCTGCAAACGGTACAGGGTCGACGTGATTACACGGAGGTCTATGGAACCGATTATGATACCCCGGACGGCACGGCGATTCGAGATTATATCCATGTAACGGATTTAGCCGGCGCCCATCTCCTTGCGCTGCAACATCTGGCCCAATCCGCTCAAAGCCTATGTATTAATTTGGGAACGGGACAGGGGAACTCCGTGATGGAAGTCATCCGGGCCGTCGAGCAGGTTACCGGAAAACCGGTGGTCTACCGAACCGTCGGCAGACGCCCCGGCGACCCCCCCGCGCTGGTAGCCAAGGCAGATCAAGCCGCTACGCTGCTGGGCTGGAAGCCCGATTTCATCGACATCCGGAAAACCATTTCAACGGCATGGAACTGGCACCAATCTCAATTAAAAAAGCAGGATGATAATTCAGGCAGATCGACCAAAGGTGAAAGGCTTTAAGGGGTCAAACATGCTCGATCACAAAAAACTTCCAGGCATTGAGGAAGTGTTTTTATCAAGAGGGCTAAAAAATCCTTCAGCCTTCAGCCTTCAGCCTAAACACCGTCGTCGTTACACAATAAAATTGTCACGCTTGTTTGTCATTGGAATGCTGCTGATCCTCTGTTCAGGTTTATTGCCCACTTTCTCAGTCTCAGTGGCGCAAGATCTCCTGGAAGGCACACAATTTTCCAAGCAGTATCTGGTGCAGCTTTCCGGCACGGTGATGAATGAAACGTTCTCGGGGGCTCAGGCCTTGTTGACCCTGATGCCGCCGACCCCAGGAAGCAACAACCCCTACCAGCTTATTATTCAAGGTTTCCCCAAGAAAAATTCCCGCAACAGTTTCTTCTGGAATTCCGAGAATTCAGAAATGACGGCCATTGCAAACGAGATCACCTGTGATATCAAACGAACATTTATCAAACCAGTGCCGATGCACTTTATTTTCTTAAGTCCGGAGCTGCTGAGACACACAGGCGCTTTGGCAGCAAAGGCGGGAGACGACGGAAAGAAACTTGCTGAAAGCGTAGCCCTTCCAACCCTGATCAATGCCAGAGCCGGCAAGTTGAAGCTTCGCATCCAGTCCAATTCGGTTTCAGGTACCGTTTGGATGAAAGGCTATGATCCGGTTGAAAAGGCATTTGTTCTATACAGTGCCCGGCTATACGGCCAAAAATCGCATCACCTGCAGCCAAGGCAGGACGTAAAAAAGAGTACAGGAGTGGGAGAATAATGAAGCGTCACCTGAACCCAATCATTTCAGCAGTCGTTCTTTCGGTGCTGATTGCAATCAGCGCAGACGCGGAAAACCTCCGCCTGTCATGGCATCCGTCAGGATATGGCGGTGGTGGACGGTTTACAAACATTGCGATAGATCCATCGAATCCCAAAATCGTTTACGTCGGATCGGATGTAGCCGGAATCTACAGAAGCCGGGATGGCGGCAACCACTTTGAGTTGATCGGAAAAGGATTGGAAGGTTTTAGCGTCGCGGATATCGCCATCAATCCGGCAGCCCCCCATCAGCTTGTTGCCCTGACCGACGACGGTCTGTATTACAGCATCAATCAGGGCGACGGCTGGATTCGGATATCCGGCGAAATTCGCTACCCTTCACGGTTTTTTGGAAGCAGGCTGTTGCTCTTTACCCGAAGCTCGCTGTGGATTGGAACCGACACAAAAGGGGTTTTCAAAATTCCGTTGAACAATCTGAAAGCTCCTCCGCAGCCTGTTCAGGGGTTGGAGCGTTTCAAGGTCAATGGGCTTACGGTGTATGAGGGATACTTGTACGCCGGAACGTCCTGCGGCGTTTATCGAATGGAAGGGCAAGTCTGGAAGCCGCAGCATCAAGGACTCTTGCAGGGTTCAGCCGAGATTACCGATATCGCCTCTTCACGCAATTCCCTCTACCTGGTTGAAAAACAGGGCGGCCTGTTTCGATGGAATGCAACAGCCCTCACCTGGGAGAGTCGCCCTGTTTCACTGCAACCAAAACCCAAGGGCTATAAATCCCTTCTCGTTCATCCGAACAATCCGGACCTGGTATTCATCGGCTCGCATCCTGAAAACTGGCCGCATCTGCTTTACAAAACCCGGGATGGCGGAACCACCTGGAAATCCGTCCTCTCGTTTCAGGTCGATCCGGAAGCGCCTCCCAATTGGACCAGCACCTTTTCAGGCCTCGAAGAGATAGCTTTTGTTCCTGGAACATCCCAATCTCTCTTTTTGGCGGACTGGTGGAATCTCTGGCAGACGGCTGATGATGGAGAGCACTGGTATCAAAAGCATCATGGCCTTCAAAACACCTGCATCAATGACCTGAAGGTTCATCCCCGGAACCCGAAAATCCTCTATCTGTGCGCCGCAGACAATGGCTTGATGATCTCCGAAGATGCGGGGAAAAAATGGCGACGGTCGATGAATGGCGTCGCCGACGGCCATGCCCAGGAAATTGAAATATCCCGGAATGATCCCTCCCGGATGGTCTTGCTGATGAATCCCTGGGACAAAAAGGGGAAAATCTATCTGTATGAATCCCGGAACGCCGGAGCTACCTGGAGGGATATCGGGTTTCCTGTGCCACTGGAAACCCTTCCCAAACGGGGATATGTTGATGGGCTGGCAACCAATGTGGAACTCGACCCTTTTGCGGCTGACACGATTTATGTGGGAACCAATGGATATGGGGTATATAAAACCGTCAATGCGGGGAAGAACTGGTCTCCGGTGAATCAGGGGCTGACAACGCCCTATATCAAGGGACCGGGGGCGTTGCTGGTTCATCCCCGACTCCCCGGCGTGCTATTTGCCGGCACGCAGGCGGGCGGTATTTACAAATCCACCAATGGTGCAAGCTCCTGGCAGCGCGTTACAACAGGAGGAGAACGATTTGTTTTTGGTATGGCGATAGATCCTTCAACGCCATCCCGAATTGTGGCAGGATGCGCAGGAAATACGATCCTAATCTCAAACAATGATGGGAAAAACTGGCAGGAAATCCACCTTCCCGTGACTGCAGCTCCTCAAATAGCCGTATACAGCGTAGCCTTCCACCCCCGGCGCCCGGGGCTGGTTTTGGCGGGAACTACTCGCTATGATGTCAGGGCGACCGAAGGGCTCTTTGTGAGCACAGACAGCGCAAAAACATTTCGGCAGGTTTCGATGGATCTTCCAAAGGTGAACATGACGGTCATCACCTCTACGGCGGACGAGCCGGCCGCAGCATATATCGGATTCAATGGGACTGGAATTTTTCGAATAGAGTTGGGAGAAAAACCTTAAATGCAGATCGTCTTTTGTAATAAATATTTTTTTTTAAACGGCGGCGTCGAGAAATATCTTTATGATGTTATGACTTACCTCTCGGCCAGGGGACATACGACCATTCCGTTCAGCGTCCGTTATGCCGGGACATGGCCATCTCCATATCAGGACTATTTTCTGGCGCCTCCCGGAGATCCGGAACAGGCGCTTTGGGCAAACATCCGGTTTTCCCCTGCCAATATTCTGCGATTTCTGGACAGAAGCACCTACTCCTTTGAAGCCAGAATAAAATTGAACCGGCTGCTGACAGCATTTCCCGGGACGGACATCGCCTACATCCTGAATATCTATAACTACATGTCTCCAAGCATCATCCACACGCTCAAGCGTCATAACATCCCCGTGGTGATGCAAATCGGCGACTACAATCTGCTTTGTCCCAGCTATTCACTGCTGCGGGATGGCAGGCCCTGCACGCTCTGCGTTCGGGGACAATATTATCACGGGCTCCAACACCGGTGTGTGAAGAACAATCTGGCCGCCTCCGCGGTCCGTGTTGCCGCCATGTATATCCAGCGCTTGCTCGGATTGTATGAACTGGTGGATGCCTTTGTCGTGCCTTGTGAATTCATGAAAGACAAACTGCTCGAAGGCGGTGTTTCCAAACACAAGACGCATGTATTGTATTATCCGGTTGAAAGAAGACAGGGAAAGAGAAAAAGAAAAGCGGAGAGGGCAGGAGAGGGCAGGAGAGAAGGCGAGAGAAAGATAGAAGAAGCCGCGCGCGAAGAGCGGTTTCATGTGCTGAAGTATCCAATTGAAAGAACCGTCGATCCGGATAAGGACTGGCATAAAAAAGACTATATTCTCTATTTTGGTAGATTATCTTATGAAAAAGGAATAGATACCTTGATCGGCGCATTTCAGAAGCTGAATCCGCCGATAGACCTTTATATCATCGGCCGAAGTTATGATGGAGAAGAGGAACGCCTGAAACGGCTTATTTTGCCTCATGTGCAAAACCGCATCCATTTTCTGGGATTCCAATCCGGACAAACCCTGATGCGCTGGATTGCCGAGGCCTTGTTCAGTGTAGTGCCCAGCCGCTGGTATGACAATGCGCCGATCAGCACGTATGAGAGCTTCATGAATGGAACGCCGGTTCTGGCGTCCCGTATCGGCGGAATTCCCGAACAGATCGAGGAAGGGGTGACCGGGCGATTGTTTGAACCGGACTCTTGTGGCGACCTGGCGCAGAAAATGGACGAGATGCTTTCGAACAGGGATCAACTGCTGCAAATGGGAATCGCAGGTCAGGCCTATGTCAAAAAAACGCTGCTCATCAATGATCAAATGGACAGTCTGATGAGCTTGTTTGAAACTGTTATTGCTGATTACAAACGGAGATAGCACTATGGTCAATCCCCAGAGAACCCGCGTTGCCGTCCTGGTATCCTTACTGACCATCGGCGGCGCTGAGCAGTTGCTGCTGGAGCTGCTGCGTCATATTGACCGGCAGCGCTTTGAGCTGCATATTTTCTTTTTAAGAGAACCGGGACTTGTGGGAAAAGAGGTGCTACAACTGGGGTTCCCGGTAACCACTGAAATCATTCGATCCAAATTTGACCTGTCCGGGGTTTTCAAACTGGCAAGGCTTCTGAAAGAAAATAAAACGGATGTTGTTTTTCTGATCAATCACCTCAACACCCTCTTCTTTGGCATTCTGGCCGCCAAGCTGGCAGGTGTCCGGTCTTGCATCAACTGGGAGAACGAAACATATAAGAAATACCCCTTTCACAATCTGACCATGCTGGGGCGACGCATCCTGCACCTGGGCATTGATTATGTTGTGGCTGCGGCAAAGGGGCATGGCGACTATATTGCCGCCGAAGAGAAAATACCTCACGCCAAGATCCGGGTTATTTATAACGGTGTGGATCCGGAGCGGTTTCAATCATCGCTCAGTCCGGGGGAGGCCCGTAAACGCCTGGGAATACCGCCGGAAAGCCCGGTGGTCAGTATCGTGGCGGCGCTCCGGCCGGACAAGGCCCATCATGTGTTCCTGCAGGCCGCCCGATTGGTTGTGGATGCCATCCCCGAATCCCATTTTCTGGTGATTGGCGACGGTCCCCAAATGCCCTTTCTGAAAACCCTTGCCCTGGAGTTGCATATCGAAAAGCAGGTCCATTTTATGGGATTCCAGCGCCGGCTCGGGGATATTTTTGCAGCGGTCGACATTAACTGCCTGTCCTCCTATCCCCAGCAGGAAACGCTTTCCGTCGCTGCGATCGAAGCCATGTCCGCCGGCATTCCCATCATCTGCACGGATGTCGGTTTTATGAATGAAATCGTGATTCCCAATGAAACCGGCTTTCTGGTTCCTGTGGATGACCCGGTCGGCCTGGCAGAAAAATTAATCCATGTGCTGAAAAACCCCGAGCAACAGCGATACATGGGCAATCAGGCCCGGAAACTGGTGAACGAAACCCTCAGCGTTCACCAGATGGCGAGAGCCTTTGAGCAGCTGATGCTTCTCGCCAAGCCCGGATGAATCAGCGCAGGATTCATCTCCGCAATGGTTATAAAACGATGACCGGTAGAATAGTATGAACACGTAACTAAAACATCGATACCGAGACGAGAATGATGAAAAAATCTCCCCGAGTGCTGGTACTGGTGGACTGGAATCCCGATGAAGGTTCTTTGCTGCGAGATTGTCTTCGGAAAACCGGGCTGCATTGTGATCTTATGGGTACCGACTATAAGCGATCGCAGTGGACGCCTTTAAACAAAGTTTTTTTTCATTGGCCAAGATGCCTCTGGGTCAGTATAAAAGCTTTTAGCCTGCGACATGACTATGACTATGTGGTTGCCTGGCCGCAAGTCATGGGAATGTTATTGGGCTTTATCAAACTGATGACATTTTCAAATTCACCAACCGTCGTTCTGCTCAATACGACAATTGTTGAACGGAAGAATCCTTTGCTGGAAATACTGCGAAGGTGGTTTATTTCAATGTCTTTGAAAAAGGTTAACCACATCAGTTTTTTGTCTTATGACTACATGCGTTTAATTCAGGAGCGGTTTCATTTATCAGAAACTCAACTTGTTCATCTGAGACAACCGATTACGTTTGAAAAAAATCCTGATTACAGCGGCTTTAAACCCGATAGTTATCTCTATTCGGTAGGCTTGAGTTACAGGGATTTTCCTACCCTGATGGCAGCCGCAAGAAAATGTCCAAAACAATTTGTATTGGCTACCACAGATGCTTTCTTGAAAGGCCTGATAATTCCGGATAATGTTACTGTTTATCGAAATATCTTTGGGGCTGCCGCGGAAGAGCTGATGAAGCAGTCCGCCGCCGTCATTTTCCCTTTAGAGCGGACATCTTCTCCCGCAGGAGAAACAACACTGGTCAGCGCCATGTTCTATGGGAAACCGGTGATCACTACGAAAACGATTACCACCCAGGAGTACATTCAAAATGGCCAAAACGGTTTTTTAGTACCCGTGCAGGATCCCGATGCCATTGTTGATGCCATCCATACCCTTTTTTCCGATCCCGACAAAGCAGACGAGATCGGTCGGCGGGCCAGACAGTCTGTTCTGGAAAATCATACGATGGAGATATATACAAAGAAAATTTTTGATGTTATTGGAAAAAATTATTAGGGGACAGACACATTATGATTTCCCGATTGAAGCTTGTGATACTGGTCAACTGGAAGGAAGATGGTAATTGGTCTTTTCTCCATCTGCTTAAAAATAAAGCTCAAAATGTTGATATTCTTCAACCGATTTCTTTTACACATCCGGTTGGCAGCAGATTGACCCGTCTCTCCAACTATTTATCCGAATTCTATGGGCCGCTCCTGGCATCGATCCGGAGAAAACGTTTTGATGTTGTTCTCTCATGGCAAATGCGCATTGGCATCTGCTACGGCATCCTGAAACGAATCGTTCATTCCCAAAAGCCGCCGGTGCATATCATTCAGGATTTTCATATTGATTTAACGCAAACCCGACGACTTTATCGGTTCCAGCTTGCCCTGTTAAAACTTGCGATTCCGGGAATTGACTATTTTTGCTGCACGTCTACGGAAGAAGAAGCAATCTATAGCCGGATGTTTAATATCCCCCGCAATCGAATTGTCTTTTTACCTCTGGTAGAATCTTCGTCTAATTTCGAGGAACCGGACCACCCCAAAAAGGATTATATTTTTTCTTATGGGAAAAGCGACAGAGACTTTGACACGTTGGTTCGGGCTGTTACCCCGTTGAATATTAAAACTTATATTCTATCTCAAAAATATAAACCGACGGTTCCGGTACCGGAAAATGTTTGCATCATCGGAGGGTATGTTTCAGGCAAGGAGATGATCCAATGGATTGCATCCAGCAGGATGGTGGTTCTCCCGCTGAAAGATTATCGGATTTCCGCTGGACAGATCAGTATGCTGGAGGTGATGGCCCTGGCAAGGCCGCTGATCATCACGGAGAATATGGCCACGAAGGAATACGCGCTTCATCAGCAAACAGCGCTGTTTTTTGAAGCAGGTCATGATAAGGAGTTGGCTGGCCATATCCAGTATTTGTGGAGTAACCGGCAAGCCGCAGAACATATCGGGCAGCAGGCCCGGCAGGCCGCCTTGAAATTTGCTGATCGCCGCCTGGAGGTCTTCAACAAGCTGTTAGAACGTTGTGCAATGGATATTCAGAAAGGAGAGCATCAATGAAAACCCGTCAAACACTGATCGCCGTATTGTTAGGAATGCTGATTCTGGCATTACCCATGAAGGGACACACTATTACAACCATGAGCATTCAATTTGAGGAAACCCTGCGCCTGATCAGTTTGGACATGCCGCGCAAAGAGGTTATTGAAACACTGGGAACTCCGGACATCATCAAAAGCGACGGGCTGTGCCTGCAGTATGAATCGATGGGGTTGAGCATTTTTCTCAATAGAAATGAACAGGTTGAACAGATCTATCTTTCCAGAAGCTTTAAAGGAACTGTAGGCAATAAACAGCCATCTAAGGCCATACAGCTTGCTGATATTGAAAAAGAGTTCGGTGCATCCATGGATATTGCGACACTCAATTACCAGCCCTCCCCGATCATTCAGAACAAGGCAACGGTTGAAACCGAGAATAAAACAGACCCCACCGGCAAGGAAAAAGAGGAATTCCCGCTTCAATACGAAGGCAATAAAAAACTTTATGTGTTTTACACCGGCGGGAAACCTATGAAATACAAATACGTTTTGGATAATGAAGGGATCGCCTTCTGGCTGGATCAAAACAAGCAGCTTTATGCAACCGTCCTTTACACATCTCGGACGAAAAATGCCGTTATCCAGTTACCGATCATTGAAAAAGAACCGCTTGCAATAAAAAAGGCTGCTGAAAAATTCCGTCTGCCGATCGTTCATTTTGATTTTGACAAGTACAATATCAAGAAGCTTTACGTTCCTGATCTGGATCAGCATGTGGCCTATTTGAGTGCAAATCCCTCATCGCCCGTCACCGTTGAAGGGCATACCGATTATATAGGCTCGGACCAATACAACCAGAAGCTGTCGGAAAGAAGGGCAAATGCCGTTCGTAAATATCTGATTGAAAAGGGAATCGCCTCTACGCGGATCCGGGTGGTGGGATATGGTGAGCAACGGCCCATTGCAGACAACAAGACCAAGGAAGGCCGCGCCATAAACCGACGAGCGGAATTTGAAGTGACGGTTGAAAAATGATGATCGTCGTGTTCCCTGGCCCGGCGTCTTAAAGATGCAAGCCCATGAGTGAATCCCCAAGCCTTGCCGGACAAATTGGCAGAGCCAGCGCTATCATCATGATCTGGGCGATGGTGGATAAAATCCTGGCCATCGGCAAGGAAATGATGACAGCGCATCGGTTTGGCGTCTCTGCTGCGCTGGACGTTTTCAATATAGCCCAGGCGTTTCCTGGAATTATGATGCTGTTTCTTTCAGGCGCGCTGGTTTCGGCGTTTGTCCCGCTGTATCTGGAATGGCGCAATCGCTGTTCTCCTCAGGAAGCAGATTCCCACGCCACTTGGTTGATTTTCTTAACCGCCGCGTTTTTTGCGGTGTTGGCCCTGATCTGCCTTTTCTTAAGCCCGATCATCATGCAATTCATTGGCTATGGGTTTGGCCCCAAAGAAAAGCAATTGGGCATTATGATGGAGCGGCTCCTTTCTTTGCTGATATTTATTGACGGCGTCGGCATTTTGTTCAAAGGGATCTTACATGCCAGAAAGATGTTTTTCCATCTTTATGTTGCACCGATTTTTGTTAATCTCACGATTATTTTCTTACTCTACTTCGACATGGGGCTTGACATTTATGCTCTGGTCTGGGGATTCTTGATAGGAACGCTTCTTAAAACGATCTATATGGGTGTTGCGCTCCGTCATGAGGGCTTTTCATTTAGAACCCCAATCCCTTTTGATTGGAAAAAAGTGAGCGCCCTCTGGTATTTGATGCTCCCCCTCTTGGGAAGCGAGCTTATTGCAAATTCAAATCTGTTGATTGATCAGGTTATGGCAACCCAATTACCGGCCGGATCTGTTTCAACTCTGCGATATGCCTTTCGGCTCAACAGTCTGCCTGTCCAGGTGATTATCGCTGCCATTTCGATAGCAATTTTCCCATTTATCAGCGAAGAATTTACAGCCGGCCGGCGTGATAACCTCCAGAGCATTTTCAAATATTCCCTCATTTTTCTTGGTTTTATAACCATCCCCATCACCTGCCTGGTCGTGTTATTTTCTGAGGATATTGTCATTCTGTTGCTGAAACGGGGTGCATTCGATCTGGATGCTGCGCGACAGACCGCACAAACACTGGTCTGCTATAGCGTGGGGCTGTTTTTTTATGCCTATACGTTTATCAATGGCACATTCTTTATAGCCCTGCAAAAGCCCAAAATGCTTCTGTATATGGGAATTGTTTCTGTTTTTCTAAACGTTTTTTTTAACTTTCTGTTTATGCATTTCTTTGGCGTCAAGGGCATTGCCCTGTCCACCAGTACCACAATGGGAATTATTTCGATCTGGTTTATTTTCCTGCTGAAAAAAAATCTGGGTATTACGAACTTATCGCAGACGTTTTCCAGCTTCTACCGAATGATTCTCGCAGCAGCAGGCATGCTGGGGACAGCGCTAATCATTGTAAAACTTTTTGAATTAGCATCCATATCCAGATTGATTTCCGTCCCCGTTGCCGCTGCGTCTTCATCCCTGTGTTATCTGGGAATCATCTGGATGTTTCGGACTCCGGAGCTGGATACATGCATCACCGTATTAACCAACAAAATAACCCTGTGGAAAAAGCCACGATAAAATTCACCAGGAACCACAGGAACTATGTTAGACACGTAGAAGGAGCTCTTCATGATGCGCGATTTGTTAAAAGAACAGGATGTCTCCATTACCCGTTTTCAGGGTATGGAAGGGCTTGAGTCCCTCCGCGACACTTGGACTGAAATCGTTTCCGGCATGACCCGCAAACATTTTTTCCACTTGTGGGAATGGCATTACAGTTACCTGAAATGCCTTGAGCCGGATCCCCAGTCTTTCATGTACTTCCTGTTTACGAAAGAAAAAAAGCCTGTTGCCATCTTTCCGCTCCGCGTTACCAAGACTTCCATAGGCGGTTTGCGACTTAAGACTTTGGCCTCCCCCTCCCATCAACACATGGTGCTGGGCGACATGATCTGCAACAAAGACGCACTTCACCTCCCCCTGTTTCATATCTTAAGCGGGTATCTCCGAAATCAGAAAAAATCATGGGATCTGATTCAGCTTTTCCGCCTGTCGGAAGATGCCGGCGCCATACAAGTGATTCAGGAAAATCCCCCCTCAAGGTTTGTGCTAACGCACGATCTCCGCTGCGATTTCATTGATATCGGCGGAGATTATGAGTCCTTTGTTTCAGGGCTCTCCAAGAATTTCAGAAGGAGCTTGAAACGTGCAAAGCAACACCTTGATCAATTCCCCAAAGTGGCGTTCACCATCACTCACAGCGGTCAGGCCTTGGCGGAAAAATTCGATACATTTTTGGATGTTGAAGCCTCCGGCTGGAAGGGTTCCCTTGGAAGTGGCACGGCCATCAGACTGCACGCGAACCTCGAATGCTTTTACCGGACGCTGACCAGCACACTCTCCGCTTGCGGGAAGGTATCCATCAATACCTTAACCGTGGATGGCCAGTGTATCGCCGCGCAGTACTGCATCCTTCTGGATAATACCGCTTACATCCTGAAAATATGTTACGATGAGGATTACAAACGTTGTGCCCCGGGGAACATACTCTTGGAGCTCTTCATGAAAAAGAGCATTGAGGATCGCACCATCAATAGCATAAACTTGATCACAGACGCTGAATGGCACGTGGATTGGAAGCCCAGCTCTTCTGAGAAATACACGCTGTATCTTTTTAACACCACCCCAGCGGGCCTCATCGGATCCGTAATTCTGAAATCTTATCCGATTCTCAAAAAATATTATGAGGCCTATATCCAACCTCATCTGCCGAGGGGAATACAGGAAAAGATCGGGAGGCTTTCCCGTGAAACTTGAGTTGATTCCCGTCGCCGGGAACTTAAAACGAATCAGGGAAATCTGGGAAAGCTTGGAGGCCGGCTCCAATATTTCCTATTTCCTCTCCTGGGGATGGATCGAAAACTGGATGGCCAGCCTTCCGGACCATGCCAAACCGGAGCTTGCGGTGTTTCTTGAAGGGAATGACCCGCGTCTGGCATTTTTTATTGGCAAACTGACTCTGACATTGGAGCATGGAGATTTTCACGGCCAACGCCATTTATTCAAGAGTCGCGGATGGTTTCTCAATGCAACGGGGATTCCTGCCTTCGATCGTGTTTGCCCGGAGTATAATGGTTTTCTCTGCAAACCGCATGAATCCTTCAAATTGACGGATATATTAAATGGTCTGCCCGATTCCTGGGATGAATTTTATCTGCCGGGCCTCGATATGCGATCTTTTCCAGGAACGAAAGCACTGGATGACCTCTCCCCCTATAAGACCATCATCAAGGATGATACAATCGTTTTATCTCCATTCGTTGATTTGGATAAGGTTCGTGCACGGGATGGGGATTATTTGTCGCTTTTGTCGGCAAATACAAGATCTCAGATCAATCGGTCTTACCGGTTGTGCGAAAAGACCGCGCCGGTGCAGCTTGAAATTGCTCGGGATACCCGGAGCGCCATGGATATCTACCATGAGTTGGTAAGCTTACATGAAAACATCTGGACGAATAGAAGCCAGGGCGGAGCGTTTTGTTCAGATTATCTGTTTCATTTTCACAAGCAATTAATCCAGGGCAGATTTAAATATAATGAAATACAGCTGCTCAGAATAAAATGTGGAGACGATACCATGGGATGTCTGTACAATTTTGTTTATAAGAACAACGTGTATTTCTACCAGAGCGGCATGAACTTCAATCTGGATAAGCGGTTGAAACCGGGATTGATTGCTCATGTTGAAGCCATCAGGCACAATACGGGCGCAGGCCACAAAATATATGATTTTCTGGGTGGGGGAAGTCGCTATAAGATGAGCCTGGCGACCGATCATAGCCGGATGATATGGATTCGGCTGCAAAAACCTCTGCTGAAATTCAAGATTGAAAACAATTTGAAAATGTTCAAACATCGCCTGATAGGGCTGCACAAAATTCTAAAAAAAGAGCCGCGTTGATGAAAATCAAATCAGCGGGAAATAAGCACAACTGAGGCCGAAATGCATTCAACGGCCGTTATACGATGCGGATAATATTTCTATCGAAAGACGACAGCCTATGAGTGAATCCCCAGGTCTCGCCGGACAGATTGGCAGAGCCAGCGCCATCATCATGATCTGGGCGATGGTGGATAAAATCCTGGCCATCGGCAAGGAAATGATGACCGCCCAGCGTTTCGGCGTTTCGACGTCTCTGGATGTCTTCAATCTCGCCTATTCATTTCCGGGAACCATTGTCCTGCTGTTTTCGGGTGCCTTGGTTGCAGCGTTTGTTCCCCTGTATCTGGAATGGCGCAAACGTTCCTCCCTGGAAGCGGATTCCCATACCACCTGGCTGATTTATGTAACCACCCTGCTTTTTGCGGCACTGACCCTGATTTTCTTCGTCTTTGCCCCGGAAATCATTCGGTTGATCGGCTATGGATTTCAGCCGGAACAGAAGGCATTGGCCGTTATCCTGGAGCGGCTGCTGATCCTGTTGATTTTCATTGATGGGGCGGGAATTCTGTTCCGAGGAATATTACTTGCGAGGAAGCTGTTTTTTCATCTGTATGTCGCCCCGATATTCGTGAACATAACCATTATTTGTTTTCTGTTCTTTGATGTGGGGCTGGATATTTATGTTCTGGTATGGGGGTTTCTGATCGGAACAACAATGAAAACCGTGTATATGGGCATCGCGCTTCGTCGGGAGAAATTTCAATACGGTACCCCCTTGCCGTTTGACCGTCAAAAAATGAAAGCCCTCTGGCTGCTGGCCATCCCTATGCTGGGAAGCCAACTGATTGCCAACGCCAATCTGATGGTAGACCAGGTGATGGCCACCCAACTTCCGGCAGGATCTGTTTCAACCCTGCGGTATGCATTTCGGATCAACGACCTGCCCATCCAGGTGGTCATCGCCGCCATTTCGAGAGCTATTTTCCCATTTATCAGTGAAGAAATTGCTGCCGGCCGGAACGATAACCTCCAGAACATCTTCAAATATTCCCTCATTTTTCTGGGTTTTTTAACCATACCCATCACCTGTTTGATGGTGTTGTTTTCTGAGGACCTGGTCATTCTGTTGCTGAAACGGGGCGCATTTGATCTGGACGCAGCGCGACAAACCTCGCAAGTACTAGTTTGCTACAGCCTGGGTCTGTTTTTTTTAGCATACACATTTATCAACGGTACATTCTTTGCCGCCCTGAAAAAAACCAAGATGCTTCTGTATATGGGAATCGTTTCCATCTTTCTGAATGTGCTGTTTAACTTTCTGTTTATGCATTTCTTTGGCGTAAAGGGCATTGCCCTGTCCACCAGTGTTACCATGGGAATCATTTCGATCTGGTTTATTTTCCTGCTGAAGAAACAGCTGGGTATTACCAACTTATCCCAGACATTTTCCAGTTTTTACCGGATGCTTTTTGCGGCCGCCTGCATGTTGGGAACCGGATGGATCATTGTAAAGTTATTTGAATTCGCATCCATATCGCGATTGATTTCCGTTCCGGTTGCCGCTTTAGCCGCGTCCCTGTGTTATCTGGGCATCATCTGGGTATTTCGGACAAAAGATCTGGATACCTGCATCACCGTATTAACAAACAAGTTTAGCATGTGGAAAAAAGGAGGTTCGAGTGAAAGATAATCCATACTCTAAAACAGCTCTGCACCCCGAAAGCATCGTCCTCAGCGGAATACACAACGTGAATGCATTGGGCGTCCTCCGGGGACTGAGGAGAAAGGGCATCCCCGTCATTCTGCTGGATGTCGACCCCCACAGCATGGTGCGCTATTCCCGCTTTGTCTCCCGGCGGGTCCTCTGCCCCAATCCCAATGATTCCGAGACGGGATTTGTTGATGCACTTATTGAATTGGGGCGCTCTCTGGACCATCAACCTGTTTTTATTCCAACCGGTGATGCGGAAGTCATGGCTCTTTCAAGGCACAAGGATACGCTTTTGCCCTATTACCGAATGCCGGTAGCTTCCTTTGACACCATCGATCTTCTGGTAAACAAAAAGCGGTTTTTTCAGGACGTAATCCGCCGGAACATTCCCTGCCCCAAAACCTGTTTCCCTGACACGGTTGACGAAATGCGGGAAATGGCCGCCGATATTGGTTATCCCCTGATCATTAAATCTGCCTATTCTCATCGATTCATACGGGAATTTTATAAAAAGGTTTTTGTGATTCATTCGCCTTCAGAGCTGGAAACTGCTATCGGGCTGCTTGATGGTGCGCATCAGGACTATTTTCTGCAGGAAATCATTCCCGGAAACACGCTGTATCTATTCTATTCCTATTTCAATCACCAGTCTGTTCCCCTCGGCATTTGCGGATATGACAAGGTCCGGCAGTTTCCCAAAGATTTTGGCATTGGAACCATCTGCCGCAGTATGAATCGTTCTCAGCCGATCCACGCAGCCGTAGAATATCTTCAGAATATCGGTTACTATGGGCTTGCAGAACCCGAATTCAAACTGGATCCACGGGATGGCCAGTACAAACTGATCGAGATCAACACCCGCGCCGTTACAATGACCCTGCTGGCCAAAGCCTGCGGGGTTCATGTGGAATACCTGGCCTATCTGGATCTGATCAGCGGAAACGTTGAACCGCTGGGACCGGCGACGGAAGGCATTCTGTGGATCGATGAAATCAATGAACTACATTATCAGCTTTCCAGAATTCGAAGAGGGCTTTTTTCTTTTGCAGAGTTATCCGTATTAAAAGGCAAAAAAGTGTTAGCCTGCGCGTCGGCCGATGATCCCGTCCCGCTCATGGTCGGGTTGGCTCGTTTTTTTTATGACCGGTGGAAATCTCCCCGGAATGTGGACACGATGTTGGGCATATAGGCGTGTGGGCAAGCAATAATATCAGCTCTTTTGGGTACAAGGCATCTATGAATATTCATGAGTCCGATGGTATTGTCAGCAGGGGTTGGCCCATAACCATTAAAAACTACTGGTTTGGTCAGCGCCCGAAGAAACATGCGCTGCCGGATATTGCCAGACTTAACGGCATTCCTGAGCCATTGAAGGGAGCCATCAATATTGAAGCATGGACATTGCTCACCGATTTAGCAGGAACCGACTCAGACCTCATGGCTCTTTTGGATAGAGATACCGGTAAGCAGGTGAGACGAGCGGAACGGGAAGGCATCTTGGTGGAGCGATATGATTGCAGGCATTCTAATATATTAAATGATTTCTTTATGTTCTATCATAATTTCGCTGAAAGTAAGTCAGAGGCAAGGGATGTTTTGGAAATATCCGTCAAGCTGCACATGCTCAAAAGGATAGCCAATTCTGGGATGTTAAAAGTTACAAGGGCCGTGGGACGGGATGGAGAGCCACTGGTTTATCGTGTATACATCGCAGCCGATGGTCGAGTCCGAGGTCATCACTCGGCCTCACTTTTTCGCAAAACTCAAAGCAGTGAACACCGACACTACGTGGGGCGGGCGAACCGTTATTTGCATGTCCAAAATATGCTCTATTTCAAGCATCAAGGATATTCCCAATATGACATGGGTGGTTGGTATAGCGGGAAAGACAATGAATCTCTCTTACGCATCAATCGCTTCAAAGAAGCATTTGGTGGCAAGGTAGTTTGTGAATATGATGCAATATATGGATGTACTCTACTGGGAAGATGTCTGCTGCCGGTCAGATCTCTTTATCGAGAAATAAGAGATTCAGTATCCCGACTGATGATACGCTGAGCATAAAAATGCTGCTTCAGGCAGCGGGGAGTAGTCTGAAATAAAAGACAAAGAGGGATTTATCAAAAGAATCGTATTTCGTATCCATCCGAAGAAAGGAAGATTACTGGAGAGAGTGAAATAGTATGGTTTTGAGAATTGAAAAAAAAGAAACATCGCCTATAAGAAAAATAGGCAGATATTATGCGGAAAACGGACTTGTCAAAGCGATGCGATGGATTGTCGGTAAATCCATCAAAAGAATAATAGACATAAGAAAATTTTATATTTTAGAGAAATCTTTATCTGAAAATGTTCCATTCATAAAAGCTAAAATTGATGTAATGTTCAGAATGGCTGAAGTTCAAGATATAGATTATTTTAAGGATATTTTGAAGCCATGGGATTATTGGTCTGGGATTATCAAGAAGCGTTTTGAAAAAAGGCAGACCTGTATCATTTGTTTCCATAAAAATTGTGTAATTGGCTATGTCTGGATAAGCTTTGTACCGGAAACAGACAAAACTCTTGGACTGACGGTTCGACCTCGAGATAACGAATCATACGGTTTTGATTTATTTGTACTGCCGGAATATCGAAAGGATCTCATTGGATATGAGTTGATCAGCCGATGGTTGCAGTATTCAAAGGCGTACGGCAGGGAAAAAGTTATCGGCGTGGTTGCGGCGTGGAATAAGCCTATGCAAATGACCACCAAACTCGTCTTTGGCTTCAAATTGACAAAGCAATTGCGGTCGGTGGAATTTTTCAAAAGACGGGGCTTTATTATCTCAAGCAAGATAATCTGAAATCAGATAAATCAAGTCGTGATTTCTTGATTGAATATTCTCGATCTTTCCTGCATCGCCCCTGGACATACCATGCCGCACCAAAAACTTCTGCCCAAAAATCTTCTTGACATTAAAATCCCGCCCTCGTATTCTTATGTTGCAGAAAATCAAATTTTTGCCAATGTGATTGCTGTTTTAGGTTTGTAAGTGGTTTGACGTAGACGCTTCCCTCTTGTTGAACTGGAAAATCAGATAAATTCAGGAAGGCTACAAATATGATTGTGGTGCGAACACCTTTGCGCCTAAGTTTCCTGGGCGGCGGATCGGATTTCCCCGACTTTTATCGTAAAGCCGGCGGCGCGGTCGTTTCCACGGCGATTGACAAGTACGTTTATGTGATCATCAAGGGACGATTTGACGAGCAAGTCGTTGTCAATTACTCCCAACGGGAAACAGTCTCTTCTGCGTCGGATCTCAAGCACGAACTGATACGCGAAGCAATGCGAGTTACCGGGGTGGACAGCGGTGTAGAAATCACCACTCTGGCTGATGTGCCGGCTTCCGGTACGGGATTGGGTTCTTCCAGTACGGTCACAGTCGGGGCATTGCAAGCGTTGTTTACCTACCAAGGCGTTATCGTAACATCGGATGACCTGGCCCGGCAGGCGTGCGAAATTGAGTTGGAATTTTGCCGGAAGCCTATCGGCAAGCAGGATCAATATATTGCCGCCTATGGCGGCATCCGTCTGATTGAGTTTCTGAAGGATGATCGAACGAGGGTGTCCAACGTCCTGATCCCGGAAAAAGCGCTTCAGGGACTCACCCGACGGCTTATGCTGTTTTACACCAACCGGACCCGTTCATCGGCTTCGGTTTTGAAGGAGCAAAATGAGAACATCGGTGATAGGCATGAGCTCTTGTGTCAGTTACGAGATATGGCCTATGCCGGCGCTCGAAATCTTGCCGATGGAGATTTGGATGCGCTTGGCAGACTTATGCATGAGGGGTGGGTATTAAAAAAACAACTTGCCAGCGGTGTCAGCGACAAAGCGATCAATGACATGTATGACGCTGCACGCCAAGCGGGTGCCTTGGGTGGCAAGATTGCCGGAGCAGGCGCCGGCGGGTTTTTACTGTTGTATTGTCCGTTGGACAAGCAAGATCAGGTTCGTAATGCGCTGGGGCATCTGCGGGAACTCCCGATCGGATTGGAACGGGACGGCAGTAAAGTTATTCTTAATATTCGCCGCTGAAGAGCCGGGTCCTTTTGGGGATGCCAATTTTGATGAAATATCCGTTCCACGCAAAATGATAGAGGGGGTTAAATGATGGCGATTTTGCTCACAGGCGGCGCGGGCTATATCGGCAGCATTGTGACGGAGCGACTTATTGACAAGGGACGGCAGGTGGTCGTCCTGGACAATTTGTCAACGGGCTACCGTTTGGCGGTCCATCCAAAGGCGAATTTTGTACATGGTGATATCAATGACCGGCAGTGCCTGGATCGGATTTTTTCCCGTTTTCCCATTGAAGGGGTGATCCATATGGCGGCCAAGGCCCTGATCCCTGAATCCGTGAAGGATCCGGAGCCTTTTTATACCTGCAACCTGATCGGCGGCATGACATTGTTGAATGCTATGGTGGCACATAAGGTTACCCGTTTCATCATGTCCTCGACCGCCGCCGTGTATGGCCAGCCCGATCATGTGCCGATTGATGAATCCTTTCCGACCTGTCCCATGAATTCATATGGTGAATCCAAACTAAGTTTTGAGCGGGTTTTGTACTGGTATTCTCGCGCTTATGAACTGGAAGTGACGACCTTTCGCTATTTCAGTGCGGCCGGCGCGTCCCGAATGTATGGCGAGGCCCACCACCCGGAAACGCATTTATTGCCTCGTCTATTGCTGGCGGCCCTGGATCCACAGGGTCATGGCTCGGCAGATATATACGGGACCGATTATCCGACGCCGGATGGCACGTGTGTTCGCGATTTTATTCATGTTATTGACCTGGCGGAAGCGCATATCCGCGCGCTGGAAGTTCCACCTCCGGATAGATTCCGTATCTTCAATATGGGGAGCGGCACGGGATTTTCCGTGCTACAGGTGGTGGACATGGTAGAACAGATCACCGGCCGGAAATTGAAACGGAATCGGTTGCCCAGGCGCGCCGGCGATCCGGCGCAATTGGTCGCCACCTCCGCCAAGGTGATGAAGGAATTGAATTGGAAGCCGCTTTACCCCACGCTGGAAGCCATTCTGGACAGTGCCTGGCAATGGCATCAGGCCCATCTGACAGGATATGCGGGGTAAGTAACACGTAGAAAGAAGGATCGGAGATCGGCGTGATCGAACGGCAAGCTTTTTTATTGGCCGCAGGCGTTGGCAGCCGGCTGGAAACTTTGACCCGGGAGAAACCCAAGTGCCTGTTGCCCATCCATGGCAGGCCACTTCTGCAAATCTGGCTTGAGCTGTTGCAATCGCAAAATATTACGCAAGTCCTGTTGAACACTCATTGGCTACATCAGCAGGTAGAAGCCTTTGTAACCCAGTGGCAATGTTATAACCCAATTCCCCAAGTCACGCTATTTCACGAGCCGGTTCTTTTGGGCAGTGCAGGCACCCTCCTGGCCAACCGAAAGTTTATCACACCGGGGAATCCCTTTCTGATATTGTATGCGGATAATCTGACCGATGTTCCCGTGGGACAATTGGTCGATCGTCATCTCCAACATGGACTGCCCTTCACGCTGGGAGTCTTCCGCACGGCATATCCAACGCAATGCGGCATTGCTGAAATCAATCCTGATGATGTGGTGATTGGTTTTGAGGAAAAACCGGTTCACCCGAAATCGGAATGGGCCGCGGCGGGAGTTTATGTGGCAGATGACCGAATTTTTGATGTGTTTCCGCCGTCACAAGATTTTGATCAAAGGCTGGATTTTGGATTCCACATCATTCCGCGTCTGGCGGGTAAAATGAAAGCGTATTATATTCACGATTTTTTAATGGATATTGGCACCCCGGAAGCTTATCAAGAGGCAGTAACCACTTGGCAGGAGAGAAAATCATGACGGATGTTTCCGAATCTAAAGACCGGCAGATAGGATTTGCCAGGGAGTATCTGGAAGGGCTGAAAAAGTGCATGGATGCGCTTTTACTGGAGGAAGTGGCAGGCGTGATTCGCTGCCTGGAGGAGGCGTATCGCGAGGGGAAACAGGTTTTTATCATCGGCAACGGCGGGAGTGCGGCTACGGCTTCGCACATGGCCTGCGACTTGGGGAAAGTCATCTTGCCGAAAGCGGGCGATACCGCACCGCGATTTCGCGTATCGGCTTTGACAGACAATACGCCCTGGATCACGGCATTGGCCAATGACTTGGGATACGAGTATATCTTTTCGGAACAACTTAAAAATTTACTGCATAAGGAAGATTTGGTTATCGCTATCAGTGGTAGCGGTAATTCGCCCAACATCATCGAGGGAATAAGGGTAGCAAAATCTTTAGGTGCAAAGGTGTTGGGAATCCTGGGTTTTGATGGCGGGAAGGCGGCCGAGATGGTAGATGCAGCGGCTATTGTGAGAAGCGAGAACTATGGGCACATCGAGGATGTGCACATGGCATTGGATCATCTCGTCACGGCCTATTTCAGAACATTGCTTGCGAAGAAGATAATTGCGGGACAAACCGATGGAGCCTGAGAAATAAAACAGCGAGAGACCGTAATGAAAAATCGAAAACTTATTATCATGATTCTCAATTGTATTATGATAATTACTGCAATAACCTTCGTTATTATGTTTGGAATATCAGGTTACGGCCGTCCACAAGGTCCCCAACACATCTCATTATATGATTTTAACTATATCTATTCAGCTGGAAAAGAATGGTTGAGCGGATTAAACCCATACGTTGGCGGCCTTCCGTATCCTCCGAACTCATCTTCCTTATTTATGCTGCTATCTGTAACAGATCTTCAAACTTCAAGAATATTATTCATAATGATAAACATTTTTTGTATCATGGTATTCGTGTATCTTTGTATGAAGCTATATAATTTTGAAAATAAAAATAAACAATTTTTTCTTTTTGATTTCAAATCATCCTTATTGATCGCTATGATAGTTGGAAATGTTTTTATTGTTAATATATTATGGACGGGTCAAACAACGATATTATTTTCTACGGCCCTATTAGCATCGTACTATTTTTATATTCGTTCCTACGATATAAGAAGTGGCATCCTCTTGGCCATTGCTTTGATTAAGCCGCAATTAGCATACACTTTCTTATTATGGCTATTATTGGAAAAAAAATGGAAAACTCTTGCCACTGCAATTATCTCAACAGCTATCTTGGGAATAGTTCCAATATATAACCGTGGCATAATAACCGCGGTACAAGATTGGACAAACAATCTAAATAATTATGTACAATCTCTACATAGCGAGCACCTGTGGGTTCTTTTTGGTCTCAAACCATTATTGCTGGACTTTGAAATTAGAACTAATAGTCTAATAATATTTGCATGTTCAATGGTATTAGTAATATTAATACATCAATTTCATAAAGACATTAGTAAATTAAAATTATTGGGAATATTAACGATCATTGGGCTTCTATTGGGACAAGCTGGTCAATATGATGTACTTATAATAGCTTCGCTTTTACCCTATTATTTTATAAATATTAGCAATAAAGATTTCAATAAAATCATCCTATTATGTTTAATGTTTATTATCATCAACTTTCCGAGAAAGCTTCTATTATTATCAGATTGTAGAATTTTACATCATCATCGTGAAATTATATTAATAATTGTACTGTTTTTTCTTTTGTTCCGGCGAGAAGAGCAACCAATATCTAGTTACTAGGAAATCTCTTTATCTATGATAAATCGTGGTCTTGATTTAACTTCTTTATAAATTTTCCCTATATATTCTCCAATTAATCCTATGCAGAAAATTTGTATTCCTCCAATAAAATAAATTGGAAGGACAGTAGAAGTCCATCCTGGGATTGTGTTTTTTAAAAAAAGAGCACCAGCAGTGTAATATAAAGCTATTAACAAAGATAAAGCAAATATAAGAAAACCCGTAAAGGTTACAAATCTCAGAGGAGTAACGCTAAAAGAAGTAATACCATCAAGAGCAAAAGACAGCATTTTTTTAAAAGGATACTTTGATTCTCCCGCTAATCTTTCTCCCCGGTCATAGTGAACTTCTGCTGATTTAAACCCAACAAGAGGTATAATGCCTCTTAGGTAAAGATTAACTTCCTCAAAATTACAAAGATTATTTACAACTCTGCTACTCATCAACCTATAGTCAGCATGATTATTTACAATACTTACACCCATTATCTTCTGAAGTTTGTAAAAAAGGAGTGCAGTCCATTTCTTCATAAATGTATCTACACTTCTATCTTTTCTTACACCATAAACTATGTCATATCCTTCTTTATATTTTTGAATAAACTTATATATGGCTTCAACATCGTCCTGTAAATCGGCGTCGATAGAAACTATACAATCTATTCTATCTTTTAGAGTTATTAAACCGGCAAGGAGTGCGCTTTGATGTCCAAAATTTCTTGATAATTTCAAGCCCTTAAAAACTATGTCTCGTTCGTTCAACGTTTCGATAAACTCCCATGTTCTATCTTCGCTTCCGTCATCAACAAAGCAAATGAAACTTGTATGATCTACTTCACCTTTTTCAATTAAATCAGTCAGGATAGCTCCTAAACGGTGGGCAGTTTCATAGATAACAGATTCTTCATTGTAGCAAGGAATGACTATTGCGAGTTTGGGAAGCTTTGAATTATCAAAAAGCATTATTTTCCCCCCTGATTGAAAGAAAATCGTGAGTGTCCAATCCAGCTGACCAGAACCACCACCAGCACGAGGAATAAAGCGGCGATTTTCGGCACGACATGAAACACCTCGACAAGAACCGGCAGGAGAAGCAAGTTAAGACAAAAGGCGAAAGCGGATGTTAGCGAAAACCGGATGAATTCCCATATCATATGCCAGTCTTTTGCATTCGACTCAAAGGTTATTATTTTATGAAAAATGTACGCATTTATGATACCGAGAAGCTGGGCGAAAGTGAGTGCGGACATATAAGCCATATACCGCGTCGTAAATACCTGCGAGAACAATGTATCAAGAAGATAAAACATTCCATAGCCAAAAATACTGTTCCATATCCCAACAAGAAGGAACTTGAGTGGTCTCTGATGATTTCGACTTCGCGAATACCACGGGTTCAGCATATTCACCAAAGGGAGACAGAATTTTCAATCAACGATTCGTAATACCAGCGGCATCAAGCACAATATTTTAAACAGATGCCACAACAGCCTGTTCAACTCATCATCAATAAACTCTAAAGGCTCTTCTACGCAAGCACTTATTTTCACTATCCCTTCACACGTCTTGCCTGCCCGGGATCTATTTCAAATCCAGCAAGATGGGTAGTGCGTCCCTTTAACCACCCTATTCACCGATGACACCATCATAACTTAATCCGATTTGCACTTCGCAATAATGATTAGTCCTCTCGACATCGTCGGTCTAAATTTGCAAAGTAGTTGCTGAAGCCTATTAGAGCAGCAAGCCAATAGTCTATGCCAACGATTATCGTGGTGGTATATCTCATCGGGCTGATACAGGACAATACTTATGGGCACCATCCCGCATTTCTTAAGCATGACTGTTATCGTCACGGGAGTAAAGAACGATGTGTGATCCCACGCATCTACTTCATGTCCGAAAACTAACGATTGGAAAAAATAGTTGAAAGAATTAGCATTGGGCATACTGGCAACAAATATTCCATCAGATAACAAGTGCCTCTTTACAGACTCAAGAAAAGAGCGATGATTTGTCAGATGCTCAAATAGCTCTCCGGCAGCAACTACATCGAATTTTTCATTTAAGCACAAATCTTCCACATTACCAACACAGACATTCCATCCTTCTTGTTTGAGTTCATTTACAGCATGTTCGTCGTAATCTACGCCGCATACGGAATTCGCTTTCTGGCGTATTAAACCATGCAGCCACCACTCTTTCTTTTCGGAAATAATCGACTCATGCTCCACGCAACCCAAATCAAGAACACTTTTCCCTGAAACATAGTCCAATATTATGTCAACTCGACGTCTCGTCGAATATTGAATGATCGGCTTCACCTCGGAAGAAAAAAAATCACATGTTCTCTGAAAATGATTAGTTGGAGACATCTATTATTGCCCCTCACGACAAGCGTTGTTTGACACTACAAATTCAAAATCGTCAACATCATGAGCTGATACAGATTCACTGGCTTCTGAACTCACCAGTAATGGTCATGCCCAATTATCCGCGCTTCAATACAAAATGGTAAATCATCATCCGCATGACATTATTAATGCGCGCCATAAGGTTGGCCATGAGAATATCAACATATCGGGTCCTAAAATCAGGATTCCTTGAAATTCGCGCCACAAACCGACAAAACTCTTCGCTCTGTTTCCCGCCGATCGCAACACTCAACGAGTCCGTCGACAACCGGAACGATGCCAGTCTTTCGGGAAGGTAATATCCATCGCCTCGTAGAAGCAATCTGAACCAGTAGTCAAGATCGATAACATAGGGGACACTGGCGTCGAAAAGCCCGACGCTCACTGCCAAGTCCCTACGAAAGAGGACGCCTCCGGGTTCACCGATGAGATTTGTGCCGAACCACAGGCAACGGCGGATCAGTAGCTGCCCTCCAATGGTTTCCTTGCGACCACTCGGGTACCCACGAGACATCAAGATAACGCCGGTTGCATCAATAATCGTTCGCGCACAAAACACAAGCGCAATACGTTTCTGTTCGTCTTGATCCAGCACGGTAACCTGCTGTGCGAGGCATGTTGGAGAAAGAACATCATCTTGAGGCAAAATCTTACAATAACGACCCTTCGACTCCTTCAGGCAACGATTCCAGTTTCCTTCCGCGCCCAAGTTGTGATCATTGACAATGACACGCAGGCGATCGTCTTGATAGGCGGATATGATCTCCAAGGATCGGTCGGATGAATGATCATCGACAATAATCAGCTCAAAATCCGTCAAGGTCTGCCGCAAAACCGATTCAATTGCTGTAGCAATAAACATTTCGGCATTGTAAACAGGGATACAAATCGAAACTAAAGGTGTTAACGATCGCATAACCTTACTCACAATCGTTCCATTTTAAAAACATATTTATTCGGCAAGGCTTGTAATTCGATGAGTTCACCAATAACGATGCTTAGACTTTCGATGATGCTCGCTTTTCGTTCCTGGCACAGCGTAATGCACAGACCACCGAACCGATAAAAAACAGATCAACATTCAGACAATGCGATTATAAAGGTGAGACATTTGTATGTCAAGGTGTTTCCTCAATAAAATCTCCTTGACATACAAGACCTGCCTCCGTATCCTTCCTTCAGAGGAAGCAAATTCTTAATGCACCGAGCAAAGAATATGGTCCCAGTTGATTAGCTGCCAGTCAGGCTACGTTAGCCGAACTTTAGAAACGCTTATTAAAAATTTTGCCATTGGCTATGTATGAATCAGCTTTGTGCCCGAAAAAGATAGAACTCTTGGGCTGACAGTTCGACCTAGAGAAAATGCTATAAGCGTAGTTGAGGAGTGGAACAAGCCTGTGCAAATGACTACCAGGCTCATCTTTGGTTTCAAGTTTATAAAAAAATTGCGGTCGGTGGAATTTTTCAAAAGACGGGACTTTATTATAAATTAGCCCACATTCTTAACCTGTTTATATATCGTCAGAGATAGCCAGAGATAGGAGGTCACCGTGGATTTCAGTTGGGATGAAAAACAGCTTGCTTTAAAAGATTCCGTAATCAGATTTGCGCAAAAAGAGCTTAACGATGAGGTTATAGAAAAAGACAGAACAGGCGCTTTTCCCAGGGATGAATGGAAGAAGTGTGCGGATTTTGGTATTCAGGGTTTCCCGTTTCCGGAGCAGTATGGAGGAATCAATGCTGATATATTGACCTCTATGCTGGTTATGGAAGGGTTGGGATATGCATGTAAGGACAGCGGTTTGATATTTGGGATTAACGCACAGATGTGGAGTGTCCAGATGCCGATTTTCAGATTCGGCACAGATGAGCAAAAGGAACAATATCTCACCAAACTCTGCAGAGGTGAGTTCATTGGAGCCCATGGCATGACCGAACCTGAGTCGGGCTCCGATGCATTCAGCCTAAGCACTACTGCCGAAAGGTGTGGTGACCACTACGTACTCAACGGAACAAAGACATTGGTGACCAATGGCCCCGTGTCTGATGTGTTTATCGTGTTTGCTACCGTTGATAAGCGCAAGCGTTTCATGGGCGTCACTGGCTTTATTATTGAAAAAGACTTTCCGGGGTTTGGGGTTAGCAAAGATATTGAAAAGATGGGCCTTAGAACCTCTCCCATGTCCGAGTTGATTTTGAATGATTGCATGGTACCGGTTGAAAACCGTCTCGGAAAAGAAGGCAATGGGGCCGCTATTTTTAATGATTCCATGGAATGGGAGCGTTGCTGTATTCTGGCCAGTTACTTGGGAGGTATGGAAAGACAGATTTTGACTTGCATAAAACATGCGAAAACCAGAAGGCAATTTAATCAGCCAATTGGTAATTTTCAGTCGGTAGCCAACAAAATTGTCGATATGAAGGTAAGGATGGAGACTGCCCGCCTTATGCTGTATAAGGTGGCATGGCTAAAAAAATCGCAAGGTCAAGCAGGAATGGATGCAGCGCTTGCCAAGCTATACATGAGTGAATCATGGGTGAAATCATGTCTTGATGCCATACAGATACATGGGGGTTACGGATATACAACGGAGTATGAGCTGGAACGTGATCTCAGGGACTCCGTTAGCGGTACACTTTATTCAGGCACCTCAGAAATACAAAGAAATATTATAGCCCGATATTTAGGACTCTAAAATAATTTACTTCAATCAGCAGTCAAAAGAAGGTTCATAATGGTTTACCAAATTCAACATACTCTGATGAAATCAGCAAAACGGTTTCCTGATAAAAATGCGATAGTTTATCATGACGAGAAAATAACATACAAAGATCTTGATGTGGTTACGAGTAAATTAGCCGTAACGCTATTAGAAAATGGGGTACGGCGAGGAGATCGAATAGGGGTCTATATCAACAAATCAATCCCGGCCGTCATAAGCATTCTAGGCATACTCAAGGCTGGAGGGGTTTATGTACCATTGGATGCTAACGCACCTTTGACTCGACTGGCTTGCATCATTGAAAATTCCGGGATGAAATGCCTCCTGACATCTACGAGGAAGGGCGACAATGTTCAACAGATGTTTCCAGAGAAGAATCCGCTGGATGTTGTACTCCTGACAGATGATTTGAAAAGATTAAAGGAAGGATTGCCGGTCAAGGTGATCCCGTGGAAAGAAATTATTGAGAAAGGAGAGGTGTCCCTCCCCAAGAATTTGTCTATTGATACAGATTTAGCATATATATTGTATACATCTGGTTCTACCGGTGTTCCAAAAGGGGTAATGATTTCTCATCGCACGTCTCTGACCTTTATCAATTGGAGCTGTGATGAGTTTGACATCCGGCCGGAAGACAGGGTTTCAAGTCATGCCCCTCTTCATTTTGATTTGTCCATCTTTGACATTTTCACGAGTCTTCAGGCGGGAGCAACGATATTTCTTGTCCCGGAAGAATTCTCTATTTTTCCAAGAAGACTTATTAAGTTCATCCAGGATAATAAGATAACAGTATGGTATTCAGTGCCGTCGATACTCGTGCATATGATGGTCCATGGGAGCATGAAAAATCATTCCTTTCCTGATCTCCGATTGATCCTCTTTGCGGGTGAGGTGTTCCCGGTTAAGTATTTAAGAGAATTGATGGGTATTGTTCCTCAGGCAGACTACTATAACCTATACGGTCCAACAGAAACAAATGTTTGTACATACTACAAAGTAGATCAAATTGAACCTGATAGGATAAAACCTGTTCCTATTGGAAAAGCCTGTTCAAACATTGAAGTTTTTGCACTGGACGAAAATAATAATATTGTAACGGAGATTGGAAAGGAAGGGGAGCTTTATGCCCGTGGTTCCTGTGTTGCCCAGGGGTATTGGCGTGACGTAAAAAAGACCGAGTCTTATTTTATAAAAAATTTTCTTAATTCGGGATTTGATGAAAAGCTTTATAGAACAGGAGATATCGTCACATTGGATGAAAAAGGCAACTACAATCTAATAGGGCGAAAAGACCATATGATTAAGAGCCGTGGCTACAGGATTGAACTTGGTGAAATCGAAGCGGCGCTATACTCTCATCAAGACGTTAAAGAAGCAGTTGCAGTAGCAGTGCCGGATGAATTTATTACTAATAAAATAATAACCTTTATTGTTCCGAAAAAGCCTGATTCGCTGACGAAGAATGAAATGGAGAAGCACCTTTCCAAACTGATCCCTATTTATATGATGCCGGAAATGATAGAATTCCTCGAGTCCCTGCCCAAGACATCAAATGGCAAGATAGACAGAGAAATGCTGGCAGCCAAAACAAAATGATTAGTGCTTTTTGTAGGATAAAATTACAAATCAAATATATGGAGGTCAATTGTGGATGTTCAATCAACAATCAAGCAGTATATTGTTACAGAAATCATGCATGAACTTGATCAGAATGTTCTGGACAACGAAGCAGCTCTTATAGAGGGGGGGATTATTGATTCCATGAACCTTATAAAACTCGTTCTTTTCATAGAAGAAAAGTATGGGGTGGCGATAACAGACGAGGAATTGGATATAGATAATTTTATGACAGTCAATGCCTTGACAAAATTTGTAAATAAAAAGATTAAATCTGCCGGGTGATATTTTCTGAAGCTTGTTCGTAAAAGGAGGTATCCATTGGGAGGAAAAAGAGAACGGCTGGCAGACCTGCTTTTTAAAACCCGCCTGATAGCGATACTCCGTCGTTTTGCTGGTCATAACAAGTTGGTTGTTTTGAATTATCATCGTATCCGTCCCGATTCGGCGACGGTAGTAACACCTTTTGACGACGGCGTTTTTTCTGCGAATGCCGATCAGTTTTTTCGACAGATGACTTGGCTGAAACGGCATACCCGGATTTTATCGGAGAAAGAGCTGATTGACAAAATTCTAACCAACAACTATCAAAAATCAAACCGCCCTTCCGTGGTCATAACCTTCGACGACGGGTATCACGACAATTACTCCATCGCCTATCCTATCCTGAAATCGTTACAGATACCGGCTATTTTTTTCATTAGCACCGAGATGATCTGGGAACGAAAACTGTGTTGGTGGGATGTTCTGGCGTATTTGATCAAACAATGCCGGAAACCATCCATTGTCATCGATAATAACGAATATACGCTGCAAAATAATCGCCTGAAGATGATTGAAGATTTCCAACTACCGATGAAGGAATACCCATGCGGGCGCATTCGCGAGGAGCTCCGATTGATTTCAGAGGCCACCGAAATCGATCTTCCTTCCGACGAGATTCAGGATAGAGAACTGATGACACGGGATCAAATTCGCGAGATGGCTGCACATCAGATGACAATTGGGTCACATGCCCATACCCATCAGGCGCTGTCATGCTTGGATGAATGTGAACATGACGCGGAGCTGATGGTTTCAAAACAACTTTTAGAGCAGACGACAGGTGAAACCGTTAGATCCGTCTCGTATCCTTTTGGGCGTTACCAATACATTCCGTCTTCGATTCAGGATGCAGCCAGAAAATGCGGATACCAGCTCGGCTTTACGTCCAACTTTGGCGTAAATTACCTGAATCAGATTAACAATAATATGGCGTTAAAGCGCTTCTCCGGCGAGCTTGAAAAGGTTTCTACGGTATCCTTGATAACGGTCTGGCCGGAACTATTTGCCAGTAAAGAGGATGGCTTTCTGATATGATAAAAGTAGTTAAAGAAAAGGTGGGCTTGATAGACTAAAATTAAATTGTTCGCCAAGGATGGTTGACGATGAGTGAAACTTTTAAGCAATCCATTATAGCATTTTTGAAGCCGCAGGTTACTGATTTGGGTTTCGCATCGGTTGATCGTTTTGCCGACGCCCCCGAGGCGCATCATCCTAAACGCGTTTGCCGGAATGCCGAAACCGTGATTGTTTTCGGTATTACCGTCCCCCGGGGAATGCTCAAATCACCGGATTACAATCTTTACGCTCTGCACCGGACCTACCATAGCGCCTATATGCGCATCGATGAAATATCCCTTGCGCTTTGTAATTACATCGAATCACTGGGCAAGCATCTGGCCGTCCCTATTCCCAGCTATGCCCCGATGGTTTTTCATCAGTTCGAACCCTGGGGAATCATGTCGCTGAAACACGCCGCGGTCAATGCAGGGCTGGGCCGTTTCGGACGGAGTGGCCTGACGTATCATCCGCAATATGGCTCGCTTTTGCGATTGGGTGCTGTCGTGACGGACGCAGTGATAGAAGCGGATCCGCTGCTTCCCCCTGATCCTTGTCCCCCCAACTGCACGGCCTGCTCCAAAGCCTGCCCGGCCAAGGCCTTTGACGCGGATGGAAAATTCAACAAAATGACCTGCCTGGGTCGTACGATCAAACACGCCATTTATCCTCTCGCTCTCAACAGTGAAGCAGGTTTGAAAAATATTGAACGTGTCATCAACACGGCGGGACACAATTACTGGATTGATTGTGATGAATGTCTGAAGGTCTGCCCTTTGAATAAAAAGAAAGATCAGATGGAAGATCAATAAGTTCTTATGAATTTTTATCTATGAAAAACGGTAGATACGCATCGTATCTACCGTTTTTTTGTATTTGGTTACTCATTATTTTACTACAAAGACTTACCACATTCTTTGCATTTGCCATTCGGGCCGATCGTGCCGATGCAGGCGCCGTCGCTGCATAATACTCTTTTATCCCAGTCGTCGTCGGAACCGGTGTCTTCCGGCGAAAGAGACTTTGCTTCTTCAGTGGCGGAAGGTTGAACAGTCTCTCTACCGTGGCCTTCCGGAAGAACGCCTTCGTAAGGTTTCCCGCATTCCTTGCACTTGCCGTCCGGACCGATGGTGCCGATGCAGGACTCGTCACTGCATAGGATTCTTGCATCCCAATCCATATTCTCGTCAAAAATGATTTCACTCATGTTGTTCTCCAAGTTTTAGTATTGAGGCTTCTTATGCTGGCTTCGTAAAAAAGTCAATCATGCGGTTTTAGCTGCGTAGGGAAAGGTCGCGACCGTTCCCTACATGTTACATTATCAACCTTTTATACAGGCCACTGATTTCAAGCGCACAACTTTACAGGCAATTCCCGCATCGTGAACCACTTGAACCACGTCATTCAAGTTTTTATAGGCCTCGGGCATTTCTTCATTGAGTGTGCCCTTGCTGCCGGCCATCACCAAAACACCCTGATCGGCCAGTTCGCGGGCAATCGAGCGGCCCCGGCTAAGCTTTACGGCCTGGGTGCGGCTCATCACACGGCCTGCGCCGTGGCAGGCGCTGCCGAAAGTTTCCTGCATGGCTTTTTCCTGACCGACCAGCACATAAGAACCGGTTCCCATGTCTCCGGGAATCAATACCGGCTGCCCGACACTTCGATACCGACTTGGCACGGCTTCATGACCTGCGGGATAGGCCCGCGTCGCGCCTTTGCGATGCACGCAGAGTTTTTTCTCAACACCTGCAATATTGAACGATTCGATTTTGGCAATGTTATGACAGACGTCATAGACCAGACGCATTCCCAGCTCGCGCGGCGCAATCCGTAACGTCTTTTCTATAACCTCCTCAGTCAGATGCATCAGAATCTGCCGGTTGGCCCAGGCATAATTGGCGCCGCAGGCCATGGCCGCCAGATAATTACGTCCCCGCCCGGAGGCCAGATAGGTGCAGGCGAGTTGCCGGTCCGGAAGCGCTATCCCTGTTTCATGTTGGTGTTTGACCATCAATGCCAGGTAATCGTCGCATATTTGATACCCCAGGCCTCTTGAGCCGGTGTGGATCATGACAACGATCTGGTCTTTGCGCAAGCCAAACGCCTGCGCCGCTTTTTCATCGAAGATATCCTGGACGACTTCTATTTCCAGAAAGTGATTACCGGAACCGAGGGTTCCTAGCTGCTGTTTGCCTCGTTCCAATGCCCGCTTTGATACCTGTTCCGGGTCCGCGCCGCTCATACAACCGCCGTCTTCGGTTGTTTCCAAATCGTTAGCTGATCCGAAACCGGCTTTGACCGCCCAACCCGCGCCTTCTTCGAGAACTTTTTTCTGATCTTTGCCGGATAGTTTGACATAGCCTGTGGACCCGACACCGGACGGAATACGTTGATATAACGCTGTGGTTAAGTCTTTAACTTTATCTTTGATGTCGGCAAGTGTAAGTTCCGTGGCCATCAGGCGGCAGCCGCAGTTAATGTCATAGCCGACGCCGCCCGGCGACACCACACCGTCATCCAGATCAAAAGCCGCCACACCGCCAATTGGAAATCCATATCCCCAATGGATATCCGGCATGGCCAGTGAATAATTTACGATGCCCGGCAAGTGCGCCACATTGGCGACCTGTTTGGCGCTTTCATCGTTTTTCAGCAGATCATATATTTTCTCATTGGCATAAATAATCCCCGGCACTCGCATCAAGCCGGTCTGCGGCAGCAACCACCGATTGTCATCTATTTTTTCCAGTTTAATCTCAGACATCTCTCATCCCCTTATGTCATTGCAAAGTACCTTGGTGCTTCGTATCAAGGTTATAACTGGAAGAAACGGTAATCTCCCCTCCATCGCGTGCCCTTCAGGGTATGACGGGAGGGGCAGGGGGAGGGTGAAAACAAAGCTTCCCCCTGCCCTCAATCCCCGCCCACCAGGGGCGGGGAAGTTTCTTTGGAGCAGACCCTTGGTCTGCGTGGCAATCGCCGGCGCAACGATGTATATGGACCCGCGTGCCCTCGCGCCACCTCGCGCCACCTCGAGTGACCTTCAGGTCATCAGGTGATCAGGGTATTTTAAGAGGCCGTGCTCACACATCAAAAATCACCCTCGCCTTCCATCCCTTTTTAATTCTTTCCACGCTCAGCCCATGATATGTAACGGCTTTGATCTCTGTCTTCAGCACATGCTTCTTTTTATTGTAGGGCTCAAGCAATAATCTTGCGTCTAATTTCTTATGACCGCACTTAATAATTTCGCACTTCCCGATGATCAACGCCTCTCCGTTAAAAAGATACAAAATCTCCCGCAAAAAATTAATCAGCAAATCCGCCGGATCGGAACCTTCCATGGTGAGCGCTTTTTCTTTCACGCCGGCCCCTGTTCTTTTTGTTTCAACCACGATGTCCATAAGAGACAACGCGGCTTTCGTAAATAGCTCTCTCTTCGTCCGCCCTGTGACTTCAATGCCCAGATCGGCGGTATGGTCTATCAGTTTGTATAACGTCATGAGGGAAGTATAGCTGAATGTTACAAGATGAACAAGTAAGGAAAGCCGGTGTTACCACCCGGACTACTGCAAGGACCGGCGACCAGGGGGTGTAACGACGAAATCAACCGGTTGGTATCCCTCAAAGTTTATTGAACAATCTTGCTACTCAGACTATTGGCTGCATCTTTGAGAGTTCTCAGATCGACTACATTGTTATATCCGAGTTTTTCGAGTGATTC
This sequence comes from Smithellaceae bacterium, assembly GCA_030690945.1. GTDB lineage: Bacteria > Desulfobacterota > Syntrophia > Syntrophales > Smithellaceae > UBA8904. Next base: position 63,775 of record JAUYFM010000033.1, on the reverse strand, counting down.
TTTGGCTATTTTCGACCGTCGCCCGGTGCGACAATACACGTATATCTTCTGCGACTTGTCCTGGACAAAAGAACCGATTTTTCGCCCGATCTCATCATGGGGAATGTTGATGGCACCTTCCAGATGTCCCATCGCATACTCCATATTTGTGCGAACATCAATGATTACAGGCATTGCCCTACCATTACCTGATACAGTTGATGCAAAACCGGTGATCATTATTATAATTAAGAACAGCCATGTTTTTTTCATATCCTCCCTCCGTTTTTTATACAGTAACAACTGTCAAATAGTTTTTATTTTTCCATGTGGGAAGTATAGCTGAATGTTACAAGATGAACAAGCAGGGAAAGCCGGTGTTACCGCCCGGACAATTGCAAGGACCGGCGACCAGGGGTGTAACAAAAAGCTGGTCCGGAGCAGCCTTTACTGTTTATTATCAGCAAATACCGGGTCCGTTTTTTATGATTTTGAGGGTACTTTTTTACTTCCTGTCGGGCAAATGAACAGCCTTCGTAGTTGTAGGGAACGGTCTTGCCACCCGCATAACCTGAAGGTCACGCGTGGGTGGTCGCGACCATTCCCTACAAATTTTCTATTCTTCCGGTGTGCCGTTTTCTTCTGTTGTCACATCCGTCTCATCATCACCGTTTGCGCCGTCATCCGGGCCTTCGGCTTCCTGCGTTGTGCGGGCGACGCCGACGAGTTTTTCTTCCGGCTCCAGATCAATGAGTTTGACGCCCTGGGTCACACGATGATTTATCGGGACCTCCTGCACCTTCAGCCGGATCACCTTGCCGGCATTGCTGATAAGCATGATGTTCTCTTCGCCCTGAACCTGCAAGACGCCGGAGACATTGCCGATCTTGGCCACCGTTTTCAGGTTGATGGTACCTTTGCCGCCGCGGGTCTGCACCCGATATTCATCAATCGGCGTGCATTTCCCATAACCGTTTTCCGATATGGTCAGCATGAACGTGCCCTGCGCGGGAATTTCCACGCCGATGACGTCGTCGCCTTCATCCAGATTAATGCCGCGTACGCCACGGGCGGTTCGACCCATATCCCGCACGTCGTCTTCGTTGAAACGAATCGCCATGCCTAAGCGTGTTCCTAAAAACACATCCTGATTGCCCATGGTCAACTGGACATCCACCAGCTCATCGCCCTCGTCAATGGAAATGGCAATGATGCCACCGGCGCGCGGATTGGAATAAGCGGCCAGATCCGTTTTTTTAACGATGCCTTTTTTGGTGACCATAATGATAAATTTGTCGGCAACAAATTCCTTCACCGGCAATGTCGCGGTGACCTTTTCGCCGGGGGCCAGATTAACCAGATTGACCATCGCCTTGCCTTTGGCGGCACGGCCGGCCTGCGGAATCTGGTATACTTTTAACCAATACACCTTTCCCATGTTGGTGAAGACCAAGAGGTAATGATGCGTGGAAGCAATAAATATTTTTTCTACAAAATCTTCTTCCTTGGTGCCCATACCAACCTTGCCGCGCCCGCCGCGGTGCTGACTCTTGTAGAGACTGACCGCGTTGCGTTTAATGTATCCGGTATGAGATATGGTGACCACCACGTCTTCTTCGACGATCAAGTCTTCAATGTTGATGTCTTCGGTGCTGGCAACAATTTCCGTCCGGCGCTCGTCGCCGTACTTATCTCTGATTTCTGTGAGTTCTTGGATAATGACCTGCAAAACTTTCTGAGGATCGGCCAGGATACCGGCCAGATGAGCAATTAATGCCGTGACTTCCACATATTCCGCATCAATCTTTTCTCTTTCCAGCCCCGTCAGGCGTTGCAGTCTCATCTCCAGAATGGCCTTGGCCTGAATCTCGGACAGGCTGAACTTCGCGCATAACGCCACCGCAGCTTCGTTGGCGTTTTTCGATGCCTTGATCACTTTGATAATTTCATCAATGTTGTTTAAGGCAATGATATAGCCTTCTAAAATATGGGCCCGTTCTTTGGCGCGAGCCAGTTCAAACTTTGTGCGGCGGACGACGATTTCCTGCCGGAAGGCAACGAATTTCTCCAGCACCTCTTTGAGATTGAAAACATACGGACGGTTTTCGGAGATCGCCAGCATAATGATGCCGAACGATGTTTCCATTTGCGTGTATTTATAGAGCTGATTGAGAATAATCGCGGAATTTTCGTCACGTTTGAGGTCGATCACCACGCGGATGCCTTCGCGGTCTGATTCATCACGCAAATCCGATATACCGCCAACTTTCTTGTCGCGCACCAGTTCGGCTATTTTTTCAATCAAGGTGGCCTTGTTGACCTGATAGGGCAGTTCCGTAACGACGATGCTCTCCCTATCATTACGGGCATTCTTTTCAATCAGCGCCCGCGCCCGCAGCCGGATAACGCCGCGCCCTGTTTTGTATGCCGATAAAATGCCTTCACGGCCATTGATGAATCCGGCGGTCGGGAAATCCGGCCCGTGAATATGCTTCATCAGTTCTTCAATAATCATTTTTGGATTGTTGATGAGTGCGATGGTACCATTGATTATTTCCGTCAAATTGTGCGGCGGAATATTGGTCGCCATCCCGACGGCGATACCCGATGACCCGTTGAGCAGCAAGAGCGGAAGGCGCGTCGCCAGAAGCGACGGCTCCATCAGGGATTCATCATAGTTGGGCACGTAATCGACCGTGTCTTTTTCCAGATCGGCCATCACTTCTTCGGAAATGCGCGCCAGGCGGCTTTCCGTATAACGCATGGCGGCCGGAGGATCGCCGTCAATCGAACCGAAGTTACCCTGCCCATCCACCAGCATGTAGCGCAGAGAAAAATCCTGCGCCATACGCACCAGCGTGTCATAGATCGCCGTATCGCCGTGCGGATGATATTTACCCATGATATCACCGACGATGCGGGCGCATTTTTTATAGGGTTTATTGTGGCGGTAGCCTGTTTCATACATGGAATATAAAATGCGGCGATGCACGGGTTTGAGGCCGTCGCGCACATCGGGGAGTGCCCGGCCGATGATGACGCTCATGGCGTAATCCATGTAGGATTTCTTCATTTCATCTTCTATATTCACCAAGGTTTGCTTGTGGTGGATATCACGTTCCATTTTTTATACTTCCTCTCTTGGAGTTACACAAACCGGCCAAAATGGCCGGTTGAAATGATTTGTCATATCGAATCCGCCGACGGCGGATGAGATATCTTGTGTTTCGTCTTAATTATTAAGATTTCTCGCTTCGCTTCGAAATGACATATTGAATAAATTTTTCTATAAAACTTCCTATATGTCCAAATTGGAAACATGCAGGGCATTTTGATAGATGAAGTCGCGCCTGGGCTCCACCTGATCGCCCATCAGCGTGGTGAAAATTTGATCGGCCATAACCGCGTCTTCGACGCCTACTTGCAGCAGGGTGCGCTTTTCAGGATTCATTGTAGTTTCCCAGAGTTGTTCCGGGTTCATTTCACCCAAGCCTTTGTAGCGTTGCAGGGTCAGGCCTTTCTTGCCCAAAGCGATGAGATGATCGACCAGAGCGCGGGCGGAAGGCAGAATGATCGGTGTGGCCGATTCATCAGACTGATCGCGGTAAGGAGGCTCACCCAGTATGGATACCTGCCCCAATAATGTTCTGATCTCTCCAAACTGCGGCGTGCGGAATATCTCCCGGTCGACGCAGGTGGTAAATATATTTCCGTTACTTTTGAGATCAAACACCATTTTATAACCACCGTGATCGGGATCATCTTCAATCCGGTAATCGGCAACCATGTCCGTGCCCAGCGCTACAACCGTTCTGCCCGCAATTTTCAAAAGCTCGCTTTCCGTTTGAAATGTCTCATCGACTAACGAGGGATCACCGGCCGCAATACGGACGATATTCCGGTCGCGATGTTCCTTTTCAAAACGGTCCAGCAAGTCTCCGATGCGCATGATTTTTTTAATCAGGACCAGCAGCTTATTGCCGGTGACGGGAAACGGAGTGCCGTCGCCCATCAATAAATTGACTTTATTGACGCCGTTTTCCAGAATATAGCTTCTCATCTGATCTTCATTCTGGATGTAGAGTTCCTTTTTCTTATCCACCACTTTATAAAGCGGCGGCTGAGCGATAAATAAATAACCTCTTTCAATCAATTCCCGCATCTGGCGGAAAAAGAAGGTCAGAAGCAGCGTGCGAATATGCGCGCCATCCACGTCGGCATCGGTCATGATAATCACTTTATGATACCGCAATTTACTGACGTCATAGTCGTCGGGGCCAATACCCGCTCCAAAGGCTGTAACCATCGTTTTGATTTCTTCATTTTGCAGCATTTTATCGAAACGCGCTTTTTCCACATTGAGAACTTTACCGCGCAACGGTAAGATCGCCTGATTCTTCCGATCCCTGCCCTGTTTGGCCGAACCACCGGCCGAATCTCCCTCGACCAGATAAATTTCACTGAGCGCTGGATCTTTTTCCTGACAGTCGGCCAGTTTTCCGGGAAGAGCGCCCACTTCCAAAGCGCTTTTGCGCCGGGTCAACTCACGGGCGCGACGGGCTGCATCACGGGCGCGGGCTGCTTCCATGCATTTATTAAGAATCTGTTTGGCGATGGACGGATTTTCTTCCAGGTAAGAACCGATTTTTTCGTAAACAATGCCTTCGACCAGACCACGCACATCGGAGTTGCCCAGTTTGGTTTTGGTTTGTCCTTCAAATTGAGGATTTTTTACTTTGATACTGATGACACAGGCCAGACCTTCGCGTAAATCCTCGCCACGCAGCGATTCCTTGCCGTCTTTAATGATTTTGTTGGTGGTTGCGTAGTTGTTAAACACACGGGTCAGCGCCGAGCGAAAACCAACCATGTGCATGCCGCCTTCAACGGTGTTGATGCTGTTGGCAAAAGAAAAAATATTTTCCAGATATGTTTCATTGTATTGCAGCGCAACTTCGACCGCGCAGTCTTCCCGGGCGCCGGTCACATAAATCGGATCTTTATGTAATACTTTTTTATTACGATTGATATATTCAACAAAAGAAACAATGCCGCCCTTATATAAAAATTCCGCCGATTTATCGGAGCGCTCATCCACCAGTGTGATTTTTACGCCGGAATTGAGAAACGCCAACTCCCTTAAGCGGTTGGCAATCACATCAAAACTGAATTCCGTTTCTTCAAAAATTTCATCATCGGGTAAAAAAGCGACCTTGGTGCCGCGTCCTCTGGTTTTTCCCACCATCTGTAAAGGTCCATCCGGGACGCCTATCTGATAGGTTTGCCGATATACATTTCCGTCCCGACGAACTTCCAGTTCACAGGTCTTGGAAAGGGCGTTCACAACAGACACACCAACGCCATGCAGACCTCCGGATATTTTATAGGTGTCATTGGAAAACTTACCACCGGCATGCAATCTGGTCATGGCCACTTCCGCAGCCGACACACCCTCTGTTTTATGAATATCAACCGGAATGCCACGGCCGTTATCGTCCACCACAATACTATTATCAACTCGTATTTTAACGGAAATAGTATCACAAAATCCCGCTGCCGCTTCGTCAATACTGTTATCAACAACTTCATACACCAAATGGTGTAATCCTTCTTTACTGGTAGAACCGATATACATCGCAGGTCTTTTGCGAACAGCCTCCAAACCTTCTAAAACTTTAATACTATCAGCGTTATACGTCTCTGTCATAGCAACTTTTTTAACTCCTTAACCCCATTCCTGTTTCTAATTTTCCATCCAATAAATTTTTTATATTTTTAACGGCATAACAATACATAAATAATTATCGCCTTCTGCCGGTTTGATTAAGGTTGGTTTTAATCCAGCCCCTACTTCCATGATAATATTTTCCATAGATATCACTGAAACGGCATCAATAACATAATTCACATTGAACCCAACATCCATATCTTCCCCAGTATAACCAATGTCGATTTCTTCTGTCGCTTCACCAACATCCAAGTTTGTTGAATTAAGAGTCATTTTTCCGGATGTAAAAGATATAATCACACCACTGTAACGTTCTGAAGAAACAACATTCATTCTTTTTAAAGCATGAAGAAACAATTCTTTATCCAAGGTCACGCTCACGCCTTTTTCTGCGGGGATTACTCTTTTATAATCAGGATAATCAGCATCCACCAGATTGACTTTTAGAACAGTATTCTCTGTTTTCACCACAAACATATTCTTATGAATGCCGACGCTGACATTTTCATGAACATCTGTTAATTTTTTTATTTCCATTAATCCTTTACGAGGAATGATAATCCCTTTGGTCATCTCGGGACAGGGCTCCGCAGTATTGGTTTTGGCAACCGCCAGCCTGTGCCCGTCCGTTGCCACCATCCGCCAGATATGAGTCGTTCCGTCAGAAGTTGTTTCCAGTAAAACACCATTTAAATTCTTTCTACTTTCATCAAAAGCCATCGCAAAAGATGTTTTATTGATTAAATCCTTAATGGCTGATCCGGGAATGTTAAAAAACTGTACATTCTCGCTGTCCGCAACACTGGGAAAATCATCCGCGGAAAGCCCTGGTATTTTATAAACAGCCCTTTGACACGTCACTTTGACGATATTATTAGCGCTTTTTGTAAAATGAATAATATCTCCCTGAATTTCTCTGACCATCTCGTAAAGTTTTTTAGCAGACAGTGTAATTTCACCTTTTTCCGCTATATCCGCGTCATAATCAGAAATAAGGCTAATCTCACGATCCGTAGCAATAATTTTCAGTTTGTTGTGCTCTGTTTTTAAAAGCACGTTATTTAAAATGGGTGTTGTTGTCTTTTTCTCGACAATACCTAAGGTTTTTTGAATACCATCCAAAAAGGTATTTCTATTGATTTTAAATTCCATCATCGCCTCCCATTATATTATTTCTTTTTTATTTTTTCTCTTTAATATAAATAATTAGTATTAGTAATAAGCCTTGTGGATATGTTGATTACTATATTTTTTAGTATTATTTCAATCCTCTTTACTTATAAACCCTGTGGAAGAAATGTTTAAATCCCTACGACGTTTTATTGATAACACTGTCTTCAATATCCTGAACCATCTTTTTAAAATTTAAATCGGAGTCTATTATGTTTATAATTTTATTATTAGCGTAAATCACAGTTGAATGATCACGGCCGCCAATTTTTTGACCAATATCCGGGTAGGAGAAATTTGTTAATTTCCTGGCGAGATACATAGATATTTGCCTGGCTAAAACGAGATTTTTATTTTTATTATGGGCTTTAATATCCGCAATTTTTATATTCATTCGACCTGCGACCACTTTAATAATTTCTTCCACACTAACTTCTTCTTTATTATTATGTTTAACCAGTTTTTTCAGCACCTCCTTCACCAAATCCAAATCAATTTCTCTATTAGTGAGAGAGGAATAGGCGGAAATGCGGATCAAAAAACCTTCCAATTCTCTAATATTAGACTCGACATTGGAAGCGATATAATGAGCAACGGCAGGTGATAATTCAAGTTTACTTTCCTGCATTTTCTTTTCGATAATCGCAATTTTTGTTTCTATTTCGGGTAGTTGAATATCGGCTATCAATCCCCACTCAAACCGGGATCGCAATCTTCCCTCTAAATTAGGGATGTCTTTTGGAAATTTGTCGCTGGTGACGACAATTTGCTTACCGGAATCGTGTAGAGTATTGAATGTATGAAAAAATTCTTCCTGGGTTCTGTCCTTGCCCGCCAAAAACTGAATATCGTCAATTAAAAGACAGCCGATATTACGGTATTTTTCACGAAATTTTGGCATCCGATCATAACGGATCGAATTAATCATTTCATTCATAAAGGCTTCCGCCGAGACATACATGACATTTAAATCAGGATGAGATGCGTTTGTCATCAGACCAATCGCATTGAGCAGATGAGTTTTTCCTAAACCTGAACCGCCGTAAATAAAAAGAGGGTTATAATTTTTTGCCGGCTGCTTGGCCACGGCGATGGAGGCGGCATGAGCAAACTGGTTGGATGGGCCGATCACAAATCGGTCGAACGTATAATTGCTGTTTAAAAAGGAAATATTTTTATTCCTGGCAACCGGAGCAGACTCGTGATGATTTTGGCCCTGCTCGAAAGGCAGTATGGCAGCTTCCTGCTTTTTTTCCTTATCTTTACTCAATATAAAATCAATATCAACACTGATACCGACTACACTGTGCAGAGAGTTTTTAATCAGGGATAAATAATTATCCATCAGCCAGTCCTTAAAAAATTTATTGGGGACGGCCAATTGGACACATTTATCTTCCATCACCACGATTTTGATAGGCTTTATCCAGGTATCAAAATTCTGCTTTGATACTTTTTCCTGAATGATTTTAGTGGCTTTATCCCAAACAGATTCCATTATAAACCTTTTATAAACAATGCTATCAACAATTGTTGATAAGTTTTAATAACCTTGATTACAATTCATCGATTACAATTCATCCAGAAGGTAACGCGCCAGACGGTTCAACTCATCCATGGAGGTGTAGGTAATTTCAATTGTGCCTTTTTTGGATGAACCTTTAAGTTGCACCCGGGCCATACATTTTGTCGTCAATGACTTTTCCAGATCCGCCATAAAACGATCTTTAACAACGATCTTTTTTTCCTCATGTTTTTGTTTTAACTTATTAATTAACTTTTCAGTTTCCCGGACGTTGAGCCCCCGCTTCAAAATAATATCCAGGGCCGCCATTTGTTCTTCTTGTGACGTCAGCGCCAAAATGCTGCGCGCGTGTCCCGATGTGATTTTTTTTTCCATCAGGGCGGTTTTGGCTTTGGCCGGCAGCTTTAAAAGTCGGACCGTGTTGGCGATTGTCGAACGGTCTTTACCGACTCGGGTGGATATTTCTTCCTGGGACAGATTAAATTTTTCGATCAACGTCACATAAGCGCCCGCTTCTTCCAGGGGATTGAGCTCTTCGCGCAGCAGATTTTCAATCAAGGATAATTCAGCGGCCTCTTTGTCGGAAGCTTTCCGAATAACAATTGGCACATCCTTCAGGCCTGCCGCCTGTGCGGCGCGCCAGCGTCTTTCTCCGGCGATAATTTCATATCCGGAATCAGCCTTGCGGACAACAATCGGCTGAATGATGCCGCTTTGCTTGATGGAAGCGACCAGTTTCTTTTGTTCTTCGTCGTTAAAATTCTTACGGGGCTGGTATTGATTCGGACGTAACTCCTCAATTCCGCAGCTGTTGGCGGTTATTTTCTTACCGGTATCACTGTCGAGCAGATCCGAGAAAATAGCGCCAAGCCCTTTACCCAGCGCGTCTTTTTTTTGCGCCATTTATCTTTCCCCCTGAAGAATTTCCCGTGCCAGCTCCATATAGGCAACCGCTCCGCGCGATTTGATATCATAAAGAATTATAGGCAAACCGTGACTGGGGCTTTCCGAAAGCCGCACATTGCGCGGAATGATCGTTTTAAAAACCTTATTGCCCAGATGTTTGCGGACATCTTCCATCACGCGATGTGACAATGAATTGCGCACATCGAACATCGTCAATAAAATGCCGCCTAAGGCTAATTCCGGATTTAAGTTAGCTTTTACTAATTTCACGGTGTTGAGTAAGTATCCCAATCCTTCCATGGCAAAATACTCACACTGTAGGGGAACTATCAAAGAGTCTGCCGCGACGAGAGCGTTGACCGTCATGAAGCCAAGTGACGGCGGGCAATCAATTACTATAAAGTCGTAGGCCCTGTCCAGCGATTTTAATATCTGACGCAAACGGACTTCACGGTCCTCCAGGTGAACAAATTCGACTTCCAGACCAATCAGATCCTGGTTGGACGGAATCATTTCCAGACTGGGGAGAGCCGTCTGCACAATAACCGAATCCAAGGTGACCTGCCCGATCATGGCATGATAAAAATTCGCTTTATCATAGCGTACTCTGTCGATACCGAGACCGCTGGTAGAGTTGCCCTGCGAGTCAGCGTCAATGAGCAACGTTTTCTTATTTGCCGCGGCCAGAGAGGCGGATAAATTAATAGCTGTCGTCGTTTTACCGACGCCGCCTTTTTGATTTGCGATGCATATGATTTTATTCATTATTTATGTGTAAGTCTTCCGAAGATTCCTTTTGGAAAAACCTGAGCAAGGACTAACATAAAAAATGGGTTTTTAGAAGGCTTTTTTACTTTATTTTGCCTTTTGGAAGATAATAATTTTTCGCGGCGGACCTAAAAGTGGCATAATTATATCATATTGAAATACTTGATATATTTTAGATTCATTTCCACCAGTCAAGGCCGCGTCCAATTCAGCGGAAACATCCGGCCCTTTTAAAGTTATCAACAACCCGTCCGGGGCGAGAAAATAGTCTCCCAGCGGCAGCAAATCGGGCAGTTTAAGCGCAGCCCGGGAAATAACCACATCGAATTTTTCCTTCCACGTTTCCGTCCGGACAACATTTTCCGTCCGGTCATGAAGTGTTTGTGTCTGGTCAAGGTTCAGGGAGCGAATGATGTGCTTTAAAAAAGACACTTTTTTGCGATTGGTTTCCAGAAGGGATAGTTGTATAGACGGCAGGACGATTTTTAGAGGAATGCCGGGAAAACCAGCGCCGCAGCCGATGTCGATCAGACGGGACTGAGGCTTGGTGATAAATGGCGCGGCGGAAAGCGAATCCAGAAAGTGGCGGGTGACAATTTCTCCTGCCGTTTTTTCAGATATCAAGTTGGTTTTGGCATTCCATTTTAAGAGCTCGCTTTGATAAAGATCAAATAAGGCGATTTCTTTTTCGCCCAATTCGACACCCAGGAGTCTGGCGCCTTGCTGAAGTAAGAGCATATCCGAATTCATATTTGGGGAAATAGCAAAAAACAGTCATCACCGCAAACGATAAATTTATGAGTATTCCATATTACAAAATTCTATTCACAAGACAGCTTCCGGAAATGCAGGGACTTTGGGATGGCGCCTTCTGGCGACATACGCAACCTTTGTCCGTGGGCTGTTTCCGTCCAGAAGGAAGCGATCACCGACCGCGTACACAATGTAAGCTGCTGTATGATGAGCAAAATATTTATGGAATTTTCCGTGTGGAGGATCAGTATGTGCTCAGTGCCCATACTAAGTTTCAAAGCGATGTCTGGAAAGACAGTTGTGTGGAATTTTTTGTGCAGCCGAAAGAAGGCCTTGGGTATTTTAATTTCGAGTTTAATTGCGGTGGCGCGCTATTAGCGTCTTATGTGACAAACCCGGAGCGCGTCGAGGGACGGCTCAAACAATCCGCGCCTCTGACACCGGATGATGACGGGCAAATCCGGCGCTTCGCCAGTCTGCCTGCCATCGTCGAACCGGAAATTTTCCACCCGCTTGTCTGGACTCTGGAATTCTCAGTCCCCCTTGCCGTGCTGGAAAAGTATATCGGGGTCCTGGAAACCATCAAAGGTCAAACCTGGCGGGCCAATTTTTATAAATGCGGCAACGAAACCTCCCATCCCCACTGGGTTTCCTGGCTGCCGCTTTCAGAGCGAAACTTTCACGATCCGGCAAGTTTTGGAAACCTTGTTTTTGAAGATCGCTCGTCCTGGGTAGGGTAAGCCTCGCCACTGGGCTGCCGAAGTAGCCAGTTTGATCGAGAAAGAAACTTTTGCTTTAATTCCCTCTCCCTTGAGAGACTGTGTCGTAATTATAACAATTGTCATTCCGAACGTATGTGAGGAATCTTAATACCTTGAATTCCACGGGGTAGGGGTGTACACACGCCTACCCGTGAGCTTTGGCGTTCGTGTGATTGAAATCCTGTTGTATCATTAATCATAAATTGTTCGTGCATTTCGTTAATCACTGATTTATAAATGTGCTACGTAAACTGTCGTAACCATGGGATTGCCACACGCACTGCCGTGCGTTCGCAATGACAGATAAGGATTACGCCACCGCCTTTTGGATGATATGAAAGGAAATTATGTTGAAAGCCAAAACGAAAAACATCAGTATTGTTTTATATAAACCCAAGTATTCGGGCAATATCGGATCGGTGGCGCGGGCTGCAAAGAATATGGGCATCAGCAAGATCGTCGTTGTGGGAACTGCGGATTACGACCGCGAGGAAATGGAGCAGCGCTCCACGCATCTGGCGGCTGATGTTTTAGATCAAATCCAGTATTTTGAAAGCATCGAAGAGGCGCTCGGCGGCTTTAATTACATCGTGGGCACCACCGCCCGTATGGGCAAGGCCCGCGGGCCTTTTGTATCGCCGCGAGCGGCGGCGCAAAACATTGCCGATCTTTCGCAAAAAAACAAAATTGCGCTTTTATTCGGCCCTGAAGACACGGGTCTCGCCAATGATCAACTGCGTTTGTGTCATAGCGTTGTGACGATTCCGACATCGCGCGAATTCACCTCGCTTAATCTCTCCCAGGCCGTGATGATTCTCTGCTATGAAATCTTTATCGCGTCGTCGGCAGCAGGTACCCCGGCGGAGGCGACACCCAAATTGGCGTTATCATCCGAGACGGAAGGCATGTATCAACAAATCAAAGATTTGCTCGGCAAAATAGGTTTTTTGAATCCGGAAAACCCGGAATACTGGATGCTGGATTTGCGCCGCTTTTTCTCCCGCTCCGGTCTTTTATCGCGGGAAGTGAAAATCATCCGCGGCATCTGCCGGCAACTGGAATGGTATGCACACCACAAAAATACTTGACTTTAGGTTTGATTTGGCGTGATAGGAAAACCTTGAAATGTACAGAGTAGCCAAATCCCAACCCATAACGATGGAGGTCGTTTATTATGAGGAAAATATTTTCTTTTACCGGCGCCAAAAAGATTGTTTTCGGCAACGGATCAATTTTAACGCTTGCCAGCCATGTTAAAGAGCATCACGCGCAAAATCCATTGATTGTTATCGATAAAAACCTGGCTAAAACGGGATTGCAGGAAAGAATCGCCAGCATTCTGGTATCCGAGGGTATCAAGTTCACTGTTTTTGATAAGGTGGAACCGGAGCCCCGCATCGAACTGGCGGATGAAGGCGCGGCGCTGGCTGTCAAAGATAAATGCGATATCGTAATCGGCATCGGCGGCGGCTCCGCGATGGACGTGGCCAAGGCCATCGCCGTCATCGCCACCAATAAAGGCGCCGCCACGGATTATCTGGGGTTGAATAAAATCCCGAAGGCCGGCCTGCCCAAAATCATGATTCCCACCACCGCCGGCACCGGCAGTGAAGTAACGTTTACCGCCGTGTTTGTTCGCAAGAATCTGAAAAAGAAAGAAGGCATGAACAGCCCTTATCTTTATCCCGAACTGGCTCTCTTGGATCCGGAACTGACGCTTACGCTGCCGCCCGCGCCCACGGCGCAGACCGGCCTGGATGCTTTGTGCCACGCGATTGAATCCTACACCTCAATCAACTCGTCGCCGATGAGTGAACTGTTTTCGCTGGAAGCCATCTCACTGATCGCCGAAAATCTGCGCACCTGTGTGCATGACGGCAAAAACATTGCCGCGCGCGAACGGATGCTGCTGGGCAGCCTGTACGCGGGCATCGGACTTGCCAACGCGGGCGTCACCGCCGTCCATTCTTTGTCTTATCCACTGGGCGGCAAATACGGTGTCGGCCACGGTCTGGCCAACACGATGCTGCTGCCGCCGGTCATGGCGTTTAATTTGCCCGGCGCCCTGGAAAAATTCGCCGATGTCGCCGACGCGATGGGAGAATGTACGGAAGGACTGCCCGCCCGCGAAGCCGCTTATCTGGCGGTGGATGCGGTTGAAGCCCTGATTGAAGATTGCGGCGTTGACTCCTCGATTCGGGATTTCGGCGTTGAGGAAAAAGATTTTCCGGCGTTGGCGGATATAGCCATGACGGTTGCAAGACCGCTGGAAAACAATCCCCGCAAGATGACAAAAGAAGATATGATCGCAATTTACGCGGAAGCGTATTAAAAGAAATTGACCCTGGAAAAAATGCGTAGGGAACGGTCGCGACCGTTCCCTACAAATACGTTAAGGAGGAATATATGGCAGGAGCTGAACTGATTGGTCAGGAAGAAATTAAAGAAGTGATGGATGTGCTGGAAACCGGCGTCCTGATGCGATACGGATTTGACAAGGAAAGAAAAGGCGTTTTCAAGGTTCGCCAGTTTGAAGAAGAATTTGCCAAATACTGCGGCGTGAAATTTGCGTTGGGTGTGACGTCCGGTTCGTCCGCGCTCAAAGTGGCCTTGGCGGCAATGGATGTGGGACCCGGCGATGAAGTTCTGGTGCCGGCCTTCACGTTTTTAGCCTCCTATGAAGCGGTTCTGGAAGTCGGCGCGATTCCGGTGATGTGTGATATCGATGACACGCTCAATTTTGATCCCAACGAAATTGAAAAAAAGATGACCAAATACACCAAAGCGATCATTCCCGTTCATATGTGCGGTTCGTCGGCCAAAATTGATAAAATTGTCAAAATCGCCCGTAAGAATAAATTGCTGGTGCTGGAAGACAACGCTCAAGGCTGCGGCGCAAGCTTCAAAGGCAAGAAGCTGGGCGGTTTCGGCGATATGGGAATTTTCAGTTTCGATTATTATAAAACCGTAACGACCGGCGAAGGCGGTATGGTGATTTCCAACAAGAAGGATTTGTATCTCCGTTCGGAATGGTATCATGATCACGGCCATGATCATAATCCCAAAGTCAGCCGCGCGCTGGAAGGCCGTACCATTCTCGGCTTCAACTATCGGATGAATGAACTGCAGGGCGCTTTGGGCCTGGCGCAGTTACGCAAGCTCGACTACATCATGGCCGAGCAGAAGAAAAACAAGAAGATCATTAAAGACACTCTGGCGCAGGTGCCGTGGGTTAATTTCCGCACACTGCCGGATCCGGAAGGCGATTCCGCAACGTTTTTAGCCTTCAATCTACCGGAAGAAAAAGCGGCGCTAAAGTTCCAGAAATTGCTTTCCGCCGGAGGCCTCGATACGACCTGCTATAAGAATAATAAGTGGCACTATGTTCCCAACTGGGAACATTTTCTGGCGTTTTCCACGGCCAACTCCAAGAAGTATCCGTTCAAGGATAAGTCCTATAAAGGGAAGGTCAAGTATTCCCGCAAGAGCATTCCCTTTGCGGAAGATATTTTAAGCCGCACACTGGTGATGGGTATCTCTGTGAAAATGAGCCCCGAAAGACTCGACACGATCCAAAAGGCAATTGAGAGCGCGGCAAAGAATATATAGAAAACAATATAAACTTCCCTCCTTTTTGAAAGGAGGGTCAGGGAGGATTAAAAAAGCCGTGCTGAAATTTCAGCGCGGCTTTTTACAACTCTTCATTTCATTCCACTTTCGCGCCTCGCTCCAAGAGCAGGGAGCGCAGCATTGATCTGTGACAGTGCATTTCTTCCCGGTTTAGAAAAACAGCAAAAAGCCGTTGGCAAAATAAACCACCCCGACTGTTCCTGAGGCGGCGCCAGCCAGCCAGACCAGCTTCTTTTTCATCAATGCCGCGATGGATGAAAGCAGAATGGCAATTTGCAGAAAGATGACGGCGATGCCGAAAATGCCGGAATGCTTCTGCGCTTCGTCTCTTTGCGCCTCCAGCCGTTTTGCCTCTTTGAAGATCTCCGCTTTTTCACCATCGTATTTTTTAATTTTTTGCGTATAAAGCGCTATTTTCTTTTCGTACTCGCCGGCAACTGATTTTGACGCTTTACCGTTGTCTTTCTTTATTTCTAACTCTAAAGATTCACGTTGGATTTCATACAGGTACCCCTTAACGCTTTTGGCCTGATAATACGCCCACTGGTTGGCCGCCTGTGTTTGTGAAAGCACCGATTTTGTCGAATAGCCCGCTCCTTTAAACGTGGAAAGGGTTGCGCAAACCGCGAAGATGACCGTTGTCAGCGCAAGATAATTCAGCCATTTTTCCTTTGTTTCTTCTGCCACAAATTTTTCTCCTTTAAAAAAACAATATTTACCAAAAAGCCGGATCGATCAAGATGCCATCCGTCAGATTCACATCCGTCAGATGAACCTCCTCTATATCCAGCTTTTTCATGAAACCCAAGACTAATATCAAGTTGGAAACGTCCGTATCCGCGTAATGACCGCCTATTTGTATATCGGTTAAATCGAGTTTATCCTTCAAGACGTTGGCGAGATCTTCGCGACGGTAAGCAGAATTCTCCCCTACCTGTTTTCGAACGCTCTGATTGTGTACGCCGCCGATGCCGATGATGGTTGCTCCCGTTTGACGAATAGAATTTTTGATCTCGTCCGGGACATCCGCCGCGGCATTCATGGCGATCTCGAGGGCTGCGATCAGATTCTGCCTGCCGATGGGATTGGGCGAAGCCTGTCTGTCGTCGGCACGACGCTGTATTTTTTCGATGATTTGATTTTTAAAAGACAGGGAGGCCAGGCGCCCGCGATACACACGGTAATTCTGATCTCTGTGCTTCATGATCATCTGCATGGAATGGCCGCCAATGTCCCAGACGACGATATTTCCCGACGGGTTTTTGGTATTCGCTGTCGCTGCCTTATAACCTAAAACAGCTTCTTCATCCTGTGAAATCATCCTGACGTTTATCCCCGTCTCAGCTTTTATTTCCGCAAGAAAGTGGGGCGTATTGTCCGCCTGCCGAAATGCCGCCGTGGCGACGCCCGCGAAGGTTTGCGCGCCTTGCGTCATCGCCTCTTTTTTCAGGATCTTTAATTGTTCTATTCCGATGTTTTGAATATCGCGGCTTAATAAATGATTCCGGGTGTTTTCAGCAAAAGAAACTTTGACTTCTTTTTGCCGGATGATCTCGACAGGGGTCTCGCGGCATTTGTTCACCTTGGCGGTTTTCATTTTCATGGTTGCGGAACCGATATCGAATGCCGTCCGATGCTCAATACAGATCCGCTCTCCAACAGACGCGCATCCGCTTAATAAAACGACGCATAAAACAAAAGCGACTCGATAAAATCGCGCTGGAGTAAAATAAGACCACCCCTTAAATTTTTTCTTATGCATGGATCGTAGCCCTTGACGATATGAAATATTTAAGTCATTCTGCTGCCCTAAACGGACTGCTTCTTATATTGGCTTGTCTGATGATTGTCAATGGTTGCCTTAAAGCAAGGACGTGTGTAAGCATGAAACCGGCAGAGTCTGAAATCCAAATAACCGTTGATAAGATGGTCGAGGAACCTTCGGTTTCCTTTTCGCATCTTTCCTCATATCTTGCTTCCGAAGATACATTGAACGACAATCAAAGCACGGCCTATGGTTTTCCCGTCCCGCAGGAAGAGGACTTGTATCAAACAGGCTATCTGTTCAAGGTCTTTCTGAAATGTTAATACCGTTCCCTATGCTCACGCCATGCGCTTCACACTTCACGCCTCCCGTCGAACCATTTGCTCTTTAAAATCATTTATGATACACGACCAGCAATTCTAAAGCATTTTTTTGAAAGAAGGCGCGTGTGTCTCGAAGAACTGGAATTGTTAAAGATAGCCGTTACTTGAAGCACGCTTCCGGAGCTTCGCATCCGGAGAGTTCGCAGCGGTTGGCGTCTATTTATGAAATGCTGGATAATCCCCACATGTCCTGGAAGTATGAGGATATCGAGCCTCGCGAGGCAAGTTATGACGAAATCGCTTACGTCCATACGTCATCCTATATTGACCACATTGCCGGCACTGCCGGAAAGGACTGTGTCTTTCTCGATTCCGATACCATTGCCGGCCCGGACACTTATGAAATTGCCAAACTGGCGGTAGGCGGCTTATGTAACGCCATTGACGGTGTCATGGATGGCCGAGTGGATAACGCTTTTGCCCTGGTGCGACCGCCCGGCCATCACGCGGACGCGGAAAACTCCGCCGGTTTTTGTGTTTTTAATAATGTTGCCATCGGCGCCAGGCACGCGATGAAAAAGCACGGCCTCAAAAAAATCCTGATTGTCGATTGGGATTTGCATCATGGCAACGGTACGCAGAATATTTTTTATTCCGACCGGCGGGTGCTGTATTTTTCCACGCATCAGTATCCGCATTATCCGGGTACGGGAAGCTTGCATGAGATCGGTTCAGGTCAGGCTTTGGGTTATACGGTGAATGTACCGCTCAGACCGGGTGCGGTTAACGGGACGTTCATTTCGGCGTTTCGCAGAGTTCTGGAACCGATTGCACAGGCGTTTGATCCGGAGTTAATTCTCGTCTCGGCGGGTTTTGACACCTACTATCAAGATCCGATGGGCTCGATGCGCGTCACGCCGGAAGGCTTTGCCGCCATGGCACGTGTATTGCTCAATATTGCGGATAAATATTGTGCAGGAAGGGTCGTGGCGGTGCTGGAAGGCGGTTATCATATCATGGGACTGGCCCGATCAGTTAAGGCGACACTCGAAGAGATGTTCGATGAAACGCATTGGACGGACAAAAAGCTTGACGCCATGGAACAGGCAGCCGATGATGAAAATAAACCGGTCATCAAATCGGTGATTGACGTTATGCGGCCCTATTGGAATGTTTTTTAATCCCGCTTTGGCGGGACGAGCGTTAATTCTCCGCAGCTTGCTGCGATATAATGACGTTCATTTCATACCTTGACAGCTTGCTGCGAGGTGGTTGATGGAGGGGATTTTGAAACTCACTACACAGAATGTTGAATACGTTGCTAAATTAGCGCGTTTGGAAGTTACGAATCAGGAAAAGGAAAAGTTTACCGCTCAGCTCAACGATATTTTGCTTTATATCGATAAGCTCAATGAGCTGGATACGACGGGCGTCGCGCCGATGAGCCATGCCATTGCCGTCACCAACGCTTTTCGTGAAGACAAGGTAGCGGAATCTCTCGGGACGCAAAGGGCGCTGGCCAACGCGCCGGACGCACGCGGAGAGTTTTTTAGAGTTCCGAAAGTAATAGATTGAAAAGATAAGAGGAGTTTATGGAGTTATATTCATTAACCATTCATGAATTGCAGGAAAAAATTAAAAACGGCGATGTGTCGGCCATGCAGATTACCGAGTCCGTTTTTTCACGAATCAATGCGGTGGAGGAACGGGTGCATTCTTACATCCGCCTGATGAAGGAAGAAGCCCTGGCGGCCGCGGCCAAAGCTGATGAGAATATTAAGAAAGGCGACCTTCAACCCTTGACGGGCATTCCTGTCGCGCTTAAAGATATTGTCTGTACAAAAGGCATTACGACCACGTGTGGCTCGCACATCCTGCATAACTTTGTTCCACCATACAACGCGACGGTTGTGGAAAAGCTCTCCGCCGCGGGGGCCGTGTTTGTGGGCAAGGCCAATATGGACGAATTTGCGATGGGGTCATCGACCGAAACATCGTATTTCGGTCCGACGCACAATCCGTGGGATTTGGAACGCATTCCCGGCGGTTCCAGCGGCGGGTCGGCCACAGCCGTTGCCGCGGATGAATGCATCGCGTCGATCGGCTCCGATACCGGCGGATCGATCCGCCAACCGGCGGCGCTGTGCGGCGTTGTGGGTATGAAACCCACCTACGGACGGGTTTCGCGTTTCGGGTTGATTGCATTTGCGTCCTCGCTGGATCAGATCGGTCCCTTTACCAAAGACGTGGAAGACTGCGCCATCATGATGAATGTTCTGGCGGGTTACGATCCGAAAGAGTCAACATCGGTAAAAACGGAAGTGCCCGACTACCGCCGGTTTATCGGCGGCGACATCAAGGGTTGGAAAGTCGGCATTCCCAAGGAATATTTTGTTGAAGGCATTGACCCGGAAGTTGCCGCCGCCGTTCAAAAAGCGATAGCTGTTGTGGAAAAGTGCGGCGGGAAGATTGTGGATATAACGCTTCCGCACACGCAGTATTGCCTGGCCGTCTATTACATTATCGCTCCGGCCGAGGCGTCTTCCAATTTGGCGCGTTATGACGGCGTGAAATATGGTTTACGAACAGCGGACGCGCGCGACCTGATGGAAATGTATACAAAGACACGCCGGCAGGGATTTGGCGCGGAAGTCAAACGCCGCATCATGATCGGCACCTACGCCTTGTCCGCCGGTTATTACGACGCTTACTACGGCAAAGCCTCGCAGGTGCGGGCGCTCATCCGCCGCGATTTTGACGAAGCTTTCCAGCAATGCGATGTGATTCTCACACCCACCACGCCGACGCCCGCGTTTAAAATCGGCGAGAAAACGGATGATCCACTGCAAATGTATCTGTCCGATATCTTCACGATCTCGACAAACTTAGCCGGCATTCCGGGCATCTCCGTGCCGTGCGGATTCACTGCCGCCGGCTTGCCGATCGGTGTGCAGTTTCTGGCCGGTCATTTCGAGGAAGGAAAACTATTACAAATTGCCTCGACTTACGAGAAAAACGCAGCCATAGAAAAAAGGAGACCGACGTTATAATGGAATTTGAAACAGTCATCGGGCTGGAAGTCCACGCCCAAATGCTCACGGACACCAAAATATTCTGCAATTGTTCCACAAAATTCGGGGGGACGCCCAACAGCCATGCCTGTCCGGTCTGCCTGGGCATGCCCGGCGTTTTGCCGGTGCTCAATAAAAAAGTGGTCGAATACGGCATGAAGATGGCGCTCGCCACCAATTGCACCATCAATCCATCCAACAGCTTCGCCCGGAAAAACTATTTTTATCCCGATCTGCCCAAGGGCTATCAGATTTCACAATTTGCCTATCCACTGGCTGAGCACGGCTACATATTACTTGAGATAAACGGAGAGCAAAAAAAGATCGGTATCACCCGGATTCACATGGAAGAAGACGCCGGCAAGCTGATGCATGATGAAAATAATCCTGTCAGCTACGTGGATTTGAACCGCACCGGTGTGCCGCTTATTGAAATCGTCAGCGAACCGGATATGCGCTCGCCGGAAGAGGCGGCGGATTATCTCAAGCGCCTGCACGAAATTCTGGTGTATCTCGAAATCTGTGATGGCAACATGGAAGAGGGTTCTTTCCGTTGCGATGCCAACGTGTCGATCCGGCCCAAGGGCCAGAAGGAATTTGGTACACGGGCGGAACTCAAGAACATGAACTCCTTCCGCAACGTGCAGCGTGCCCTGGAATATGAAGTCAAGCGCCAGCAGTATCTGGTGGAAAACGGCCAGAAAATCGTTCAGGAAACGCGATTGTGGGACGACGCGCAGGGCGTGACCAATCCCATGCGCAGCAAGGAAGAAGCGCACGACTACCGCTATTTTCCCGATCCCGACCTGGTGCCGGTGATGGTGGATGAGACCTGGATTGCCCGAATCCGTGAAGAACTGCCGGAGCTGCCGCTGGTTAAACGCGAACGATTCGTGAAAGACTATCAGATTCCCGCTTACGACGCGGGCGTGCTGACCGCCGATAAAGCACTGGCCCTGTATTACGAAGACGTGGTCAAGCTTTGCGGCAAACCAAAACAGGTCAGCAACTGGGTGATGGGCGATGTGCTGCGTTTTCTCAATGAGGAAAAACGCGATATCCGCCAATGTCCGATTTCTGCCAAATCGCTTGCCGACATGATCACGTTGATTGAAGAAGGCGCAATCAGCGGCAAAATGGCCAAAGACGTTATTGATGATATGTATAAAACAGGCAAGCCGCCGCAGGATATCATTAAGGAAAAAGGCCTGGTGCAGATTACCGATGAAGGCGAACTTATCAAGACCATCAGTGCGATCATCGAAGCCAGTCCCAATCAACTCAAAGATTACCGGGGCGGCAAGGAAAAGCTCTTCGGATTCTTTGTCGGCCAGGTGATGAAGGCGACCCAGGGCAAGGCTAATCCACAACTGGTCAACGACCTGCTCAAAAAGATGCTTGCCGGATGATGATTAGAACAGTCTTCTGGAAAAATAACACCGTGGTAATGATTGATCAGAAGGCTCTGCCGCTAACCGAACGGCAGGTGGTCTGTTCGAATTACCGGCAGGTGATTGCCGCCATCAAAGATTTAACCGTGCGTGGCGCACCGGCCATTGGGGTTACCGCCGCCATGGGTGCGGCGCTGGGCGCGCAGGTATTGGCGGGAGAGCCGTCCGAAAAATTCCAAAAAAAATTTAATGCAATTTGTGATGAAATTGCAAAAGCCCGTCCGACTGCGCGTAATCTTTTCTGGGCGCTGGAACGGATGAAGCAACATCTGGACGACGCAATCCTTTCCGGAAAGCAAAACCTGGCCGCTGAATTGGTGAAAGAAGCCAAACGGATTTGCGCCGAAGATATCAACATCAACAGGCAAATGGGCCGGCACGGCAGCAAACTCTTTACCGACGGCGATAACATCCTGACGCATTGCAACGCCGGCGCGCTGGCGACAGCCGGTTACGGTACGGCGCTGGGCGTGATTCGCGCGGCCTGTGAGCAGGGCAAGAAACTGCATATCTATGTGGATGAAACACGGCCTGTCTTGCAGGGAGCAAGGCTTACAGCCTGGGAAATGAAGAAGGAAAAAATTCCCGCCACCTTAATCACGGACAATATGGCGGGATTTCTGATGCAGCAGGGTAAAATTGATAAGATCATTGTCGGTGCGGACCGCATCGCGGCAAACGGGGATACGGCCAACAAAATCGGCACCTATTCACTGGCCGTTTTAGCGAAAGCGCACCGGATTCCTTTTTATATCGCAGCACCTCTTTCCACGTTTGATTTTTCTCTCAAGACGGGTGCGGCAATTCCCATTGAAGAAAGGCAAGCCGATGAAGTGACGTGCTTTCGCGGCGTCCAGGCGGCGCCTCGGGGAACGAAGGTTTACAATCCGGCGTTTGATGTTACGCCATCCAAATTGATTTCGGCAATCATCACGGAAAAGGGTATTTTGACCAGACCGATCGGCCGTTCAATAGCTCGTTTGCGCAAAGGAATTATCTAAAAATGAAATTTTTGCTCTTTGATTTTGACGGCGTTCTGGTGGATTCACTTGACGTTTACGAAAAAACGGTGACGGATTGTCTGAAAG
The DNA here is from genome assembly GCA_030690945.1 of Smithellaceae bacterium. Lineage (GTDB taxonomy): Bacteria > Desulfobacterota > Syntrophia > Syntrophales > Smithellaceae > UBA8904. Next base: position 40,857 of record JAUYFM010000033.1, on the reverse strand, counting down.
TTATCAATCAGCCCCTAACAAGAGGCCGGGAGGAATTTCTGGAACTGTTCGAAGGGAATTTTTACGAATCCCTTGTGCAAAAAGGCGTGGACCTGGGAAAGTTTATGGCCGCCTCCGTGGATATTCTATCGAAGGTCAATTACGCCGAAATGAAACCTTTTGACGCAATCCGGCCGGTTTTACACGAGCTTGCGAAAAATCATTCCATGATCGTTATTTCCTCCAACGATACACTGACCATTACCGAAGCGCTGCGCCTCTATGATTTCAACGGGATTTTTTCGGAAGTTCTGGGCTCGGATTTCATGCTCAGCAAAAAAGACAAGATTCTTCATGTTATCGAAAAATATAACGCCACGCTTCAGGATATTTATTACATCGGCGACACGACCGGCGATATCAAGGAAGGCAAACAAGCCGGTGTTAAAACAGGGGGCGTGACCTGGGGATGGCACAGCAAAGAAAAAATGGCCGCCTCTCAACCCGACTATCTCTTTGATCAACCGGAAGATTTGCTGAAACTTAACTAAAAAAACCATTTTTTACTTATAATCGAAAGAGTTCCAAAATAGGCAAAAGCTCTTGATCTTTATTGATACAAGTATTAACGTAATATTGCAGATTCGTTGGGTCATCGGTCATGGTCATTCAAATATGATAGGGGACAAATGATTATGCAAAAAATTGATCAGAGTCAGGGTTCAGAGCCGTTTGTCGATAAGGGGAAAGGCATTCGCAAAGGAAACTTAAAAAAACTAAGGCAGTTCCTGATAATTCTGGTAATGTTGATCCTGACGACCGTGATCAATGTCTTTCTGGAACACATCATTCAACCGTCTTCTCTGGTTTTTGTTTATTTGGTGCCAACCATCGTCGGGGTGATTTATTTTGGACCCTGGGCGGCGGTTTTATCTTTTACTGCCGGTTTCTTCATCTTCAATTTCGGTTTTGTGGAGCCGTTCTATTCCCTGCATATCTCCAAACCCCAGGACATCTATAATGTCACCGTCTATTTCGGCATCGCCGCCCTGATTACCTATCTCATTAATATTGTCCGCCGTCAGTACGCCTTTCTGAAAAGGAGACTGGACCGAGTTTCCCTTATCGAAGAGATGAGCAGAGATTTTCTCCTCCTGACCCCTATCGAAGAGAGTACTTTAACCCAAAACATCACGGAATCGCTGCGGACAAGGGTGTTCAGCCAACTGGGGCAGCTTGCCTTAAAGTATGTCAAGACGATTTTCGACACGCCGGCCTTGGTCTTTTTCCGGGAAGACGATGGAAGCCTCAATGTCTGGGCAAAAAGCAGCGTTGACTTGGAAATCACGGAAAAAGAAAATGCCGCGGCCAACTGGACTTTGAACAATGGAGAGGTTTCAGGAGCGGGAACCCTTACCTGTGCAAATACGCCCTTCTATTTCATTCCTATGCAATCTCTTGAGGGAATTATCGGCGTCCTGGGGATTTTATGCGATTCTAAAGATCTTTTCCCGGAACAGCGCCGCCTGTTGGGGACCATCGCCAATTTGACAACAATCGTTGCCTCCCGATGGATGAGACTGAAATCCAAGAGCAGCCGATAGGTATTTGTTGTGTCACCTGCATAAGCCCGATTTGGGTTCCAGATGAACAAGCACATCGACAATCTGCGGGAACGCATTCATGATCTCTTTTTGGATTATATGCGTTAGTTGATGTGAATCCCCTATCTTCATATCCACTTCAATCTGGATATGAAGGTCGAGATACACGTCATCGGGACGGCCGCGGGTGCGAATCTTGTGGCAGCTTTTAACGCCCTTAATTCGAAGCACAACGGCTTCAATCTTCTGTTTATCGGTTATCGCGGCGGCATCGCATAATATCCCCGACTCCTGCCGTATGATAATGAACGCGGAATAGGCGATAAATCCCGAAATAAGCAGCGTAATAAACGGATCAACTATCGGGAAACCCAATTTTACACAGACCAGCGCCACAATCACCGAAAGGGATGTAAATATATCGGCCCGGGTGTGCATCGAATCGACAATCAGAATATCACTTTGCATTTGTTTCCCTCGTCGGTATTCATAAATCATTACCGTAATATTGACTGTCACGGTAATAATCATGATCACAAAACTGAGAAAATCCACTTGGGGAACGACAGGGTTGATAATCCGGCCAATGCCCGCTTTGCCCAGATTAAAGGCCACGATAAGCAGCATGGCGGCGATACCCATGGCAAAAAGCGTCTCATATTTTTTATGACCGTAAGGATGGTCCTCATCCGTCGGCTGTGAGCAGAAATGAATCCCGATGAGACCAATAATATTCGATGTCCCGTCGGCCAGAGAATGGAAACCGTCGGCGGTCATACTGGTCGAGCCGGTCATGTATCCATAAATTATTTTGGCGGCTGCGACCGCCCAGTTCAAAACCAATACAAGCCAAAGAACTTTTTGGATCTCACGATAATGCTTTTTCATATCCTTCATGATGCGATTCCTATTGCCCCCGAAATTTTCTTCATCGTTCGGGAATTATGACAATAATTATTAATACTGAATAGAAAGTAAGAAAACAAGCTCAAAGTGCACGGACGATATTCCAATTGACATCTCAATGGGCATCCGATAGCTTATCTGCGATTAAATATGGTTCGTATAATACCATCCATTTTTGTTTTCAGTACGCATCGTTCATCGCAGCAGGGGGCATCAGATGCATGATCCATCCAAACCATATCAAGAACTAATTGAAGAGAATTCATTATTAAAGCGGAGAATTCAAGATCTGGAGCATTCGGAAGGCGAGCGCAAGCGGACAGAGCAGGCGCTGATCAAGAGCGAAGCCAAGATCCGCAGGGAGCAGAAATTCGCTCAGTTACTTCTTGACACCTCCCCGGCATTTATCGTGGCTATTGGTTTTGATGGAAAAGTCATGATGATGAATCAGGCGTTGTTGAAAGCCCTCGAATATACAACAGAGGAAATTAGGGGGACCGACTATCTGACGACTTTTGTGCCTGAAGAAGAACGTGGTATGCTCACAGGGGTCTTCCGGGAAATTATTCGGGAAGAAAAAAAGACGGTCAATGAAAACCAGATTAGAAGTAAATCCGGCAGGACCTATCTTGTTCAATGGCATGGTCAGGGCGTGATGTTTGATGAGGAGGCCCCTAATTTTTTCGTGGGGGTCGGCATTGATATATCTGAGCGCAAAAAGGCGGAGGAAGCCTTAAGGGATAGCGAAGAGAAATATCGCAACCTTATCGAGAATGCTAACGAGGCCATTTTTGTGGCTCTGGATGGCAAGCTGGTATTCGTCAATCCGATGACCGTCATGATAATGGGTTATTCAGGTGAGGAACTCGTATCAAAATCATTTACTGAGTTTATTCATCAGGATGACAGGGATATGGTTATCGACCGGCATGTCAGACGCATGAAGGGCGAGGAGACTCCTAACGTCTATTCTTTTCGAGTTATCAATGGCCGGGAAGGCAACATCAGGTGGGTAGAACTGAATTCCGTTTTGATAAACTGGCTGGGGAAACCCGCCACTCTGAATTTCGTGAGTGATGTCACCGAACGCAGGCAGGCCGAAGAGGCGCTGCGGGAGAGTGAAAAAAGATACCGAGAACTCAGTATCGTCGATGACCTTACCCAGCTTTACAATTCCCGGCATTTTTATAATCAGCTCAGGATGGAGATTGACAGGGTAGACCGCTATGGACAGCCTCTGACCCTGCTGCTTCTCGATCTCGATGATTTCAAGGTATTCAACGACACCTACGGCCATGTCGAAGGAGACCAAGTCTTGTCGCGACTCGGCCAGGTGGTCAAACGATGCCTGCGCCAGACAGATTCCGCCTATCGTTATGGCGGCGAGGAGTTTACGATCTTACTGCCGATGACAACCAGCGCGGATGGCGCCGTAACCGCGGAAAGAATCCGGATGGAATTCAAGGATGAGATCTTTTCTCAGGCGCCGGGTCAGGACGTCCATGTGACGGTGAGCATAGGGATCGGACAGTACAAGCCACAGGAAGACATGAAGGTTTTCGTTCACCGGGTTGACCAGCTCATGTACCAAGGAAAAAAGAACGGGAAAAACATGGTTTATTCTGAATCATGGCATCAATGACAGTTCGACGGGTAACCCTCACCTCAACAACTAAGGAGTTTTCATATGCGTAAATACGAAATGATTTTGGCTGTCATGTTCATAGGGGTTTTTATGGGCTGCACGGGAACGCTGTTAAAAAACATGGGCAGCTTTGAACCGAGCGCTACGGCAACCGGCCATTTTGAAAAATTTGTTATCCATAACGATTATAACTATTTTTTAAGTGGATCTGATGTATATCCCGTAGCGATTTTCGGACTGAAAAAAAATTATATCATTGGTAGCGATGAGGATCTGTGGAAGAAAATAGATTCGAAACAAGAAATAATATCGGAACTTGTCTCAAATATGCAAAGGAGATTGATGGAGTGCTGCTTTCAGAGACCTCATGGTTTTGATATATTAGATAATCATGGCCATAAAATAGGTGAATGGTACTCCATGCTCGGCCTCATCATTGGCATTAAAATAAAAGAAGAGGGGAAAGTAGTGATATATCCCCCTTCAGACACTGACGATGTAAAGAGATACCAAGATAGAGGTAATGACCGTGGGCGATAGTAGCCTATTTCGAATCGGTAGTGCTTGAAACATTTTGGCACAGCCGGGGCTGCATGGATTATGCGTTTTCACTAATCATATCTCAATTGCGGTGACGGAATAGATGAGTTACTTGTTTCAAAGAATCCGTCAATTTCCAAAGAACTCTCTCATTCGCATGAGGGTTGAAATGTCGCCTTTGGTTGTATATTTCTTTTCCATGAACATTTTCTGACCATCCGCTTTTTTTGTCAATATGTCCATCCAGACTTCGAAGGGTGATTCAATGATCAGGTCGGGATTGTTGACCTGCAATCTAGTTTTACAGCTCTCCACTGAATCAAGGGCAATAACGCTTGCCTTTAGCCATTTCCAACAATTTGCAATCTCCCAATGTACAAGCTTTTTGTATATCACGGCAGAAAAGCTTTTTGTTGCCCTGCATAAAATAAGCACCCGCCCGGTTGGTGTAGTGCAAGGCATCCGCAGGCCTCAGACGGATGGCCTCGTTAAAATCTTCGATGGCACGCTGCAACTTGCCAAGGTTATCGTAAGCAATTCCCCTGTTGTAGTAGAGTGTGGCATCTTTTGGTTTCAGTTTGATGGCCTTGCTAAAATCGTCAATGGCATGCTGATACTGACCGAGGTGATTGTAAGCATTTCCCTTGTTGTTGTATGCTTCGGATAAATCTGGGTTCAGGCGGATGGCCTCGTTATAATCATTAATGGCACGCTGGTACTGGTCGAGTTTAGCGTAAGCAATTCCCCTGTTGCTGTAAACCTCGGCTAAATCCGGTTTCAGGCGTGCAGCCTCGTTATAATCATCAATGGCACGCTGATATTGGCCGAGTTTGGCGTAGGCAATTCCCCTGTTGCTGTAAACCTCAGCTAAATCCGGTTTCAGACGTATGGCCTCGTTATATTCATCAATGGCACGCTGATACTGGCCGCGGTTATTGTAAGCAATCCCCCTGTTGCTGTAAGCAATGGCATCATCGGGTTTCAGTTTAATAGCATCATCAGGTTTCGGTTTATAGGCATCACCAGGTTTCAGTTTGGCAGCATTGTTTAAATTTGAGCAGGAACAAAGAAATGTTAAAACAAGAAAAATGGCAACGATAATTTTGGGCATATCACCTCCGTTTGTACGATTACTAAGAAGTTATCCATTAGACTAATGCATAGCAGTTGCTTAATAGCTGCAAATAATCGGCCAATAGCCGGATGAAAATCAGAATTCTGGATTATCCTTTAATAACATGATGTTTGATTAAGAGGAAAGAACAGCAGCAAAACATGAAATGATTCGCTTGGCCTCAGCATTTAGCAGAACCTCAGCATACGGAGGGATACTTTGAGGGGAAGTCCCCGGCCAATTGATTATGCTATTTTTCCAACCATGACTCATTTGTGCTAGGTTGAAAAAAATGGATAGGAAGAAAGAGGATATGCTTTTATCGAGACGATCCCTTCTTGGTGGTCTGTAGGGAACTAATAGGTGGTATTGCCCCCTTACCAATAGCGTCTTTTATCATATAGCCTTCTTTATCCTCGATGATAACTCTGTACCAATCACCGATTTCCCCAACAATGATTAAGTGCCTATTCCGAGTATATCGGCCCAAAATCACCGATTCAGTGTTTGGTGCTTCACGCAGATTTAGAGATTTAGCATTAACATAAGCATTTTGTACTGCTGGTTTCGTTACAATTTTTATCGGAGCAGAGGTATTTGATGTTTGTGTGCTTTTATTAGCCTTAAATAAAGAACCAATAATAATTGCAGTTAAAAATAGAACAACCAGTGAAATAATGACAACTACAGATGGCACGTTTCTATTTTGCTGACTTAATTTTTTTGAAGCATCTTGTAATTTTGCATCACATTCAAGACATAATATACGTTCATTTGATATTTCGGCACCACATCTCTTGCACGTGTTAACCGTACTTTCTTGTTTTGAACCTATCCCTGGTTCAACGGTTTGGGTTGTTTTTTCGTACTCAACAGAATCTGAAGTTTTCATTCTTGATAAAAACCTCGCGATTGAATGATTATGTATAAGAAATTCTGTCTGGCATGTCAAGAAAACTTAACCACAAAACATGAGATTGAATTGTGTTTATTACAGATCGTAATACTTTAAAAATAGCTGAACTCTAACTTAACTTGTGGTACATGTACTCAGTTGAACCACCGAGTTTTCGAGAGTTGATCGAAAAACAGGCTACTGCCAAAACGAAAGGGGCATGATGATTGATAAAGACGGTGTCCTCTTTACAATCAAAAATCGGTGAAAGACCACCCATACCGCCGAACGAGCTGGGAATGATAAATGACCATGAAGGCTTTTAAAATCTACCGTTGGGCCATATTGATTATCATCGCTATTCTTTATTTCTTCGTTTGTCTACACCGGCTATCGCCTACCGTTATTGCCCGTGATTTGGTTTTATCGCTTCACGCCGATGCGGTTACCCTTGGTGTTATCGCCTCGTCCTACTTTTATCTTTACGCAGCAATGCAACCGATTGTGGGCTACCTTTCTGACACCACAGGCCCGAGAAAGGTGATGGCCTTGCTCTTTTTCGTCTCTGCCGCAGGTTCTATCATTTTCGCGCTGGCGCCCAATGCAACCATAGCTGTCCTGGGACGGTTGCTCATCGGCGCAGGATTGGCCGGGGTTTTCATCCCCGCTCTCAAAGTATTCTCTCGATGGTATCCGGCAAACCAGTTCGCCAGTCTCACGGGCGTCATGATTACCATAGGCGGTATCGGTGGTCTTGCCGCTGCCCTTCCGCTCACCTATTTGGTTGTATTCCTTGGATGGAGGGGATCCTTTGTGGCAATCGGCCTCCTTTCCGTGTCACTCGCGATTCTCACCTGGATCATTGTACGTGATTCACCGGAAGACAAGGGATGGCCAGTCTGCACCGACGAAGACAGGGCCATTCTCAAGCCCGGTCAAGAAATCCGCCTTTCAAAGAGATTGGTTACTGTTTTCGGAAATCCGGATTTCTGTTTGCTTTTCTTTGCAACTTTTCTTATTTTCGGTGCTTCCCTTGCTTTTCAAGGGCTTTGGGCCATTCCCTATCTGATGGACGTGTTCAGCCTGGATCGGGTGCGCGCAGGAGGGATGCTCATGGCGTTGCCTCTGGGCTTTGCCATAGGAGGGTCATCCGTCGGATTCATGATCGACAAGCTGAATCTGAATAGGAAAAAGACCCTTCTCTGGGGCTTGGGATTAAGCATTCTCATGTGGCTTCTTTTGATCTTTCTAAAGGAACGGGAACATCTGGTGATCGTGGTGCCGCTTTTTTTCTTTTTCGGCCTGATCGCCGGAGGTTCGCTTCCTTTGTCCTTTGCTATAACCCGGGATCTTTTTCCCTCCTGGCTGATGGGAACGGCAACAGGGCTGATGAACACCGCCAGCTTTTTCGGAAGCGCCGTTTACATGCCGCTTACGGGCTTCTTGCTGAACAGCGCCATTTCAACCGGCGCGGGCAGCTACAGCTTCGACGCTTATCGAAAGCTTCTTATCGTTTTTTTGCTCTCTTATGCAGTTGCCTTTATTGCCATGGCCCTGCTCTCGAAACGAAAGGATTCTCCGGCCCCCTCAACATAAAGAGAAATCACACAATGACTTACGCAGCAACGTGTGGGAAGTTCAGAACATCCTAAGACCACAATTCAAATTGTAATGCATATTTTTTACTAACCTGAATCGTTTGTTAGTAGGTACTCGATTATGATATGGAAGATGCACGGTTTGAGCTCAGCCGCCTGCTGCGAAGGTTTAGGCGGCGACTTAACTACCCGACGCTATGTTCCAAATTACTTTCCAGGCCAGGGCTGCCCAGAACTCACTGCCGGAATATTGCTGCGCAAGATCAGAGATATCGGCAAAAGCTTTATGAAAGATCATTGAGAAGATCAAGACCAGACATAGGACTGCAATCACTTGCAGTGCGGTTTTTAACATATCACTTTGGCCCTTGTCCATTCCGAGACGCCTAGCATTTGATTAGCTAATAAAATGGCGGAAGTGCATGAGAATCGAACTCACCTGGGACGGTTCTAGCGCCCCACACTGGATTTGAAGTCCAGGAGGCCCACCAGTGACCTTGGCACTTCCTTGGGGAAATTTTGCACTACATTACCTTTATTTTAATCAGGCTGTCAATATGCAAATGGGTAAAATTAATTCGATAACGTGCGTTGTGGATAAGTAAATGCAGCAAAGTATCCGCTCATCCCAAATGTCTCATTATTTTCCATCTAAGTATGATCACTATCTGTGAGAGAATACCTCCGGTTGAATCAATGCCAACATCAATAAGAGAAGCAGATCTTGAAGAAACAAATGATTGATGGAATTCATCACTCAACGCATATAATACAATTCCCATCATTGCATATATTGTCCATCTTGGGTGCCACTGTTGAATAGCGTGGCCACGAAAGGCTCGAAAGAAAAGAATCCCCAGAAGAAAATATTCAGTGACGTGTCCTGTTTTTCTAAGCAGTCCATGGATTATGTCTAACTGATGCGGTGCAAGACCTGGAAAAAGGAAATTCAGGGCAGGAACAATAATCCGAGAAGTTTGATCTGACGAGAGCATTCCGGTTGACATCCAAAAGATAATTCCCATCCAGAGAATCACCGGAAGCCAATATTTGACAAAATATCTTATGATAATTGCTCACTTTCTGATGAGGTGAGTTTATGAAAATGACCTGGTCTAAATTATCAAAATTCTTTTAAACCCGAACTTAGAATTTTACTGACAAACCGCCACCGATAAGCCAGTCATCCTTGTTGAATTCCGCTTCTGTCGCGAACAAGCCAACTGTTCCGTCGCCGCTGGTCTTATACTTCACGTATCCAGCATTGATGAAGGGTTCAAGGCTGACTTTGTCGAGCCTGACTGTCGCACCGGCGGAAACATTCACGCCCACATTCGATCCGCTGGTGGACATATTGAAGGGGCTGAAAGGACCGAAATTGTCATAGGCTGAATAAGCATAATCACTCTTAACCATACCATAGAACACATTGAACCCACCACGCAGGATGATCATGGATGATAGTTCTTTTTCCGCCAGAGTTTTCAGAGTCAAACGATGCTCAGTATATTTCGGCATATCGGTATATTCATCCACATAAAAAGTGGGTAAATTTGTATCAGAGGCATGAAGATTCTGGTTGGTGCGGATAAAATCATAGTAAAGACCGGCAGCCACTTTTGTGCCGTTAGCCGGCGTAAAATCCACACCACCACCGACTTTTACAAAGATGTCTTTTGTCTCGTGTTCATAGGTGACAATCCAGGGCAATTGGGCATTGAACACGCCGTCTCTCTTGATAGTTTTATATCCCGCACTTACAACAAAAGGCAGAACCATGCGGTCATAGAGCGGCACTCTCAGCCAGAAATCGCCACCGGCCTTGAAACCTTTAACCTTCCCCTCTATCGTATAAGATAAAGAACCAACTCTATCGAACTTATTATCAGAAGCGAAGGGTATTCCCCCTTTAAGAGTGAATGCGTATTTTGCCGGGCCCATGGAGCCGGCAACAGAAACTTTACCCTGCGCTTCCCAGTATTTCGACTGATAGGGAATCATAAAGGGATTAAGGTTGTTCTCCAGATAGTCTTCCGCCGACCAGAGATAATTCTTGAAGAAATTCCCTGCATCACGCCAATTGGTTTCTTGCTCTTCATTGCGGTAAACCATCTGGAATTCGGCGCCCAGTTTCATGGTTTGAACCGGCAAGCCATAGATCACCTTCAATGCAAAATCGTTAATTTTGTTGCTGAAATCATAAGTGGCATAACCATTATACCAGAAACCGGTATAGCTTTGGTCGCCGCTGTAGTTTCCGTTGATGCCTGTGTAATCAAAAAACACGCCCATCCGGCCCGCACCCAGGGTGAAAGCTGCACCCAACTGGCCTTCGTTTTTCCAGGAATGGCCACTGGTAGAGAAAGGATAAGTTACACTTAAAGCGGGGGAGCTTATGCTGTAATCCCATTTTGTTGTTTTGTTATAGGTCAGGCGGTAATTTCCATAGAAGTTCAGTCCTGAGCCTGCGGCGATGGTTGCCGGATGAATCAGATAATCCGACTCGTCTTCAATTAAGCCATTGGCATCACCCATACCTGCCATTCTGCCCTGCCAGGCCATAGAAGGGGTGGCCAAAAGCAAAATGATCAGCAATGCTGTAACCACTGACAAACTGTTTGCCTTCATTCTTTTTCTCCTTTTCTGGATCCATAATGAAAAACGCCTGCACAGCCATTAATATTATATTACAATATTAACGATTGTGGTATAGCAAAAAATAAAAGAATAGAGAAACAAGAATTTCAGGAAGCTAATCTTGTTTCTTAAAACTCTCTCAGATTTCGACCAGTAACACACACTATTTACATCATTTATATGAATTGTAATCTATGAAAAATCGGAAACCAATACCAAAGACACGTGGCCTTGGCCTTGAAGAAGCCCTGAAAAAAAGCGAAGCTGAATACCGGCAGTTGGTTGAATTGGTAAACAGCATAATAATACGTGTAGATATCACTGGAAGAGTGACCTTCATAAACGATTACGGTCAGAGATTTTTTGGCTATCAAAAAGAGGACATCATTGGGAAAGATATTATCGCCACCATTATGCCGGAAGTGGAATCATCCGGAAGAAACCTTATCGAACTCCTAGAGGACACCTTACTGTATCCTGAACGACACATCATTGATGAAAATGAGCATATCCGAATGAATGGAACCAGGGTATGGGTGCTCTGGACAAATAGGGCTATCATTGATGATAGCGGTCGGGTCACCGAGTTCCTCTGCATTGGCACCGACATCACAGCCCGGAAGAATGCTGAGAATGCCTTACAGGAATTGAATGACGAACTGGAGAAAAAGGTTCAGGAGAGGACGGAAAACCTGAAAAAAGCCTATGATGATCTTTTACGCGTCATGGACGGAACCACCCATGCACTCTCCAAGGCCATAGAGATAAGAGATCCCTATACTTCAGGCCATCAGAAGCGAGTCACTCAATTAGCCATTGCCATTGCCAGAGAAATGGGATTAGGCGACGATACATTGAAGGCAATCGAGATTGCCGGCCTTCTCCATGATTTGGGGAAAATATATGTACCCGCCGAGTTCTTGAGCAGGCCGGGCCGTATAAGCCAGAACGAATTAGGCGTTTTGAGAGACCATTCCCAAGCTGGCTACGAGATTTTGAAGGATATAGAATACCAACACCCTATTGCGGCAATTGTTCTGCAGCATCACGAAAGGATGGACGGTTCGGGTTATCCCAACAGCCTACCAGGTGACCAAATTCTTCTGGAAGCCCGAATTATCGGGATAGCTGACGTGGTGGAATCCATGGCCTCTCACCGACCCTACAGGCTTCCCCTCGGCATAGCAAATGCCTTAAACGAAATTGAAACCAACAAAGGGATCCTCTACGATGAGGCCATTGTTGACGCCTGCCTGAGGTTGTTTCAGGAAAAAGGCTTTAAACTTGAATTACCTTAGTAATAAAAAAAGCCCCTCGAAGAATGATATTTCTTGCGAGAGGCTAGACGAGATCCACATATGCCGTCTTGTCTTTTTACTGGAGTCCATCATTTAAGACCTGGTCTAAAAGGGTGATAATCACCACGAAGACCCTAGGATTATTTGTCGTTAACATCCAGTAGAATAGACTCAATACGCACATCGCAGAGTCTCGACTATTTTCTACATCTTTCAAAGAGCTCAAAGACAATATCAAAGAGTGCTGCAATGCTTGCTTCTTTGCTTATAAGCTGTAGTCAGCTTATTAAATGATCTTTCAGCAGGTCATCACAACTGCCAATATCTCACAATGCTTTTTTGTTTTACCTCCAAGTGAAACGATGTAACTTTCATTTAAATCCAGATACACAATTTAACCCGAGCATTGCAGCACCTTGATCGTGTTAATCTTAGTATACGGATGGCCTCTACCAATGTCAATAGGTGTCCGCTACGCCTATTCCACGTCAGGAAGCCAACAAATCGCTTTATGAGGTCTTGTTTTCCAAGGCTTTTTGGCGTTCCACAGAGATTTCAGAGACCCGTTTGTCGAATTCGGGGTATTTTTTTCTCAGTTGTTCAAAACTGTGCTGGGAAAGCCTGTAGACATCGCAATAAGAGATGGCTTTGATGGAGGCATTGCGCTTCTCATTCTGGATGAGCGCCGTTTCCCCGAAGGGCGAGCCCTCTGTCAGTACGGCCACCTGTTTTTTGTTGACAATCACTTCCACGCTTCCTGTGCTGAGAAAGTACATGCAATCCCCAAATTCCCCCTGCCGGATCACGAAATCTCCCGGAAGGAAAACCAGGGGTTCGAGCTCCTCAATGACCTCGTGGATGAACACCTCATCCGCACCCTTGAAGAGCGAGACTTTTTCAAGGATACCCCTGTTGAGATACAGGGATATTTCCAGGCGTAGGGTCTGGGGAAGAGTCAATATGAAATCGACGTTGGTGATCCCTTGCCGCGTCTCCCACAGGTAGTTGTAATAGTTCTTGACGCGGTCTTGTATAGGCGAGGGTATCTGCTTGATGCGCATATAGTTGCGGACTGCTTCCATCTTGGCATGGAAGTCCGCGCGTGCTGTGTCGATATTGACAATGAGTGTGGCCACGTTGCCGATGATGTAGCCGAACATGCCTACTCCGATGATCTGGACAATGATCGTGTAGATGATTTGGAGGTTGCTGTCATGGTTGGGATAGTAGTCGCCATATCCTATGGTCGCGATGGTGGTAATGCACCAGTAGAGGGCACGGATGTATTGGTCTCCGAAAGACCGTTCTACCTCGCTGGCTCCGATGGCAATCCAGCCCAGGGACATGAAATGCGCGATGAGCGCGAACCAGAAGAGGAATACGATCAGGCGCATGAGTGCGGGCGGGATGTCGATGAGTTCTTTGAGCGCCTTGAACGTCGTGGAAATTTTAACCAGCTTCAGAAGCCGGAACAGCCTGAAGAGCATCATGATTTGATAGACCAGCGTTCCCGAAACATCATGGGGCGTGACCAACGCAAACAGGGGGGCAAGGGGAAGCGCTGCGAGGAGGTCGAGGAAAAACCAGGTGGTGAGATATTGTTTTGCCACGGATTTCCGGTCAGTCAATACATTCACACCGATTTTCACTTCGGTGTTGAAAATGAGGATGATATCCATGCAGAAAATGATGGTAATCAACCAATAAAGGAAATCCGTGGGGTCATGACCTGACACCATCCGATAGGGGATGATGAGGCTTGAAGCGAAGACAGCAATGACCATCAGAAGGTCCCAGCCAATCTTCACTCTGCTGTCATGGGAAATCAAGGGTACCTTCATGTTGTATGGCTCCTCGAATGGGGATGTCACCGGTGTGGAAAGGTACCAAAAGAGCGGTATGTTGTCAAACAGGAATAACAGGCAGTCATTGCGGGGTTTTATATTCGGACCTTGCTGCTGATTTCTTCCTGATCCACACAATTTTAATCCCGCTGTTGCGGGACGAGCGTCAATTCTCCGCGAGCTTGCTCGCGATATAATGACGTTCATTTCATACCTCGACAGCGAGCTCGCGAGGTGGTTGATCTCGGGCTAAAAAGTTCAAGATTTTAACCGGCAATCTGCTTTTATCGGCAAAAATCCCTTGACTTTCCCCTCCAGTTAGTGCCTTTTATTTTTGCGGTTTTGACTGAGGACTCTCAACCACGCATAGCTCATCTCTCATTACCATCGCAACCGCACCGATCATCTAAACACGGGGGAAAACCCTATTAAAGATCAAACCAAGACAAAGCAGGCACTGATCCAGGAACTGGCTTCTCTAAGGCAATTAGAGCAGAAGCGACGGGAGTGTGAGGAGTGGTATCGGGCCTTCGTGGATAATGCGAGTGACCTCGTTTACAGGACGGACGAAAATGGCTACTTCACCTTCGTGAATCCGGCGGCGCTAAGAATTACAGGATACGAACAAGAGGAAGCTGTTGGGATGCATTATCCGGTATTAATCCACCCGGACATGCGCGACGAAGCCATGAAGTTATTCGGTCGTCAGTTCGTAAAGGGGCTTCATAATACCTATTCAGAACTTCGCATTAGAGCGAAGGATGGCCATGAGGTGTGGCTTGGGCAAAATACTCAGTTGATTGTGGAAGATGGCAACGTTAAAGGTTTTCAGTCGGTGGCCCGTGACATCACCGAGCGTAAGCAGGCGCAAGAACAACTGCAAAAGAGTGAAGAAAGATACCGCACGATCTTGGAAGATATTGACGAGGGCTATTTTGAAGTTGATCTGGCCGGCAACTTTACCTTTGTCAATGATGCGGAGTGCCGGGATTTGGGCTATTCCCGCGAGGAACTAATCGGCATGAACTACCGGCAATATAGTGATGAAGCAGCAGCGAAGAACTTATATGAGATCTTCATCAATATTTATAAAACAGGAAAGCCGGTTAAACGATTTCCGGGACAATTTATAAACAGGGACGGGAGGCGGCATTTTAACGAATTGTCAGCATCCCTTATTCGAGACGCAAAAGGCAAGCCAATCGGATTTCGGGGTGTTTCTCGAGACATCACCGAACGCAAGCAGGCCGAAGAGGCGCTTCAGGAGAGCGAAAAGAGATACCAGGAGCTCAGTATTGTTGATGAGCTTACCCAGTGCTACAATTCCCGGCATTTTTACGCTCAGCTTAAAATCGAATTAGAGCGATCGAGCCGATATGAACTGCCTTTAACCCTCCTTCTGCTTGATCTCGACGATTTCAAGGCATTCAATGACGCGTACGGCCATGTCGAGGGGGACAGGGTCTTGACGCGACTTGGCCAGGTGGTGAAACGATGCCTGAGGGAGACGGATTCCGCCTATCGTTACGGCGGCGAGGAATTTACGATTCTGCTGCCCATGACAATCAGCGCGGACGGCGCGTTCACCGCGGAAAGAATCCGGACGGAGCTCAGGAAGGAGACTTTTTCCCCGGCGCCGGGCCGGGACGTCCATGTGACGGTGAGCATAGGGCTTGGGCAGTACAAGCCACAGGAAGACATGAAGGCTTTTGTGCACCGGGTTGACCAGCTCATGTACCAGGGAAAAAAGAACGGGAAAAACAGGATTTATTCTGAGTCGTAACCGAAGTTCAACGGGGAATCTATAAAAAAGCCTGAAGATGCAATACGAATCGCATTGGCCTGTTCAAAGGTTTTCAATTTGAGTGTTTTTAAAGTCAAATAATTCAGGGGTATAAAATCCCTGATTTACGAAGGCAAACCACGGTTTCTGCTTCTTAAAGGGGCACCAGGCGACTTTGCAATAGCGAATGGGATCTTCGGGAGGTATGCTCACCTTCGGGGATAGTCCTTCCCGATGGTTCTGGACCCACGCTTCGGCTTCCTCTTTCGTATCCACAAATCCTGCGCAATAGGCTGTTTTCCCGCGACAATGGATGAAGCCGTAGAGAAGTTCAAATTGTTCATTCATATTCAGCTTTCCAATATCCAGACAATATGTCATTTCGAAGCGAAGCGAGAAATCTTAATGATCGTAAGAGAACACCAGATATCTCCCGCTGGTCGATAGGACAAGATTACCATGAGACACTTCACTGGAATCCTAGAATTCCTCGCCAATCCGCAGCAGCACTTTTATGGCCAGACCAGTATCAATTCTGTCACGATAAATAACAGGTAAACGCTCCAGAGGTTCGCAATCGGAAATGAGCGGTTTTGCGTCCAGAGTTCCCGCCGCCATCCACGTGAGGCACTGGATATTTTCCTGGTGTGTATTGGAGATGGACGCCGTCAGACGGACTTCCTTGAAATTAATAAGGAAGGGCGCGGCAATGGTGAGTGGTGTGAAGATAACACTCACAATGCATACTTGTCCGCCATCCGCGGCCAGTTGGATGGCGCGATCGACATTGGCCTTGACACCGGAACATTCGAACGTCTTATGAAAACCACCCGAAACAATCGCCATGACTTGCTGATCCACATCCTTTTCGCGCGGATCGAAAGCATGATCGGCGCCATAGAGAAGAGCGATATCCCGCTTTTCCTTCACCGGTTCAAAAAGCACTATCGGACCATAGCCGAGAACTTTGAGGATTCGGACGGCAGACAGACCGATAGGGCCGCCTCCCATCACCAGTGCGGAACCCGTCTTCTCTCCTGTGCAATGAATAGCATGCAGGGCGGAGGCAAAAGTTTCGGCGAGCGCCGCATTGCGGGAATCGACGCCTTCGGGGATGGGAATCAGCATTTGTGGATACACTTTGACATACTCGGCAAAGCCGCCGGGTAAGTCGCCGATTCCCGCGGTTCGCCTATGAACCCGGCAGAGATGCGGCTTGCCATTGATACAATTGGCGCACTGTCCGCAGTAAGTGGGACGAATACAGACTCTCTGGCCCAAGACAGCCCCCCCCGCGTCGGCGCCTTTGTCAACGACTACGCCGCTGATTTCATGCCCCAGGATGTAACCATCGGGTACGAGCCCACCTGCTACCAAAGAATGATCGGAACCGCAAAAGCCGGTATTGGCCACGCGGACCAATACCTCATCGGGCGTGAGCTGGTAGTCGGGAACCTCTTCATAGACGAGTCCTTTGTCTTTACGAAATACAACAGCTTTCATAGATTTTCTTTCCTTATTTCAGTCCTCACATTCCAAAGTGATCTTTTGCACATTATCCAGATCCTTCTTGTAAAAAAAAGATCCGGCAAAAAACAACAGGGCCGAGGCCACAAGGAAAACGGGCAGAATAGACATAGCCACCTGGATACCATAGAGGTCGGATATCTTCCCGATCACAATGGGCGCCAGGGAGGCCCCCAGGAGATTTTGAACAACGACGCAAACGGAGTAGGAAATTGCCCGAAGGCCCGGGTGAATCACCTCCTGCGTGGCGATGATGGCCGCCGGGGCGAATGCGGAAGCCAGAATGCCCATTCCGATCAGCGTCAGATATTGCGCCTGTCCCTGAAGGAAGGAAATAGCGATAAAGATGAAGATGGCATTGAGGGCTGTCGTAATCGCGGGAAACAGCAGCCTCGCTGTCACCCGTTTCTTAAACCACATATCGGCCAACCATCCTCCCAGAGGCAGGCCGATGAGCGCCAGGATCATGAGCACACTCGTTTTCATGCCGGCCTCACTGATGGAGACACCTGTCGTACGGTGCAAATAAGAGGGAAGCCAGAAGATGATCGCATTGTTAGCAAACACGCAACCGACAAACCCGAGATTGGTGAAAATCAGAGAAGGGGTATGAATAAATTCCCGGAAGATATCCATCTTAGTCATCTTGACCGGGTTTTGACCGGTATTGCGCGTATCGGTTTTGACCAGGTCCACCGTTTTATAATCCTTGACGAAGAAAAAAAGAATGGCCACGATTGCCCCGGGAATCGCCACCAGGCCGAAGGCATGCCGCCAGCCCCAATGTGTGGCTATGAAACCGCCGAGGCCAATCCCGACGGCGATGCCCAGTGGAATAGAAATATTCCAGAGACCCATCATGCGGGAACGTTTTTCCGGAGGAAACAAACCGGAAAGCATGGCCGTACCGGCGGGGGCATATCCGGCCTCGCCAATCCCGATGGCGGAGCGGGCCACCAGCAACTGGGGAAAGGTTTTAGTGAAAGCGCAGGCTATCGTAGCGGCAGTCCAGAAAAGGGCCATAACGCCAATGGTCTTTTTCCGGCTCCAGCGATCCACGAGGATCGAAACGGGAAAGACAAAGACGACGATGGACCAGTAGACGACCGACATGAGCAAGCCGGACTGTGTGTCCGTAAGGCCCCACTCCTTTTGAATAAAAGGAGCAAGGGATGTCACGATCGTTCGATCCACATAATCGAAGAAATACAGCAGAAACAGCAGCGCGAAGATATAATAGGAGCTGCGCTTTGACAACTTATATTCCCTGGGTGCTGTAACGTTATTCATGGGACCTCCTTACCTGATTTAAAAGGTTATACCATTTCGCTTTCTTTGGTTGCGTTGTAATAACCCATACCTCAACTGCTTTTGTATCCGCCAAGATTGGCGAGAGCCACGCTGCCCGGACTGATGATGGCCGGATCTACCTTGACGTTGACGCAGGCTGTCTTTCCGGAAGCAAAAGCTGCTTCCAGTGCCGGTCGAATATCTTCCGGTTTCTCCACACAGATGCCAAAGCCGCCCATGACCTCAACCATCTTATGGTAATCGACCCAGCCCAGCTCAGTCCCGTTCGGGATATTGTGACCCAGGCGCAGTTGCTGGCTGTGCATGATCATGCCCCAGGCCTGATCGTTGCCGATGACCACGACAATCGGGATTTTCTTGCGGATGGCGGTATGGTATTCCATAAAATTAAAGCCGGTAGAACCGTCACCCATAATGGCGAGAACGCGCTTATCCGGATGCTTCAGCTTGGCCGCAATGGCATAGGGAAGCCCCACCGCGAGGCATCCGTAAAGACCGTAATCCAGATAGGTTCCACCGTTTTTGACCGTCCGGGTCATGCCCATCCAAGTCGATGTATCGCCGCCGTCGGCAACGACGATGTCATCTTCCCGGTTCATAAAATCGTTTACTTCTTTGGCCAGCCGCATCGGGTGGATGGGCAGAGTATTGCATTCCCACATGGCTTTGGCCTGGTCTTTGCCTTCTAAATCCGCCTTTCGGACCGTGTCCACCCAGGGCTGGTATTGCTTTTTGAGTTTGTCGCCGATGGCTTTTTCATCCAGAATACTGTTGAGCTCCTTCAGGAATGCCTTCGTATCACTGACGATCCCGAGATCAACCGTGCGGTTTCTTCCTATCTCATCCGGTGCGATATCGACCTGGATAAATTTCGCTGCCGCAGGAAATATTTCTCCGAAAATATAGAACAGGCTGAGCCTGCCGCCCAAGAAAAGCACCAGGTCGGAACTCATCAGAGCCAGCATGGCGCCGCCGGGCCTTATGGCCAGAGATGATTCAAAACAAAGAGGGTGAGTATCGGGTAAGACACCCCGTCCCGCTCCCGCTGTAAAGGCCGGTATCCCTATCTTCTCCACGAACTCAACAAACTCTTTTCCCGCATCGGCATACCATATACCGCTTCCACCGATGACGATGGGATTTTTAGCCGCCTTCAGGAGATCAACAACCTTCCTTGTATTTTCCCGGTCAACGGGTTTGGTTGTGAGCGTGGTATGCATCTTTTTGACCTTGGTCATGTCCACAGTGGCGTTCAGGACATCACAGGGAAGCTCCAGATAGACCGGTCCGGGTCGGCCGCTCATGGCTGTACGGAAGGCGATGTCGATGAATTCAGGAATCCGTTCCGGGATATGGCAGACCAGTGCTTTTTTAACCATGGGTTCGATGACCGGAAGCTGGGTCATATCCTGAAGATCAAGCTTCTCGGCGGTCTCGAGCCCCACGCAGCCGGCAATGAGAATAACCGGAGCGTTGGACAGCCTGGCGCTGGCGATACCGGAGAGGGCATTGGTGAATCCCGGTCCCGCCGTGACCATCGCCACTGCCGGTTTGCGATTCATCCTGGCCCAGGCTTCAGCCATGAAGACGGCCGCCTGTTCATGGCGTGTGTCAAAGATCGTGATACTTGTGTTTTCCAGAAATTGGTAAATGGGCGTAATATGCCCGCCACTCAACGTAAAAATGTAATCGACGCCCCGCTCGATTAAGGCATCCGCAACAAGCTTACCGCCAATAATTTTATCCATAGTATCTTCTCCTGAAACGATATGTTTTTATGGTTATAATTCCATGCACTGACCGCCATCGAGATTGATGGCCTGTCCGGTAATATACCGCGAGGCGTCGGAAGCCAGAAAGGCCACCAGATCGGCGGCGTCCCCCGGAAGACCGATGTATCCCAGGGGAATGGTCTTGCACATTTCCTTTTCCCGCTCCTCAACAGTCGTGCCGAAAAATGACGCTTCCAGACCAAAACGCCACTTTTCCAGATCCGTGGCAATCTGTCCCGGGCAGATAGCGTTAACGCGGATTCCGCCGCCGCTCAGTTCTTTGGCCATGGTTTTGGTCAACATGATGACGCCCGCCTTGGCCACCGCGTAGGCGCTGTTGAAGATGGGAGGCACCTTGCCCGCCCGGGATGCCGTATTGATGATGGCTGCCGGTTTGCCCGTCATCAGGGGAATGATGGCCCGCGAGATGCGGAAGACGGAAAACAGATTCACGTCGATGGTCTTCATCCAGGCCGCTTCGTCATAACTCAGGATTGTATTCGGGACGCCGAAGGATGCTCCCGCATTGTTGCAAAGAATGTCAATGTGGTCGAAGGCGCCTTTGATGGTGTCCACCATGGCTCCGATGGCGCTCGCATCCGTAATATCAACGGCCACCGATAATGTTCGAACGCCGTAAGTCTTCGCCAATTCTTTGGCAATCACCTCCATTTCTTCACCCGTTGCGGACTTCAGGGACTCTCCCGGCACGGGTGGTTTGCCCAGATCGGCAATGATAATGTTGCATCCTGCCGCAGCCAGTTTTTCCGCAATCGCATAACCGATGCCGGTTTTTTTGCCGGACCCCGTTACGATGGCTGTTTTTCCTTTCAAGTCTTTATAAATCATTGACGCCTCCTTTGTACCAGTTGTGATGATCCAGATGAGCGTACTTGGGCAGGAATCGAGTCGGCAACGCCAGTGCGTCCTTCCTGAAGGGCGGGGCCAATTGCTTACCGTCCACCAGAAATTCCAGCACAGTGGGCTTGCGGCTTTTGATACAGGACAGAAAGGCTTCCTTGATGTCCTCGGGCCGACTGACCTGGACGCCGTTGGCTCCCATCGCCTTGGCGACGGGAACAAAACTCTCCGGCGTGGGAATGTCCACACCGACGAACCGATTGTTATAGAAGTCCACCTGGTTTTTCGCCTCGGCCCCCCACCACATGTTCCGGAAAACACAGGCCACAACGGGCAGATTGTGCTCCACGGCGGTGCTGACCTCGTGGAGACTCATCCCCCAGGCGCCGTCACCGACAATAGCGATGACCGGCGCTTTGGGACAAGCAATCTGCGCCCCGAGGGCCGCCGGATAGGCAAATCCGGTGTTGCCAAAGGTCAGGGCGGCGATATGCCGTCTCGACTGGTTGAACTTGAGGTAGCTGTTGGCTGTCGAAGCAACATTGCCGATATCAGTGGACACGATGGCATTGTCCGGCAGAGCTTTGGAGATTTCGAGCAAGACTCTTCTTGGGTTCATGGGATTGCCGTCAACCATGGCTAAATCGACAATCTCTTTTTCCCAGATCTTCTTTTCCCTGGCCACGGCTGCCAGGCGTTTGGCATCGGGCTTGCGGCCTCGGTCCAGGGCCTTCAGGCGCTTCAGGATTTCCACTGTGGCTTCCTTGGCATCGCCGATGATTCCGACCTCGATGGGGTGTGTTCGGGCAATGTGTTTGGGATTGATGTCGATTTGGATAATCTTGGCATTCTCCGGGAAATAATTGATGTCATACTGGGGAAGCGTTCCGAAGACGGAAAGCCTTGTCCCGATGGCGAGCATGACGTCAGCCTTGGCCAGCGTCTTCATGGCCGCCTTGGAACCCATATAGCCGATGGGGCCGATGGATAAAGGATGATTTCCGTAGAAGGCGTCATTATGGAGATAGGTGACCGCCACGGGTGCAGTCAGGTGTTCGGCGATGGCCTTGACGATGTCCAGCGCGTTGGCATCGACGACCCCACGGCCGGAAACGATCACAGGATTTTTGGCTTTGGACAGAAGTTCGGCAGCCCTGTTCAATTGTTCCATGGAGCCGCATCCCCTGGCATCTACCCGGTATTGGGAGGGTTTCAGGATGGTTTCTTCGATCTCTCCGTAGAAATAATCACGGGGAATATCATAAAGAACAGCGCCCCGGTCGGCATAAGCGATGCGGAAGGCCGTTCTCAGACAATCAGCTGCTCTTTTAGGATGGGGAACGCGGACGACGGCTTTCGTGACGGCCTTAAAGACGGACATCTGGTCGCATTCCTGGAAGCCGTCCCAGCCGATGGTGGGCGTCCCCGCCGACGGGGAAATAATGACTAGGGGCGTATGGCCCATGTTTGCCGCGGCAACCGACGTGACCATATTGGTTATGCCGGGGCCGTTCTGGCCTGTGACGACACCGCACCGGCCCGAAACCCGGCAATAGGCGTCTTCCATATGAGCGGCGCTCTGTTCATGGCGGACGGGTATAAATTTGATCCCCGCAGCCGGAAAAAGATCGAGCATGTCCATAAAGGCGGAACCCACTATGCCGCATACGTGATCCACCCCTTCCGCCAGCAATGTCTCGACAATCGCTTCGCTGGGTGTCATTTTTACTTTTTTCATTTTAAAACCTCCAGTCTGTTTAACGTTATTGTTTTTGCAAAACCGCCCGAGTTTCCTCGGCGATCATTTTTTCCTCATCCGTTGGAACGACGAGAATTTTTACCTTTGTCCCGGACAGGGAGATATCCTCTTCAAGAATGCCGTTCAGATTCTTCTCTTCATCCAGGGAAATGCCCAGCCAGGAAAGAAATGCGCAGATCCGCCGCCGCATGTTTGGTGAGTGTTCGCCGACCCCCGCGGTAAAGACAAGAACATCAAGACCGCCTGCGGCCGGAATCAGGGAACCAATCCCCTTGGCCACACTATAGGCATAGGCATCAAGCGCCAGACGTGCCCGCTCATTGCCGAGCGAGGCTTCCTTTTCCAGATCGCGAAAATCGGGCGATATGCCGGAGATGCCGAAAACGCCGCTCTCGCGATTCAGCATGTCCATTACCTGCGTCAGAGAACTCTGCTCCTTCTCCACAAGGAAGGAAACAAGCGCCGGATCGATATCACCCGAGCGTGTCCCCATAACGAGACCCGACAAAGGTGTAAAACCCATGGAGGTATCCAGGGATTTTCCTGCCGCCACAGCGCAGAGACTCGAGCCTGCTCCGAGATGGCAGGTGATGATCCTCAACGCCTCCATATTCTTCCCCAGGATTTCCGCCGTCCGGCAGGCTACATAACGATGTGAGATGCCGTGGAAGCCGTAGCGGCGGACATGATCCTCTATGTAGTAATGATAAGGGATCGCGTAGGTGTATGCATACGCCGGCATGGTCTGGTGGAAAGCTGTGTCGAAGACAGCCACCTGGGGTACGCCGGGCATAAGGCTTGTGCAGACATCAATTCCCATGAGGTTCGGCGGGTTATGGAGCGGGGCGAGTTTCTTGGTTGTCTCGAGGATTTCCCGTATTGCGGGATCAACGACAACGGAGGTGCGGAAATGTTCTCCGCCGTGAACCACCCGGTGTCCGACGCCGCCAATTTCGCTCATCTCCGTCATAATTCCCTGCTGACCGTCGACAAGATGGGTCAACAGAGCATGCACGGCTTCGTGATGATTGGCGAGCGGTTTTTTGTTCAGAAAGGTTTCGTGCCCTTGCGCATCATGTTGAAAGACGGCGTCGGTCATGCCGATACGGTCCGCCTGCCCCTGGGCCAGGACGTTGTTGTCCCCCAGCTCAAAGAGTTTGTATTTAAGCGATGAACTGCCGCAATTTAAGACTAGAATCTTCAATGAACACTCCATTGATTTTTAGGTATCAAACTTTCCTGCTCTCATCGGTTGCTCCCTCTGCTGAATACGTCCCGAATGTGTGCGGAATGTCCATGCAACCGGAGAAGACCTGTCCATACCTTGCAGGCTGCAATCTGTCCTGACCAAATCATATCATGTCTTCTTTCCATGGCCAGAGGAACAGGCCGCCTTCGAGAGTGCAGACGTCGGGGAAACCGGCCGCGTCCAGGATTCTTTGGGCCGAAAAACCCCTCAGCCCGAGCTGGCAGGTACAAATGATTTTCTTATCCCTCGGTAGTTCGTCAATTTTTTGATGCAGTTCGTCGAGGGGAATATTGATGACCTTGGGATGCTCGACATGCGCGCGCCGAAATTCCAAATCCGATCTGACGTCCACCATCAACACAGCGTCTTCATGGTCCAGAAGTCTCTTGGCCTCCATAACTGTTATTGGTTTCAGTATACCAGAGTTCACATTTTCTGCAACATTGAGAGCGGTGACAAAGACATCCAGAGCCGGTGAAAATGGAGGGGCATAGGCCATATCCAAATAAATGATATCCTGAAGGGTTGCATCGAGACGCATGGCCGTAGCGGCCACATCAATACGGCGGGCGACATCGCCTTTTCCCACGGCCTGCAGACCCAAAAGCCTGTGGGTGCCATTTTCAAATATGATTTTCAACGCCATGATTTGACTGTCGGGGTAATAATGGGCCTTATCGAATCCACAGACAGAAAGGGCGAAGGCATCCAATCCCATCTGCTTTGCCTGTGTCTCCGTGATACCGGTGGAACCTACATTGTATTCAAACGCTTTGCACACGAAAGTGCCCTGTATGCCGGGAAACTTCGAATTCATGCCGCAGATATTGTCGGCAATGACCCGGCCGTGTTTGTTTGCAGTGGAACCGAGGGGAATGTAACACGGTTTTCCCGTAATAATATGCTTGTTTTCGACCATATCCCCACCGGCATAAATGGCCGGATCACTGGTCTGCATGAGTGCATTGACCTTGAGCGCCCGGGTATCCCCCAACGCAAGGCCGGCTGCCTCCGCAATCGCCGTATTGGGTCTGAGGCCTGTTGCGACAATGACTATATCGGCGCGATATTCGTTATTTTTGGTGATGACCTTGTTAATCTTCCCTTCCTCTCCCTCGAAGGAAATGATTTCGGCGTTGAATTCCGAATCCACCCTGTTCTCATAAAAATGTTCCTGGATCAGCGCTGAAATTTCGAAGTCGAGCATTCCCGGAAAGAGCTGGCTTTCGCGTTCCAGCAGCGTCACGTTCCATTTCTTGAGGATCAGTGCCTCGGCGGCCTCGACGCCGATAAATCCCCCACCGACGATCACGGCGGAACCATGCACGTGATCGTGAATCTCCTGGGCGATTGCCGCTGCGTCTTCCATGCGGGTCAAGTGGTATACCCCCTTTAGATTCGATCCCGGAATCGGGGGCATCTTCGGCGATGCGCCCGCTGCTAGGACCAGCGTGTCATATTCGAAGGAGAGAGATTCGCCGGTGCTCATGTTTGTTGCACCGACCCTGCGGGCGCTCCTGTCGATATCGAGGACCCTTACGTTCGTGTGAATTGTAATATCCTTCAGATCTTTGAAATATTGCACATCGCGGATTCTGCCGTATGTGGTTTTCAGCAGGTCGTCCAGATCGCGGACTTTCCCGGAAAGATAATACGGGATACCACAGGCGGCATAGGAAATGTACTGCCCCTGGTCCAGGATGGTAACGGCATAGTCGGGACGGAGCCGTTTTATGCGCGATGCGGCTTTCGCACCGCAAGCGGAGGCCCCGATGACAATGATCCTCTTCTTATCATTCATGGGTTTTCCTTTTCGTCGTGCACGGTAATAAATATCCTATAAAGGATCGTCAAAATCATGAATCCAATCGCCCAAACACCGAGGGTGATGGCGATTTCCGCTCCCGTCGGAACGTATTCGGTGATGGTCTCCAATGGCGAGGGGATAAAACCGGTCACGACCAGACCGAGGCCCTTCTCAATCCAGAGCGAAACAAACACAAAAACGCAGGCTACGGCGAGCCATCCATCGTTGCGGCGGATTGGCGGGATGATCAGCATTCCCAGGGCGGCAAAGGCAAGAACTGCGGATGTCCACATCCAGGGAACGAGTTTCGTGTGGCCTTCCAGACCAGTGAAAAGATAAAGAAAGTGCTGGGCCTGTTCCGGAATCTGGCTGTAAAAGGCGGTGAACAGTTCCACAAGGACAAAGAAGATGCTTGTCGCGAGGGCATAGGCCACGATCTTGGAGAGGGCCTGAATCGCTTTTTCGCCTGCGTCAAAACGCCCGTAACGTTTTAAGATCAGGCAGAAGATAATCAAGAGGGCGGGGCCGGAGGCAAAGGCGGAGGCCAGAAAGCGGGGGGCCATAATCGCCGTCAGCCAGAAGCTTCTTCCCGGAAGACCGGCATAAATAAAAGCGGTTACCGTGTGGATGCTGATGGCCCAGGGGATCGAGAGATAGATCAGCGGCTTGACCCAGCCGGGTGGCGGGACTTCTTTGCGATTGCAGGTCAGAATGACCCAACCGGTAAAAATATTGATCAGGAGATAGCCGGAAAGGACGATCATGTCCCAGAAAAGAATCGAGGTTGGCGACGGATGCAAGAGGACGTTCATCACACGGGAGGGTTGGCCGAGATCAACGAAGACAAAGAGTACGCACATGATAACGGCGGCAACGGCCAGAAATTCACCCAGGACGGTGATTTTTCCGAAGGCCTTGTAGTCATGAAGATAATACGGAAGAACGAGCATGACCGCCGAAGCCGCAATGCCGACCAGGAAGGTGAACTGGGCGATATAAAGCCCCCAAGACACGTCCCGGCTCATCCCCGTGACGCCTAACCCATAATCCAACTGGCGAAGGTAGAAGAAAAACCCGATCGCGGCGACAATCAGTAAAAAGATGATCCAGATCCAGTATCCGCGGCTGCCTTTCAGAGATTTTTCCAGCATAATATCCTCATAAAATATAATAAATCTGCGGCTTAGTTCCTAGGCTTGCACGCCTCAGCAGGTTAAAACGTTTTTCCAGGAGAAGACGGATTTCCGATTGGGGATTTTCCATATCTCCGAAAACCAGGGCCTTTTCCTTACAGGCCACAACGCAGGCAGGCCCAAGGCCTTTGGCCAGCCTTTCCTGGCAGAAGTTGCATTTCTCCACAACGCCTTTGGTTCGCGTCGGGTAATCCGGGTTTATTCTGGCGATAAAAGGCCGGGGGTCCCGGTAGTTCATGCTTCTTGCGCCGTAGGGACAGGCGGCCATGCAAAGCCTGCAACCGATGCAGCGGTGATAGTCCATCATCACGATGCCGTCGTGCCTCTGGAACGTGGCCTTCGTAGGGCAAACCCGGACACAGGGCGGATTGGCGCAATGGTTGCACAAAACAGGCAATTGCTGCTTTTGGAGAGATTCCCTAAGATACGCATGGCTCTCATTGGGAAAGGCGGCGGCAAACTTTTCTTGCCAGATCCATTTGACCTCGTCCTTGGGGTTGCCGAAACCGGGGACGTTGTGTGTTGCGTGACACGCTGCGATGCAATCCACGCAATCAGCGGGGCATTTTGAAGCATCTATGGCCATCGCCCAGCGTTTGGCCGTGAGAGCCTTTGATGGTGACAAGGCCTCCGGGGAATTGCTTACGGGGATAATTTTGTCTTTGGCCCAGGCCGGGCAGACGATTGCAGGCGCGATCAGGGAGAGTGTGGACACCCCCGCTATTTTCAAAAATTCTCTGCGGTTCGTCGTCATTTTTTTACCTCCCCGGGAATGTTATGGCAACTGAAGCAGGAAGGCTTGGCGCCCAGATAGTTGTGGCACCGGTCGCAGAACTGTTCCTTGTTGCTGTGGCATTTCAGGCAGGTGCCGGAAAGGCTTACCTCGAAAACACGTCCGTCGCGTGCCGTGTGAAGACGCTTTCCTTCGCGGACAGCTCCGTCGCGCCAGGTGCCGAGGAACTTCATATGGCTTTCGCGCATGAACGATGTGTCTTCCACGCAGCGCTTTTCTTTCAATTGCGCAATGGCGGGCGTATCGAGGCTCAGCGTTGGTGCCGGGGATGTTTTCCCTTTGCCGTACCAGAAGGGGAAAGTGATCACGATGATAAAGATCACAAGTCCCAATATGATTAAGCCCCATTTATTTTTTTTCATCTTCAATGCATCCCGCCTAAAATCTAATTTGCCATTCTCGCAAATTTATTTTGTTATGCTTTCACCCTCCCCCTGCCCCTCCCCTCATACCCTGAAGGGCACGCGAGGGAGGGGAGACAAGTCAATCATCAGCATTGTCCCCTCTCCCCTTGCGGGACGTGTGCCCTTCAGGGTAGAGGGTTAGGGTGAGGGGGGATTTCTAAATGTTGTCGCCCCTCAAATCCGTCGTTCGTTCCTTTTCTCCCGTCATGACCAGCGCGTTGGCTAAAAGTTCGTGGACGCCCATAACCGTCACCCCCGGCACCCAGTAATCCATGAGCGACGTCAGCGTCGCCCGGTCAATGGCGCAGATGCAGCCCAGACGATTCACATCGTGCTTTTCCACAACCTTTTTCACGGCCATGGCCCTCGGCATGCCACCGCGCATCCGCATCTCCATGTTTTCATCATTTCCGAGACCCGCGCCGGCGCCGCAGCATAAAGTCTTTTCCCGGATGGTATCTTCAGCCATTTCAAAGAAATGATTGCAGGTTTTTTGAATGATATACCTCGGTTCTTCGAAAAGCCCCATGGCCCGTGCGGGATTGCATGAATCGTGAAAGGTAAGCCTGATATGGTCGTTTCTTTGGGGATCGAGTTTCAGCTTTCCATTCCGGATGAGGTCGGCGGTAAATTCCGTGATATGGACCATCTTCGTGGCGCGGGCATTTTCGAAGCGGGTTCCCGTGATGGGAGAGATCGGTTCCTGAAGAAAATCGGCGGGGCCGTTCATCGTGTCCATGTACTGGTGAATGACCCGCCACATGTGGCCGCATTCACCGCCCAGAATCCACTTGACGCCGAGCCGTTTTGCTTCAGCGTAGATCTTGGCGTTGAGGCGCTTGACCATTTCAGCGGACGTGAAAAGACCGAAGTTTCCTCCTTCGGAGGCGTAGGTGCTGAAGGTATAATTCAGGCCGATCTCGTGGAAGAGCATCAGGTAACCCATGCAGGTAAACGTCCCCGGATCGGCAAAGTAATCGCCTGACGGTGTGACAAAGAGAATATCGGCGCCTTTCTTATTGATGGGCACGTTTACCCGGATACCCGTCCGGTCTTCGATGTCGTCGGCCATGAATTCGAGCATGTCCTTGATGCCGCCGGGCTGAATGCCCAGGTGATTGCCCGTCCGGAAACAGTTAGCCGCAGGTTCGATAACCCAGTTGATGTTGCACCCCACAAGATTGAGAAGTTCCCGGCCCATCATCGTGATCTCCGCCTGGTCGATGCCGAAGGGGCAGAAGACTGAACACCGGCGGCACTCCGTGCATTGATAGAAGTAGTAAAACCATTCTTTCAAAACGTCGACGGTCAGGTCGCGGGCGCCGGCGAGTTTACCGAAAACCTTACCCGACGTCGTAAAGTAGCGGCGATAAACGGAGCGCAAAAGTTCAGCCCGCAGCACCGGCATGTTTTTCGGATCGCCGGAGCCGATATAGAAATGGCATTTATCGGCACAGGCGCCGCACCGGACACAGACGTCCATGAAGAGGCGGAAGGAGCGATGTTTTTCCAGGCGCTCCTTCATACCGTTTAAGATAATGGCCTGCCAGTTGTCCGGCAGTTTCCAGTCTTCGTCCGCGGGCTGCCAGGCTCGCGGGTTCGGAAGGTCCAGATAGGTCAGGTTTTTCGCAGCCCCGCTGTAGCTCCACGTTCCAGGACGAAAATCGACAGGTGTGTTCATCCAGGCCGTCTCGGGTGGCGCGTAGCGGATTTTGATCAACTGATCCGGTTTGGGTATCTTGGCAAACGACACGGCTACTCCTTTTCCACGGGTAATCCCGATGCCTTCATTTTGTCCCGGAACTCATCTTCGTATTCTTCATAGGTATGAACTTTGACGGGGGCATTCCAGGGATTGATATGCCGTCGCATCCGGCTGTCGTTGGCCAGGTTGCGGGTCGGGCTGAGAAAGACACCTCCGGCGTGCATCAGCTTGCTTGCGGGAAACCAGGCCAGAAGGACGAAGACGAAGCACAGGTGGATGTAAAAAACAGGGTTGATCCCCTGAGGAACAACGGGCGAAAAGGTCACCCAGCCCATTGCCATGGTTTTTACCGCGTTGAGATCGGCGGGGGAAAAGTGCCTCATCAGGAGGCCTGTGCTTACGACGCCGGCGATCAGCAGCAGTGAAAAATAATCGGTGAACAAGGAGATATAACGCACCTGCGGGACAACCACCCGGCGCAGAAAAAGGAATGTCAGCCCAACGAGGATGGCGGCATCGCTCAGATAAAGAGTTGGGATGCCGATCTCGAAGAATCCGTCCAGAGCGGAGAGAGCGCCAATCCAGGGGGCGATCGGTTCGACGAAAAAGCGCAGGTGTCGAAGCACGATAATCAGCAACGACCAGTGGAACAGAAGACCACAAAACCAGAGCCATTTGGCACTGCCGTAAACGGGCCGTCCGTCAACAATCGCCACGTCCGTATTCCGGAAGAGCGACCGAAACAGGAATATTTCCTGGGCCATTCTTGCAATCACACCCCAATACCCTGCCGGGCTTTCTACCGGATTGGACTTGATCCAGGGCAGCGATTTCCCCTGGCCGCAAGTCGTAGGAATGCGGAAGGGGACGGGTGATTTGGCCCACAAGAGAATACGAAAGACGAAGCCGATCAGAAAAACGGCTATGGCGACATACGGCAGGATGTTCGTTATGAGGCCGGATAAGCCGAGTGTGGACAAGCCTGTGGGGAGTGCCGCCAGGATTAAAACGGCAATCAGTGATATGCTGATGTTCTTCATTGCGTTCAATGCCATTCCCACTGAATAAAGGGTTTTTCTATATCCACCATGGCGTTGACGATCAACTCCACCAATCCACCATAGAGAATCCCTGATTTTTTCCAGACGCCATAATATTCGAACATGTCGCGGAACTGACCTTTGCAATTCGAACAAGGTGCGCAGACATACTTCTTGATTTCCGCCCCGGGAACATCCTGGAAGGCATCAAGAATCTGTTTGAGTTTCATCCGCCCGGAAACGGCGGAACGCCAATCGGGGAAATTAGTCGATTGCGTGATGGCGAAACCGCTTCCACCACCGCAGCAATAATTTTCAACACCGTGGGGCGTCATTTCCCGGAATTGCGGGCAGATCTTCTCCAGAATCCGCCGTTGCGGCTTAACGATGCCCATCAGTCTGACCATGTTGCATGGATCATGGAGCGTTACGGGGAAATTATTTCGGCTGGGATCCAGCTTAATCTTTCCGCTTAAAACGATATCTTCCAAAAGCGGAAGGATACTTTCCCTGGGGATGTTGAGGTCGCCCGTGAGAACACGGTCGGCAATAACGATACCCGCCTTATGAGCATGGCCGCATTCCCCCAGGGAGATCTTGCGGACACTCAGATTTTTTGCTACCTGGGACTGGCGAATAGCCACCCGGGCGAACTGGAAGTCGTCGTACCAGACGCCGTAATTCACGGAGTCGTAACCGGTAATCTCGGAGGAGATTGTCCAGTCCACACCGGCGGCATCCAGAATGATGGCAAAAGCCTCCAGGTTTTCCGGCCAGGCCAGGAATTCACCGGCGTTGTGGATGAGAAGCATATCCGCCCCTTTCTTGTCCACAGGAATCTTGATCTTCCGGCCCGTCTTCTCCTCGATTTCCTCTTCGGCAAACTCCAAAACATTCCTCAGGGCCGCAGGCGTCATCCCCGTCGAGGAACCGACTTTGAGCTGCTGGACGGAACCCTTCTCGTGGATCTCCTTGGGGGCGATTCCCATCTGCTGGCTGAATATTTTCCGTATCTCCCTGCTGATGAGCGCGTTATCGCAACCCAAGAGACAGACTTGAGCGCAACGCCTGCAGAGAGTGCACCTGTAGGCAAGCTCCGCAAGCCTTGCCAGTGTCTGCCAGTTAAGATCGATATCGCTGTCCTTAAACTTTCTTAACAGGGAATTTTCCTTTTTGATGTAAGTGCTGATGATTCTGCGGAGAATCTCCGGTCGCATCGTAGGGCGATAGATCTCCTGATGGCCGCTGGCCTCGTATGTCGGGCAGGCGTCCGAGCAAACTTGACACTTTACGCAGTAATCCAGCGTATGGACAAGCGGCTGGAGAAACGTCCAGTTATTTTCTACCGTGAAGAGTTTTTCCAGACCGGCAAGGAATTTTTCAATGAAAGCCTTCTCCTCCTCCGGGGTTGCAGGCGGAGTAAGGCCGATAGCGACGATGCCGTCGAGCGACGCATCCATACGCTTGCGTTGGTCATCCGTGAGCTGTCTAATCGGCGCTTTCTCCATCTTATCGTATGGCGGCGGCAGGGGCATAAGCTCCGCGGGATCTATCTCCGTTAATTGTCCGCCGGGGCGGCTGAAATCTTTAATATGGATCATCTTATTCATTGACTATCCTTTATGATCTTTTTTCGCATCGGGGAATCCCGGTTCTATGGCCACCTCAACCCAGGTCTTTCCCGTTGCGATATGCGGTCCTTCCCAGGAAACTTTCTGTGCCAGGAGAGCATTGATCTGCCCCTCCATCTTACTGCCACGCTGATTCGGCTCGTCATCCCAGCGGATGAAGAAATAAGCAAGTATTCGCGTGATGTAGTGCGTCGAACGGGTAAACGGCAGATAGATGAGGAAGATAT
Organism: Smithellaceae bacterium; assembly: GCA_030690945.1. Classification (GTDB taxonomy): domain Bacteria; phylum Desulfobacterota; class Syntrophia; order Syntrophales; family Smithellaceae; genus UBA8904. Next base: position 7,735 of record JAUYFM010000033.1, on the reverse strand, counting down.
CGAACAGGATGATATGCAGTAATGTCATCGGGTGAAGCACAGGCGGGGACAGAGTGATCAGCCCCAACCAGTACGTGCGGTATTCATCCAGGGTTGGATCCAGGACTAGCCAGGCAAAAAGGCCGCTGCCGTAGACAACCAGGAAGAAGAGATAATTGAAAAAATTCATCGGCATGGAGTATTTCCTCAAAGAACGGTCGGCCAAACGGATAATTCCCATGCCGATACTCCCGAATGTTCCCGTCACGAAAGCGATCCCTCCTGTTACAAGCAGGAGATAGTAAAACGCCACCCCCGCGAGTTGACCTGAGGCAGCTCCGATATCCAATCCTCCGAGCATGGCCGTGGCTGCAAAGAAGCAGAGGATATGGAATGTAATAATGAGAATGAATCCCAGGTGCCACGGTAGAAGAAACAGCCAGTAGAGGGGTTTGCTTTTATAGTACTGGCCCATGTATAAATTGTCTTTTAACGAATACAAAAGGCTTCGCCAGCGATTTTTGGGACGGGGCTTTGTCCACCATTCCTGTTGTTCGTAATAGGAACCGCCATAGTGGTAATGCTTTTCATGGATCACAGGGTAAAGATCCCACCGGATGTGCGGCGGCATCCTCAGCCATCCCACTACCTTGATCGTGTACACCGCAACGATGAACACGTAGGCTATATAGGTCAGATAGATAATCAGCGTTTCCATGGCTTCTCCTTTTTTTCAGATGGAGAAATTATACGCACCCCGTCGGTTTTGAAAGGCCCGCCAGCTTGCAGGCGCCTTTGGCCGGTCCGGTCGGAAAGAGCTCATAGAGCTTCTTCATGTCGATCCCCAGGTCTTTACAGATTTTTCGGATCATCGGCGCGATGCCGAACTGCTGATAATAATTCCGCAGATAATTGATGAGTTTCCAATGTTCTTCCGTGAGCGTCCCTTCAATGTCCTCTGTGTGTGCGTAAGCCTGTGCGAACTCTTCATTCCATTTATCGAGTTCCTGAAGAAATCCGTCTTCATCCACTTCGTACTTTTTTCCTGCTAATTCAATTTGTGGCATTCTAAAACCTCCTGCTGTATTTAAAATTACTCAATTTTCATGTGTTCTAAAGCCCTGTGTTCATGGTGCCCTTTATGGTCCCCCCCCTTTTTCAACCACCCTCGAGGTGGCGCGAAGGGGGACAAGCCGCCTTGTTTTGTTCGGCGCTACGATATTGCCTGGCTGCGCCGATGAGAGCCTCGGCCCATTGGGGTGTTCCCAGTGCGTGCAGGTGGGTGAAACCCGCCAGGATATTTTTTCTGCACAGGCCGTCGCGCTGGCCATCCATTCCTGTCCCTCGCAGGACGTGGTAGGCCGTATGAGCGTCGTCTTCCTTTTGGGACAGGATTCTGCAATAATGAAACTCGTGGCCTCTGATCTTCGTGCCGACGGGGAAAAAATGGTTTTCCTGATCCACGGTCAAGGTCGTGTATCCGTGGCCCTGCAGCCGCTTTTCCATACCGAAGGCAACGGGCAGCGCGCCGACCATCGGATAATGTTTATCGCCGATGGTCAGAGATTCACCCAGGTAAATGAAGCCTCCGCATTCAGCGTAAATCGGCAGACCTGCTTCGGCCGCCGCTTTCAGGGAACCGCGGAAAGCATCGTTTTGGGCGAGGCGACCGGCCTGGGTTTCGGGAAAACCACCGCCGATGTATAAGGCATCTACGTCCGGGAGGCTTTTTTCATCAAGGGCGCTGATCTCCACAATTTTTGCGCCCCGATCGCTCAGGGCCTCCAAATTTTCGGAATAATAAAACTGAAAGGCGGCATCTTTGATCACGCCGATTGTGACAGGCTCTTCACCTCTTTGATCGGGGTTGGCTGGATTGGGAAATGCATCAACACTCCAGGGCGCCGCACTTTCGGCAACATTCAGAAGTCCTGGAATGTCCAGGTAGTCCTGGGCGATAACGCCCGCCCTGTCCAGGGCGCGCTCAATGCGGTCGTGCTCCTGGGGTGGGATTAATCCCAGGTGCCGATCCGTAAAGGGAAGATCCGTCATCCGTGGCACAGTGCCATAGATGGGAAGTCCGGCATATTCCTCAATGGACTGCCGGATAACGGCCGCATGACGGCTACCGTTCACCCGGCTCAGGATGACGCCCCGGATATCGACGTCGGGATCAAGACTCTTGCAGCCCATGACCATGGCAGCCGCTGTTCGTGTTACTTTATCGCAGTCCACAACCAGAATGACGGGTGCATTGAGGAGCTTGGCCAGTTCGGCTGTGCTGAATTCCCCCGCGGCATTGACTCCGTCAAAGAGTCCCCGGTTGCCTTCAATGAGGGAAACGGCGCCTTCTGCGGCATGACGTGAAAAAGAGCGGACGACCTCACCGGAACCCATCAGATAGGTATCCAGATTGTAACAGGGACGAGATGCCGCCAGGGAAAGCCAGGCCGCGTCGATATAATCCGGTCCCTTTTTGAAAGGCACGACCGGAATGCCTTGCTTTTGCCAGGCAACGGCCATGGCGACGGAAAGTGTGGTCTTTCCCGCACCACCCCGCAGGGCGGCCACAATCAGACGTGGGCAGGATCGGTTCATGGTCCATTACCTATTTTAAGAGCGCGATCCTTCTTCTTTCGGAAAGAATTCGGCCAGCACGAGATATGTTGAGCTGCCACTTGACCAGTACACCAGCGCGCCCTCATCGAGCAGTACTTTCACGGCATCATGAATGGTATGCCGGTCCACGTCGGGGAGCCATTTGGTGACGTCCCGGATGTAAAACATCTTTTTGTCACCCTTGGATTTTTCGTGAAAAAGGTCGACGATCTGTTTTTTCAAGTCCTCGCTCATGTTCACCCCCATTTGAACTGCGTAGATGTTCGGAATGTTTCCGTTGCCATATCGAAATCGTCGATATGCTTGTCCGTAAACGGAATGCCTGTCAGGGTGAAGAACCGCTCCCAGCCGACGCGATCGATCCATTCGCCGACCCGTTCATGCTTTCGGGCGTGGCTTGCATAGACTTCGATGATGTTCTTCACGGCATCCACAACCTCCGGCCAGCGCGGCGGGTTGTTGGGAAGAAAAGGAATTGCCAGCTTGGAAAACTTAGGAGCGCTTCGGGCGTTGGAGACTTTGCCTCCGACCCAGATGGATATTCCGTCGTTTTCGGGATCGGCAATCGGCATGGCCGGACAAACGGTATAACAGTTTCCGCAATACATGCACTTCTCGTCATTGACGGTGATGGTTTTGTTCTTCATATCACCCCGGATGGCGCCTGTGGGGCAGGAAGCTACCGTGGACGGGATTTCACACATGTTCGGTACGCGGGTGTTGTCCACCTTAGGCACTGTGCGGTGAATACCCAGAATGGCGATGTCGGAGCAGTGCACGGCGCCGCACATGTTCAGGCAGCAGGCCAGGGCAATCCGGACATGGGCCGGCAAGGTTGAGGTTACGAAATACTCATAGATCTCATCCATGAGGGCCTTGACGGGTCCCGAGGCATCGGTGGCGGGGGTGTGGCAGTGGACCCAGCCCTGGGTGTGGACGATGTTCGAGATGGAGTGTCCGGTGCCGCCGACAGGATAGTTGCGCGTGGCCAGTTCGGCAATCAGGGGCTCGACTTTATCCTTGTCGTCCAGAAGAAATTCAATATTGTTACGGCTCGTAAAGCGCAGGTAACCGTCGCAATATTTCTCCGCGATGTCGCAGATTTCCCGGATGTGATCCGTCGAAACCAGTCGCGGTGATCCGGCGCGCACAGTATAGAGCGCCTCTCCGGATTCCGCAACGTGCATGAGCACGCCCGGTTTGAGAATTTCATGATAGAGCCATTTTCCGTAATTTCGCTGAATGACGGGTGGCAGCATGGTTTTATAGTCAGGGGGACCAATGTCTGTTTTTGCCATCTTACTTCACCTCCTTTTGAATTTCTTCAGGCCAGAAGAATACATACGGATTGGTTCGGGGAGCTTTAACCATCTGGGGAACGGCGGGCAGGCCTACGGCCCGCAGGAATACCCTCATGCCCAGGCGCGTGATTAACTCGCCCAATCTTTCCCTGGACTTGCCATGCTCGTCCCACCAATCCTGGATGCGGTCAATCAAGTCTTTGAGTTCCGTGTAAGGCGGTTCCAATTTCATAAACGGCACGATGACCCAGGAAAGAAGAGCCCCTTGCACAATAGGCGCCTTGCCACCGACGAGGATGGTCGCGCCCCTCTCCTTGCCCGGCCGCAGGGCTTTCGACATCAGGTTGATGCAGTGCATACAGCGGGTGCAGTCCTCATTATATATCTTCAGTTCTTTTCCGTTCCATTCCATACACTTCGTCGGGCAGAGGTCACAAACTTCCGTCTGAATATTGATGGCTGATACGGCGTAGGCGAGAACTTCCTTCTGGTTAATCTGAATGTCTCCTTTCCAGGTCCCGATGACGGAAAAATCCGACCGGGCGATGGAGGCGACGCAATCATTGGCGCAGGCCGATACCTTGATCTTGAATTTATAGGGAAACATGGGACGGTGCATCTTATCCTGGTAGTGCATGGTGAGGTTGTAACAAACATCGAGACTATCAACGCAAGCCCATTCGCAACGTCCCGGTCCGACGCAGGCGCTGGGTGTCCGGAGGGCGGAGCCGGAGCCGCCAAGGTCAAAACCGGCCGCGGAAAGGTCATCAAAACAGGATTGAAGGTGCTCGGTTTTCGTGCCCAGCAGAATGACATCTCCCGTTGCGCCGTGCATATTGGTGAGACTGCTGCCGTGTTTGTCCCAGACATCACAGAGGTTGCGCAGGGCATCCGTCTTGTAGAACCACCCTGTGGGGTGATTGACCCTCATGGTGTGAAAGGCCTGAACATTGGGGAACAGATCGGGTCGATCCGAATAGCGCCCGATGACGCCGGCACCGTAGCCCTTGACGCCGACAATACCCCCATGCTTCCAATGACCGATTTTGTCTTTATAAGAAAGTTCCAACTGGCGGAGGAGATCCTCGGCCATGGGACTCTTTTGTGCCGCTTGCTTCATGTCTTTTACAAAGCTTGGCCACTTTCCCTTTTCCAGTTCATCCAGAAGGGGGGTATCTGATTTTGCCATGATTTTCCTCCTCTCAATACCGTTCATTTTTTCGGTCCTAAAGCCCGAATAAAATTCCGACGAAGACCTGCCTTACCGGACTTTATTTTTTTTATTATATGACATTTTAATAATAAATAACAATTTATAATTTTGATAATATTAATCAGTATTATTCATGAAAGACTGGACAGGGTGATTGCCCCTGTGAACCTGCCGTATTTATCCCATTCCAAAGAGCATAATCAGGCTCAGACTGGCGATCGAGAGAACAACTGAAACGCACAGACCTAATGTGAACGGTTTCAGGCCAATCTTGAGTACGACCTGAAGCCGCGTGCCCAAACCGACGCCCGCAAGAGCGGTGAGAATCGCGAACTTTGCTGCCTCGTCAAAACCCTTGAGTGCGAACGCAGCCATTTGCAATGTGCCCGGCCGGTTGATGTCCTGTGGCAGAATACCGGTGCTGATGCCGATGGTGCGTATGAGCGACATGGTCAAGAAGCCAATCACGAACCAAGGGATCAGGATACCTCCGCGTGGAACGGTCGATGGTAAGGAGGAGCCCTCCGAAGTCATCTTGTTGTTCAGGAGCAGGCTGATCATGATGATAAGGGGCGCCATGATGGTATTGCGCATCAACTTCACAATCGTGGCAACATTCAGCGCGGTTTGACTATACGCAGACCCGACGGCCACAACCTGTGATGTGTCGTTGACAGCGGTGCCTGCCCACAGCCCGAAAGCGGTATCGCTCAATCCCAGGGTGTGTCCTATCATCGGGTAGATAATGACTGCAATCAGACCGAAGAGTGTGATAACGGCGACAGCGAAGCTGACTTCCTCCTCCTTTGCCCCGATGGCGGGCGCAGTTGCCACGATGGCGGTATTGCCGCAGATGGAGGTTCCGACTCCGATTAGTGCCGTGAGGCGGGGCGGGATTTTAAACAGGTGGCCGATAATGTATGCCGTTGACAGCGCAACCGCAATACATGTGAAAACAAGTAACACTGCCGCGCCGCCGGTTGCCGCTACATCCTGCAGGCTCAGGCGCAAACCGAGGAGAATGATTCCGAAACGCAGTACATGTTCCAGGGCAAATTTGATTCCTGCTTCGCAGCTCCCGGAAACACGGAGAGCATTTCGGATGAAAAGCCCTAGTACAACCGCCATTAATATATCGCTGATCGCTTTGTTCAACATTGGCCCCGGGATTAGCTTATGCAGTAACCGAGCGACTACGGCAACGCCGATAGCTAAGAGTAGACCCTTCCATATAGGACTCGATCCCCGGGTGACCTTATTCCATCTTGTTGTTATCAGACGCATAATTGCTTTCTCCTGTGTATATGGAAAGGGCTATTCATCCTGCAGCGCCGTTAATCCCGCTGCTGCGGGACGAGCGTTAATTCTCCGCAGAGAGCTCGCGAGGTGTTGATTGAATTGCCCTGCTGAATTTTACTGCTTGCAGGATATATCTTTTTAATGATAAATAAAAATTCATTATTCTTACAATAATCATCAGTATTATTAATGAGAGGCTAGGCATGACAATTACCCTGAGACAGTTGGAGATTTTCGAAAAGGTTGCCAGTGGCCGGCATGTTACGAAAGCCGGCGAACAGTTGTTCATCACCCAATCGGCAGTCAGCATGGCTATTGCCGAATTGGAGAAATTTGCCGCCGCGCCCCTTTTTGAGCGCCGCGGCAGACGGTTACTGCTCAATGACCGGGGGCGTCTGATTTTGTCTCAGGCGCAGGACGTGCTGCGGCAGGTTGGCACGATAGAGCAGTTGCTGATTGAATCCGTCGGTGAGCCGATAGGCGTATTGAAAGTGGGGGCCAGCACCACAGTTGGCAACTATATTCTTCCTACGATCGTTGGGGACTTCACCCGGAACTATCCTCGTGCCAAAGCCTGGCTGCAGGTCGGCAATACCGACCAGATCGAGCATGCAGTGGAAACCGGTGCGTTGGACATGGGAATTATCGAGGGACCTTCCCATGTCGGCTCGCTTCACTCAACACAATGGAGGAACGATGAGCTTGTTGTGGTCGTCGGAAAGAGGCACCCCTGGACAATGCAAAAAAAAGCATCCAAGGCTATGCTGGAAAAAGCGCAATGGATCATGCGGGAAAAGGGATCCGGAACCAGAGAGATATTTGAATCCGCGCTGAAGAAGAAAGGCATCAACTGCACCATATCCATGGAGCTTGGGCACACGGAGGCCATCAAGAAAGCCGTTGAAGCAGGCTTAGGCGTAAGTTGTCTTTCAAAAATGGCGGTGGCTAGAGAGCTTTCTCATGAGTGGCTTACGGAAGTGCACACCACCCTTGATTTACGAAGAAACCTGATCATCCTAACCAGAAATGGCGAATACCGCACGGCGCTTCTGAAAGCTTTCCTTTCAATTCTGAACGAGAGCAGATAGGGTCGCACAGTCCGTTCACAGCAGAAGTATTTACAAACACCCTTCGTGCAAAGACTATCGCCATCCTGATTCGACTATCCATCAGGATGGCGATACCGTTTCCGGCAGGATTAATACAATGATTTATACAGCGCAGCCACTTCACCGGGGTCTCCCACTGGCCGGGCGTTGAAGAGGGCCGCCGTATCGCAGATGGCATGGAAGGCGGCCATATCGAGGCCATCCTCGGGAACGCC